>JAGOME010000065.1 GCA_017993715.1 Phycicoccus sp.
GAATGCCGATCAGTCGGCCGGCGGTCAGGGACGTGAGCAGGTGCAGGTTCGTGGCTTGTGCCCGCTCGTGCAGGAGGGGTGCCAAGGGCTGGTCGAGCCGAATCGGTGGCGGGGCAACGAGGACGGCGACCCTGGTCACCGAACCCCAGCCCAGGGCCGCAGCCCTCGACTCGAGGTTGTCGTCGGCCTCTCCGCGCAACACGGCATCGACGACGAGTGACTCGAGGCGGGCGTCCCAGGCGCCGCGCGCCTCGGCCGCCTCGGCATACACCTCGGCCGCCGCGAAGGCGACCTCACGCGAGTACCGCAGGACCGCTTCGCGGGCGAGGTCCGCCTCGCCAGGGGCCGCCAAGTCGCCGATCTCGCGCTCGACGACGCCGATGGTGATGCGCAGCAGGTCCAGGGTCTGGGCCAAGGAGATCGATCTGGCGAGCTCTCGGGGGGCGGTGCCGAAGACATCGGCGGTCACCCGGGGTCGGGTCTGGTCGCTGATGAACCAGTCGACGAAACTCGCGATGCCGGACTGAGCAACCAGACCGATCCAGGAGCGGTTCTGGGCGCTCAACGCCCGATACCAGGCCAGGTCCTGGTCCATCTGCCGGACGGCGGCCTGGCCGAGGGCGCCGGATGCCTGCGCCACCCGCGTACAGGTGGCGGCGGAGGGCCGGGCCGGTCCGGGGGCCGAGGACGCACTCGGGTCGGCAGCCATCAGTGAAGTCTAGGACGGCGCCGCGACCGCCTTGTCACTGCCAGACAAGGCGGTTGCTCACGCCTTGCCGGGGCGATCCGGTCAGCGCCGGGCCGTTCGGCGTGCCGAAGGTGCGATGTCGGTCGAAGCGAGCGTGGCCAGGACGCTGGCGACTGTGGCCAGAGTGGCCTTCGTTGCGTGGCCGAGATGCGGGCTTGGGCGCGCCTGTGTTCGCTGGCTGGCGCACCGTCACGATGAGGGGCCCTCGCGACACGCACGCGCCCGGGTGGGGCCGCGCAGAAGGCGGGGGTTCGCAGAAGGTGGGGGTTCGCAGGGGAAAACAACCCCTGCGAACCCCCACCAAAGCGCTTCAGGCGGGAAAGGTGGGTCAGTCGGTGCCGAACTCGAGGGCGGCGCTGTCGAGGACGTCCTCGGCGGTCGGGTCGACCGCGGGGTTCGCGGCGATCGCCTCGGCGCCACCGGGCGTGAGTTCCCCGACCAAGGCGGTGTGACTGACGCCGAGCTGGCCCTGCGCGGCATACAACTCAAGCTTGGCGCGGGAGTCGGCGATGTCCAGGTTGCGCATGGTCAACTGACCGATGCGATCCACCGGGCCGAAGGCCGCGTCCTCGACGCGCTCCATCGACAGCTTCTCTGGGTGGTACGAGAAGTTGTCGCCGCGGGTGTCGATGATCGAGTAGTCGTCACCCCGTCGCAGTCGCAGCGTCACCTGCCCGGTGATGGCCGAGGCGACCCAGCGCTGCAGCGACTCCCGCAGCATGAGGGACTGTGGGTCGAGCCACCGGCCCTCATACATCAAGCGGCCGAGGCGACGGCCCTCGGCGTGATAGTTGGCCAGAGTGTCCTCGTTGTGGACGGCGTTGATGAGCCGCTCATAGCCAATGTGCAGCAAGGCCATCCCGGGCGCTTCGTAGATCCCCCGGGACTTGGCCTCGATGATCCGGTTCTCGATCTGGTCGGACATGCCCAGGCCGTGGCGCCCACCGATCCGGTTGGCCTCGTGGACCAGGGCGACCGGATCCAGATGGGCCCCGTTGATGGCGACCGGCCGTCCCTGGACGAAGGTCAGCGTCACGTCCTCGGTCGGGATCGCCACACTCTCGTCCCAGAACGCCACGCCCATAATGGGCTCAACGATCTCCATGGACTCGTCGAGGTGCTCCAGGGTCTTGGCCTCGTGTGTCGCGCCCCAGATGTTTGCGTCCGTCGAGTAGGCCTTCTCCTGGCTCTGCCGGTAGGGCAGCTGCCGTTCGGTGAGGAAGGCGCTCATCTCATGGCGCCCGCCGAGCTCGTCAACGAATGCCGCGTCGAGCCAGGGCTTGTAGATGCGCAGGTGCGGGTTGGCCATGAGGCCATAGCGGTAGAAGCGCTCAATGTCGTTGCCCTTGAAGGTGCTGCCGTCACCCCAGATCGAGACATCGTCCGCCTGCATCGCGCGCACGAGGAGCGTGCCGGTGACGACCCGGCCGAGGGGGGTGGTGTTGAAGTACGCCTTGCCGCCGCTGCGGATGTGGAAAGCGCCGCACGCAAGGGCGGACAGGCCCTCCTCGACCAGGGCGCTCTTGCAATCCACGAGGCGACTCACCTGCGCGCCGTACTGTCCGGCGCGCCCCGGGACCGTATCGATCTCGGGCTCGTCGTACTGCCCGAGATCGGCGGTGTAGGTGCAGGGGATCGCCCCCTTCTCGCGCATCCACGCGACGGCTACGGAGGTGTCGAGGCCTCCGGAGAAGGCAATGCCGACGCGCTCGCCGACGGGCAGGGAAGTCAGGACCTTGGACACGCCTGCAATTCTATACATAAGTCTGCATAAATGCATAAGTCCTCACGGAGGTGAGGCCGCCTCCCCAAGGTTTGACGAGTCGATCACCCAGACTGGATGAACTCCACTCGGGTTCGTGCGCGACGGCTACGAAGCCCGCGTGGCGGATCGGCGGTCCGTTACGTTGGAGCCGTTGGGCAGCGGGGGACCAAGTCAGACCAGGTGGTGCCGGGGGCAGGTCTGGCCCGTCCGTGTGTCGAGATGGGTCCTGTCAGGACCCGTGGGGTGCTGCAATGAGTCAAGGCCAAGGCCTGTCACCGGGGGATCAGGGACGTCGCCGGTCCGAGTTGGCGCAGGGTCGACATCGGCCTGAGAGCCGGTCGCTCCTGCCCCGCATGATCGCGATCGTGGCGGGCGTCGCGCTGGTCGCCGCGGGCGGGTGGACGCTGTTGCGGCCGGCCTGGGAGGCTGCCGGGGTCTTCGAGGCCGGGGCGGACGCGACCGCCGTGTCGGCATGCCCCACGGTGATCCCAGTGTCGGTGGTCGATGTCGACGTCCAGGCGCTGACCGCCTTAGCCCGTGAGTACGCCCTGGCCCAGGAGGCAGATTGCTCGGTCTTGGCGATCCAGGTCGCGAGTTCGACCCCGAATGACGCGACCGCCCAGGCCGACCAGGCCACCGTCGGATGGTCAGCTCTGGCCCCCGACGGGTCGTCGGCCGGGCCCACCACCTGGCTCGCGGCCGACGAGATCGTCCTCGCGGCACCGTCGCAGACCTTCGCCGCCCTGGGCTGGACTGGGGCGTTGACGACGGATCAACTCCGGGCCGCGATCGTTGGGGACCTCGCTACGGCTGTGCCTGGCACGTTTCCGAGTGTGTCCATCGCGATCGGCGACCCGGCGGCATCGTCCGTCGCGGCCCGCGCTGTGGCCGGTCTGGCCATGCTGGCGTACGGCGGTCCGTTGACCACCCCGATCAACTACGCCAACCCTGGCGCTGGAGATCTGGCGGTGATCAAGCTGGAACACGGCATCGTCGCCCATGAAGACCTGGCACCCGAAGGATCGAGCGTGGTCACGGCCATGACGGCACGCCAGGCGCGGGCCGAGGGTCTGGCGACCGTGTCAGTGGGGGAGGGCGGCATTCCGGCCGGGCTGGTTCTCACCGGTGACACGCCAGAGGTCGCGTCGTGGCGTTCGTGGTTGGTCAGCCCGCAGGGGCAGGCGGCCCTGGCGGCGGCTGGCTTCAAGGCCCCCGACCCCGCGGTTCTGCCCGCGGCCATGACCGCCGAGCAGCTCGCAGTCACGCAGGCCATGTGGGGATCAATGACGACACGGATCTCGACCCTCGCCGTCCTCGACACCAGCTGGTCGATGTCCGAAGCCATGCCCGGCGGGCCGCCTCCCAAGCTTGAGCTCCTGCGCCAATATGCCCTTGCGGCCTGGCAATTGGCCTCTCCGAGAGCCCGATCTGGCGTCATGACCTTCAGCAGCAACCCGTCCACGCACGCCCCAGAACTAGAGATGGTGGTCCCGCTGGGCGAGAACCTCGAGACGACTGCGCAGGGGACTCATGCCCTCGCGGGCATCGCCGCCGTCACCAACATGGAACCTTCTGGGGGCACGCCGCTGTACCAGGCGATCCAAGAGGGCTACCGCGACGCAACCTCGAACTACCGCGAGGGCTATGTCAATCGCGTCATGGTGATGACGGACGGGATCAACGAGGACTCGACGAGCACGGTGAGCGTCGAGGAGGTCTCGGCCACGCTCGGCGAGCTGTATGACCCGGACAGGCCCGTCCAGCTCATCATCGTTGCGCTCAGCCCTGACGACTCCTTTCCCGTGCTCGAAGGCTTGGCCGCGCAAACCAACGGCAAGGCCTTGGCGGCCGTCACGCTCGCGGACCTGCCGGGGGTGATGGCGGCGGCGGTGTTCGAGGCGTGACGAGCGCATCGAGTGTCGCCAGCGGCGCCGAGCGGTTCGCGTGATCAGGCGGGGGTGATCGGAGCGAGAAGCGCCGCAACAATGCTCCGGGCGCGGAGCCGATTGTCTCGGCTCCCTCGGTGCAGGGCGCCCGGGGTGGCCGCGAGCAGGGCCTCGTGTCCGACGACCGCGCAATACGCAGTCTCGGCGCGTCGTCTCGCCAGTGCCCGAGGAATGCCGCACTGTGCCACGAGCGTGGCGACGTAGGCGATCCGCTCCTCGGCAATCTCCGCGACGATCGCGCGCAGCGCGGGATCGTCGGCTAGCAGCACACGAGCCTCGTTCGTCGTCGTCGGGCGATCGAAGATCAGCCGGAAGAGCCGCTGCAACCTGGCCTCGGGGTCGGGCTGGCGCGCGACGTACTCCCTGATGGCGTCGGTGTGTGCGCGGCGCCATTGCTGGACCACCGCGGTGAGGAGGGCGTCGCGTGATTCGAAGTGCCAATAGCCCGAACCTTTGGTCGCCCCGAGGCGGACGGCGATGCCCTCGATCGTCACGCCCGCGGGCCCCGACTCTAGGAGTGCTGTCAGGCCGGCGTCGATCCAGTCGTCTCGAGAGAGGCGTGCGCGCGGCATTCCCATACGGTACCGTACGGACCATGACCATACGCGGGCGTACGGAGTTGGAGCGCTATCTGGCCTTTCGGGTGGCTCTGGCTACGCCTGACGATGACTCACCCGGTGGGGTATTGCGCCGCGAGGGACGTCTCGATGTCGCTGACGTGCAGCGGATCCCGGTCCCGGATGGGATCTCGGTCACGCCGGCCCAGTGGGTGCACGCGGTCTTCGATGTGCGCCGAGCCCCCATCGTTGTCCGCGCGCTCATGGGCCTTCGACAGCTCGTGGTGCCGCTTATCGGGGTGCCTCGGACGGTCGACAATCCCTTCCGCATCCGAGAGATCCGAGAGGATGAGGCGCTGCTCCTGACGCGCGAACGACATTTGACCTTCTGGTGCAGTGTCGGGGAGAAGGACAGCATCCTCGCGGTCGCCACAGCCGTTCGATTGCACGGCTGGAGGGGGCGGGTGTATTGGCTGCCCGTGTCCCTGCTGCACCGCCCCGTGACGCGCGCCATGATGCGTCGGGCGGTGCGGACTCTCGCCGCAGCGTCGGACCAGGGGTAGGCGGGCAGCGTCGCCGTGGCCACAGGGTGCGGCCGGGACATGGCCATCCCGTAGCCTCTTCGGCGGGAGCTTGCGGGCAGAGGGAGCGCGCAAGCACGGCAGAAGGGGTCACATGGAGCCGGAGCGCTTCAAGGTGGATCTGCGCGGTGTCGTGGATCTGCTGTCGACGGCGATCTACAGTTCGCCCCGCGTTTATCTGCGTGAGCTGATTCAGAATGCCGCCGATGCCATCACGGCGCGCAGCCTGCTCGACCCGTCCTGGCATACCGCCGGCATGGTCATCACGCCTGCGGGGGTCGCGGGCCCGCAGCTGCGGATTCGCGACGACGGCATCGGCTTGACGGCCCACGAGGTCGCCGATGCCCTGGCCACCGTTGGCGGCTCCCTCAAACGGGATGCGCTCGGGCTTCCGGCCACGGGGATGCTCGGCCGCTTCGGGATCGGCCTGCTCAGCGCCCTCATGGTCAGCGATGAGATCGTCCTGCAGACCCGATCGGCGCGCGGCGGACCCGCGGTGGAATGGATCGGGCGCAGTGACGGGACCTACGTCCTGCGAGAGCTCACCGACGACCTGCCGATCGGGACGCAGATCACCTTGATCACGCGCGCCGATGACGCCAACCTCGTGGGGCCACGGGCCGTCCACGAGCTGGCCACGCAGTACGCGGCGTATCTGCCTGTGCCTATCCACATTGCCGACGTCCAGGGCCTGACGACGATCACCCAGGATCCAGCCTTTCTGTCTGCCGACCCGGCCACGTTGATCGACATCGGCACCGAGATCCTCGGGGTCCGACCCTTCGATGCCATCCCGATCGACATTCCTCTGACTGGGACGCGTGGAGTGGCCTTCGTGCTCCCGCACCCGGTCCCGCCACAGAGCGTGGGCAGCCATACCGTGTACTGCCGACGGATGCTTGTCACGGATCGCTCCCGGCAGATCGCGCCGGAATGGGCCTTCTTTGCCCGGATCATCGTGGACTCCACCGGTGTGAACCCCACGGCCTCCCGTGAGGCACTCATCGAGGACGAGGCCCTGACCAGCACGCGTGAGGCGATCGGGATGGCGCTGCGTCGCTGGATCGCCCAACTGGCAACGCAGGACCCGCTCCGGCTGGAGGCCTTTGTGGCCACGCACTATCTGGGGCTCAAGGCCTTGGCCGTGCACGACGACGAGATTGCGCCGCTCATCGTCCGGCTGCTCCCCATGGAAACCTCTCGGGGTATAACCTCAGTCGCCGAGCTCGTCGCGGCGTCGTCGGAGATCCTCTACGTCCCCACGACCGATCAGTTCCGTCAGGTCAACGCCCTCAGCTCAGGTCGACAGGTCGTCGTCAACGCGACCTACACGTGGGATGCCGAAGTGCTGCGGCGACTCCCGTCGCTCATTGCGGGCGTCACCGTGCGCGAAGTCTCGGTCACCGATGTCCTCGACCGCCTGGAACCGGTCTGGTCCGGTGATCGGGCGGCGGCTATGGCCTTTGAGGCGCGGGCTGATGGGGTTCTGGCCCAGTGGGACTGTCGGGCGACCGTGCGGGTCGCGCAGAGTGGCGACGTGCCGGCCTACCTGCTCACCGACCCCCACCTCATCCGACGGACCGAGCGGGAACGAGCCCAGGAGGCGGGTACTTCTCGGTGGTCCCGGGTGCTGCAGACCCTGGAATCGGTGGCCCACGATCGAGAGGCAGCGACCGGGCGCACCCTCTTGCTCAATTGGGGCAACCCGCTGGTCCGCCGCTTGGCCGATATCGAGGACCCCCTGCTGTTGGGTCGCAACCTCCGCCTGCTCCACCTCCAGTCGACGCTCGCGACCGGACGGCCGCTGTCGGCCCTGGAAAGCGATGCACTGACGGCCACCCTGACCGATCTGATGATCCTGGCCATGACCGAGGGAACACACTCATGACCGACACCGTCGACCGCCTCAGCACGCTCATCCGTGCCTCTGATGGAGCCGCGTGGGGCGCCGAGAACGGCGCGCTCCTCACCGAGGCGCTCGCCCTCGCCGAGGCAGCGGGGGAGGAGCAATATGCGTATGCCGTCCGGATGCGATTGGCGATCAACGCCCACCTCATCGATGACCACGAACTCCTCCTGGCGACCTTCGCAGTCTGCGAGCAACAGCACACCAGCGATCCCGTGCGCTTCCCCGCAAACCCCGCGCACATGGGTCGTCCGGGAAACGGTTACCAGTACAGCGACCTGTACTGGATATGGAAGTGGATCCCCAACGTGCTGATGACCTCCCCGGCCTTCTCCGCTGAGGTCGTCGAGGAGTCGTTGCGGGACCTGGAAGCCGGGTTCAGCCGCGCCGGGCTGCCCGACAAGTGTGTGGCTCAACGTCGGCTGACCTGGGCGGTCGAGCGGGCTGACGTGGCAGCCATCGGCGAGTGGGCGCAGCGGGTGGACATGCTGCCCGACGACGAACATTCCGATTGCGCTGCCTGCTCGCGATCAGAGCTCATCGGCGCCGCGTTGGCGCTCGGCGACGAGCCGCGGGCGCTGCGGCTGCTGGGAGAGATCGAGGATGCCGGCTACGACTGCGCCGAGGAACCGGCTGTGGCCTACTCGCAGTTGCTGGACGTGCTGGCCGCACAGCCCGAATCGCATCGACTGGCCGCCGCCGTCGAACACATCGTGCACAGCGAGGGAGCGCTCGGAGAAAGCACCGATGCGGTCGCCCGCCTCGTGGTCTTCCTTGCTCGCAGCGGCCAGGCCGGCCGCGCGTTGACGATTGCCCGGCGCACCTTGCATCGGATCGTCGCGGCGCCGCTGGATGAGGGGACCCATGAGCTCATCCTGGCGGCGACCGCGGTTGCTGTCCGAGCGGTGCTCGCCACGTCAGCACAGACGACCGGCGGCGTCGGTGACGCAGCGATCCCGGAGGCCGACGAGCCCGGACTGCAGCGCTACCTGGGGCGAGCCCCGGCCGGTCACACCGTCGACAGCCTAGGGCGAGCGGCAGAGCACGCAGCCTGGACCATCGCCGCGCGATTCGATGCCCGCAATGGCACGAGCGCGCACGCTCATCGGCTCACCGCGATGCTCGATGATCGCCGCTACCCAGGGCTGCACCTGCGCCTGCCGGTCGACCCTGACGCGGCTTTCACGGCGGAGTTTGCCGTGGCCCCGCCCCTGTTCCGGGTTCAGGACGCCGTCATTGCAGAGCCTGCTGACGGTCACCAGGCCGTGGGAGCTGTGACCAACTTGGCGCAGCTGGGCCGTGAGGCAGACGCGATCGCTCTCGGACGCCGGTGGCTCGATCGGATCGATGGCCCGCTGGATCGCGCCATCCTCTTGCACCGCCTGGCCGTGGCGGTCAACAGGGTTGACCCGAGCGCGGACGCCCGGGCCCTCTTCGACGAATCGATGGCGGCGCTGGGCCACGCGGGCCTTTGCGACCTCGCGGACGCCATCGGCACGCTGGGCGCCTGGGCCTACTGCGAGGTCCCCCACGGTGAGTACCCGGCCGTGCATGCGGCCATCTCCGGCCTCCTGCGCTCCGGGGTGGATGAGGCCACCGTCGGCGTCGCCCTGACCTTCGTCATCGAGGCCTACGCCACGCCTGCCGAGGCGCCAGGCGCGCTGGACCTGCTCGGCGCGACCGGTCCTCTGGTCCCGCGCCTCGCGGACAGTGCCTGGAGCAGCAAGGTGGCAGGGGCTCGGCTGTACCTGGCTCAGGGGCCCGACGCTGACCCGCAGGCCATCCTGCGCGCACTGGCTCAGTTCCCGGGTGAGGTGCTCGACTGCGAGCAGGTCCGGACCGAGCACAGTCGAGGAATTGCCCTGGGGATGCTCGGCGACGCTGAGGGCGCCATGAACGCCACCCTCGCGGCCTACGTCGCCGTGACGCGATGGGGCGATGCGGCCCATCGGGCCTCGGTGGTGACCTCGCTCGCCCTGGCAGCCGCGCGCAATGACCGGCCCACCGAAGTGGTCGCGATCGCTGGCTTCCTCGAGCAGTTGGCGGGCGCGCTTGCTCCGGAGGTCGCGGCAACGTCCCTGTTGCGGGTGGCCCACGCGCTGACAGAGGTGGGGCTGGGCAGTCAGGCGATCTCCCCCATCGAGCGGGCCGTGACCCTGCTCGAGATGACACCATCGCCGAACCACGGCCTCCTCGGTCTGGCCTATCGTCATCTCGGGGAAGCCGCCTCCGGCATCGCCGAGCGCCGACTGGCCATCACGCACTTCACGGCGTCGACTCAGGCTTTCGAGGCGGCGTCGGACCCGCTGCAGGCCGCCGAGAGTGCGCTCAAGGCGGCTGCCGAGGAGCTGCGTCTGGGCAACGTCATGCAGGCAGGGCAGATCGCGGAGGCGGTCGCCCAGTCCGCTGGCCAACTGGACGACTCCTGGGCTTTGCGGCTCGGCGCCCTGCACCTCATGGCCGATGCGGCGGCGCGCGCGGGGGCGGACCTGGTCGCCGATAGGGAGGTCGAGGCTGCCTATGAGGCGGCCCTGGAGTGTGCTCTTGACGCTCATGATCCGCAGGCGGCGTCGACCGCCAGGCTCGGGGTCTTAGAGTCGTATGCGCGCTGGCTTGTGCGTCGTGATCGGTGTGCCGATGCCGTGCCCCTCTCCCGCGAGGCGTGGCAGCTCGCGCGGGGAGGCCCGAGTGGCGAGGGCTACGGCGAAGAGGCGCTGACGCTGGCGTTGGCTCTGGGCGGGCGAGGCGATGCGCTGGCGCTCGAGGAGCGCCAGGCCGTGCTCGCCGAATTGCTCGCCGATCCCCGAACCCCGCAGCTCATCGCCGAGCAAGCGCGGCGGCTGCGCCCTACCACTGACCCAACCACCACATAGGAGACACGCATGGGACTGTTCGACAAGGTCGCCCCTGCTCCCGCCGGGAGCCCGCCCTTCGCCAAGGACCGGTGGCCGGCCATTCTGCAGAGCATGGACATCAACTTCGGTACCGACGGGGACGGCGACTACGTGGCCGACTGGGACGGCATTCGAGTCTGGTTCATGGCCCGTGGGGACCAGGGCGAGATCATGTTCATCCAGGCCCTCTGGGACGTGCGGCCCCCGCTGGGTGAAGCCGATCGCGTGGCGGTCGTCCTCAACGCCTGGAACTCCCAGAAGATCTGGCCCAAGGCCTCGGTCTCGCGCACCGAGTCCGAGTGCCTGGTCTTCGGCGAGCTCGCGCTGGACCTGGAGACCGGCGCCTCGGACGACTTCCTGCGTCAGCAGGTCCGGTGCGTGCTGTCCACGTCCTTCAGCCTCGTTGAGTATCTGGTCGAGGAGCTCCCCGAGCACACGACCTGGCGCAATATCGCTGCTGAGTAGGCGTCTGCCGTGCCCGCCCCGCCGTGATCGTCCGGCGGGGCGGCACGTCAGGGGGTAGAAGTGCAGCGGTGCACTCTCGACCAGACTCCTTCAACCCGCTAGGCTCCAGAGAAATCGTTTGTTCAGGGTGTTCTCTCCTGCCCGGGTCACCCTTCGCGTAAGGAGAATCGGCGTGTCCCCGACGCCTGCCCCCCCTCGTCGACGGCTGACGTATGCCGCGCCGGCCGCCAACATCAACGAGGCGCTGCCCATCGGGAACGGTCGGTTGGGGGCGATGATCTATGGCGGCGTCGCGCACGATCGCATCAGCCTCAACGATGATCGACTGTGGGCGGGGATCGCGCCGCCTGATCCGGTCGCCCAGGGCCCGGCGGTCCTCGCCCAGGCTCGCGAGCTCTTCCGTGCGGGGGAGCGCGGTGCGGCACAACGACTTCTCGAGTCCGAGTTCACGACGGCCTACAACGAGCCCTTCCTGCCGGCGGGGTCGGTCGTGCTGGACTGGCAGCGCGAGCCGGCGCCACGCAGTTATGAGCGCGAGCTCGACCTCGGTTCGGCGATCGCTGGGGTGGTGATCGCCGACAACGGCATCGCCACCCACGGTGAGCATTTCGTCAGCGCCGACGATGAGGTCATCGTGGCGCGCTATGCCGTCACGCAAGGCCATCTCCCGACTGTCCGGGTGCGCCTGGACGCGCCGCTGCGGCATTCGGTCGCGGTGATCGACGGCGATCTGGTCCTGCGCGGCGACATCCCGATCCACGTGCGCTGGTCCGAGGTCGATGATCTGACGACCCCGGAGAATACGGTCACGTACGACGACGCTCGTCCACCGGGTTATGCGGTCCGACTGCGGATTGCCGATACGGACGGTCGCGTGCAGGCCGTGGACGACAGCCTGATGGTGCGGGACGCCACCCGCCTGACCCTCCTCGTGGCCATCGCCACCAACCATCGGGGTCCGGACCACGTGCAGCTGGCAGGGGCTGACCTCGATGCCGCGGCCCAGCATCCGTATGCGGTTCTGCGGGAACGCCATGTGGAGCGACACCGCGAGTTCTTCGACCGGGTCCAGCTCACCCTGCCGACCGACCATGCCGTCCCTGTCGATACCGGTGCGCGGCTACGCGCGCACCATGCCGGCCGCCCGGACCCGGACCTGATGGCCTTGCAATTTGATCTCGGGCGCTACTTGCTGCTCGCGTCGAGCCGGCCGGGGTCAATGCCGGCCCATCTGCAGGGCGTCTGGAACGAGAGCGTCACGCCACCGTGGTGGGACAACTACACCCTCAACATCAATCTGCAGATGAACTACTGGCCGGCCCAGAGCGTGGGGCTGCCCGAATGTGCCCAGCCGCTGCGGGACTTCGTCGAGGCGCTGTCCGTCCACGGGCGACGCACGGCCCGTGAGCAGTACGGCCTGGGCGGTTGGGTGGCTCATCATCAGGCCGATGGCCACCTGCAAGCCACCCCTGTGGGGTACCTTCCCCAGGGCCCGATTCCCAACAGCGCCCAGTGGGCCTTGTGGCCGTTCGGCGGCGCCTGGCTGGCGCTCGATCTGCTGGATCACCTTGAGTACAGCACGGATCCCCAGGCCGCGGCCGCCGTCATCCCGTTGGCGCTTGGGGCGGCCGAGTTCCTGCTGGACTGGCTCATCGACGACCCGGACGACGCCCGCTGGCTGGCCACCTATCCCTCGACCTCGCCCGAGAACACCTACGTGTTCCGCGGGGAGCGGATTGCGGTCGCCAAGAGCTCGACGATGGACATCGCCTTGACCCGGGCGCTGTTCACGGCCTGCCTGAATGCCGCCGCGCTCACCCTGCCGGCCGAGCGCCCGCTGGGTGCCCATGAACTCGGCATCCTCGACCGCATCGACCGTGCCATGCCACGGCTCCCCGAGCCACAGATCGCCGCTGATGGACGCCTGGTGGAGTATGACGACGACTATCCAGAGGGTGAGCACCCCCACCGGCACATCTCGCACCTCTTCGATCTCTGCCCAGGGCGTCGGATCCACGTCGAGGCCACTCCAGAGCTCGCGCAGGCAGCCGCGCGGGCACTCGATGCCCGCGGTGACTCGGGCACCGGGTGGTCCTTGGCGTGGAAGGCGCGGTGTCGTGCGCGCCTGCACCAGCCCGACCGGGCCTACGGCCTGCTGCATCAACTGCTCACCCCGGTCGACAGCGCCATCACGGACATCGGTAATGACGGCGGGGGAACCTACCCGAACCTGCTGATGTGCTGCCCACCGTTCATGATCGAGGCCAACTTTGGCTACGTCTCGGTGCTCCTGGAGTTGTTCCTCCAGGATCACGCGGGCGTCATCGAGCTCCTGCCCGCCTGCCCGGATGAGCTCGCCACGGGGACGGTGCGCGGCGTGCGGCTGCGTGGTGGCGGCCGACTCGCGATGTCCTGGAGCACGGGACGGGTCGCGTCGGTCACGGTGGAGTGCGACCGCGAGCAGCGGGTGCGCTTCCGGGTCGACGGGCGGCTCATCGAGGTCGACCTCGCGGTCGGTGACAACGACCTCGGCGACGTTCTCGGCCTGGGCTGAGCAGCGCTCGCAGCGCGAGGGCGCGAGCACGGGCGGCACCCCGCAGAAGGGGGAGCAGAGGGTGCCGCCCGGCTCCTCCCGGTCCTAGGCGAATCCGGGGGTCAGGGGGCCGGCGGCCTGCACGATGGCGTCGGCCGCGGACCAGAACTCGTCGGGCACCGGTGCGCCCAGCCAGTCCAGCGAGGTGGAGACGTACCGCGGCTGCCCAATCCCGGACACCACTGTCGTCACCGCCTGGTGACGCAAGGGGAACTGCAGAGCGGCCTGCGGCAGGGTGACGTCCAAGTTGCGAGCCACCTGCGCCAGGCGCCGCGCCACCTCCAGCACGGAGGGGGTGACGGGGGCGTAGTTGAAGTGGGCCTGCGGCGACGGGTCGTCCTTGGCCAGCACGCCGGAGTTGAACGGGGCCGCAGCCAGGACGGCCACCCTGCGACGGGCGCACTCCTCCAGCAGCGGGAGCCCGCTGCGGTCCAGCAGCGTGAACCGGCCCGCGAGCATGACGACGTTCAGATCCGACTCCTGGACGAACCGCAAGGGCAGCTGCCACTGGTTCATCCCGACGCCGATGGCTTGCACGAGCCCTTCATCACGCATTCTGACCAACTCGGGGAACGCGCCGGCCAGGGCCTCGTCGGCGTGCTCGTCCGGGTCATGGACCAAGACGATGTCGATCCGGTCCAGACCCAGCCGCGTCAAGCTGTCCTCGAGTGAACGTCGCACTCCACCAGCCGAGAAGTCCCAGGACCGGGTCAGGTCGTCGGGCACCGCGAACGCCCCTCCGGCAAGGTCGGATCCGGTCGGTGCTGGGTTCGGCACGAGAAGCCGACCGACCTTGGTGGACAGGACGAACTCGTCGCGCGGGAACTGCGCCAGGGCGGCGCCCAGTCGCTGCTCGGACAGGCCCAGTCCGTAGTGGGGCGCGGTGTCGAAGTATCGAATGCCGCGCGCCCACGCCGTATTGACGCAGGCCCGAGCAGTCTCGTCATCCACGGCCCGATAGAGATTGCCCAGGTTCGCCGCGCCGAACCCGAACGGGATTCGGGCGGCATTCGTCCGCGCTCCCAGCACGTCGGCGAGCGACTCCCTCACAGCTGGTACCACGCGATCGCGCAGCCGCCGAGCGCCGCATCACGTTCTGTGGGCGAGAGCTGCGCGACCAGGGCTCGATTGAGGGCCCAGACGCCGTCATAGTCGACGGCAAGGAGGCACACAGGCCAGTCCGATCCGGCCATGACGAGGTCTGGGCCGAAGCTGGCGAGCACATGATCCGCGGCCGCGCGCAGGTCGGCGATCTGCCAACCCGCTGGGGCCTCAGTGACCAGGCCGGACAGCTTGCAGGCGACCTGTCCGCACTTGGCGAGCTCGGCAAGGAGCTGGGTCCAGGACCGCATGCCGTCACTGCCGATCGGAGGCTTGCCGGCGTGATCCAGGACGTAACGGCCCTCCGGCACCTGGCGAACGGCCGCCACCGCCGCGGCTAGCTGATGGGGCTTGACGAGCAGGTCGAAGGCGAGCCCGGACGCGGCGACGGCCCGCAGGCCGCGCAACACCTCGGGGCGAAGGAGCCACTGCGGGTCGGGCTCCAGCTGCACCTGGTGCCGCAGTCCCTTGAGATAGTCCCCGCCGGGGCCGGCCCGCAGGGCGGCGATCCGGTCGGAGACATCCGGCGCGGTCAGGTCAACCCAGCCGACGACGCCACGCACGGCAGGGTGAGCCTGCGCGAGAGCAAGGAACTCGGCGGTTTCCGGCTCGACGTTGACGGTCTCCACGAGGACCGTGCCGTCGATGCCGCAGTTGTTCAGCAGGGGTTCGAGATCTGCCAGGAGCCAGCTGCGATCGAGCGGAGCCAGGCCCGTCGTCCATTCCTGGGGGCGCACGGTCAGGTCCCAGACATGGTGGTGGGCGTCAATGCGGTCAGTCGACATGGAAGACCTCCTCCATCGGGGCCCAATGTTCATCCGGCGCAGCCGTGGGGACCTTCTCCTGGAGCGGGTCGGTGTGGGTCCACCACTCTTGGGTGACGGGATCAGCGGCAATTGCCGCCATGTCCCCATCGAAGTCGTCACCCACATATTCGAAGTACGAGAACAACATTCCGTCGCGCTCGAAGATCGAGTAGTTGCGGATGTGGGAGGCCGACAACCGGTCGAGCACGGCCGGCCAGACGGCCGCATGTAATTCGCGGTACCGAGCCTCGCCCTCTGGGCGCAGGCCGATAACCGAGCCGTAGCGCCTCATGAGGGCCTCCTGCGGAGCCGCTCGAACCCGGCGTCCACCGCCAGGACGGTGCCGGTTGTCGAGCCAGCCAAGGGGGAGGCCAGGTAGACGATTGCATGGGCGATCTCCGCCGGGGAGACAAGGCGGCCATGCGGTTGGCGGGCGCTGAGCGCAGCCCGTTCCGCTGCTGGATCCGCACTCCGCGCGAGGATGCCTTGGACGAACGGTGTGTCCGCGGTGCCGGGACTCACGGCATTGACCCGAATGCCGTCGCTGAGGTGGTCGGCGGCCATCGCTAACGTCAGGGCGTGCAGGGCCCCTTTGGTCGCCGAGTACACGGCCCGCTGCTCGATGCCGGTCGTGGCCGCGATGGAGGTGACATTGACGATCGCCGCGTGAGGGGACTCCTTGAGGGCGGGCAAGGCAGCCCTCGTCACGCGGACGGTGCCGAACAGGTTGACGTCAAAGACGTGCAACCATTCGGCGTCGCTGTTGTCGGCCACCGTCCCGATGGCGCTCATTCCCACGTTGTTGACCAGGATGTCCAGGCCGTCAAGCCCGATGATCGCGGCCTGGACCGCCGCGCGCACCTCGTCATCGTCAGTCACGTCACCGACGACGAGGCGATGGGTAGGCGCGTCCGGTCGGAAGATTGGCGAGACCCGGTCGAGGACAGCGACGGTGGCACCGGCAGCCATGAGAGCATCGGCCGTGGCGAGGCCGATCCCCGAGGCGGCGCCAGTCACGAGGGCGCGCAGGCCGGAGAGCTCGGCCATCATGCCGCCCCGAAGGTCTGACGCTGCTGGCCCAGGCCGTCGATCTCGAGCTCGACGACGTCGCCGGGCCGCAGGAACGGGCGTCCCGGGCGGCCCAAAGC
>JAGOME010000066.1 GCA_017993715.1 Phycicoccus sp.
GGGCGGGCCGGGGCACCCCACTCCCGGGAGATAATGGATCCCATGTCTGTCGGCCTCGGAATGCCCGCCCTGCCCCCGCCCGTGTTGTCCCCGCGACGGCCGACGCGCAAAATCAAGGTCGGCAAGGTCGACGTCGGGGGAGACGCCCCGATCAGCGTGCAGTCGATGTGCACGACGCCGACGACCGACATCAACTCCACGCTGCAGCAGATCGCCGAGCTCACGGCCGCCGGCTGCGATATCGTCCGGGTGGCCTGCCCCAGCCAGGACGACGCCGACGCCCTCCCGGCGATCGCGAGGAAGTCGCCCATCCCCGTCATCGCCGACATCCACTTCCAGCCCAAGTATGTGTATGCCGCGATCGACGCCGGCTGCGCCGCCGTGCGGGTCAACCCGGGCAACATCCGCCAGTTCGACGACCAGGTCGGCGAGATCGCGCGTCGCGCCAAGGAGGCCGGTGTCTCGATCCGGATCGGGGTCAACGCCGGCAGCCTGGACAAGCGGATCCTTGAGAAGTTCGGCAAGGCCACGCCCGAGGCGCTGGTCGAGTCGGCGGTCTGGGAGGCGAGCCTTTTTGAGGAGCACGACTTCCACGACTTCAAGATCTCGGTCAAGCACAACGACCCCGTGGTCATGGTCCGCGCCTACGAGTTGCTGTCCGAGCGAGGCAACTGGCCGCTGCACCTCGGTGTCACCGAGGCCGGTCCGGCCTTCCAGGGGACCATCAAGTCCGCCACGGCATTCGGTGCCCTGCTGTCCCGCGGCATCGGCGACACGATCCGAGTCTCGCTGAGCGCCCCGCCTGTCGAGGAAGTCAAGGTCGGCAACCAGATCCTGCAGTCCCTCAACCTGCGGCCCCGCAAACTCGAGATCGTCTCCTGCCCCTCCTGCGGCCGCGCCCAGGTCGACGTCTACACCCTGGCCGAGCAGGTGACCGCCGGCCTCGAGGGTCTGACCGTGCCGCTGCGCGTGGCCGTCATGGGGTGTGTCGTCAACGGACCCGGCGAAGCGCGCGAAGCCGACCTCGGCGTCGCCTCCGGCAACGGCAAGGGCCAGATCTTCGTCAAGGGTGAGGTCATCAAGACAGTCCCCGAGAGTCAGATCGTCGAGACCCTCATCGAAGAGGCCATGCGGATCGCCGAGGAAATGGGCGAACCCATCGACGAGGAGTCCGCGGGCGCCCCCACGGTCTCGGTCGGCTGAGTCTGTCCCACACCAAGAATGCCGCGATGGGTGCCCTTGACGCCTTCGTCCCACCCGAACCCAGCGTGGACCGGCGCGCCGTCCTCACGATCCTGACGCAGCGGATCGCCGACCTGCCCACGGGGCGACGCATCGTCGCCGTCGACGGCGTGGACGGCGCCGGGAAGTCGGTCCTGGCCCGCGAGCTCACGGCATTCCTCGCCCCCATCCGGGAAGCCCACCGAGCCAGCATCGACGGCTTCCACCACCCCCGGGCCGAGCGCTACGCCCGAGGCGTCACTGCGCGGACGTACTACGAGGACTCCTTCGACTATCGCCGTTTCCGAGGTGCACTCGTCGACCCGTTCCGGGACGGGGACCGGTTCGTCACCGCGGTTTTCGACTCCGAGACCGACAGCGAGGTGACGTCGATGCCGCACATCGCCGGCCCGAATGCCGTCCTCATCGTCGACGGGATCTTCCTGCACCGACCCGAGCTGCTGGGGCTTTGGGATGCGAGCATCTGGGTGGACGTGCCCTTTGAAGTGTCTGTGCCCCGAGGCAATGCCCGATTCGGCGAGGTCGGAGCCCAGGAGGCCGATCCGACCTCAACGGTCAATGCCCGATGGGTCGGTGGCCAGCAGCTCTATCTCGCCCAGGCGCAACCGGCGCGAGCCGCGACCTGGGTCCTGAACAACCGAGACCTGGACCGCCCCCGGTTGTCGAGCCTGGAGCCTTAGGCTGGGCGGCGTGCTCCGGACGCGCCAGGCAGTGCGCTCGCTGTCCCGTGATGATCGGGATGCGGCCTTGGCGTTGTGCGCTCGCGACCTCGCAGCCAACGTGTTCGTGGCCGCACGCATCGTGGAGTCCGAACGCAATCTCGACGCGGTCCTTGGCTACTTCGGGGAGCGCGGCCTCGAGGGGCTGATGTGGACCGGCGCCAACCTCGTGCCGGTCGAGACCACGGGTCTCAGTCGCGCCTTGTTCGCCGAGCGCGTGCGCCGGTGGCGGAGTCGGACGGCGTCGATTCTCGGCCCGCGTGACCAGGTCAGTGACCTGTGGCTCAGCCTTTCTGCGACCTGGGGAGCCCCCAGAGCCATCCGATCACGCCAACCGCTGCTGGAAACGGTGACGCCGCCGAGCGCGCTCGGCGTGCCACCGCACCCCAACGTGCGGCTGGCGCGGCCCCACGAAGTCGACCTCGTGCTCCCCGCCGCGGAGCACATGTTCACCCATGAGATCGGATATCGCCCCTACGTGGGCTCGTCGCGCACCTATCGCGGCACGATTGCGGGGCTCATCGCCCAGGGCCGTACCTACGTGGTGATCGAGCACGGCGAGGTCGTGTTCAAGGCCGACGTGGGGAGCCACGCACTGGGCGCCGCTCAGCTCCAAGGGGTGTGGCTGGCACCGCACTTGCGTGGTCGTGGCCTGGCGGTGCCCTATGTGGCGGCCGTCATCGAGCAGCTCCTCGTCAGCGACGTGATCTCGGTGAGCCTCTATGTCAACGACTTCAACGCCCCGGCCCTCGCGGCGTACGCCCATGTCGGTATGCGCGAGATCGGCGAGTTCACCACCGTCCTGCTCTAGGCGGGCCGTGCTCTCGGGGGCTCTCACGAGCGGGCGGCATTCAGGCTGGGCGACACGGCATTCAGGCTGGGCGACACGGCATTCAGGCTGGGCGACACGGCATCCATCGTTATCGGCCCGGCATTCACCCTGGAGGCCGCGTGCAACGTGCTGGTTCGCAGGGGAAAACAACTGCTGCGAACCCGCATCAACGCGCATCAGGCGGGAAAGTGGGGACAAACGCAAGGCCCCCACCCGCCGAGTGGCGGATGGGGACCTTGGCGTGATGACGAATGCCGTCAGCGCGTCACTTGGTGAGCGCCGCCAGCGTCGGGTCGCTTGCGTAGACCTCGGCCGCGTTGTCCTTGGTCACGATGACCGGGGCGAGCAGGTTGGCCGGGACCACCTTGACGCCGTTGTTGTAGGACGTCTCGTCGTTGACCGTGACAGCCTCACCCTTTTGGAGCTGGCCGACCATGGCGATGGTCTCCGTCACCAGGGCGCGGGTGTCCTTGAAGATGGTCGAGTACTGCTCACCGGCCATGATCGACTTGACCGACTCCACCTCGGAGTCCTGACCGGTGACCACCGGGATCGGCTTGCCCGCGGCCTTGACCGAGGTGATGACCGCACGGCCCAGGGTGTCGTTGGGGGAGAGCACACCATCGAGCTCGGCGCTGGTGTAGGACCCGGCGAGCAGGGTGTCCATGCGGTTCTGCGCGTTCTCGGCCTTCCAGCCCTGGGTCACGACCTGCTCGAAGGAGGTCTGGCCCGAAACAACCTTGAGCGTGCCGTCATCGATCTTGGGCTGCAGGACGCTCATCGCGCCCTCGTAGAAGACCTTGGCGTTGTTGTCGTCGGGGGATCCAGCGAAGATCTCGATGTTGTACGGCCCGTTGGGCTTCTTGGCCTTGAGACCATCGAGGAGCGCGGTGCCCTGAAGCACACCGACCTTGAAGTTGTCGAAGGCGACGTAGTAGTCGACGTTGGGGGTGTTGGTGATCAGGCGGTCGTACGCGATGACCGTGATCCCCGCGTCCTTGGCGGCCTGGAGCTGGTTGCCCAACTGCGAGCCGTCGATGGCGCCGACGACGAGGACCTTGACACCCTTGGTGACCATCGCCTGGATCTGGTTCTGCTGCTCCGAAACGCCACCGTTGGCGAACTGGACGTCGGCCTGGAAGCCGGCGGCCTTGAGGTCGTCGTTGAACAGCTGCTCGGCCAGGACCCAGTTCTCCGAGGTCTTTTGCGGCATGGCGACACCGATCAAGGAGTCGGCCGCGAACCCACCGGCAGCGGCGGCGGTGCCGTCGCTCGCCGTGGACGTCGACGTGTCGTCGGCCCGACCGCAAGCGGTGAGTGCGAGCCCGGCGACCGCGGTGATCGCCAGAGCCTTGGTGATGTGACGCATGTGTTCTCTTTTCTGTCTTCCACCCGGGTATGGGCGGACACTTTGGGGGTTGGGTGACGGTGCCTCCGGGTGGTGGCGCCGCGGACGAAACTGTGGGTGAGGATCACTCCTCGCGGATGGCGGCCTTGACCGGGTCGACTTCGGCCGCGGCCGGGTTTGCCGACTCGGCACCAGTAGATTCCTGGGCCTTCTTGTTGTTGCGACCGCGCATGAGCAGCCCCGTGAGGGAGGGCTTGCCCTGGCTCTTGTTGTAGACGTCGAAGGCGACCGCGATGAGCAGCACCAGGCCCTTGATCATCTGGGTCATGTCGGCGCCGACGCCGAGCAACTGCAGGCCGTTGTTGAGGACAGCCATGACCAGACCACCGACCATGGACCCGATCACCGTGCCGACACCACCGGTCACGGCAGCGCCACCGATGAAGACGGCCGCAATCGCGTCGAGCTCCCAGCCGACGCCGTCGAACGGGCCCGAGGCCGTCGAGCGAGCGACGAACATCATGCCCGCCAGGGCTGCCAGGACCGACATGTTCGCCATGACGAACAGGTTGACCCGAGTGCCCTTGACACCGGACAGCTCAGCCGCGTGCCGGTTGCCACCGACGGCGTAGACGTGGCGACCCAGGATGGTCTTGCTCGAGAGGAAGCCGTAGAACAGCACGAGCAGAACCAGGATGAGACCGGAGATGGGGAAGCCGTTGCGGCCGGAGGCGATCAGCATCATCGCGCCCATGACGACGAAGCACACCAGGGCCAGTCGGGTCCACATGACCCACGACTCTTCGACCTGCGCGCCGATCTTGACCAGGCGAGCGCGGCCGCGCAGAGCCCCGAAGATGATGGCGACACAGCCGAGGATGCCGAGCAGGATGGTGAGGTTGTTGTAGCCGGTGTTGGGGCCGAACTCGGGCAGCGAGCCCGCACCGATGATCTGGAACTCCTGAGGCACCGGGACGGTGTTGGACTTGCCGACGAACTGGTTGGCACCGCGGAACAGGAGCATGCCGGAGAGGGTGACGATGAACGCCGGAATGCCGACCTTGGCGACCCACCAGCCCTGCCAGACCCCGACCAGGGCGCCGAGGCCGAGGCCGAGAACGATGGCCAGATACCAGGGGATGCCCCAGTCGCGCATGGCGATGGCCACGACGATGCCGACGAAAGCCGCAACTGACCCCACAGACAGGTCGATGTGGCCGGCGATGATGACCAGCACCATGCCGATCGCGAGCACGAGGATGTGGGCGTTGCCGCGAATGATGTTGTTGACGTTGTCCGGCGTCAGGGTCAGGCCCCCGGTGCGCCACTGGAAGAAGATGATGAGGGCCACCAGGGCCAGCACCATGCCGAGCTGGCGGGTGTCTCCGCCGAAGATCTTGCGAATCGCATTCATAGCTGTGTGGATCCTCCGGTCGGGGCTGTCAGGACGCTGCCGGAGCGTTAGCCCGGCCGGTGCTCTTGGTCATCAAATGCATGAGGGATTCCTGGTCGGCCTCGGCCTTGGTCAGAACCCCGGTGATCTCGCCTTCGAAGATCGTGTAGATGCGGTCGGACAAGCCGAGGAGTTCGGGCAACTCGGAGGACACGACGATGACGCCCTTACCCTCAGAGGCCAGCCGCTGGATGATGCCGTAGATCTCGAACTTGGCGCCAACGTCGATGCCACGGGTCGGCTCATCGAGGATCAGCAGCTCAGGCTCGGTGAACAGCCACTTGGCCAGCACGACCTTTTGTTGGTTGCCACCGGAGAGCTTGGCCACGCCTTCTTCGACGCTGGGCGTCTTGGTGCGCAACTCCTGGCGGTACTGGTCGGCGTAGCGGAACTCCAGTGCCTCGTTGACCACCATGCCCTCGGTGATCCGCTTGAGGTTCGCCGACACGGTGGTTGTCTTGATGTCGTCGAGGAGGTTGAGTCCGAGCACCTTGCGGTCCTCGGTCACGTAGCCGATCCCTGCGTCGATGGCCGCCTGAACGCTGCGGAGCTGAAGCTCGGTGCCGTCCATGGTCAGCGTGCCGCCGAGGAAGTTGCCGTAGGAGCGCCCAAAGATGCTGCGCATCAGCTCGGTCCGGCCGGCGCCCATGAGGCCGGCGAAGCCGACGATCTCACCGCGGCGGACGAAGAACGAGGAGTCTTTGCACACGAGGCGGTCGGCCCGCACGGGATGCTGGACGCGCCAGTCCTTGATCTCGAAGAACACCTCGCCGAGGTTGGGGGTGTGCTCGGGGAATCGCGACTCCAGATCACGACCGACCATGCCGCGGATGATGCGGTTCTCGTCGACCCCGTCCTCTTTGACGCGCAGGCTCTCGATGGACTGCCCATCACGAATGATGGTGATGGTGTCCGAAATCTGCTCGATCTCATTGAGCTTGTGGCTGATCATGATGCACGTCACGCCCTTGGTGCGCAGGCCGTCCATGATCTGTAGCAGGTGCTGGGAGTCGGTCTCGTTCAGGGCTGCGGTGGGCTCGTCGAGGATGAGCAGCTTGACGTCCTTGGACAGGGCCTTGGCGATCTCGACCAGTTGCTGCTTGCCGACGCCGATGTCCTTGACACGCACCGTCGGGTCCTCGCTCAGGCCCACTCGGGCCAGCAGCTCGGCGGCCTTGGCGCGGGTCTGGACCCAGTCGATGCTGATGCCGTTGACCTGCTCGTTGCCGAGGAAGATGTTCTCGGCGATCGACAGCTCCGGGATGAGGGCGAGCTCCTGGTGGATGATAACGATCCCAGCGTGCTCGCTGTCCCGGATGTTGCCGAATGCCGCGGACTGGCCCTCGAAGACGATCTCACCGTCGTAGGTGCCCTTGGGGTAAACGCCCGAGAGGACCTTCATCAGGGTGGACTTGCCGGCGCCGTTTTCGCCGCAGATGGCGTGGATCTCGCCGCGCCGCACTGTCATGTTGACGTTGGAGAGCGCTTTGACTCCCGGGAACTCCTTGGTGATGTTGCGCATCTCCAAGATGACTGACCCGGGGGCTCCGGTGGCCGAGCTGTCGTGCTGCCCGCCCCTGCCGGCAACTCCGAGCTGTGATGAATCTGTGCTCATGGTGGTCCTCATCGTTGAGGGATTGGACTGACGCGATTCTTGCCGCCGGGATGGTGAGGCGGCAACCGTCGTGTCGTTTCCGTTACTTTAAATTGTTTTCTCGATGAACTTATTCAATCGTCCAAGGGGTTCGCAACCATTGGGGTGTTCCCTACGGTCACGATCCGATAACACGTCACGCCGGCGCCAGGACGCGATCGACCCAGGCGGTGGGGTCCCTGATGACGGCATCGAGGATCGTCAGGGCGCCGCCGCGGGCGTCGCTGTAGGGGCCGCCGAGGGCCCGGCGCACCGTCGGGGGGTGCAGTCGACTGCCCAGAACCCGGGCCTGGAGCTCGGCACCGACGCCCGAGGCGAGGTGGTCATACAGCTGGCGGTAGTCGCCGCCGAGGACAACGTCGTCAATATCGACAACGTTGAGGACGGTGGAGGCGATCTGGCCCAGGGCGCGAGCAGCGGCCGACAGCGCGGGTGCCGTCCGGACCGACTGGACGTCCAGGTGCTCGACCAGACTCTCCAGGGCGGTGGTCGGCTCGAGGCCAGCGGTGGCGAGCAGGGCTTGGCGCCCGGCATACAGCTCCAGGCACCCGGTCGCCCCGCAACTGCATACGGGTCCGGCGGGCTCGACGACGCTGTGTCCGATTTCCCCCGCGAAGCCATGGAGGCCGCGGAACACGCGACCATCGACCACAAGCGCCGACCCGATGCCGATCGCCCCGTAGACATACAGGAAGCTCTGGTCTTCGGCAGAGTCGGCCGCGCGCTGGATGACGCGCTCCCGGATCTCGTTTCGGGCGCTGAGGTCGGCATCATTGGCCACGAACACAGGCAGATCGGCGATTGCTGCGTGAGTCCTCATCATGGTCGGCACGTCGACGTCGGTCCAGTCGAGGTTGGGGGCGTACCGCACCGCCCCCGTGAGCCGGTTGACCAGGCCGGGGACCGAGACGCAGGCCCCCGCCACGCTCGCACCCTGTCCGGCGACGTCGTGGATCGTCTCGCCGCCCAGCCTGGCCAGGCGCTGCAGGGTGCGGGTGGGGTCGCAGCGGCGCAGGTCGGCCTCGACGATGCGCTGCGTGAGTGTCATGCCCGTGAGGTCGACCACCGTGGCGCACAGGTGCCCGACGGCGACAGACAGGCCGAGGCCGACGACGGTGCGCGCGGCCGGGGCCAGGGGCGTCGCCGGCCGACCTGCGCGCGCTGGCGCGTCAGGGTCGAGCTCCTGCACGAGGTGGGCGCTGATGAGAAGGTCAGCGAGCTCCGAGACGGTGGCCTTGGTCAGGCCGGTCTCGGCGGCGATCCGCGATCGGGGGATGGGTCGGCCGCGCACGTCGGCGCGCACGATCGTGGCCATGACCAGGGCGAGGTTGTGCTCGCGCAGGCTGGCTTGGCGCGCGGGGCCGTCCCGACCGGACGTGTGGTCCAGGCGGGGTGCCTCGACTGAGCGCGACTCCGGCGGCGGCATGGCGCACACCCTAGCCGGTCCCCGAGAGATAGGTGAGGCGACGAACTAATGAAGTGACTCGTGTCCCCCTTCGCCGCCTTTCGAGGGTTCTCACAGGATTCGTCCCAGCCCGTGGGCCGATGTCGAGGAGGATGCGAGTGTCGCCCGACCGGGGAACGCGGACGCCAGGCCGTGCCCCGAGCGACGAGAGGAGGGTGCCCCATGACCGAGTTGCGGTGGGCTGCGTTGTCCGAGGACGACCTGCCGGACCTGGTCGGCCTTGCGCAGGCCTGTCTCGATCAGGACGGCGGCCTGCCCCAGTTGGCCGACGAGAGAATGCTCCGTCGGCTCTTCCTCTCCGGCGCCGCCCTCGGGGGCCGCGAGATCACCGGAGAACTCGGGGCGGCCGCCTCGACCTGGGTGGGTGAGCACGCGAGTCGGCAGGCGACCGGGCTGGTGGCCCCCGACCTGCGTGGTCAGGGCATCGGCGACCAACTCATCCTCTGGGTTCGCGAGCAGGCTTCGGGCTCACCTGTGCGCGTCATCGCCGAGACCACGTCGCCCGAACTCGGGGCACTCATGGCCAGAGCGGGACTCACGTTGACCTTTGCCGAGGCCATCATGCGGCACCGTCGCACGCGCGTGCCCCAGATCCCCCTGCCTGCGCCGTTGCGGGTCGAGGCCTACGGACCGGACACGGCGACGGCATTCTTTGCCGCCTATCGGGCGTCCTTCCTGGACCGCCCAGGTTTCCCCGATCCCACTTTCGAGGAGTGGGTGGGAGCGCTCGACGAGGAAGACTTCCTCCCGGCGGAGTCCCGGGTGGCGCTGACGGCCGATGGTGAGGCGGTGGGTTTCGTCACGGTCTCGACCGGGTGGATCGATCAGGTCGGCGTCGTGCCGGCCTGGCGAGGCCGGGGCCTGGGCGCCCACCTCGTGGTCCGGTCGGTCACGGCGTTGCGCAAACAGGGCCCCAAGGCCGTGTGGCTCGCCGTCAATATCGACAATCCGCGGGCACGAGCCCTGTACGAGCGGATCGGCTTCAAGTCCAAGGGCATGCGGGCGCGGTACGCCGACCGCGAGCTCGTGACACCTCAGCACTGAGCCGGGGCGTGCCGGAGTCGGCGGCGGGCGGCATTCGCCCGGCTCGTTATCCTTAACCGGTTGCCCGCCCGCCGACGATTCCAGGAGCCTGTACCCGTGGCTATGCGCATGTCGACCTTGTTCCTGCGAACCCTGCGCGAGAACCCGGCGGACGCCGAGGTGCCGAGCCACCAGTTCCTCGTGCGCGCCGGCTACATCCGTCGGGTGTCACCGGGGATCTACACGTGGCTGCCCCTCGGGTTGAAGGTGTTGCGCAAGGTCGAGACGATCGTGCGCGAGGAAATGGACGCGATCGGCGCCCAGGAACTGCTCTTCCCCGCGCTGCTGCCCAAGGAGCCCTTCGAGGCGACCGGCCGCTGGACCGAGTACGGCGACAACATTTTCCGGCTCAAGGACCGCAAGGACGGTGACTACCTCCTCGGCCCGACCCATGAGGAGCTGTTTACTCAGACCGTCAAGGACATGTACTCCTCGTACAAGGACCTGCCGGTCACGCTCTACCAGATCCAGACCAAGTACCGCGATGAGGCGCGGCCGCGTGCCGGCATCCTGCGCGGGCGTGAGTTCATCATGAAGGACTCCTACTCCTTCGATCTCGACGACGCCGGCCTGGACAAGAGCTACCAGTTGCACCGGGACGCCTACATCAAGATCTTCGACCGCCTCGGCTTCCACTACGTCATCGTCGAGGCGATGGCAGGGGCGATGGGGGGATCGAAGTCCGAGGAGTTTCTGGCCACGGCGGCCAACGGCGAGGACACCTACGTGCGTTGCACGGCCTGTGGGTATGCCGCCAATGTGGAGGCGGTCAAGGTGCCGGTCCCCGACCCCGTCGACGACACCGATGCTCCTGCCGCGCACGACGAGCAAACCCCCGATAGCCCCACGATCGCGACCCTGGTCGAGCGACTCAACGAGCTGTACCCCGGGGCGGCCCCGCACGAGGGCGAGTGGCGCGCCACCGACACCCTCAAGACCGTCATCGTCATGCTCGTGCACCCCGATGGCACCCGGGAGCCGCTGGCCATGGGTATCCCCGGCGACCGTGAGGTCGACGAGAAGCGACTCGGGGCCCAGGTCGAGCCCGCCCGCGTGGAAGCGTTCGAGGAGAAGGACTTCGCGCCCTACCCCTCGCTGGTCAAGGGCTACATGGGACCCACCGTCCTCGGGACCGAGTCCGCGAGCGGCATTCGGTTCCTCGTCGACCCGCGGGTCGTGTCGGGCACCCGCTGGGTGGCCGGTGGCAACACCGCAGGCGTGCACGCTGTCGACCTGGTGGCCGGCCGGGACTTCACGCCCGATGGGACGATCGAGGCCGCCGAGGTCAAGCCGGGCGACCCCTGCCCCCACGGAGACGGCGTCCTTGAGGCCGCCCGCGGCATCGAGATGGGTCACATCTTCCAGCTCGGTCGTAAGTACGCGCAGGCCCTGGACCTCAAGGTGCTCGATGAGAACGGGAAGCAGCGCGTGGTCACCATGGGCTCCTACGGCGTTGGTGTCTCCCGCGCCGTGGCCTGTGTCGCCGAGGGTAACCACGACGAGTCGGGCCTGGTCTGGCCGCGCAACCTCAGCCCTGCCGACGTTCACATCGTCGTGGCCTCCAAGGACGAGGCAGTCCTGGGTTACGGTGAGGAACTGACGCGCACCTTGGGTGCCGCCGGGGTGGAGGTCCTGCTCGATGACCGCAAGGCTGCCAGCCCGGGGGTGAAGTTCAAGGACGCCGAGCTCATCGGGGTGCCGACCATCGTCATCGTGGGCAAGGGCCTGGCCGACGGCACCATCGAGATCAAGGACCGGCGCTCGGGTGACCGGCGGACGGTTGCCGTGGACGCAGCAGTCGAGGAGATCGTCGCCGAGATCGGTCGCTGATGGCGGCTCCGGGCGTCGACGCGGTCATTTTCGACTGGGGTGGGACGCTCACCCCGTGGCACGAGGTCGACCTCGGCGAGCAGTGGCGCGTCTTCGCTCGCGAGATCCACGGCGTCGATCTCGCGAGCGCGGATGTGTCATCGGCGGACCTTGACGCGGCCCATGCGCTCGCCGATCGGATCCTCTCTGTTGAGAGCAAGGCCTGGGCGGAGGGGCAACAGAACCACGCGAGTGCCTCGCTTGACGACGTCCTCGCAGCGGCGGAGCTCGACCCCGAGCACGACCGGCACCTGCTGGCACTCGCGGCCTACCGGCGCTTCTGGGAGCCGCACACCTATACGGACCCTCAGGTGCGGCCGCTCTGGGAAGGGTTGCGGGAGAGGGGGATCCGTGTCGGGGTGCTGTCCAACACGATCTGGCGCAGCGACTACCACCGGGAGGTGTTTTCGCGCGACGGGGTGTTGGACCTGATCGACGCCGACCTCTACTCCTCCGAGTTGGACCATGTGAAGCCGCACGCGTCGGTGTTTCTCGCTGCGTGCGGTGCGCTCGGCGTTGAGCCGCACCGGGCGGTGTACGTCGGGGACCGACTCTATGAGGACATCCACGGTCCGCAGCAGGTCGGGATGCGGGCTATCTGGATCCCGCACTCGGACGTGCCCGAGAGTCAGCGGGTCGCCGTCGACGCCGTTCCGGATGCCACAGCTCACGAGTTGCTCGACATCCTGGGGATCGTCGACACCTGGCGGGATGGACGCTGACCCCACCCTCCTCGCCCTGATGGCGGGGGCGGCTTTCCTCGCCGGCTGGGTTGATGCTGTCGTGGGCGGGGGAGGGCTGGTGCAGTTGCCGGCGTTGCTGCTGGGCTTCCCGCAGGCCACGCCGGCCCAGATCTTGGCGACCAACAAGTTCGGCTCGATCTGGGGGACGGCGACCGCTGCCGTGACGTACGGGCGCCGAGTGCGACCGGACGTGCGCACGGCAGTGCCGATGGCGGCGGTGGCGTTCCTCGGCGCGATCGGGGGAGCCTTAGTTGGGCTGCACATCCCCAAAGCGGCGTTCAACCCAATCATCTTCGTCATGCTCATCGCCGTCGGTGCCTACACGTTGTTCAAGCCGTCGCTGGGGACGGCAACAGCGTTGCGCTGGAACGGCATTCGACATACTTCTGCGGCGATGGGGGTCGGTTTCGCCATCGGCGGCTACGACGGAGCCCTCGGCCCGGGGACCGGCTCTTTCCTCGTCTTCGCTCTGGTCGGGCTGCTCGGCTATGCGTTCCTCGAGGCCAGCGCGACGGCCAAGATCGTCAACTTCGCCACCAACCTCGGCGCGCTGGTCATCTTCGCCCCTGGGGGGCATGTGATGTGGCAGGTCGGCGCGGTGATGGCCGCGGGCAACGTGCTCGGCGGCTGGGTCGGGGCGCGCACGGCGGTGCGGCTGGGCTCCCGGTTCGTGCGTGGGGTTTTCGTCGTTGTGGTCGGCGCGTTCATCATCCGGCTTGGTGGGGGACTGCTCGGCCTCTGGTGATCCCTCAGGGGCGCGGGTTGTTCACGGGCGCGCTGGTTGTATCCGGCGCCGGTGGGAAGTTCCCGCCGGGGCGCGGGTTGTTGGTGGGGGTTAGGAGTTCTCGAGGGCCAGCCAGAGGGCGGCATACGGGGGCAGCCAGACATGACCGTCCTCACGCCAGGGCAACGGCTTGCCGGTGATCTCGTCGACGGCGTCCGCCATCCCGAGTTCGTGCACCCGCCAACCGGGCCACATCCGCATCTCCGGGGTGACGTTGTAGACCCCGACGAAGCGACCCAGGGGGTGTTCGCGGATGGTCACGAGGACACCAGGATCGTCGACCGGCCCGATGTGGGTCTCGACGCTGGCGTGCAAGTGGGGGAGTCGGGCCCGCGTGTGGATGAGCGTGGTGAGATCGGTGAAGGCCCGTCCCGCGCTTGTGCGCTCGTCGTGTCGGCGGGCGGCTGCCTCGATGTCGAGGCGGGGTCGGTGTGCCCAACGGTTGTCGTCCTCGTGCCCAGGCTCGGACGCCCAGGCCGGGTCATTGAGCTGAGCGAGCTCGTCCCCGCTCCAGATGACCGGCAGGCCACCCCAAGCCATGATCATGGCATGGGCGAGCCGGAGCGCGTCAAGGCTGAGGGCCTCCGCCTCGGGGTCGCCAGCCTCCTGGGCCGCCTGCACCCCGATCAGGCTCGCGGCGCTGCCTGACGTCCGGCGATCGTCGTTGATCGGGTTGTGCTGGAACACCAACCCCCGGCCCGTGGACTGCCAGAAGTCCCCGGCATACCAATGGGCGAGGAACGAGCGGTGAGCGTGGCCGGACAGTCCGACCGCAGCCGCGTCCTCGTCCATAATCGCCCAGCCGATGTCGTCGTGGCAGCGCAAGTAGGTCAGCCAGGTCCCGGTTGTCGGCTTGGGGTGCAGGCTGCCCAAGGCATGAGCGGCGAGCCGGACGTCGCGGCAGGCCAGCATCGACCAGATCTGGACCATGAGGCTGTTGTGGTAGGCGAGATCGGACACCTTGCCCACCCGCGCACCTTGGCCGAGATAGGCCAGGAGCTTGGTGGGGGCCACGATGGCCTCGGCCTTGAATGCCACTGCGGGACAAGCGATCCGGGTCAGTGCGCGCAGCGCCTGGGTGAGGGCGTGCACCTCGGGCTCGCCCTGGCAGTCGGTGCCCATCCGCTTCCACATGAAAGCGATCGCGTCGAGCCGCAGGACGTCGACCCCGCGGTTGGCGAGCTCAAGGATGATCTGGGCGTACTCGACGAACACTCGGGGGTTGGACCAGTTGACGTCCCACTGCCATTCGTTGAACGTCGTCCACACCCACGCGCCCAAGGTGTCGTCCCACGTGAAGTTGCCGGGGGCGAAATCCGGGAACACCTCGGGCAGGGTGCGCTCGTAGGCATCGGGCATCTCCCGGTCGGGAAAGACGTGGAAGTACTCCCGGAATGCCGTCTCGCCGGCCTTGGCGCGGGTCGCCCAGTCGTGCTCTTTTGCCACGTGATTGAGCACGAGGTCCAGCACGAGGTTCATCCCCGCGTCATGCAGGGCGCCAGCGAGGTCCTCGAGGTCGTCCATGGTCCCAAGGTCGGGCCGCACGGAGCGGTAGTCGGCCACCGCGTAGCCGCCGTCGTTGTCCCCCTCACGCGGCCGCAGGAGCGGCATGAGATGCAGGTACCGAACCCCCAGCTCGTCGAGATAGGGGATCGCCGAGGTCACCCCGCGCAGGTCCCCGGCGAAGCGTTCGGTGTAGGCGGCATATCCGACCATGGACGGGTCCTGCAGCCAGTCCGGGGCGAGCATCCGCTCCAGATCGCGGCGATGCAGGGCTTCGGACCGGGTGGTGTAGGTCCGACCCGCGAGATCGACCAGTTCAGCACCCAAGTCCGGGACGGCGTCGGCGCCGTAGACCATCGTCAGGGCCGACACCAGGTCCGGCCACCAACGGGTGAGCCGAGCATCGAACAGGGCGCGCCGATCATCCGTCGGTCCGGTCAGGCCGGCGAGGGAGGGGATCGAGGTCGGGGGCGGGATCACGCGCCTATTGTGGCGGTTCGCGGCACCGTTTACGCACCCTGTTTCACGACAAATATCCGAAGGCTGGTCTGGGCGGGCCCACAGCGTGCGCACAGGAGCCGTCGACACAGTTCCATCCATGACGACGTTCGACTCCACCGCCCCCCTGCTGACGGGGCGCGTCACCGTAGCCCCCGCGCGGCGACCTTCCCTCCCCCTGTGGTGGCGCGACGTCACCGGCGCCGCCTTCTGGGGGGTCCTGCTGGGCGTCGTCGCGCTCTGGGTAGCCCAGGGCGGACTGCAAGAGTTCAGCAGCCTCAACGGCCTGTTCATGACCACCGGCCGCCTCACCGGACTGCTGTCCTCGGCGCTGTTGCTCGTCCAGGTCTTCCTCATGGCCCGGGTGCCCCTCATCGAGCAGGCCTGGGGCCAGGATCAGCTGGCCCGTCTGCACCGGATCGTCGGCTTCACCAGCTTCAACCTGTTGCTCGCCCACCTCGTGCTCATCACCATCGGCTACGCCCAGGCCTCCCAGGTCAACGTCATCGCCATGACCGTGGACTTCGTCCTGAACTATCCGGGCATGCTCCTGGCGACCGCGGGCACGCTCGCGCTCGTCATGGTCGTGGTGACATCGGTGAAGAAGGCCCGCGCCAAGCTGCGCTACGAGTCCTGGCACCTCCTGCACCTGTATGCCTACCTGGGCGCCGGCCTGGCGCTGCCACACCAGCTGTGGACCGGCTCGGACTTCTTGGCCAGCCCCGTCGCCACGGTCTTCTGGTGGACCCTGTATGCCGTCGCCGTTCTCGCAGTCATCGTCTGGCGGGTTGCGATCCCGCTCTGGAAGTCACTGCGCAATCCGATCAGGGTTGTCGATGTGCGCCAGGACGGCCCGAGGATGACCACCGTGACCGTCGCTGGTCGGGGAGTGGCCGCCTTCAACGCGAGGTCCGGGCAGTTCTTTCAGTGGCGCTTCCTCAGTGGCCCGGGCTGGACTCGCGGCAACCCGTACTCGTTGTCCGCAGCGCCCGACGGCCGGACGCTGCGCTTCACCGCCGAGCACCTCGGCGATGGTTCTGCCAAGCTCGCTGACCTCCCTGTCGGCACCCGCGTCCTCCTCGAAGGGCCCTATGGCCGCCTCCACGAGGGCGTGCGCACCCAGCGCAAGGTCCTGCTCATGGCCAGCGGCATCGGCATTACCCCCCTGCGGGCCCTCGCCGAGGACATGGCCGGCGCACCGGGCGACGTGACGATCATTCACCGCGTCCGCCACGGCGCCGACGCACCGCTCGCGAACGAGCTGCGTGCCCTGGCCGCCGACCGCG
>JAGOME010000067.1 GCA_017993715.1 Phycicoccus sp.
TCCAAGCAGGCCCCGTTGTCCGGGAACCACGCCAGCAACTGCTGGTACGTAGCCGGATAGTCCACTCCCCGAACAGGATTCGCCACCACGCACCAATCGTACTTCACTTAAGCAGATATGCAGAACACATGTCGGACAGTGGTGTAAAGGCTCTTAGGGCCAGAACCTGTTCTGTTGCAACGATATTCGTTGCCGGGGGTCTCGCGTGGGTCGCTGCCAGGAACGTGATGGTTCGCAGGGGAAAACAACCCCTGCGAACCCGGACGTTCCCGCTTCAGGCGGGAAAGTTGGGAAAGCAGCCCGCAAATTCGGTCGGGAGGAGTGCGTCAGACACGGTCCACAGGTCGGCGCGGGCGAGGCGCGCTGTCCACAGATGGTGCTGCGGCCGTCCCCAGGCGGGCATGCAGGGCCACGGTGGGAAGCATGAACTTTCGTCAGCGACTGTGGGCTGTGCTCCTCATCAGCAGCCTTCTGGTGTTGGTCAGCCCCACCAAGGCCCGCGCGGCCTCCGCGCCCTGGACGTGGCCGCTGGACCCGCGTCCGGCGGTCGAGCATCCCTTCGTCCGTCCGGCTGCGGCGTGGACTGCGGGACACCGCGGGGTCGACCTCATGCCGCGCACGGGGTCGGCGGAGCCGGTCATAGTGCGAGCCGTGGACGAGGGGGTCGTCAGCCATGCGGGCGTGATCGCCGGTGTCCCGACCATGACTGTGACGCACCGCAGTGGGCTGCGCAGTACCTACCAACCCGTCGTCGCGTCGATCGGCGAGGGGGCGTCTGTCGCGCGCGGGGCCGTGATCGGGCATTTGGCGGCGGAGGGCTCACACTGCGCACCCGCTGCATGTCTGCACCTTGGGGCGATTGGCGGATCCACCTATATCAATCCGCTGCTCTTGCTGCGACCCGTTCGGATCATCCTGCTCCCCCTCGACCCGTGATGACGGGCACCATCACGGCGGGTCACGCCCGAGGGTGGGCTTGCTCATAGCTCGAGCGCAGGCGCTCGATGGACACATGGGTATAGATCTGGGTGGTCGCCAGCGAGGCGTGGCCGAGGAGTTCCTGGACGGTGCGCAGATCGGCGCCTCCCTCGAGGAGGTGAGTTGCCGCCGAATGCCGCAGGCCGTGCGGACCGAGGTCCGGCGCATCAGGTACGTGGGCGAGCAACTGATGCACCACCGCCCGGATCTGGCGCGAGTCCGCCCGCCGACCTCGGCGCCCCAGCAGCAAGGCTGGCCCGGAAGCCGGCAGGGCCAGCCGGGGTCGACCGTCGTCGAGCCACCGCCGCACCGCGGCCCGCGCAGGAGTCCCGACCGGCACCGTGCGCTCTTTGTCACCCTTGCCGATCACCCGCACCACATTGGCGCTGAAGTCGACGTCATCGACATCCATTCCCACCAGCTCGCTGACTCGGATCCCGGTGGCATACAACAGCTCCAGCGCGGCTGCGTTGCGGATGCGGAGCGGATCCTCGTCGTCGGAAGCGATGGCGGCGACGTCGAGCAGGCGCGTCGCGTCACGCTGTCCGAGGACGGGCGGCAGCGTGCGGTGGCGTTTGGGTGCGGCGAGGCGCAGGGCAGGATCTGCCGTCACCAGCCCTCGACGATGGGCCCATTCGAAGAACGTGCGCAGGGCCGCCGATCGCCGGGCGAGCGTCGCCCGAGCCACACCCTCCCCGGCCTGGGCACCCAGCCACGAACGAAGGTCGATCAAACGCACCATCTCGAGATCCGCGGCCAGCGCGCCGTGCTCGCTGTCCAGGAACCGGAGAAACGCGGTGACATCCCCGATGTAGGCCCGGGTGGTGTGCGGTGATCGACCTCGCTCGGCACGCAGATGCCGCTCGAAGTCCGCCAGCACCGTCTCGACCGGGACCCTCACGCCACCACGGTCGCACGCCGACCGTGAGAAGCGGTCGACCAACCCGCCGGACGGTCCACCTAGGCCGAATGCGCCGATGCAGGTGGGCGGCGGGCGCGTGCCTTGCGCCATCGGTCGCCATCGCGCACGACGAGCCCCAACAGCTCGAGACGGCCGAGCATCGCCCGCGCGCCCAGCGTGGTTTCGCCGCAGCGAACGGCCAGGTCCTCGATCGTGATCGCCGCGCGGACGGGGACCGCCGACCACAGGGTTTGTTCGCGCGGCTCGAGATCACCCTCAGGGCCCATCGAGGCCCTGCGATCTGCCTGGAGGTCCAGACCCATGCGGCCCATCAGCTCGAGCACCTCCCCGGCATCAGTGACCAGGGTGGCGCCCGTTTCCCGGATGAGCTGGTGGCACCCGGCGGAGGTCATCGCGGTCACGGGGCCCGGCACCGCAGCCACGTGGCGCAGTGTCTTGCGGGCCCAATTGGCCGTGTTGAGCGAGCCTGAGCGCGGGCTGGCCTCGACGACCACAATCCCGAGACTGAGCGTGGCGATGAGTCGGTTGCGGGCCAGGAACCGCGATCGGAACGGGGCCCCGCCCAGTGGGATCTCACTGACGACGGCCCCCACCTCCCCGATCCGGTCGATCAGAGCCGTATGCGCGGGTGGGTAGGGCCGGTCGAGTCCGCACGCGAGGACCGCGATCGTGGATCCATCAGCTCCCAGCGCACCCCGGTGGGCCGCCGCGTCAATCCCGAATGCCGCACCGGAGACGACCGTGGCCTGACGATCCACCACGCCGGCGGCCAGCTCGGTCGCCACCTGAACGCCGTAACTGGAGGCTGCGCGCGCTCCGACGATGCCGACGGCCCGCCAGGTGGCCTCACTCAGGCTGAGGGGTCCTTTGACGAACAGGCCTATCGGGGGCCCAGGCAGGTCGTCCACGCCGATCGGCCACTCCGCGTCGCCCGGTACCAGATAGCGCACCCCCAACACATCGAGGTTGTGGATGAACCGATCGATGTCCAGGGTGTGTCCCCGCGCGGCATAGGCATCGTCGGCGTCGAACTGCCCCGACCGCATCTGATCGAGGGACCGCAGCGCGCCTTGCTCGACGATCTTCATCAGCGTGGACACGTTCGGCTCACACACGTGGCTGAGCGCGAGCCGCGTCCGGCGCTCCTCATTCCACGGGAGGCTCGTCGGGTCGGAGGGCTTCATCCTTGGTCCTTGTCGTGGGCGGTCGTGTGGCGATAGGGCGTCGGGGCGGTGTGGCGACGGGCGGTGTGGCGATGGGCGGGGCTCAGGCCGCGCGAGCGTGTTGGGCACGCAACCCGAGGGCCAGTCCGACCTCATCGGCCCCGGGAGCAGCGCGGCCCGTGAGGTCCGCGGCGGACCAGGCCAGCCGGAGCACTCGGTCATAGCCGCGCAGGGTCAACTGGCCGGAGTCCAGGGCACGATCGAGATCCCGCGTGACCGAGCCGGCCAGCCGCCAAGGGGCGCGGCGCAGGACGTGGCCGGGGACGTCTCCGTTGAGGGTCCACCCGAGCGCGCTCCACCGTTCTCGTTGTGCCTCGCGCGCCTTGCCAACCCGGGCCGCCACCACGGCCGAGGACTCCCCCGTCGGATCTCCCAGCGAGGCCCGAGGCACCGGCGGCACGACGACCTGGATGTCCACGCGGTCCATCAGTGGCCCCGTGAGGCGACCGGCATACTGCCGGACCTCCTGGGGTCGGCACGAGCAGTCGACGGCCTTGCGCCAGGCCCGGCCGCAGGGGCAAGGATTGGCTGCGAGGACCAGGAGGAAGCGCGCAGGGAAGCGGGTAGCTTGCTTAGCGCGGGCAATGACGACCTCTCCGGACTCCAGCGGCTGGCGCAAGGTCTGCAGGACGGCGGGGCGAAACTCTGGCGCCTCATCGAGGAAGAGCACACCGGCGTGGGCCCGCGAAATGGCTCCTGGGAGGACCGAGCCGGAGCCTCCCCCGACGATGGCGGCCACCGAGGCGCTGTGGTGCGGTGCCTCGAACGGCGGGGTGCAGTCCAGACCGTGCGGGTCACCAATGAGCCCGGCGAGCGAGCGGATGGCGTGGACTTGCAAAGCCTGGTCTCGGGTCAACGACGGCAGGATGGTGACGATGCGCTCGGCCAGCATCGTCTTGCCCACACCAGGCGGGCCATTTAGCAGCACGTGGTGCCCGCCCGTGGCCGCGAGCTCAAGCGCGAACCGGGCATCGCTCTGGCCGACGACATCGGCTAGATCCCCCACGCGCCGCGCCGCCGGCGGGCCACCCAGCGGTGGGGATGCACGGGGCAGGTCTGCCAGGTCGCTGCATATGGCATACCAGCTGACCAAGGACGCCAGGTCGGGAGCCGCATGGACGACGACGCCGTCGACGAGCTGGGCCTCGGCGGCATTCTCCACCGGGACGACGACGTGGGTGACTCCGGCTCGAGCGGCCGCTAGCACCGCGGGTAGGACTCCACGCACTCCTCTGATCCGTCCGTCGAGCGCCAGCTCACCGAGGTGCACGATCCGACGAACCCCGGAGAAGGTAATCGCCCCGGAGGCCGCGAGGACGGCTACAGCGATGCCGAGGTCAAAGGCCGAGCCGCTCTTGGGGATCGATGCCGGAGAGAGGTTGACCGTGATCCGATGGGGCGGGAGCGCGTGTCCGGACGTGGCCGCTGCCGATCGCACCCGATCCGGCGCCTGCGCGCAGGCCTTGTCAGGGAGCCCGGTCACGGCGAAATGCGAGAGCCCCGAGGAGACGTGCGCCTCCACCTCGACCAAGGCCCCGTCCAGACCGCACAGAGCCACCGACCGGGTCGACCCGAGGTTCATGATCCGATCCCCCGGATGTGGCGGACCTGCGCCGGGCCCGAGGCAGGCCGCAGCACACCCACGACATCAACCCGCAGCCCGCAGTGGTCCGGGACGAGCTCACGCGCCGCCGCGAGCGCCAGCCGGCGCAGGCGCACAGCCTTGTCCCAGCCGACCGCGTCGACAGCCTCACCGAAGCCGGTCCCGCGGCGGGTCTTGACCTCAACGACCACCAGATCGCTCCCGTCACGGGCCACGATGTCGACCTCGCCGTACTCACACCGCCAGTTGCGAGCGATGATCCGCCAGCCGAGGTCCCTCAGGTAGCGAGCAACCAACTCCTCGCCGTATCTCCCCAGCGCCCGGCGAGCATCCACCGGCGCAGGCCGCTCCGAACGAACTGGTGGGGCATCAGGCGAGGGCATCCGGGTCATGCCGACCACAGTCGCCCGGAAGGGCAGGCACTGTCCCCGGCCGCAGGGAATCTGTGGACAAGGGGTGGCCGCACGGCCGACCTGTGGACGGAGGCGCTAGAACCCGCTCTTGAGCGGGTCGAAGTCGGCCTTGGCCAACTCCTCCACGTTGACGTCCTTGAACGTCACGACCCGGACGCGCTTGGCGAAACGCGCCGGACGGTAGATGTCCCAGACCCAGGCGTCGGTCATGGTCACGTCGAACCAGACCTCGCCACCGTCACTGCGGACCTTCACATCCACGCTGTTGCACAGGTAAAAGCGGCGCTCGGTCTCGACGACATGACTGAACAGGCGGACGACGTCGCGGTACTCGCGGTAGAGCGCCAGCTCCATCTCGTTCTCGTATTTCTCGAGTTCCTCGGCGCTCATCGCGGTCCGCACGTCGTCAGCGTCATGACAGCATCTTCACGCACGAACGATGCGGATGTCGCGCCGCCCCTATCCTGCGCTCATGACAGCGCTGCGTCGGGCCTCGATCGACCTGCTGGCCAAGCTGGTTGCCGTGGACAGTTGCAACCCCTCGTTGGTCCCTGGCGCGGCGGGGGAAGGCGACATCGTGCGGCTTCTGGCCGAGCGGCTCGCCGTCGCTGGCTTCGCCACGACCATCGTGTGCCCACCAGAGCAGGCGCAGCGCCCCAGCCTGGTCGCGCTCGCCCCGGGTCCGGTCGATGCCCCGATCGTCGTCCTGTGCGGCCACCTCGACACGGTCGGGGTAGCCGGGATGGACGATCCGTTCACTCCTCGCATCGAGGGTCGCCGCCTGTACGGTCGGGGGGCGGCCGACATGAAGGGCGGGATTGCCGCACTGGTCGTGGCTGCCGAGCATCTCGTCGCCACCGGCGCCCCCGTGCGTGCCGTGCTGGCCCTGGTCGCGGATGAGGAGGACGCCAACCTGGGCAGCGAGGCGGTGATCGCCGCGCTCCCCGCCATGGGCGTCAACCCCACCGTCTGCCTCATCGCCGAGCCGACCGATCTCGCGCTCGCTCGCACGCTGCGTGGCTTCGGCGTCGTTGAGGTGGACTTTGCCGGTCGCGCCGCGCACAGCTCGCAGGCCAGCGAGGGCATCAACGCTGTCACGCATCTGGGCCGATTGCTCGCGGCCGTCGATGAGCGCGCCCAGGATCTGCGAGCACTCGGAGGGGACCTCATGGTCACCCTGGTGCAGGGCGGCTCCTCGGCATTCGTCATTCCCGACCGCGCGACGTGCCTGGTTGAGCTGCGAACGGCGCCCGAGGGCAGGGGTGCGGACGTGCACACCGAGGTCCACCGCCTGCTGCAGGACCACTGGCAGGCGACCGTCCGACTCGTGGCCGCACGCGATGGTTGGCTGCTGACCACTCATGGGCCGGCCGCAGACCTGGCCGCCGCGCTCGGGGCAGCCATGGGGACGGGCACGACCTTCGACGCGCCGTATTGGATGGAGGCGCCCCTCTGGGAGGCGTTGTGTCCCACCGTGATTTGCGGCCCAAGCGGGGGTGGTCTCCATGCCAGCGATGAGTGGGTGGACCTGGATCAGGTCGGGGATTTCGCGACAGCCGTGGCCGGCGTGCTCGGCACCTGGACACCGCCGTCGCTTTGAGACTCACCCTCGGTCCCCGGGAGATGCCAGGACCGTCGATGCAACTCGCTCGCGCCGAACTCGCGCAAGGCACGTACGTGCTCCGGGGCGGCATACCCCTTGTTCTCGACCCAGTTGTATGCCGTGTGCTGCGCGGCCAGGGTGACCATGAGGGAGTCCCGCGCCACCTTGGCCAAGACGCTAGCCGCCGCCACGGAGGAGCAGCTCAGATCGGCCTTGATCATCGTCGTGACCGGTGGGGTGGCTGGGCCGTCCCCAGCAAAGGCGAACAGGCCCACCTCCTCGGGAGCGGTCAGCCAGTCGTGGTTGCCATCGAGGATGACCAGGTCAGGTTTGACCTCCAGCACGGCCAATGCTCGGCGGCCTGCCAGCCGTAACGCCGCCATGATGCCGATCTGGTCGATCTCGTCGGCGCCGGCATGACCAACGGCAAACGATAAGGCCCAGCGCTGGATCCGCGGCACGATGCGCTGCCGGGCGGCCGGGGTGAGGAGCTTGCTGTCGCGCACGCCCGTCGGCGCCGATCGACAGGTCTCGTCGATGGCCACCACGCCCACGGATACCGGTCCGGCCAGGGCACCGCGGCCGACCTCGTCCATCCCCACGAGCACCCGATATCCATCGCGCTGCAGGGCCCGCTCGACTCGCAGACTCGGCTTGCGCGCACCGCTGCGAGGGAGCCGCTTCGCGGGGGGTCCGGCGGCGGAGGTCATGGCGCCGGGACAGTCCCGAATGCCGCCGTCCCGTCCCCCAGGCCCGTCCAGCGGGCAAAAGGCCAGACGATCGCCACTGCGCGGCCCGTGATGTCGTCAATGGGCACCGACCCTGACAGCCCATCCCCTGAGGTGTCGTGATAGCGCGAGTCGTCCGAGTTGCTGCGATGGTCACCCATGACCCAGACGCTCCCCTGCGGTACGACAATGTCGAACGCCAGCGAGCTCGGCTCGTCGCCGGGGAACAGATAGGTCTCGTCCACGGGGGTCCCATTGACGGTGAGTCGACCCTGCGCGTCACAGCAGGCGACGCGATCTCCGGGCAGCCCGATGACCCGCTTGATGAGGTGATCCTCGGCAGTATCAGGGAGCAGGCCGACGAAAACCAGACCGTCTTCGAGGGCGTTGAGCAGGGGTCCACGATCCGTCCCCTGAGTCGGGGGCAGCCAACTGCCGGGATCGGCAAACACGACGATGTCGCCCCGGTGCAGGTCCATCGCGTCGGGGACGAGTTTGTTGACGATGACCCGGTCGCCGATGAGGAGGGTGTCCTCCATGGATCCAGAGGGGATGAAGAAGGCCTGAATCAGCCAGGTCTTGACGACAAACGACAGGGCCATCGCCATCACGGCGACGACCGCAACCTCCTTGATCGCAGCCGCAATTCCCGCGAGCAGGCCCGGCCGACGTGGCGACTCGTGGCTCGGCGCCCCTCGGACCTCAGGTCGCTCGGCATCGAGCGGGGGCTCGGAGCGATCCTCGGTGTGGGCCGTGGCGTCATCCTCGGCGTTGTCGGCGATCATCTCCCCCCTCCCGGCAGAGTCGAGTCCACGAGGCCCACCTGCGAGAGTGGCCAGAAGGTCACCGCGACCCTACCGACGACAGAGTCGACGGGCACCGAGCCCGAGCCGGCCGCGGTGGCCGCGACGGTGAGTGAGTCGATCGCCCGGGCATGGTCGTCTCCGAGGAGCCATACGTGCCCGGAGGGAACCGTGAACTCCGCGACGTCGGCACCAATCAGACCCTCGCGGACCGGCCTCCCGTTGACCGACACCGTGCCTGCGGTCACGCTCACCACATCTCCCCCCACCGCGACGACGCGGGACACGATTGCTTGGCTTTCGCCGGACACCCCGACCACCGAGGCCAACGATGACATCGCTGAGCCGATCGCCCCATCTGCGTAAGGAGTCGAGCGCTGGGCCAGTCCAAAGACGCGCGAGATGTCGGCGACAACCACCTCGCCGGCGACCGGCTGGACTCCAGGTTTGACGACGAGGACCCGGCTGGCCGCCGGCACCTGGGGTCCCATGGCCGCGGACGGCACGTAGACCGACTCCACCAGGAAAGCCCGAACGGCCAACGTGAGGAGCAGGGCGACGCCCAGTGGCACCACAAATGCACCGGTGCGCCGACGCGGCGATGACCCGGCCCCCCCAAGGGTGGCGGGAGCCGGGTCATCGAGATCCGCAGTCATCAGCGCGAGCCTAACCCGCGCAGACACCTGGGGGCCGTGCGTGTCAGTGCGCCGACGGGGTGTCGCGCTTTTCCTTGATCTTGGCAGCCTTGCCGCGCAGGTTGCGCAGGTAGTAGAGCTTGGCCCGGCGGACGTCACCACGGGTCACGACCTCGATCTTGTCGATGATCGGGGTGTGCAGCGGGAACGTCCGCTCGACACCGACACCGAAGGACACCTTGCGGACCGTGAAGGTCTCGCCGATGCCGCCGCCGTGGCGTCGAATGACGACACCCTGGAAGACCTGGATACGCGAACGCGTGCCTTCCACGACCTTGACGTGCACCTTGACGGTGTCACCGGCGCGGAAAGCGGGAATGTCGGTCTTCATCGACGCTTGGTCGATGGCGTCGAAACGCTGCATGTTGTCTCCTGCCGGTGCCACAGGCCACCCGCGATTGTGATGAATCGTCAATTGCTCTCAACGCCGGGCCGCGCGTCCTCGAAACAACCGAGTTCGCTCCCCCTGTGGCAGGGGCACCATTGCGGGCGCTGTCAGCAAGGGTCAAGTCTGCCAGAGCGCGGCCCGCCTGAGGAAATCGGCGAGACCGTCAGACAACCCAGACACCCACCAGGCAGGCTGGGTGCATGTCTACGCCCGCCTACCCCCCGCCTCCCGGACCTCCTCCCATCGGCCCGCCTGCCGGCTATCCGTACCCCGCCGCACCCGCGGCACCCAGGCAGCGCAGCACGGTCGACCTCGTCATCTCGATCCTGCTCATGCTGGTCGTGGTGTGCGCCGCGCCGCTCCTGATGTTCCTGGGCGGCTTCTCGTCCATGGCCTCGGACTCGTGCTCGTCTCAGACCTGCGACTACTCCATGTTGAATGCCGGCGTGATGATCGCGATCTTCGCCACCCCTGTGGTCGGCATCGTCGGCATCATCGTGACCATCGTGATGCTGGCGCGCCGGCGGCTCGGCTCCCTGTGGGCTCTGGGCACCCTGATCCTGGTGTTCGCGACGGCGCTGGGCGGTGTCGGGCTTGTCGGCGTCAGCGTCAGTTAGGCCCATGAGCCTCTCGTGACGGTCGATCCGGGCTGGCCGGTCGGGGCGGCGGTGGTCCTGCTGGTCGCTGTGACCATCTCGCTGTATGCCGTGGGCCGGCTGCCGGCTCCTGCCTCGCCGGTCATCGCGGCAGTCCGCGCCGTGCTGCAACTCGCCGTCGTGGCCCTCCTGATCACCGCGGTGATCGGATCACTGGCTCGATCGGTGGCGCTGCTCATCGTCATGTTCACCATCGCCACGATGACCACGGCTCGGCGGATCGGGGCCCCACGAGCCTGGCCCTGGGCCGGCGTGGCGATGCTCAGTGGCTTGGCACCGGTCGTCGCGATCATCCTGCTGACCCGGACTGTCCCGCTGACCGGGATCGCGCTCATCCCCGTGGTCGGAATCCTGTCGGGCAACACAATGAACGCCCACTCACTGGTCGGGCGGCGCGCGTTCGCCGAGCTGCGCGAACAGAAGTCGCAGTACGAGGCGGCCCTGTCCATCGGTCTGGACCGCTCGCAATCGATCGACCTACTCATCCACCGGCTCCTGCCCGATGCCCTTGTCCCCGGCATGGACCAAGTTCGCACGGTCGGGATCGTGACCCTTCCAGGTGCCTTCATCGGCGTCCTGCTCGGCGGGGGTTCACCGGCGCAGGCCGCGACCGCACAGGTCCTGGTCCTCGTCGGCATCATGGCGGCCCAGACGGCCACGGCCTTGGTCGCCGAGCGGCTCATCCGTTCCGGGAGGCTGCTTCCGCCCGACCTCAAGGCGTCCTTGCAGCCCTGACCGATCAGTCTGCGGAGCGCCGCTTAATCAGGTCGACCGTCCCCGCAAAGGACCCCGGTCCAGGGACGATCCGATAGCCGGCCTTGCGGTACATGCGCTGGTTGCGCTCACTGGCCACGCCCGTGTTGATCCACAACGTGCGCACCGATGCGGGGGCCACAGACTCGCTGAGGGCCAGCAGGTCCCGACCCAGGCCGCGACCCTGCAGGTCGGGCGCAACCATGAGGCGGCCGGTCTCCCACGTCGACTCGTCGCCGGGCCGCACCCGGCCACGGACCGAAGCCACCAGCCGTCCCGCGGAGCGCACGACATACGTGTGCCACGACGACAGGGAGGCGGCCAAGTCCTTAGGGCCCTCCTGGAGCGGCGGCATTCGGGTCGATCCCGCGAGGTCGGCCTCGGGCACCCAGCACGCCCGGGTCAGCACCAACAGCTCCGCCACGTCACCGGCGCAGGCCACGGCAACGTCGAGATCGGCCAGACCTGACCCCGGCAACCCGGCCACGGCCGACGCCGCGAGGAGGTCGGGACGGCGAGCAGCTGTGCGGGTGAGGCGCTGTTCGTGTCGCCAGCGAGCGATCGCAGCATGGTTGCCGGACAACAGGATCGGCGGAACATCGCGCTGGACTCCCCCGTCGTCCCACGTCGCCGGTTTGGTGTAGACGGGATACTCGAGCAGGCCACCCTCATGGGATTCCTCGACCAGCGACTCCGGGTTGCCGACGACCCCGGGCAGGAGCCGCACGATCGCCTCGGTCATCGCCAGCACGGCGACCTCGCCGCCGTTGAGCACATAGTCCCCCAGGCTGACGACCGTGACGGGCATCCGCTCGGCGGCATGCTCATAGACGCGCTCGTCGATCCCCTCGTACCGACCACAGGCAAAGGCCAACCAGGGCTCTGCCGCCAGCGAACGAGCCAGGGACTGACTGAACGGAATGCCGCCCGGCCCCGGGACGATGAGGTGCGGCGTCGGCATTCCCACTGTTTCGCTGTGCGCGAGAACGTGATCCAGCGCCTCCGCCCACGGTTGTGGCTTCATCACCATCCCAGCCCCACCGCCGAACGGAGTGTCGTCGACGGTGCGGTGCCGGTCATGGGCGAACTGGCGCAGGTCGTGCACGTGCAGATCGATCAGCCCGTCACGCCGAGCCTTGCCGATGAGCGAAAGATCCAGTGGCGCCAAGTACTCGGGGAAGATCGTGACGACGTCCAGCCGCATGTCAGGTGCTCACTGGGCCAGGTCGAGCAACCCGGCAGGCGGGTCGATGACGATCCGACCGCCCTCGATGTCGACCAGGGGGACGATGGCCTCGACGAAGGGGATGAGGGCTTCGCGGCCATCGGCGAGTCGCAGGGTCAGCAGATCCTGAGCGGCCCCGACCGTCAGCGCGGTTACCTCGCCGAGCGCCTGACCCGAGGGTCCGAATGCCGTCAGGCCCACGAGGTCGTCCTCGTAGTAGCCCTCATCGTCGTCCACCTCGTCCGCAGGCCCGAGCAACTGAGTGCCCCGCAACGACTCCGCCCCCGTGCGATCAGGGATCTCGTCGAAGCCGAGCAACCAGATCTCGCGGTGCAGTCGGGCCGTGCGCAGGGTGAGGGCGCGAGGGACCCCGCTGCCCGGGGTCGCCTGGGTGTCGAAGACCGTCCCGGGCGCGAACCGGCCCTGCGGGTCGTCGGTGTGGGCCTGGACGGTCACCTCACCGCGCAGTCCGTGGGGCCGACCGATGCGCGCGATCAGCACGTTCTCGCTTTGGGCCATGACAGCCTCATCCCTGATGACAGTGGTGTGCGGGCGGGAGCGTCCTTTCAGACACTCCCGCCCGCACGAGGTAAGGGTCGAACGCGGTTCGCGGGTCAGCGGACCCGATCCGTGTCGACGATGTCGATCCGCACCGGCTTACCACCGGCGAGGGCCGTCATGACGGTGCGCAGAGCACTCGCAGTCCGGCCGGACCGGCCGATGACGCGCCCCAGATCGTCCGGGTGAACCCGGACCTCGAGCAGCTCGCCGCGCCGGAGCTCCTTGCGCCGCACGACGACCTCGTCCTTGTGGTCCACGATCCCGGTCACGAGGTGCTCCAAGGCCTCCTCGAGCATGCGAATCAGGCCTGTGCGGTGGCGTCGGCGTCCGCGTCGGTGCTCTCCGCGGCAGCGGCGCCACCGTCAGTGTCAGCGGGGGCCTCGTCCTTCTTGGGGGCAGCCTTCTTGCGCGCAGTCGTCGCGCCCGACGTGTCGTCGCCAGACTTGCCGGCCGCAGCGAGCGCTGCTTCGTACAGCGACTGCTTGCTCGGCTTGGGCTCCTTGACCTTCAGCGTGCCCTCGGCACCCGGCAGACCCTTGAACTTCTGCCAGTCGCCGGTGACCTTGAGCAGCGCCTCGACGGCCTCGGTCGGCTGGGCCCCGTTGGCGAGCCAGTACTGGGCGCGCTCGGAGTCGATGTCGATGAGCGAGGGCTCCTCGGTGGGGTGGTACTTCCCGATCTCCTCGATCGCCCGGCCGTCCCGCTTGGTGCGGGAGTCCATGACGACAACGCGGTAGAAGGGGGCGCGGATCTTGCCCATGCGCTTGAGACGAATCTTGACGGCCACGAGGGTCGTCCTCCATTTCTGTTCCGGTAGGCACGGCGAGACCAGCGCAGGAAGGCGGTGGGGTACCGATGCCTGGGGTAGGCATCCGGGCGGCGGAGCGCCGCGCCGAAAGGTGTACGTCGGAACATTCTGCCAGAGGTCGGGGTCGGGGGCCGACCACGCGCTTGCCGCTCGGACCCAAGCGGAGGAAGGTAGAGCGTATGGGCGCCGCTCGAGATGACACGACCCGCGGGCCGGATCCGAATGCCGCCCGCGTGTCAGGTCACCTCGACGCGGCCAACCCGTATGCCGACCGGCCCCGCCCTCCCTGCCCGCCCACGTCCTGGCTCGTGCGGGTCGCATTGTTCGGGCTGTGGGCCCTCACAGGCGCGCTGGCGCTCGTCAGTGTGTTCGGCATGCTGAGCATCGGCGCCTACGTCCTGCCCTTCGCGATCGCCGCCTGCTGTGTCGCGGTGTGGCTGACGGTCCCCCATCCCGACCGGTGGCCGAGCGTCACCGGGGTCGGCATGGCCCTTGGCGCCGCAGTCGCGTGGGTGGGCTGGGTGATCGGGACGGCCAGTCCCGACCAGGTCACCTGCTCGGGATCCTCCGACGGCCCGACCACATGCTCCTCGCACGGGCTGCCCTATGACCCCGGCGCCTTCGCGTGGTCCACCGCGGCATTCTGGCTCGTCCTTGGCCTGGCCATCGCGGGCGCGAGCGTGGCGGCATTCGTCGTCGTGACCCGGGTCACCACGGGTGCGGTGCGTAGTCCTTGAGGAAGCTCCCGTACAGGTCTTCACCGGCCTCGCCCCGCACGATCGGGTCGTAGACCCGGGCCGCGCCGTCGACCAGGTCCAGCGGCGCATGCCAGCCCTCGGCGGCGATGCGGAGTTTCTCATGGTGCGGGCGCTCGTCGGTGATCCAGCCGGTGTCGACGGCCGTCATGAGGATCTGGTCGCTCTCGAACATCTCCCCTGCGCTGGTGCGGGTGAGCATGTTCAGGGCGGCCTTGGCCATGTTGGTGTGGGGGTGCCCGGCGCCCTTGTAACGCCGCGAGAATTGCCCCTCCATGGCGGAGACATTGACGACGTAGGCGCGGCGGGCGCCGCCGACGATCGCTGCCCGCATGGAGGCGCGCAGCCGGGAAACGAGCAGGAACGGCGCCGTCGAATTGCACAACTGGACTTCGAGCAGCTCGAGCGGATCCACCTCGTCAACGACCTGGGTCCAACTGTTGTTGACCTGAATGTCGGGAATGAGGCCGCCGGCGTCGACCGCCGTCCCGGCCAGGTGCGCCTCAAGGCTCGCATTCCCGGCGGTCAGCGCCAGCGAGGTCATTTGGGCGGCGCTGCGAGCCGCCAGGGACGCGGCCGCCGCCTGAGCAGACTCCCCCTCGTGGTGTGCCACCCGGTGCGCGCCGAGGGTCGAGACGAGGTTGGCGGGATGGGCCTCACTAATGCGGTCGAAGGTGACGATCTCGGGCACGTCCTGCCCAGCCTCCAGGGGCGCGGCCTCGCCGTCGACGAGATGGGCGTAGGACCCGGGCAGCCGGCGCACTGTCTGGGCGGCGTTGTTGATGAGGATGTCGAGCGGGCCGTCGGCGGCGACCTCGTCGGCCAGGGCAACGACCTGGGTGGGGTCGCGCAGATCGATGCCGACGATCTTGAGCCGACCGATCCAGTCGGCGCTGTCGTCCTGAGCGGCGAAGCGGCGGGCCGCGTCCCGGGGGAAGCGGGTAGTGATCGTCAGGTGGGCGCCGTCGCGCAGCAGGAGTAGCGCGATGTACATGCCGATCTTGGCCCGGCCCCCAGTGAGCAGGGCGCGCTTGCCGGTCAAGTCGGTGCGCTGGACCCGCTTGGCGTGGCTCGTGGCCGCGCAGGACGGGCACAGCCAGTGATAGAACGCGTCGACGAGCGTGTAGTCGGCCTTGCAGATATAGCAGCCGCGCGGCTTGAGCAGCTCGCCGACCACAGTGCCGGCCGGCGGGACGGTGAGCAGAATGCCGTGGGTCTCGTCGTCGATCCGCTGCCGAGATCCAGTCGCGGTGCGCTCCAGGAGTGCCTCGTCATGCTCGATTTGGGGCCGCTTGGCCTCGTGTCGGCGGTGCTTGCGGATCTGCTTGTACATCCGCGAGCTGGCCCGTTTGACGGTCTGAATATCGGGGTGGCCCGGATCCAGCTCGGGTAGCTGGGCGAGCACGCGCAGCGCGGTGGCCAGGTCGTCGGGGTCGATGCCCTGACTTGGTGCGACCACCATCTCGGGGGCGGCGGCATTCGGCAGGGAGGGGCTGGTCACGGCCGCCATTGTCACCGACGAGGCGTCTGGATCCCGAATGCCGTCGCGCCGCAGCGCCCAGCGCGGACCCGGTTGCGCCGGGCCCACAGAGTGAGACATAACCCAGTGTTACTTGTTACATAACTCAACACACTGAATGCTGTGGCGTGCGCCGACCCACCCTGGCTCGGCTTCCTGCTCACGCATTGCGAAGGGAACACCCACTGTGGAGATCGACTGGCTCCTCACGGCCGCCTGCCTCGGCATCGGAATCGTGGTCGGCCTGACCGGCATGGGTGGCGGGGCGCTGATGACCCCGGTGCTGGTCCTGTTCTTCGGGATTCCCCCGCTCACCGCGGTCTCCAGCGACCTGGTCGCAGCCGCGGTCATGAAGCCGGTCGGCTCCCTGGTGCACCTGCGCGCAGGCACGGTCAATCTCCAGCTCGTCAAGTGGCTCTGCGTCGGGTCGATCCCCACGGCATTCGCGGGGGTCTTCGTGTTGAGGGCCCTGGGCGACCCCGCTGCCGTCAGCGCCAACCTCCTTGTGGCCCTGGGGGTGGCGCTCCTGCTCGCCGCCGCCGGCCTCATTGCCCGTGGCTACACCAGCCTGCTCGAGCGAGCACGGATCCGCGACGGGCATCTGCCGCCAGAGAATCGGGATCGACCGGAGGTTTCGGTGCGGGTCCTGCCCACGGTGATCGTCGGGGCGATCGGCGGCCTCGTGGTCGGGATGACGTCGGTCGGGTCGGGATCCTTGATCGTTGTGGCGCTCATGGCGCTCTATCCCGCGCTCAAGGCGTCGAACCTCGTCGGGGCCGAGCTCGTGCAGGCCGGTCCCTTGGGGGAGGCGCCG
>JAGOME010000068.1 GCA_017993715.1 Phycicoccus sp.
ATCCGCTCGATGACGATCCGTCCGACCGGGTAGCCCGCGACATACAACCCGGCCAGTTGGCCCGAGGCCAGGTCGAAGCGACGGTCCGCCCAGAGCAGGCCAGCCCCCAGGACCACGAGGAAGATCAGTTCGTAAAGGAACGTGGGGTGATAGGTGCCCAGGACGATGGGATCACCGGCCGCGTCCACCACGGCGCGCCCGGCCGACTGATCCCACTCGTGGATCTCCAGCCCCCATGGCAGCGTGGTTGGTCCGCCGTAGAGCTCGTTGTTAAACCAGTTCCCGAGGCGACCCAGAGCCTGAGCGAAGGCCACGCCGGGGACGGCAGCGTCGGCGAACGCCGCGAACGGCAGGCCCGCCCGGCGGCACCCGATCCAGGCGCCCAGGGCGCCAAACGCAATGGCCCCCCAAATGCCGAGCCCGCCGTTCCAGATCTTCAGCGCATCGAGCGGGTTCCCGTGCTCCCCCCAGTACGGCTCCGGGGTGGTGATGACGTGGTAGATCCGGCCACCGATGATGCCGAACGGCACCGCCCACGTGGCCACGTCGAGCACCAGCTCCTTGTCGTAGCCTCGCGCCTGCAGGCGCCGACCAGTGAGCCAGATGGCCACCACGATCCCCGCGAGAATGCACAGGGCATAGGCCCGTAGCGGAACCGGGCCGAGGTACAGCACACCGACGGTCGGGCTCGGGATGCTCGCCGGGGCGATCACTGGGTCGCGGTGGCGATGAGCGCCTCGAACTTGGCCGGGTCGTACTTCCAGCTCTGGGACTGCGGGTCATCCACGATGGTCTGCACCGACACGGTCTCCCCGTCGAGCTTGAGGGTGGGCGTGCCGGTGACGCCGTCCTTGGAACTCTGCTCCTCGACCGAGTTGACGTAGTTGACGTACTTGTTGTTCTCCGAGCACGTCGTCCACGTCTTGAGTGCATCGCCGGTGATCCCTGAGGACTCGGCGAATCCGGTCAGCTGCGCGGCCGTCCAACCCTGACCCTCGGACGCCGGCTGGTTCGCGTACACGGCGTCGTGGTAGGCCTGGAACTGGCCCGCGTCGTCGGCGCAGAAGGCGGCGTTGGCGGCCCGCGTCGAGCTGTCATTGCCGAGGTTGTCGTCGAGGAAGTTCTTGATGTGGTAGACGACCTTGACCTTGCCGTCGGCCTCGAGTTGCTTGATGGTCTCCCCCAGCTCAGCCTCGAGCTTGGCACAGGCCGGGCACTGGAAGTCCTCGAAGACGTCGAGCACGGGGACGCCATCGGGCGCCGTGGCGGATGACGGAGCGACGAAGCCCGCACCCATGGCCACTCCGCCCGGCGTCGCGTTGCCGTCACCGATGATGTCGTTGGTCGCGGACTGCTGCTGCCAAATGACCGCGCCGACGATCGCGACGATGGCCACGACCATGACGACCGCCGCGACGACGATCTTGCTCGCACCCCCCGACGTCGTGGTGCTCGCCGCCTGGATCTTGGCCTGGCGGGCGTTGGCGGGACTCTTGCTCGGCGATTTCTTGGCCATCGGACTTCCTGATCGATCTGCGGTGGAGATGGGCTGAGGTGAGGAAAGCGCGGCTCAGGTGGCGCCGAAGAGGCGCCGGTCCAGGCCGGCCACGCTACGAGGGCGCACGGTCAGGTAGACGCCCAGAGCGAGCATGCCGAGGTCCTCCAGGATTCGCTGGGGATACTCCGTCTGGCCGGGGGCGACCGCCCCCCCGCCGCCGAAGCAACCGCAGTCAATGCTCAGCCCTCGGGCCCAGGCCTGAGCGATCCCGGCGATGAACAAGACGAGGAGGATGCTGATGGCCGCCGCGCTGAACCGGGTGAACAAGCCGAGGACGAGCAGCACGCCAAGCACGATCTCGATGAACGGCAGCACCTGGCCGATGAGACCGGCCAGGTCGAAAGGAAGCACGTCGTAGGCCTGGACGGCACGGGCCGAGGTGAGGGGGTGGCCCACTTTGAGCGCCCCGGCGACGATGAACAAGGTGCCTAGAGCAAGCCGGGCGAGAAGCCCGACCACGTCAAGCCACCGGTCCCACGCGGAGGCACCTGTCGGATCCACCGGTTGCGCTCGCGCGGCCGGTGTCACCTGTGTGCCGCGGCTCATCCCCGTCCCTCTCTCACTCCGGAGGCCAGCTCGGCCACCAACGCCGACAACGACTCATATCCGTTGCCGAGTTCCCGATCTTGGATGAGGGCCCTGACCAGGGCCGACCCGACGATCACGCCATCGGCGTACGACGCGACTTCGGCCGCCTGGGAGCGAGTCGACACGCCAAGGCCGACGCACACGGGCAGACCGGTGACCTCACGGGTGCGCGAGACCAGAACCTCCGCGGCGTCATCGACGGTGCTGCGGGTCCCCGTCACCCCCATCGTCGAGGCCGCATAGACAAATCCGCGGCTCGCGGCGGTGACGTGAGCCAGCCGCTCCATGGTCGAGCTCGGTGCCACCAGGAAGACTCGGTCGAGCCCCGTGCGCTCACTGGCGGCCAGCCACGCGCCGGCCTCCTCGGGTATGACGTCGGGCGTGATCAAGCCGGCACCACCACCGGAGAGCAGGTCATCGGCAAACCGGTCGACGCCCCGGCGCAACACGAGATTCCAGGCGGTCATCACCAGGGGTGGGACACCGGCCGCACGCACGGCTCCTGTCGCGCGGAACACATCGTCGACCCGGGTGCCGCCGGCCAAGGCAGCGGCGACGGCATTCTGGATGAGCGGTCCATCCATCAGCGGATCGCTGTACGGCACCCCCACCTCGACGATGTCGACGCCGGCGCGCACCATCGCGACCATCGCCTCGATCGAGGTCTCGACGTCGGGGAAGCCGACGGGCAGGTAGCCGATGAGGGCCGCCCGACCCTCGGCGCGGCATTCGGCCAGGACGGCGGACACGCCTGGGTCAGACATCGGAGTCTCCGTCGATAAGGCCAAACCACTGGGCAGCGGTGTGCATGTCCTTGTCGCCTCGACCGGACAGGTTGACCAGGATCAGGCCACTGGGGCCGAGTTCCCGGCCAATGACGCGGGCGCCAGCCAGGGCATGAGCCGACTCCAGGGCCGGAATGATGCCCTCGGTGCGGCACATCAACTCGAACGCCTCCATGACCTCGTCATCGGTGGCGCTGAGGTAGCGGGCCCGCCCGATGTCGCGCAGGAAGGAGTGCTCGGGACCGACGCTGGGGTAGTCCAGGCCCGCCGAGATCGAATGGGACTCGACCGTCTGGCCGTCCTCGTCCTGCATGAGGTAGCTCATCGCGCCGTGGAGCACCCCTGGGGATGCCGAGGCGAACCGGGCCGCATGGCGCCCGGTCTCGATGCCCTCTCCCCCGGCCTCGACGCCCACCAGGGCCACGCCAGTGTCGTCGATGAAGCGGTGGAAGATGCCCATGGCGTTGGATCCGCCCCCGACGCACGCGATCACCGCGTCCGGGAGGCGGCCGGTGAGGTCGAGGACCTGCGCCCGAGCCTCCACGCCGATGATCCGGTGGAAGTCGCGGACCATTTCGGGGAACGGGTGCGGCCCGGTCACCGTGCCGATGAGGTAGTGCGTGGAGTCGACGTTGGTCACCCAGTCGCGCAGGGCTTCATTGATCGCGTCCTTGAGCGTGCGACTGCCCTGAGTCACGGCCACGACCTGGGCGCCGAGCATCTTCATCCGGGCCACGTTCAGGGCCTGGCGCTGGGTGTCGACCTCGCCCATGTACACGGTGCACGCCAGACCCATCAGGGCGGCCGCGGTCGCCGTCGCGACGCCGTGTTGGCCGGCTCCGGTCTCGGCGATAACCCGGGTCTTGCCCATCCGTTTAGTGAGCAGCGCCTGGGCGAGCACGTTGTTGATCTTGTGCGATCCGGTGTGGTTGAGGTCTTCGCGCTTAAGGATGACCCGCACACCACCGCAGTGCTCGGCGAAGCGAGGCACCTCGGTGATGATGCTCGGGCGTCCGGTGTACGTGCGGTGGAGTCGCTCGAGCTCGCCGAGGAACTCGGGGTCGACCATGGCCTTTTGCCGGGCCTCGTCGAGTTGGTCGAGCGCGGGGACGAGGGCCTCAGGGACGTAGCGTCCGCCGAAGGCCCCGAAGCGCCCGGGAGTCATGCTCATGCGTGGTCCTTGGTCGATTGTGCGGTGCTGCCGGCGGCGATCATGGCGCGCGCGGCAGCCGTGGGGTCGCCATCCTTGACCAGGGCTTCGCCGACGAGAATGCCGTCCGCTCCTTCGCGAGCGAAGCGCGCCGCGTCACTCGGGCTGCCGATGCCGGACTCCGCGATCCGCAGCGTGCCGGCTGGGATCAGCGGGGCCAGTCGCCCGAACGTGTCGTCATGGATGTCAAGGGTCTTGAGGTTGCGGGCGTTGACCCCAATGACCCGAGCCCCCGCGGCCACGGCGCGCGCGGTCTCGTCCTCGTCATGGACTTCGACCAGGGCCGTCATGCCAAGCTCGTGGGTCAGCGCCAGCATCCGGGACACGTCGTCGTCGGACAGGGCCGCGACAATGATCAGGATGAGGTCGGCGCCGTGCGCGCGGGCCTCCCAAATCTGGTAGTCCTCGACCATGAAGTCCTTGCGCAGGATCGGCACGTCGACGGCCGCCCGGACCGCGTCAAGGTCAGCGAGCGAACCGTGGAACCGGCGCTGCTCGGTCAGGACGCTGATCGCGCTGGCACCACCGGCGGCATAGGACGCAGCCAGGGCGGCCGGGTCGGCGATCTGGGCGAGCGCGCCCTTGCTCGGGCTGGCGCGCTTGACCTCGGCGATGAGAGCCAGACCGCGGGAGGCGAGCGCGGCGTACGCGTCACGGGGGGGCTCGCCAGCGGTCACCCGGTGTTGGAGGACGGACAAGGGGGTCGCGTGCCGGCGCGCCGCGAGGTCCTCGCGGACGCCGACGATGATCGCGTCGAGGACGGTGGCCATGAACGTGTGTGGGTCTGCGGGGCACCGGCAGAGCCGGCGCGCCTGCTCAGTGGCCGGCGGCCTTAGCCGTGGTCTTGGCGCCGTCTTTGCCGTAGCCCATGCCGACCATGACACGACCGGCGATCAGGCCGACGACGCAGACCACAGCGCCGCCGATGAACAGCGCCATGTTCGGGAAGGCCACGGCCCACGACATGATGGCGGAACCGAGGAGCAGGATGACGACCGTGACCCACGCGGCGAGGGTGTTGCCGTGGCTCTCGTGCTCTTCCATCGGGGTGACTCCTTGAGTCTGTGGGGGTCGTTGGTGGCTTCGTGCTGATTGTGTCAGGTCTGTTCGCGTTCGGGCACATCGGTGGGGTCCTCACCCGCGGTGAGTCGCTCCCAGTCGCTGCCGACCCGTTGGCCCCGCGGGCCGGCGGTCGAGCCGGCCTCCTCGTCGGGACGTGCACCCGGCGCGTCGTAGCGCGCCGTCGGCCGCGGCCAGGAGCGGACCCCCACGAGGCCGAGGAGGACCGCGATACCCAGGCCGACGGCGGCGCCCAAGGCGACCCACGCCCAGGACGAGGCAGTCGCCGTGACCGGGATCCTGCCGGTCCGGCCGACCGCGGCCGCGGCCACCGGGCCCAATGCCCCGGCCGGATCGCGCAGGACGAGCGCCGCCTGGGCGACCGCTCCGAGGGCGGCCAGGGCTCCCAGGACGAGGGCGACGACCCGCACCCGCGGGCCGGTCACGACCGCGGCGATGACCGCCGCGACGACGACCAGGATCAGGGCGACATAGCCCGTGGCCAGGTCCGAGCCCACGGCCTGGACGACGGTCGTGCCGAGCACAGCATCGGAGGACGTGCCGGTGGCCCAATGGCGACCGGCCGCGGCGACCGCGACGAGGCCGAACAGCAGGGTGAGCAGGGTGACCGGTCGCCGTCCGGTAAGTCGCTTCACGCGCCCCCCACGTTCCCAACTTTCCCGCCTAAAGCGCCAACGTGCGGGTTCGCAGCAGTTGTTTTCCCTTGCGAACCCTCACCTTCTCCCCCGGCCATCGCGAGTCCCTCGCCAATCGGCGACATCGCCGACGCCGTCGCGACGGCGCGCAGCGCCGCGCCGGCCTTGGCCACGCATTCGCGGTACTCGCTGACGGGGTCGGAGTCCGCGACGATGCCGGCTCCGGCTTGCACATGGGCCACGCCGTCCTTGATCACTGCCGTCCGGATGGCAATGGCCATGTCGAGGTCGCCGTGGACGTCGAAGTAGCCGACGACTCCGCCGTAGACCCCTCGCCGCGAGGGCTCGTACTGCTCGATGAGCTCCATCGCGCGCGGCTTGGGCGCCCCGGACAGCGTCCCCGCAGGGAACGTCGAACGCAACACGTCGTAGGCGCTGATGCCCTCACGGATCTGCCCGACGACCGTGGACTCGATGTGCATGACGTGGCTGTAGCGGCGGATCTCCATGAACTCCACGACGTCCACGGTGCCGGGTCGTGCGATCCGGCCGATGTCGTTGCGCCCCAGATCGACGAGCATCACGTGTTCGGAGCGCTCTTTGGGGTCGTCGAGCAGGTCTTCGGCCAGCGCGACGTCTTCCTCCGGTGTCTTGCCGCGCGGGCGCGTGCCGGCGATCGGGTGCGTGATTGCCCGATCGCCGGTGACGCGCACGAGCGCCTCAGGCGAGGAACCGACGATGTCGAAGGTGCTGCCGTCGACAGCGGGGAGCCGCACGAAGTACATGTAAGGACTCGGGTTGCCGGCGCGCAGGGCCCGATACACGTCCACCCCGTCCCCGGTGAAGGGAAGAGAGAAGCGCTGCGACAGCACCACCTGGAAGACCTCTCCGGCCCGGATGTCTTCTTTGGCCGATTCGACCAGATCGACGTATGCCGCCTCGGTCGTGTTGGACATGACGGCGGTCAGGACCGCGTCGGTCTGGTCGGCATCGACGACAGCCACGGTGCTCGGCGCGGGCTGGGCGAGATCCTGGGTCATCTGGTTCAGCCGCTCGACGGCATCTCGGTGAGCCCACTCGACCCGCTCGTCGGTGCCGTCCCAGTTGACGGCATTGGCGACAAGGAGCACCGATCCGTCGGAGTGATCGAGCACCGCGAGGTCGGTCGCGAGGACCAGAGCGACCTCGGGCAAGTGCAGGACATCCGGCGCCGTCGCGGGAAGTCGCTCCCATCGGCGAACGGCGTCGTAGCCGATCAGGCCAACGAGACCACCGGTCAGCGGCGGCAAGCCAGGGATCTTTGGGGTCGCGAGCAGGGCCAGCGTGTCGCGGATCGCGTCGGTGGCCAGTCCGGTCTTCGGTACGCCGAGCGGGGGGTCGCCGATCCAGTGGACCTGTCCGTCGACGGCCGTCAGCGTTGCGGCGCTGCGGACCCCGACAATGGAATACCGCGACCACACCCCGCCATGCTCGGCCGACTCCAGCAGGAAGGTCCCGGGCCGACCCTGGGCGAGCTTGCGGTAGAGGCCGACGGGCGTCTCCGCATCGGCCAAGAGCCGTCGCACGACCGGGATGTAGCGGCGGTCCTGGGCCAGGACCCCGAAGGTGTCCAGGCTCGGCCAGGTATCGCCGAAGTCCATCGAGGGCGCGGCTGTCATGCGGGTCCCTCCACGGCCAGCGGGCGGGCGTCGAAGCACGTCCGGTCGCCGGTGTGACAGGCCGCGCCGACCTGGTCGACGCGGACCAGCACGGCGTCGCCGTCGCAGTCGAGCGCGACGCTGTGGACGTACTGCACGTGCCCGCTCGTGTCGCCCTTGCGCCAGTACTCACGGCGGCTGCGCGACCAGAACGTCACGCGGCCGGAGGTGAGGGTGCGGTGGAGGGCCTCGTCGTCCATCCAGCCCAGCATGAGCACCTCACCGGTGTCGTGCTGCTGAATGATGGCCGCGACGAGTCCGTGATCGTCACGCTTGAGGAGCGCAGCGATGGCGGGATCGAGTTCAGGCACCGGGTCATTCTGCCTTCCGGCCCTGTCCAGGCGAGGATGGGTCCATGACGACCAACCTGGCCCAAGTCGAACGTGCCGCCTTCTGCGACGCCAGCCTCGCCGCCGGGCCGGACGCTCCCACCCTGTGCGAGGGCTGGGCCGTGCGCGACCTGGCTGCGCACGTTGTCGTGCGCGAAGGCCGCCTGGATCTCGCTCCGGCGATCCTCCTGCCCATCGGCCAGGATCGCCTGGAGCGCGAGCAGGGCAAGATCGCCGCGGGTGACTTCCCCAGCCTCATCGAGACCGTCCGCACCGGTCCACCGGTGTGGAATCCCGCGCGCATCTCCGCGATCGACACGCGGATGAACCTCATGGAGTTCGTCGTACACACCGAGGACGTGGTGCGCGGCGACGGCATTCCGGGTCCCCGGCGGGACGTCCCCGAGGCGGTGGTCAAGGCCACGTGGGCCACCTTGCGATCGATGGCGAGGCTGATGTTCCGCCGGAGCCCGGTCGGCGTCACCCTCATCGGTCCTGGGTACGGCGAGGTGGCCGCGGTCACCAAGGACGGCCCGGGAGTCACGCTGACCGGCGCGCCGCTGGAGCTGACCCTGACGGCCTACGGTCGCGATGGCGCCGCCGAAACACGATGGGAGGGCGACCCGGCGGCGATCGAGGCGCTGCGCGCCACCTCGCTAGGCATCTGACCTCAGCGCACGGGCAACTCGGCGGCCCGCAGCGCGTCCTTGACCTGCGGGATGCTGAGCTCACCGAAGTGGAAGACGCTGGCGGCGAGCACCGCGTCGGCGCCAGCCTCGACGGCCGGTACGAAGTGCTCGACGGCTCCGGCGCCGCCACTGGCGATGAGTGGCACCGACACGGCGGCCCGCACCAGGGCGATGAGCTCGAGGTCGAACCCGGCCTTGGTGCCGTCGGCGTCCATCGAGTTGAGCAGGATCTCCCCGGCACCGAGTTCGGCGGCACGGGCACACCACTCGACGGCGTCCAGACCGGTCCCCTGACGGCCTCCGTGGGTGGTCACTTCAAAATCACCGAGGGGAATGCCGTCCGCTCCGCGCCGTCGCCGGACGTCGGCCGAGAGCACGAGGACCTGCGCCCCGAAGCGGTCCGCGGTCTCGGCAATGAGCTCCGGGCGCGCGATCGCCGCCGTGTTGACCCCCACCTTGTCCGCGCCTGAACGCAGCAGGCGATCCACGTCGTCGACCGTGCGAACACCACCGCCGACGGTGAGCGGGATGAACACCTGCTCGGCGGTGCGGCGCACGACGTCGTACATGGTGGCTCGGTCGCCGCTGCTCGCGGTCACATCAAGAAAGGTCAGCTCGTCGGCGCCCTGCGCCCCGTAGCGGCGCGCCAACTCCACTGGATCCCCGGCGTCCCGCAGGTTCTCGAAGTTGACCCCTTTGACCACGCGCCCGGCGTCGACGTCGAGGCACGGGATTACGCGGACGGCCACGTCGGGCTGCAGGTCGCTCACCCGCCCAAATCTAGTCCGCGCGGGCTGGGAGCCACCCAGCGGGCGAGCACGAGAGAGCCGGGCGGGCTACGGACGCGACAACGCCTGCCGGATGCTCCGGGCTGCCGTGCGCATGTGTGGGTTCCGACGAACTGCGCCGAGGAGCCCGGGCGCTTCCCCGCGTCGGAGGTCAAGTCCCTGCCAGGTCCGCAGGTAGTTGTCGATCAGTCGCGGCACGCCTTTGCGGCCCAGCACGTCGTCGGAGACCAGCAAGAGGTTGAACTGCACAGGCGACCCGAGGTCTCGGGCGATGGGTGTCAACCCGGCCAGCATGAGTCGGGCGAGCACCTTCGCCGCGAGTTGCTGCCCCATCCAGAACTCCTCCTCTTCGACTTCCACCTTGAGGACCTTGACCTTCGGGAGCGTCTTGGATGAGCCATCGAGGACGAGACCCGTGGCCCCTTCGACGTCGACCCAGGCCACCACGCGCTTGGCCGTCGTACTCAGCGAGTCGAGCGTGACGGCCTGGATCGTCATGCATTCGCTCTCGCGAGCGGCTACCGTCGAATTGGGCTTACGGGGCAGAAGTGAGGAATCGCCAGTGGGCGCTCCTTCCTGTTCGCGCTGGGCGTGGAACTCCACTTCGCCGATCACCCCCGCGGCCGCGAGGTTCCGGTAGGTCACACCCGAAGCCGCAAAGTCGAACGCAGTGGAGTACCGCTCGTAGATGCGGGGGTTTGCCTCCAAAGCAATGGACCTGCAGATGGGCATTTCCGCTTTTGCCCGCACGGCGCGTTGCCCGTCGTGCGCGCCGACCTCAAGGAAGAGATCTGGAATGGAACCTCGGAGCAAGTCGAAGAAGAGTTCGTCGAGGTGATGCTCCGCCCGTTGGACCGTTTCTTTGCTCAATGGGGCCCGCGCCACCTCGTGACGCATCATCGAGAGCCACGTGCGAGCCGTCATCTCGGCGTGGTCAAACGGCACGGGAGGTGTTTCGGTGGTCACGGTGCGCCCCCTTCCACGCACAGAATCGCACGATCCTTGGCGGCCCGAAAGGTGATACGCGCGGTCCGCGAGAGGGCAACGGTACGGGACCTCTTTGGGGGATACGGACACGCTGACGAGTGCTCTCGCCCAACGGGTGGTCTACGACGAAACCCGCCGAAGCCGAGACACGTGACGTGTCGAATCCGGGCCGGCGCGCCCGTCATGCTGGTGTTGACGATGGTCGTTGACAGAAAAGGGGCCCCATCATGAAGTACTTCGTCCTGCTCGCCGGCAATGGCGAGTTGCCCGACTGGAGCGAGTTGACGCCGGAGGAGCAGGCGGCTGGCATGGCTCAGCACGATGCCTTCGCCCAGGCCTGCGAGGCGCGCGACGCCGTCGAGCTCGTCGGGGGTGAGGCGCTCCCGGACGGCTCCGTGGCCACCACCCTGCGCACCCGCGGCGGCGAATTGACGATCACCGACGGCCCGTTCGCCGAGGCGGCGGAACAGATCGGCGGCTTCTACATCCTCGAGGCTCCCGACCTGGACACGGTCGTCGAGTTGTGCGGCGTCCTGCCCGCCTACGACATCGAGATCCGCCCGGTCCTTGACGTCGGCTGAACAGGCCCTCGCTGCGGCCTACCGTGCCGACTGGGGGCGGCTGCTCGCGCTGCTCCTGGCCCGGACACGCAGGCTGGACCTGGTCGAGGACGGGCTGGCGGAGGCCTTCGCTCAGGGGGCTGCCCGCTGGCCCGTCCACGGAATCCCGGCCAACCCCAGCGGTTGGCTGTACACGGTCGCGAACCGCCAGATCATCGACGCCATTCGCGCAGAGGAGGTGGCGGCGAGGAAGGCACCTCTCGTGGCGGTGCGACCCGGGTGGGCCGCCCCGATCGATGCGTTCGGCGATGAGGGTTTACCTGATGATCGTCTCGAGCTGATCGTGTTGTGCTGCCACCCGGCCTTGCCGCTGGCCTCTCGCAGCGCCCTGGCGCTGCGCTTGGTCATGGGCACACCGACCGAGCAGATCGCGCGCCTGTTCCTCGTGACGACACCGACCATGGCCGCCCGCCTGACCCGGGCCAAACGCAAGATCGTCCAGGCCGGCATTCCGCTCGGTGTCCCGATGGACGTGGCCCTCACGGCGCGCCTGGACGAGGTCTGCCACACGGTCTATCTGGCCTTCACCGCGGGCTACACCCCGGGCTCAGGTCCCGAGTTGCTCCGGGGGGACCTCGCCGGCGAAGCCGTGCGGCTGGCCAGGATCCTGCATGACCTCACGCCCACGGCACCCCAGGTCGGCGCGCTCCTTGCGCTGCTGACCTTGCAGCATTCCCGACGCGACGCCCGGGTCAGCCAGGGCAGCTTGGTGACCTTGGCTGAGCAGGACCGCGGCACGTGGCACCACGAGGAGATCGAGGTCGGCCTGGCCCTGATGGCCCAACTGCCGCGCACTCAGGGGTATGCCGAGGAGCTCCGACTCCAGGCGCTCATCGCGGCCGAGCATGCACGTGCCCCGTCCGCCGCGCAGACGGACTGGCCTCGCATCGCGACGCGCTACGCCGAGCTGGAGGCCGTCACCGGTTCGCCCTGGGTTCGGCTCAATCGCGCCGTCGCCCTCGCCGAGGCGGACTCGCCCCGCTCGGGCCTCGCCCTCCTCGAGGGCCTCGCCGATCAGTTCGTCGACCAGCACCGCTTCTGGGCCGTGCACGCGGACCTCAGCGCTCGAACCGGGGCCACGGACGCGGCGCTGGCCAGCTATGAGCGGGCCATCGCGCTGTGCCAGAACGACGTCGAACGCCGCCATCTGCGCAGCAGGGCGGCCGACCTCCCCGGGTGAAGTCCGGGCAGTTGCTAGCGTGCGCCGGGTGTGGCATCAGGTGACTGAGGCGGCCGACCCAGCGGACGTCGCGCGGGTCGTCGACGGCGCGCGCCGGTCCCCGCCTCGCGCCGGAGGGGTGCGAGTCATCGCCATCGACGGTCCCAGCGGGTCGGGCAAGACCAGCCTCGCGAATGCCGTGAGCGTCGCGTTGGGCTGTCCTACAGCCCGGATGGACCAGATTTTCCCCGGCTGGGACGGCCTGGCCGAGGCGGTCACCCTCGTCACTGAGCAGGTGTTGGAGCCGCTGGCCCGTGGCGAGCAAGCGGCCTACCGCACCTGGGACTGGGAACGCGACCGGTGGAACGGCACGATCACGGTGCCGCGCAGCGAGTTCCTTGTCCTGGAGGGCTGCGGCTCCAGTGTCGGCTCGGCCGGCGCCTACGCCGCGCTCCGGGTGTGGGTCGATGCGCCTCGAGACGTGCGAATGGCCCGCGGCATCGCGCGCGACGGTGAGACCTACCGTCCGCACTGGGAGCGCTGGGCGGCCCAAGAGGACGCCCTCTATGCCGCCGATGGCACCCGCGCACGCGCCGACCTCATCATCGACACGACGCCCACGCGGGGCTGAGGCCCACTGGTCGCACCTGCACCCCGAGCCTGCTCTGTCGGCACGGCAACCGAGGTCGCGACAGGGCTCCCCACGCTCAGCCGGCGCGCGTGCCAGCGCGTTTGCCGTGCCGGCGACGCAGCCTAGAGATCCGGATCCTCGCCCTGGACCCCGCCGGTCACGTGCGGCTCGAGGAGCTCAGCGAGGCGCACGGCATTCTCGCGTCCGACCGCACCATCAGAGCGCTGGATCGCCATGACGGCCAGGGTGTCGTGGTCGGCGAGGACGAGATGCGGCCACGCGTCCCCATCGTGGAACTCGAAGTCGACGATGTTGTCCCACGGCACCGGGGTCGTGAGGATCAGGTTGCGCACGACCAGACCGTCATCGGTGACGTCGACTCGGATGCTTGCGTAGCGCCACATGAGCCCCGCGATGAGGGCACCGAGCCCGAACAGGGCGAGCCGATCCCCCAGCGACCACCCGGGGAAGAACCCCGCGACCAGGCCAAAGATCACGAGGGCAGCGATCGCCACCCCGGTGGCCATCCGCCGTCCCCGCACCGGCCGGATCGTCGTGACGGCGGCCCCGCTCACAGCCGGCAGGCGGTGATGTCGGTGACGAGGATGGCGCGGGCGCCGAGGTCATAGAGCTCATCCATGACACGGTTGGTGCCCGAGCGGGGCACCATGGCGCGCACCGCCACCCAGTCGTGGTTGGCCAGGGGGGACACCGTCGGTGACTCCAGACCGGGCGTGATGGCGCAGGCCTGGTCGACCAGGGCGACCGGGCAGTCGTAGTCGAGCATCACGTAGGTGCGTGCCGTGACGACGCCGAGCAGTCGGCGTCGCAGGACCTCGACATCGGCGGCCTCGTCGCGCACGTCGCGCACGAGCACGGCCTCACTGCGCAGGATCGGCTCGCCGAAGACTTCAAGGCCCTGGGTGCGCAGCGTCGCGCCCGTCTCGACGACGTCGGCAATGACATCGGCCACCCCGAGCGTGATGGCGGTCTCAACCGCACCGTCGAGCCGGACGACGGTGGCGTCGACCCCGTGGTCCCTCAGGTGGGTCGCAACCAGCCCCGCGTAGGAGGTGGCGACGCGGTGTCCAGCGAGGTCAGTGACGGCGCCGGCGGTGCCGGGGCGGGCGGCATACCGGAAGGTCGACCCGGCAAACCCGAGCCCCATGACCTCCTGGGCCGCGGATCCGGAGTCCAGGAGCAGGTCACGTCCGGTGATGCCGGCGTCGACCGTGCCCTCCCCCACGTAGACGGCGATGTCCCGCGGGCGCAGATAGAACAGCTCGACCCCGTTGGCCTCGTCGACGACGATGAGCTCCTTAGGGTCGCGGCGAGTGCGGTAACCGGCCTCGCGCAGCATCTGCTCGGCGGGCTCGGCCAGGGAGCCCTTGTTGGGAACGGCCAGGCGCAGCATGCGTCCTTCTCTCACATCGTTGAGTGCAGGTGGTCGATTCCGCGCGCTCACAGATACGCGTACACGTCGTCAAGGGTGAGCCCCGTCGCGACCATGAGGACCTGCAGGTGATAGAGGAGCTGGCTGATCTCCTCGGCGGTCTTGTCCCGGCCCTCGTACTCGGCGGCCATCCACACCTCGGCGGCCTCCTCGACGATCTTCTTGCCGATCGCATGAACGCCAGCGTCCAGGGCGGCCACAGTGCCCGAGCCCTCCGGGCGGGTCACCGCCTTGTCAGCGAGCTCGGCATAGAGGGAGTCGAACGTCTTCACGTGACCCAAGGGTACGGGGCGGCCTCGCGCTGCCCTGACGCCAGCCGCTTATCGGACGGGGTCAGCCAGGGGGTCCGGGGCCGCCACGCTCTGCCCCTCCCGGCTCGCCCGCACCCACTGGGTGAACCCGTAGAGGACGAACGCGCCGTAGAAGATGTACATCACGGCCGTGGGGACGTAGCCGGTGGCGAACCCGAGCGGCACCCCGATGAGGTCGACGCCGATCCATGCCAGCCAGAACTCGTTCCAGCCGCGGGCCATCGCATAGGTCGCGACGATGGACCCGACGAAGATCCACGCATCACACCAGTAGAACCACCACTGGGGCTGCCAGTAGGGGTTGGGGGCCAGGTCCCACAGGGCCAGGAAGATCTGATGGACCACGACGGTGCCGACGAGCCAGAACCCGACCATCGCCAGTCGCTCGCGCACGGTGGCCCACCGAGGAATCAGCGCAGGAGCCTGCGCCCCCGCGGCCTTTTGCGAGCGCGACCAACGCCACCACCCATAGGCGCTGACGACGATGAAGAACACCTGGCGGCCGGCCTGCCCGAACAACGGGATCCGTTCTCCCGCACCGAATGCCGCGCCGATGTAGACGAAGAAGAGCATGACGTTGGCCACAATGCCGACCGGCCAGGCCCACACGTGGCGGCGCATGCCGTACCAGGCGGACGCGACCCCGATGAGGACCCCGATCAGCTCGAGCCAGTGCAACTGGTAGGGACCGATCGGGATCGCCGCATCAATGATCAGCTGGAACAGGTTGGGCGAATCCGCCGCGACGAGCCGGGTCATCCCCCCATCATCACCCCGGCAGTCACGTAGCCAGGGCATCGTCCCGAATGCCGTCCGATGCTCGCGTTGGGTGCGCGTGCCCGGGTCTGGACCCGGGGCAGCGAACCCCACGCGAGCAGCGAGTCAGAAACCGACCGCCGCCGCGGGCGCTCGGTCGATGCGCAAGGCCAGCGACAGCTCACGCACGGCACCTGGCCGGTGCTCCGTCAGAAGTCCGGCATCGCGCATCGTCAGCAGGTTGCGGCCGCCAAGGTACACCGCTCCCAGCACGTCGACCGACAGACTCACCTCGGGCTCCGCCTCCGTCCTGGTGACCTCGGCAGCACCGCCGTGGGTCTGGACTCGCCACCGTCCGGCATTCCAGGGCGCCGCGGTATCGGCGATGTCCAGGACCACGTCGTTATCGGCGGCATACCCGCGCTGCATCAAGGCGCCCGGCACGTCGATGAGCCGCACCCACAGGCTGTCGTAGGTCTCGACACGGTCCGCGCCGCGGGGACCGGGCAGCCAGGTCATCACCTCGTCGTCGATCCCGATCTCACCGACCTCGATCGAGCCCGCGAGGTCTAGGTCGACCAGCCGCCGCAGCAACGCCAGCCGGACGGCCGCTCCCCCATGGAGGCGAGAGGCCTCGACCGTGGCCGACGGGCGCGCTCGCTCCCACTTGTGTGTCCGTCGGAAGAGGACGTAGCCGACGTCCTCACCATCGCGCTGCGCGATGAGAACCCGGCGCGGCTCCGTGCCCCGCAGGTTCTCGACCCTGTCCCGCAGAGCGTCCTCATACAGGCCGATGCTGCCGACCACCATGCCGGGCGTGGACGGGAGCAGCCCCAGGTCGATGGAGCGGAGCCGCTGTGGCATCCCGGCATCGGCGACGGACGCCAACCGGACCCGCACGGACTTGGCGTCCTCGTCCAGACCGGGCGCGGTAAACGTTGCGCCCCGGGACCACGTGACGACGTGTTCCAGGGAGGCCAGGCCATATCCATGCCGGCCGTAGATGAGGGGCTCGCTAGCGTGCAGCGCCGAGACC
>JAGOME010000013.1 GCA_017993715.1 Phycicoccus sp.
CCCCAAGGCCGCTCCCATCGTCACGGCGGTGACCAGCCCGACCCGCAGGCCGGTGAAGGGCCCCGGGCCTGTCCCCACCACGATGTGTCGCAGGTCCGCCGGCCTGGCATCCACCGCCGACAAGGACGCGGCGATGAGGGGCGCCAGGTGCTCTGTGTGCGCTCGAGCATCGATGATCGAGCGACGATCCTGGATCGTCACGTCACCGTCGTCGTGCAGCCGTCCCACGGCGACCGTGATGGCCGATGTGGAGGTGTCCAGCCCCAAGATCACGAGAACTCCTGCGTCCAGCGAGGTCCGTGCCCGACCACGGTGGCGGTCCGCGCCTCGGTCGACGGGTCGGCGACCAGGACAACCTCGAGATGGTTGTCGCTGAGCCCCTCCGCCAGCCCATGACCCCACTCCACCACCGTCACCGAGTCCTCCAAAGAGGCATCGAGGTCGAGGGCATCGAGGTCGGCGAGGCCACCGAGCCGATAGGCGTCCACATGCACCAGCGCTGGCCCCCCGCGCAGCGACGGATGTACCCGAGCGATGACAAAGGTCGGCGACGTCACGGGGCCACGCACGCCGAGGCCTTCGGCGAGGCCCTGGGTCAAAGTGGTCTTGCCAGCTCCAAGGTCGCCGGTGAGCACGACCAGGTCTGCGGCACGCAGCCGCCCGGCCAGGCTCCGGCCGAAGTCGTGCGTGGCCCGCACCGTCGCCAGCTGGTGCGTCGAGGTCACGACGATGCCGCCGCGGCCTCACGCGCATGGCGGACCTGGACGCGCCGACCGAGGTCGGAAATGACCCGGCGCAGTCGCGGCGGCCGGGGCCGCTGCTGCTCGGCGGGCCGGGCGCGCAGCGCCCGGTCGATGAGTTCACGCAGCTGCCGAGAGACGAGCTCAGGGTGCTCGAGCATGATCAGATGCCCCGCGTCCTCGACGACGACGTGCTCGGCGCCGGGGATGTGATGCACGATGTCCTCGCTGGTGACCGGCGGGGTCATCAAGTCGCCCCGACCGTTGAGAACGAGCGTCTCGATCCCCCGGAAGTGCTCAAGCGCCGCCACCTCGTCCAGGGTGTCCAAGGCGGCAAGGAACTGAGCCATCGACGTGAACGGGGTCGCGAAGATCATGTCCCCTGTAAAGCGAACCAGGTTCTGCGACACCGGAGAGTCGAAGGAGTAGCGCACGACAAGGGCATCCTCGATGCGCCGGCCAAAGCGCCGCACCCGATGCAGCTGGTTGGACCAGGGCACGAGTCGACCGAGCACGGCCGGCCCGACCTGACCGAAGAACTGCCCCACGATCGGCCCGAAATCCAAGTCGGTCAGGGCGCTGCCACCGGCGCTGGTCGCGACGAGCGCCACGGCGATGACCCGCTCACGGACCACCTCCGGATGGTGATGGGCCAACGACATCGTCGTCATGCCCCCCATCGAATGCCCGATGAGGACCAGGTCGCCGGTCGGCGCCGCGGCCTCAATGACCCGATCGAGATCGTGGCCGAGCTGTTCGATCGTGGCGTGCGCGTCGTCGGACAACCCGGACATCCCATGACCGCGCTGATCCCACAGCACGACCCGATAGCCAGCGGCGACCAAGGCCCGTCGCTGGAAAACCCAGCCGTCCAGGTTGTTGGCATACCCGTGCGAGAAGATCACCGTGGGCTTGGCCGCATCCAGCCCCTCGCCGGGCCGGTCGATCTCGACGTGCAGCGGCACACCGTCGGTGGCCATGACCGTCATGACCTCGTCAGGCACCTGGTCATAGCCCGCCTCAGGGTCCAGTGCCGCCAGTTCACGCCGACGCCGGGCCGCCCGCTCGAGGGCGACGGCACCGGCCGCACCGGCCGCACCCGCAGCCGCCGCGGCGACCGCGACGATCGTCCCGCCGTTGGAGGAGCGGCTCATTGCGCACCGCCCGGGATCGGCCGAAAGACCCGTGGCAGCCGAGGCGACATGCGGGTGACGATCTCGTAGTTGATGGTCCCGGTCGCCGCAGCCCAGTCCTGCGCGGTGGGGTCGCCGTCGGCCCCACGGCCGAGGATGACCACCTCGTCGCCAGCCTGGGCTGGGCTGTCCGCGCCGAGGTCGAGCATGAACTGGTCCATGCACACCCGCCCAGCGACGGCATACCGATGGTCGCCGAGCCGGACGGGACCGACATTGGTGCCCGAGCGCGCAATGCCGTCGGCGTAGCCCATCGGCACCAGGCCGAGCCGGGTCGCGGCGGGAGTCGTGTACGCGTGGGCGTAACTCACTCCCTGCCCGGCGGGCACGCTCTTGACGAGGGTGAGCCGCGCGGTGATCCGCATGGCCTCGCGCAGACCGAAATGCTCAGGGGGACCGAGGTCGGGCACCGGCGACAGTCCGTAGACCGCCAACCCGGGGCGGACCAGGTCGAAGTGGGCTGACGGGTTGGTCAGCGTCGCCGCGGAGTTGGCCAGATGACGTAGTTGGGGGTGAATGCCGTGCCGCGCGGCCTGCGCGACTGCCTCGACAAAGACCTCCTGCTGGGCTCGCACCGTGGGGTGCTCGGGAGCATCGGCCCAGGCGAAGTGCGACCAGATGCCGATGACCTCGACCGAGCCCTCCGCAGCCGCCTGCGCCACGAGGGGCAGCAACTCAGTCCAGCCCTGGCCGAACGCACCATTGCGGCCCAAACCTGTGTCGACCTTGAGGTGGACGCGGGCGGTGACACCGCGGTCGCGGGCCGCGGTGACCACCTCCGCCAGCGCATCAGGTGCGCTGACGTTGAGGTCGATCCCGGCATCGAGCGCGGCGCTGAGGTCGGCTCCGGGCGGATAGAGCCACGTGAGCAGGGGGGCGGTGATACCGCCCGCTCGCACGGCGAGCGCTTCGGCCAGTTGGGCCACACCGAGCCAGGTCGCGCCGCCTGCAAGCGCAGCCTGCGCGGACGGCAACAGGCCGTGGCCGTAGGCGTCGGCCTTGACCACGGCCATCACCTGCGCCGTCGTGCCCGCGCGCAGGGTCGCCACGTTGTCTCGGATCGCGCCGAGGTCGATCTCGACCCAGGCGGAGGCATCGGCCGGAACGAGGAGGTCAGAGGCAGAATTCGTCGTCATGGTTGCCCGCCAGTCTAAATCCTTGGGCGGGATCGAGTGCCCACGACCGCCCCGTCACGCCCCTCCCGGAACGTGGCCGACACTCAGCTCGGCCGCGACCACCTGACCCAGGCATTGGGCGAGAGCCAGTGCCCGAACCGGTCCTCCCGGGTTGGCCCGGTCTGCAGCCCGACCGTGCACCAGGGCCGCGAGCGCGCCTGCCGTCCCGGGCGCCAGCCCGGCGGCGAGCAGCATTCCGGCCAACCCGGCGAGGACGTCCCCGGCTCCGGCCGTAGCCAACCAGGGCGGCGCGTCGGCCTGAGACCAGACCGCGCCCTCGGCAGACTCGACGACCAGGGTCGTGGAGCCCTTAAGCAAGACCGCGGCCCGGCTGGCAGCCGCCAAGGCCCGGGCATGGCCGAGCGGATCGGCCTCAACGCAGGCGCGGTCGACGGGCGAGTCGGTGAGGCGCGAGAGCAGGCGGGCGCACTCCCCGGCGTGGGGGGTGAGCAGGGTCGGCGCAGCCCGAGGTCCCCATCGCGCCACGACATCGGCGAACAGGTCGAGGCCGCCCGCGTCGACCAGGCAGGGCACGTCCTCACGCAACGCGGCGACGGCCGCCCGCAGGTGGTCGCGGTCGGCCGGGTCGGTGGACGCCGGGTCCACTCCCGGCCCCACCACCCAGGCTTGGACTCGCCCGGCACCATGGACGGCCTCGGGCACCGCTGAGCGCACCAGGCCGGACGGCGTTGACGGACCGACATAGCGGACCATCCCCGCCCCCGCCTCCACGGCTGCCGTCACGGTGAGCACGGCCGCTCCGGGATACCGTTCCCCGCCCGCGATCACGCCGAGGACTCCCCGGGAGTACTTGTCGTCAGCGGCCGTCGGGATCGGCCAGGTGTCGCTGACATCGGGCGTCGTGAGGCGGCAGACCTGAGCAGGTGCAGCCGCGACGATCCCGATGTCGACGACGGTGAGCAGGCCGCACACGGCTTCGGTCGGCGGCAGGAGGTGGACGGGTTTGAGCAACGAGAAGGTGACCGTCTCATCGGCAAAGACCCCCTCGGGGTCAAGGCTCCCACCGTCCACCGGTTGACCCGACGGGGTGTCGACGGCCACGACATACGCATCGTCGGCGATGGCGGCGACCCACGGCAGGGCATAGGCCGGCAGACCACCTCGGCCACCGATCCCGAGAATGCCGTCGAGCACCACGTCGGCGTCGGCCACCGTCGCCGCCGTGGTCGCTGGGTCGTCGTCGAGGACCACCCCGGCCGCCTGGGCGTCGGCGTGGGCGCCCATGTGGACACGGTCGGTGTGCACAGCGGCGCACAGAAAGCCCTGGCGCGCAAGGGACGCGGCGGCATACAGGGCATCGGCGCCGTTGTTGCCGGGTCCGACGAGGGCAACGACGCGCCGGGCACCCAGGCGAGTCATGCGGGCCGCGACGACGTCCGCCAGGCCGGCCACGGCCCGGGCCATGAGTTCACCCTCGGGGAGTTCGGCCAGGAGGGCGCTCTCGGCGGCATACACATCGCGCGCGGCCCAGGCCTGGATCATCGCGACAGCCTCCGGTCAGTTCTCGGCGACGACGACGGCCGAGGCGATCCCGGCGTCGTGGGACAGCGACAGGTGCAGGTGCACGATGCCGAGCGCCTCGACCCGGGCCTGCACCGTGCCGGTCACGCGCAGGTGTGGGCGCCCGTCATCGCCACGGTGCACCTCACAGTCGTGCCAGTGCATGCCGCTCGGAGCCCCGAGCGCCTTGGCCAGCGCCTCCTTGGCGGCGAAGCGCGCGGCGAGCGACTGCAGCGGGAGGTCTCTCTCGGCCGCGGTGAAGAGTCGCTCTCGCAGTCCCGGCGCCCGCTCGAGCGTCTGCCCGAAGCGGGCGATGTCGGCGACGTCGATGCCGACCCCGACCACACTCACCGCCCACCCCCGAGTTGGGTGCGCGCACCCGTGCTCGAACCCGGGTGCGCGCACCCAACGCCGGTCGGGGGGCGACTCACTCGACGGTGACGGACTTGGCGAGGTTGCGCGGCTGGTCGACGTCCAGGCCCTTGGCCGTGGACAGCTCAAGGGCGAACACCTGCAGCGGCACGATCGCCAGCAGCGGCGCCAGCAGCGGCGGACACTGCGGGATTCGGATGACCTCGTCCGCAAACGGCTCGACGTCGGTGTCACCGTCGTGCGCGATCACCAGGGTGCGGGCGCCGCGGGCGCGGATCTCCTGGATGTTGGAGACGACCTTCTTGTGCAGCTCGTGGGGCGTGTCGGGGCCCGGGACGATGACGAAGACCGGCTGTCCGGGCTCAATGAGGGCGATCGGACCGTGCTTGAGCTCGCCGGCGGCGAAGCCCTCGGCGTGGATATAGGCGATCTCTTTGAGCTTGAGCGCACCCTCGAGCGCGATCGGGTAGCCGACGTTGCGGCCGAGGAAGAGGACCGAGCGCGTGTCGGCCATGAAGCGGGCGATCTCCCGGACCCGGCCCATGCGGTCCAGGACCGTGGTGATCTTGTCGGGGATCTCACGCAGCTCGCGCATGACCTGGGCCGCGGACTCGGCATAGGTCCCACCGCGCAACTGGGCGAGATAGAGGCCGAGGAGGTAACAGGCGGTGATTTGGGCGGTGAAGCCCTTGGTGGAGGCGACGGCGACCTCGGGGCCGGCGTGGGTGTAGAGCACGGCGTCGCTCTCGCGCGGGATCGTCGACCCGTGCGTGTTGCAGATCGAGAGGGTGAGCGCGCCGAGCTCGCTGGCATGTTTGACGGCCATCAGGGTGTCCATCGTCTCGCCGCTCTGGCTGATCGAGACGACCAGGGTGTTCTCGTCGACGATGGGATCGCTGTACCGGAACTCGTGCGCGAGAGCCACTTCGACCGGGATCCGCGTCCAGTGCTCGATGGCGTACTTGGCCACCATGCCCGAGTAGGCAGCGGTGCCACAGGCCACCATGACGATGCGGTCAACCTTGGAGAGCTGTTCCTCACTGATCCGCAGCTCGTCGAGGACGAGCTCGCCGTCCTCCTTGGTGCGACCGAGCAGGGTGTCCCCCACAGCATGCGGCTGTTCGAGGATCTCCTTCTCCATGAAGGTGTCGAAGCCGCCCTTCTCGGCGGCGCTGGCGTCCCAGGTCACCTCGTACGGCTTGCCCTCGGCCGGGTTGCCGTCGAAGTCGATGATCTCCACGCCGTCGGGCGTGATCGTGACGATCTGGTCCTGACCCATCTCGATGGCGTGCCGGGTGTGGCCGATGAATGCCGCCACGTCCGAGCCGAGGAAGTTCTCGCCTTCTCCGATGCCGACCACGAGGGGTGAGTTGCGGCGGGCGGCGACAACGACGCCGGGGCGGTCGGCGTGGACGGCAAGCAGTGTGAAGGCGCCCTCGAGCCCGCTGACGACGCTGCGCATGGCGGCGGTCAGGTCACCGCTCTCGTCGAACGCCCGCCCGACGAGTTTGGCCGCGACCTCGGTGTCGGTCTCGGACTCGAACTCGACACCCTCGGCGAGCAACTGGGTCTTGAGGGGGTGGAAGTTCTCGATGATGCCGTTGTGGATCAGGGCCAGCTTGTTGCCCTGGCCGCCTCGGTGCGGATGAGCGTTGCCGTCCGTGGGCCCGCCGTGCGTGGCCCACCGGGTGTGACCGATCCCCGTCGAGGACTGTGGCACCTCGTCGGCCTCCAGCGCGGAGGCGAGGTTGATCAGCTTGCCGGCCCGCTTCTGCGTGAAGACCTCGTCGCCGGTCACCAGCGCGATGCCGGCGGAGTCATATCCTCGGTACTCCAGGCGGGCCAAGCCCTCCATGACGACGCCCAGCGCCGTGCCATCGACGTGAGGGCCTACGTATCCGACGATTCCACACATGGCGGAAAGCCTATCCGCGTCCAGGCCCGCAAAGCGCGTCCGCCACAATGGGCGGGTGTCCCCTTCATTGCAGACCGGGCTGCCGAGCCCTTATGTCGTGTTCGGTCGCGAGGGTTGGGCCCGGCTGCGGGAAAACCACCCGATGAGTCTGACGGTCGATGACCTGGCCCGCTTGCGTGGTGTGGGGGACCGGGTCAACCTGCAGGAGGTCGAGGAGGTGTACCTCCCGATGTCTCGGCTGCTGCACTTCTACGTCGAGGCCACGCATGGGCTCCGGCTGGCCACCAGCGAGTTCCTCGGGGAGCGCCCGACCCGCGTGCCGTTCATCGTCGGGGTCGCCGGATCGGTCGCTGTGGGCAAGTCGACGACAGCCCGCATCCTCAAGGAGCTGATGACCCGTTGGCCGCAGACTCCACGGGTCGAGTTGGTCACGACCGATGGCTTCCTTTACCCGAATGCCGAGCTGGACCGTCGAGGCCTGTTGGACCGCAAGGGTTTCCCGGAGTCTTACGACCGGCGGGCCCTGCTCCAGTTCGTGGCCGATGTCAAGGCGGGCGTGCCCTTCGTTGATGCTCCCCAGTACGACCATCTCACCTACGACCGGCTGCCTGAGCCCCTGCGGATCCCCAAGCCCGATGTTCTCATCGTCGAGGGGCTCAATGTCCTGCAGCCTGCGTCGACCCGCGCAGATGCCTCCGACGCCGGCGCCATCTCGGATTGGTTCGACTTCTCGGTCTATGTCGACGCGCACATCGATGACATCCGCACGTGGTACATCGACCGGTTCCTGACTCTCCGCAAGATCGCCTTCGCCGACCCGGCGTCGTATTTCCACCGGTATGCCGCCCTCAGCGACGATCAGGCCCGCGCGACGGCAGCGGAGATCTGGAGTCGGATCAACGAGCCCAACCTGATCGAGAACGTCCTGCCGACCCGGGATCGGGCGTCGCTGGTCTTGACCAAGGCGGCCAACCACGCCGTGACCCAGATCCGGCTACGCAAGGTCTGACGGCATTCGCGTCTGCTTGGGCACGAACCCAGTCGGCCGCAAGCGAGGGCCAACAGGCCTCAGTACCAGTGCGGCGACCGGCTCAGCCAGGTGTTGTAGGCGCCGCACGGCGTGCCATAGCGGTTCTTGATGTAGCCCAGGCCCCAGCGGATCTGGGTGACCGGGTTGGTGGCCCAGTCATCACCCTCGGAGCTCATCTTCTCGGCGGGGAGGGACTGGAAGAGGCCGTATGCCCCGGAGCTGGGGTTGACGGCGAGGTAGTTCCAGGTGGATTCGCCGATGACAAGGGCGTCCAGGCAGCCCCATTGGTCATCGCCGAAGCCGAACTCGCCCATCACAAGTCGGGCCGCGGCCTGCGGGTCGGCCTGGGCGGCCGACAGGATGGCCTCACGCTCGGCATCGCGGGCCGCAGCGGCCTCGGCCTCGGCGCGCGCCAGGGCTTCCGCCTCCGCGGCGGCCTTGGCCTGTGCCTCGGCTTGGGCGACGGCCGCGGACTTGGCGGCGTTGAGCTCGGCCCGCTCGGACGTCAACCGAGCGGTGTCGTCCGCTGTGGTCTGGGCGTCCTGGTCGCTCTGCGCTTGGGCGTCAGCGCTGAGGACGAATGCCGCGGGGGCCAGATCGCTCGCCTCGTGGGCGCTCACGCCCGCCGCACCGCTGGCGACCGCGGCCAAGGCCAAGGAGGCCGACACGGCAGGGCGACGAACGCTGCTGGCCACCAGCGCGCCGGCGCTCGGGCGGGGCTTGGCGTGACGGGCCTGGTGGCGTCCGCGGTAACGACTCATGCGGGCGTCAGTCCTTTCGGGCGGCAACGAGCCACCGTCATCGGGGGCCAGTCAAGGGGGTGCAACAGAGGCGGGGATCAATCAGGGTCAAGCAAGGTTCATCAGGGCGCAAACCCAGAAGGTGTAAGGCCGTCTAGGGAAGCAATGCGCCGGAGCGCTGACCACGTCCGTTCAATCGTTTCGGAGCGAACGTTCGCGTCGTCGTTATCGTTTCGAAATATACTTTACGGGTTGCCGCCCTGGAAAGAAACCGCTTGCAGTCCGTTTCTTCTTAAACACTCAACCACATGGGTCACTCTGTCCACATTGATGGCCAGATCCCTCTCCCGCCTCGCCACGGCATTCTCAAAGCAGTGCTATCTGAGGAAACAACTGGCCCCGGGGCCGCGGGAGGTGACCCACGCCACAGCTGCGCGACCGTCGAGGACGGGGACTCAGGCGTCGATCTCCTCGAGAAGATCGGTCACCAAGGCAGCAACCGGGCTGCGCTCGGAGCGAGTGAGCGTGATGTGGGCGAACAGGGGATGACCCTTGAGCTTCTCGACCACCGCGACGACCCCGTCGTGACGCCCGACGCGCAGGTTGTCCCGCTGCGCCACGTCGTGGGTGAGCACGACTCGCGAGTTCTGGCCGATGCGCGACAACACGGTGAGCAGGACATTGCGCTCCAGGCTCTGTGCCTCGTCAACGATGACAAACGCGTCGTGCAGGCTGCGTCCCCGAATATGGGTCAGCGGCAACACTTCGAGCATCCCGCGGTCGATGACCTCCTCGACGACTTCGCGCGAGACCAGGGCCGACAGCGTGTCGAAGACGGCCTGGCCCCACGGATTCATCTTCTCGGCCTCGGTGCCCGGCAGGTAACCCAGCTCCTGGCCGCCGACGGCATACAGCGGCCGGAAGACGACGACCCGCCGATGCTGGCGACGCTCCATGACTGCCTCGAGCCCCGCGCAGAGGGCGAGCGCGGACTTACCCGTGCCCGCGCGGCCTCCAAGGCTGACGATGCCCACGTCGGGGTCCAAAAGCAGGTCCAGGGCGATCCGCTGCTCGGCGCTGCGCCCATGCAGCCCGAAGGCGTCCCGGTCCCCGCGCACGAGCCGGATCTGCTTATCCGGGCCGACCCGGCCCAGCCCCGAGCCGCGGGGCGAGTGGAGCCGGAGCCCCGTGTGACACGGCAACTCGGCCGCCTGGAGGTGCTCGACCCGCCCGTACTCGTACAGGTCATCCAGCTCCTCAGCACTCAGATCGAGCTCGGCGATCCCGGTCCATCCGGACTCGACGACGAGCTCCGCGCGATACTCCTGCGCGTCCAGACCGCAGGCCGAGGCCTTGACGCGCATCGGCAGGTCCTTGCTCACGACGGTGACGGTGCGCCCCTCAGCCGCGAGATTCTTGGCCACCGCAAGGATCCGGGTGTCGTTATCGCCCAGGCGGAATCCGGCCGGCAGCGAGGCCGGGTCGGTGTGGTTGAGCTCGACGCGCAAGGTGCCGCCGTCATCGCCGACCGGCAGCGGGGCGTCCAGTCGGCCGTGCTGGATCCGCAGGTCGTCCAGGAGGCGCAGCGCCGTCCTGGCGAAGTAGCCCAACTCAGGGTGATGCCGCTTGGCCTCGAGCTCGGTGATGACAACGACGGGCAGCACGACCTCGTGCTCTTTGAAGCGGTGGATCGCTCGCGGGTCCGAGAGGAGCACCGAGGTGTCCAGGACATAGGTGAGCGGGCTGGAGCCAGGCTGGGTCACGGGTACTCCTTCGAGGGCGGGGCGGGGTGCACCGTCGGCGTGAGCGAAGGCCCTGGACCGGCTCCCCGAAGGGCTGCGGTCCGGCCCTCCTGCGTGTCGCACTGCTGCTCCATGCGGGGCCCTTCCAGGACGCGCCAGGAATGGCGCGATGGCTCGACGCTACGACGCGGCATTCCGGTCCAGGGGCACCACACCCGCGTGTCGGAACCGGTCACCCGACCCGTCGTCCCCGTTCGCCTCACCAGTCACATCTGCCCCGGCGAGGACGTGTGGCGTTACGCCCCGAAGCGTCGCTGCCGATCGCTGTAGACCCGCAACGCCCTCAAGAAGTCGACCTTGCGAAAGTCCGGCCAGTAGGCCTCACAGAAGTAGAACTCGCTGTGCGCCGACTGCCACAACAGGAAGCCGGACAGCCGCTGCTCACCGGAGGTGCGGATGACGAGGTCAGGGTCTGGCTGCCCCTTGGTGTAGAGGTGCTCGGCGATGTGATCGACATCAAGCAGCTCGGCCAACTCCTCGATGCTCGTGCCCGCCCGGGCATGCTCCTTGAGCAGGGAGCGCACCGCGTCGGCAATCTCCCGCCGCCCGCCATAGCCGATGGCCACATTGACCAGCAGCCCGTCGATCTCCTGCGTGCGCGCCTGAGCGGCCCGCAGCCGGGTGGCCGTCGCGTCAGGCAGGAGGTCCAGCGCGCCGACCAGGTTCAGCCGCCAGCGCCCCGCATCGGCAAGCGTGTCCACCGCTCGCTCGATGATCCCGAGCAGGGGGCGCAACTCGGCCTCGGCGCGGCCGAGGTTGTCCGTGGAGAGCAGCCAGAGGGTGACGACCTCGACACCGACCTCTTCGCACCAGCCGAGGAAGTTGACGATGTTCTCGGCGCCCGCCTGGTGCCCCTCGCTCGTCGCCGCACCCCGCTCCTTGGCCCACCGGCGATTCCCGTCAAGGAGGACTCCGACGTGCCGCGGCGCGGAACCCGCGGTCAGTTGCCGAGTGAGGTGCCGCTCGTAGGCGCCATAGATCAGGTCCCGAACGGCCATGGCGTCACGGTACGGCACACCGGTCCCACGAGACCCCGATGCATCCCAGTCACAGGACGACCACAGCCAACCTACGCTGCCGTAAGTTACCCTGGAGCGCATGGGACGGCCCCCTGACGCCCCGGACACCCCCTCCTCCGGCGCTCCCGAAGAACACGTCGGCGCCCTCGATATGCTCGAGGAGCGCGCTAGTTCCATGCTCACGGCCGTCAAGCCCAAGCTGCGCGGCTGGCTACACCTGGGCATGGCGCCGCTCGCTTTCATCGCCGGCCTCGCGCTCATTGTCTTCACGGACTCCCGGAGCGCCCGGATCAGTGCGGCGGTCTTCACGCTGACCGCGGTCCTGCTGTTCGGCACGTCCGCGATCTACCACCGCGGCACCTGGGGCCCCAAGATGAACGGGTTCCTCAAGCGGTTCGACCACGCCAACATCTTCCTGATCATCGCCGGGTCCTATACGCCGTTTGCGCTCCTGCTGCCGCCCCATCAGGCCCGCACCATGCTCCTCATCGTCTGGAGCGGCGCCATTCTCGGAGTCCTGTTCCGGGTCGCCTGGGTCGGAGCCCCGCGGTGGCTGTACGTGCCGGTTTATGTCGCGCTGGGCTGGGTCGCGGTGTTCTACCTCGGCCCGCTGCTCGACGCCGGGGGTCCGGTCGTGATTTCGCTCATCGTCGCCGGTGGCCTGCTCTACAGCACCGGAGCCCTCATCTACGGTCTGAAGCGGCCCAACCCCTCACCGCGCTGGTTCGGGTTCCACGAGATCTTCCACGCGCTGACGATCCTGGCGTTCATCACGCACTACGTCGCTGCGTCGATCGTGCTCTACAACGCCGCCTGACCAACGACCGCCGGCTGAACAACAACGCGGCCAGAGCGGAGGGCGATCAGGCGTCGCCGCCGCTCCCGCCGCCCCCATCGCTGCTGCCGCTGCCGTCGCTGGACCCACCGTGATCCGGTGAGGGGGCGTCGGACGGGTCACCGGGCTTATCCCGGTCGGGACCCGTCGCGCCGGAATCGCTGATCATCCCGTCCGCTGGCCGACGCTTGCGTCGAGGCGGGCTGGCATCGCCGCTGGTCGCCTGGCTGTCGTCGTCGATCTTGTGCTGGTAGCTCATCCGCCGGAGCCGACCGTTCATGTTGCGCATGAGCAGCCACAGGGCGATCACGAGGAAGAAGAAGGCAATAAAGGCCGGGATCCCTGGCCCGCCGGTGATCGCACCATCGTCGTTCATGTCGTCGGCTCCTTGCGTCCGTCGAAGGCCAGGCTCAGGCCACCACCGGTCGCGAGCGCATCAGCGTCGACGAGCGCCGTCGGCAGGCCCGCGAAGAGGTCATCCTCGCCGTCAACGACGGGCACATAGGACACCGCCGCCTCGAAGTGCTCCCACGGCCAGATCTGTGCCTCCAGATCGCGCGGCAGGCTGAAGAAGAAGCCGTCGGGGTCGATCTGGGTCGCGTGAGCGAGCAGCGCGTCGTCGCGCTGCCCGAACCACTGCGCGCACTCGATGGTCGTGGTCTCGGCCCGCTCGCGAGCTACATCCCATCGCTCCAGCCACTCGGTGTAGGGGCTCTCCTGCCCCAAATCCAGGATGGCCTGGTGGTACGCCTCGAGCCGCTGCCGGGAGAAGCTGTGGTTGTAGTAGAGCTTGAGCGGTTGCCAGGCTGGCCCGGCATTCGGGAATGCCGTGGGGTCCCCCGCCGCCTCGAAGGCCGCCATCGTCACCTTGTGACACATCACGTGATCCGGGTGCGGGTAGCCGCCGTTCTCGTCATAGGTCGTCATCACGTGGGGGCGGAACCGGCGGATCTCCCGCACGAGCGCCTCGGTGGACACGGTGAGCGGCTCGAGGGCGAAGCATCCGTCGGGCAGCGGCGGCAGCGGATCCCCCTCCGGGAATCCGGAGTCGACGAAACCCAGCCAATGGTGCTCGACACCAAGGATCTGAGCGGCCCGGGCCATCTCATCGCGGCGGGTCTGGGCGATGTCGCGCAGCACGCGCGGGTCGTCCTTGAGCCGCGGGTTGAGGATGTCGCCCCGCTCGCCGCCCGTGCACGAGACGACCAGGACCGGGTGTCCGGTGTCGACGTACTTGGCCATCGTCGCTGCACCCTTGCTCGACTCGTCGTCGGGGTGTGCGTGCACGCACATGAGCCGCAGCTGCTCGGGCACGGGGACGACCCTCCTTCACGTGGCCGCCGCGCGACCCCTGACAATGGAACCCATCCATCCTCTCACCGCTCGCGGGCCCACCCGCACCTGCGCAAGGACCATCTCGATGCCGCTGCCCCGTCCCGCCCCCGGAACCGCCCGTTGGTGGGTGATCGGTGGTGTTGCCGTGTCCGTGATGGTTGCTGTGATCGTCTGGTTGGGTCTACAGCGGGTCGGCTCTTTGACCCCTGAGGTCGTGGGCTACCGCGTGGATTCCGACGCGGTCACGTGGATCGACTATCAGGTCAATCGCCCCGAGGGCACGGCCGTGACGTGCACGCTGACGGCGCTCGATGAGACGTTCGGCCGGGCCGGTACCGCGACGGACGAGGTCCCGGCCGGGGAGGGCTGGGTGCGTCGGCAGGTGGCGATCCGCACGACTCATCGGGCCGTCACGGCGGTCGTCGACTCCTGCGCCCGCACCCCGTGAGACCTGGGGCGACGGATCCGGCACCGCCCGCTTTCCCCACGCCCAGGCACCGCTGCCGGGCGTCTTGTTAGGCTGGGGCTTGCACTCGGTCCGGATCGCGGGAGCCGAAGACAACAGGCCGCGACCGGGCTTTTTCACGTAGGAGCTTCTCTCATGACGCAGACCCCCAAGGCCAGTTACCTGACTCAGGACGCCTACGACCGTCTCAAGGGTGAACTCGACGACCTCTCCGGCCCTGGCCGCTCCGACATCGCTAAGAAGATCGAGGCCGCTCGCCTCGAAGGTGATCTCAAGGAGAACGGCGGCTACCACGCGGCCCGCGAGGAACAGGGCAAGATGGAGGCCCGGATCCGGGTGCTCACGCAGCTGCTCCAGTACGCCATCATCGGCGAGACCCCGCCGGACGACGGGATCGTCGAGCCCGGGATGGTCGTCACCGTCGAGATGTTCGGCGATGAGGAGACCTTCCTGCTCGGCTCCCGCGAGATCGGGACGGATGACATCCAGGTCTACAGCGAGGCCTCCCCCATCGGGGCGGCAGTCAATGGGCACAGCATCGGCGAGACCGTGACGTATGCGGCGCCCAACGGCAAGGACATCGAGGTCAAGATCCTGCAGACCAAGCCCTACTCAGGCTGAGGCTTTCCTCGAATGCCGCCCGCCCACCGTTGCGGTTTGCGGCTGCTGCCAGCCGGGTGATGGATGCGGGTGAAGCAAGCGCTTCTGGAGCTCTCTTTTCCACCACATCCGCAGCGGCCACGGCCAGTTGAGATGTGACGCTGTTCGTGGGTGATCTGGGTGGGGTCATACCCCCACCCAGATCACCCACGAGAGTCGGCTCAGGCAGACGCCTGACGCGCGAGCGGCAGGGCGCACCCTGGGCCGCATGACCGCGCCTCCCCGGACCAGCCTCGAGCGCGTTGCTCGCCAGCGACATCCGCCGCCACCGCGCACGGGGTGAACTGCACCTCGACCCAGTCCGTCCGCAGCGTCACTCCGCCCCGAGCGGCTGTGGCGCGGTCACGACGATTGTCGGTCCGCCGCTGCGCATTGTCGTGCCCTAGGTGGCCGTCGGTCTCGACGACGATGCCCCGATCTCTGTCGAGGAAATCTCGGCGAATGCCGCCACCGCCGGCAGTGTCTGGCACGGCCATCTCCATGGGTGGCAGCCCGTGCGCCCGAAGTACTCCGAGGTGGAACGCCACTTCAAGTCCGCTCTCGGCTCCTTGCGCGACCACACCGAGGGCCAGCTCGAGCGCCCGTCGGTGGCGATGTGTGCGTCGAGCCGCCAGCTCACCGGCGAGCTCATCGACGGTGACCACCCGACGTTGCACCGCCCGGGCGGCCACGGCGATCGCATCATCTCGATCCGCCGCCGGCGCATCACCGAGATCGATGACGCAGTGTGCGGCCGCGGCGACCAGGAACCCGCGCCGGTTGACCGTCGCGAGCCGACGTCGGCGTCGTAGCCGTATGCCCGGGCGCCGTACGTGCTGCGAGCCATGGGGCAGATCAACGTGCACCATGGCCGGCTCGACGTCGTTGATCCCCCACAGGTAGGCCGCACTCTCCAGGCCTAGGGCCGCGCCCGGACCGTAGTACAGCAGAGCCGCCTGCGCCCGTCCCCGCCAGGTCAGCGTCACTGGTGCCGATCGGTAGACACCAGGGTGGACACGCACCCACGCCCCGCTGTCCAGCCGCCAGCGCACCTGCTCGGGCGTGAGCTCAACGAGGGCCTGAGCCCGGGCGATCACCCCGTGTTGCCGGCGGGCCAACGTGGCGATCTCCATCGGGTCAGTGTGGACCGGATCAAGGGTGGCTCTCGGGCGTCATCCACAGGCATCTGCAGGGGCCGAAATCCTCGTGGGTGATCTGGGTGGGGGTATACCCCCACCCAGATCACCCACGAGGCTGAGTGACCGCAGCGAATGCCAGCCCCAGACCGCGAGTCGCTCAATCGTGCACATGCCCCCGCAGCAGCGAACCCAGCCGCGCACCCTCGTCGACGGTGTTGTTGACATGGAAGGCCAGGCGCAGCCGGCCGGCACGCACGCTGGCCACAACCCCCGCCGCGGCGAGGATCCCCGCCGCGGCCTCATCGGTGGCCAGTGATCTGATCGCCCCGGGGCCCGGGTCCAGGCCCGCCGCCTCGGCAAAAGCATGTTCCACGGCCACGGCATGCGCGTGCAGTGCACCGATCCCGATGTCCTCCAGGAAGCCCAACGAGGCCTGCGTCCCGACCCAGGCGAACCACGCCGGCGACACATCGAACCGACGCGCGTCGGGGGCCAGCCGCAGCGGAAGCCCATAGATCGAGTCCCACGGGGCCGCGCCGGCGTACCAGCCGGCTTGGGCGGGCACGAGGGAGTCGAGCCGATCGCCACGCACGGTGAGGAATGCCGTGCCACGCGGCGAGAGCAGCCACTTGTACGTGCCGCAGACGGTGTAGGCGAACCGGGACGCATCGACCGGGAGCCACCCTGCGGCTTGGGTGAGGTCGACCAGGACGTCCGCGCCGATCCGGTCAGCGGCCACCGCCACGGCATCGAGGTCGGCGAGCGCACCATCGGCGGACTGGATCGCCGAGAGGGCCACGAGAGCAGTGTTGGCCGTGATCTCTGAGGCGATGGCGCCCAAGGGCACCTCGCGAACCCGCACGCCCCGATGAGCCTGCGCGGCAAGGGGAAACGTCACCGACGTGAACTCTCCCGCGGGCACGAGCACCTCGGCCCCGTCCGGCACGGCCGCGGCGATGAGCGCGACCAGTGGAGACACCTGGTGCCCGATCGCGACGCTCTCGACCGGGGCCGACACCAGCCGGGCGTAGCGCTGGCGGGACTCCCCGGTCACGGCATCGAAATCGGGCCCCTGGATCCGACCCCGTGCCCAGTCGTCGTGGATCGACCTCATGGCCCGCTGAGTGACTCGCGGCGGCAGTCCGCAGGTCGCGGTCCCCACATAAATGCCGTCGGCGTCGAACTGCTCGGACCAGGACCAGTCGGCTGCCATGAGGTGACCTTACGAGGCGAGCTGATCGGCCAGAGCCCGGGCCGCCTCCGGATGGTCATCGGCGAGCAGACCGATGGCGAACAGGACATAGGCGCCATCGACACCCATCCGGGCTCGGGTCGGCACGCGCCAACCGCCGCCGTGGTCCCCAATGACGGTCCCCAGGACCTGATCGGCGACGACCTCCGGCGAATGCCGCAGCACCCCGCCCGATCCGAGGACCAGGCCCACGTCGGCGAGGGGCCGAGGGTGCTCCCCAGGCGAGAGCGGCCGACCATGGCGACGCACCGCGATGGTGGCGGCGGCGGTCGCGAGCTCGGACTCAACGGTCCAATCCGCCCCGCGAGCCAGGTGATCCGGGTGCGCGGCGACGCGCGCGGCATACGCCTGAGCCTCGGCCGAGATCGGAATCCGTTCGCGCTCAGCAGCCTCGACGATGCCGTGGGCATTCCATCGCATCCCCAGATCGGCCTCGACAGTGCGGGCGTGCCAGAGCTGCCCGACCACCTCGCGTCGCAACGACGCGTCCTCCCCGACCGGAGTGAGGACCGAGTAGACATCGGTCGTCGCGCCACCAATGTCGACGACCATGACGTCGCCGGACACCTGCGCCAGCACCTCGACGCCGCGCAGCACGGCGTCCGGAGTCGGTGCCCGCACGAGATCGGCGAAGGTCCGCCCCCGGGACAGGCCTTTGCCCCCGATCACATGCACGAGGAATGCCGTCCGGATTGCGTTGCGGGCCCCCTCGGGGGCGATGTCGCCGATCCGGGGAACGACGTTTGCGGTGACGACATGGCGGCGCCCGGTCGCAGCCAGGAGGGATGACGCCTCGGCGGATGCGTCGGCATTCCCCGCGACGACGATGGGTGGGGTGATCCGGGCGGTGGCCAGCCGCCCGGCGTTGTGCAACAGCACCTCGGCGTTGCCGCCGTCGGTCCCGCCGACGAGCAGGACCAGGTCCGGGGTCGCCGCCCGCAGCCCGCGCACGCCCCCAGCATCGAGCGGGCCTGCGCTGACGTGGACGACTCGGCCACCGGCCGAGAGAGCCACGCGTCGACCGGCCTCGGCGGAGACCTCGCGCTCCTGCCCGACCACCGCAACCCGCAGCCCACCCCCGGCGCTCGAGCAGAGCCGGGGCGAACCCAGGCCCTCGCCGGACGCCAGACCGATCTCATTGGCGAGCGCACGGCATACGGCGTCGACACCGGTCATCACGTCCGTGGCGACCGTCGTGGGGTGCGCGGCCGAGGCGACCAGGCGGCCGTCATGGGTGTCCACGACGAGGCCTTTGGTGTAGGTCGAGCCGACATCGACGCACGTCACCAAGGTCACCTCGCCCAGTATGCCGTCCGACACAGACAACTGAGCGACCGCTTAGTAGAGTGATGGGGACGAGTTCGCTCACGACCCCTCCCCAGCCCGATCAACCTGGAGACCACCATGCGCCGCACCGTGTTCGACGAGGACCAGGAGTCCTTCCGCAAGACCCTGCGTGACTTCATCGAGAGCGAGGTCGTGCCGCACTACGAGGAGTGGTACCAGGCGGGGATCGTGCCGCGGGACTTCTACTACAAGCTCGCGGAGCTGGGGATCTTCGGGATCGAGGTGCCCGAGGAGTACGGCGGCGCCGGGCTGGAGACGATCAAGTTCGAGGCCCTCATCGCCGAGGAGACCGCCCGCGCGGGCGTGACGTTCGGCGCGTCCGGGGTCCACGTCCTCCTCTGCCTGCCGTACATCATGAGTCTGGCCACAGACGAGCAGAAGGCGCGCTGGCTGCCCCCCTTTGTCGCCGCGGAGGAGATGTGGGCCATCGCTATGACCGAGCCGGGCACCGGCTCCGACCTGGCCGGCATGAAGACCACGGCCAAGCTGTCCGAGGACGGCACTCACTACGTCCTCAACGGCGCCAAGACGTTCATCACCGGTGGCGTCCACGCGGACCGCGTCATCGTCTGCGCCCGCACCGCCCCCGCGGACCCCGAGAACCGGCGCGTGGGCATCTCCCTCCTCGTTGTCGACACCAAGGCCCCCGGCTATTCGGTCGGCCGCAAGCTCGACAAGCTTGGCCTGAAGACCTCGGACACCGCGGAGCTGGCGTTCGTCGATGTCGTGGTGCCCGTCGAGGATCTCCTCGGCGAGGAGGGCCAGGGCTTCTTCTACCTCGGTCGCAACCTGCCCCAGGAGCGACTTGGCATTGCCTTGGGCGCCTATGCCCAGGCCGAGGCGGCGATCAAGTTCACCCAGGACTACGTCACCCAGCGGATGGTCTTTGGCCAGGCGGTGGCGGCCTTCCAGAACACCAAGTTCGAGCTGGCGGCCTGCCGAGCCAAGGTCGACGCGGCCCAGGCCGTCGTGGATCGCGCGATGGATGCGCTCGACGCCGGTGAGCTGACGGCGGCGGAGGCTGCTTCGGCCAAGTTGTTCTGCACCGAGGTCGCCGCCGATGTCATCGACCGGTGCCTGCAGCTGCACGGCGGCTATGGGTTCATGAACGAGTACCCCATCGCGCGCCTGTACGCCGACAACCGGGTCAACCGCATCTATGGCGGGACCTCGGAGGTCATGAAGACCATCATCAGCAAGGACATGGGCCTCTAAGCGCGCCGTTCTCTCTCTTCACTTTCCCGCCTGAAGTGGGTCCGTGGGGGTTCGCAAGGGTTAACAACCCCTGCGAACCCCCAGCAACCCACTTCAGGCGGGAAATTTGGTGCGGCGGTGCAGGCCGGACAGGCCTCTAGGCAGGTGAATGCCGGGAGGTCAGGTCAGGCGGTCCAGTGCCTGTTTGAGGTCGGCGATCAGATCCTCCACGTCCTCGATCCCCACGGAGAGGCGGATCAGGTCGCCCGGCACCTCGAGCTCAGTCCCGGCCACCGACGCGTGAGTCATCCGCCCCGGGTGCTCGATCAGCGACTCGACGCCGCCCAGCGACTCGCCCAGGGTCCACAGGGTCGTCTCGGAGACGACCTTGGTCGCCACATCCTCGCCGCCCCGCACCCGGAACGAGATCATCCCGCCGAAGCGCCGCATCTGCCGGGCCGCAACCTCGTGGTTGGGGTGGTCGGGCAGTCCGGGGTAGAGGATCGAGGTCACCCCGTCGTGCCCCTGAAGGAACTCGACAATGCGCTCGGCGTTGTCGCAGTGCTGCTCCATGCGGATCGCAAGGGTTTTCAGGCCCCGCAGCACGAGCCATGCGTCGAACGGGCCGGCAACCGCACCCATCGCGTTCTGGTGGAAGCCGATCCGCTCGGTGACATCCTCGCCGCGAGCGGTCAGGGCACCAGCCTTGGTGACCACGATGCCACCGACCACATCGCTGTGACCGCCGGAGTACTTCGTCGTCGAATGCACGACGACATCAGCCCCGAGCGCGAGTGGATTCTGCAGATAGGCCGTGGCGAACGTGTTGTCGACGACGAGCAGCGCGCCCACCTCGTGGGCCAGGTCGGCGAGAGCCGCGATGTCGGCGACCGCGAGCAGAGGGTTCGTGGGCGACTCGACCCAGATCATCCGCGTGTCTGGACGCAACGCGGCGCGGACGGCATTCACATCGGCGATCCGGGCAATCGAATGGTCGACCCCCCAAGGCAGCGCCACCTTGTTGAAGAGACGGTACGTGCCGCCGTAGGCGTCGCTCGGGACGACCACATGGTCCCCGGGGGCGAGCAGCGCCCGCAAGATGCAGTCCTCCGCCGCGAGCCCGCTGGCGAACGCAAACGCCCTCTCCCCGCCCTCGAGCGAGGCGAAGCAGTCTTCCAGTGCCGTCCGAGTGGGGTTGGCGCTGCGCGAGTATTCATAGCCGCCGCGCAGGCCGCCGATCCCGTCCTGCTTGTAGGTCGAGGTCGCGTAGATCGGGGGGACGACAGCGCCCGTCGTCGGGTCGGGCTCGGAGCCCACGTGAATCGCGCGGGAGGAGAAGCCAAGAGGTTCGGAAGTCACGCCCAGAAGGGTAAGCCCGGGCGCGCCCCAGGGGACACGTCCCCGGGGCCGTGACCCCTCACGCACCCCTACCGGGCTCGGCTACGGTCCGGGACAGCCATGGGGGCGGCGATGTCCGGCACCCACGTTTGCAGCCGAAGACAGGACCCTGATGACCCCACGTCGATCCCTCGCGGCTGTGCTCGCGACCATCGCCGCCGGCGCCCTGCTCGCGCCTGCTGCACACGCGCGACCGCTCTCAGCTGCTGGCACCAGCACGGCCATGGCGGCGGTGCCGGTGACGTCAGTGCCCTGCCAGACCAATGACATGCGCCTGGTGAAGGTCGCCCCATATACCCGAAAGACCTCATCGGGAACGACGCTGACCCTGGACTATGCCCAGCTCCTGGTCTACAAGGCGACCTACGGCGGCGGGGCCCGGTACTGCGTGATCGCCGCCTCCGAATTCCGCCGCGCCATGTGGTACACCGCAAGCTCGTCCGCCTGGGTCAACGGCGCGTGGAGAGGCGTGGGCGGCTCGGATTGGGAGTCGCTCGGAGTGATCTTTGGCAATGCCCAAGCCAGGTACATCTCGGCCGGCAATCGCGAGACGGTGTACTTCAAGCTCCGCACGGCGTCGGGGACCAACTACCAGGCCTCGTCGGGATGGCTCACCAGCTCCTGACGGCCGCTGCGCCGATAGCGCCGCCCTCGTTCCCGCGTCAGTCCGCCTCGGGCAGGGGTCTGCGTGCGTAGAGGTCCGCCAGCGTGAGGGTGGCACCGTCACGGTCGTGGAGGGCCCCAGCCAAGTACTGCAGGACGGCGCGGGCCGAGCGGGGGCGGCCGGCGCCGTCAACGGGGTCGGCGGGGTCGCTGCGGTCGGGACGGATCCGTTCCTCGCGGTAGTCCCAGGACGACAGCGCCTGGATCGCCCAGACGACATCGAATGCCGTCACGCCGGGTCTCAGTTGCAGCCGGTAGGCGGACAGGGCGAACTCGACGAGCTCGGTGGCCTGCCCGAACTGGGCGTCCTGGACGCGGGCATAGGCCGCCTGGACGTCCGGATGGTCGGGCCAGAGGGTCCGGAGAGTCTCGGCGAGCGTGAACACCTGCGGGTCGCGAATCACGGCCAGCTGGAAGCGGGCCAGACCGCTGACCAGGTCCGCGAGCGAGACGTCGTCATCCTCGCCGACGTAGACGCCCATCTCCGCCATGTTCACCGCCGCAGGCTGCGGACGCATGATGTAGGCGATGAGGTCGGCATACCAGTCCGACGCGATGGGCCATCGCCGGTTGAGCTGGTGAATGCTCGCGTCGAGGACCCCCTTGACGAAGGGCTCATGCCCGACCAGCGCGGACAAGATCCGGGGCATCGCCTCCCCTGACTCACGCGGGGCAAGATCGGTGGCCAGCTGCTCGGCCAGGTGGGCAGACGCCTCCCGGAGCATCCACTGGGTGACGGCGCCCTGGGGACCGTTGGGCCCGGTCCGCGCGCTCAGCCGGGTGACCACGCCGCTCAGGTCCTCAATGACGACCTCGCCGCGGTCAGCCGGCGCGGTGTCCGACGACCGGCGGCGCACCGTCACCCGGACCCGGTCCCCCACCTCGGGTTCACCTCTCACAGGGAAATTCGTACCAGAGCGGCGACCGTCGACCCCGGCTGTGGTCAGGACGCGAGCCGCTTCTGCCACTCGGTCATGACGCCGGTCGCGACGAATCCCAAGGTGTGGTTGACGGCCAACATATGAGTGTTGTCATCGGCATTCCAGGTCCGGATCGAGACCACCTGCGGCCAGGTGTGCCGAACCGTGTTGAGCGCGGCGGCCTTGAGCGCCAACCCGAGCCCATGTCCCCGGTCCCCACGGCGGACGAGGGTGTCCTGCTGGTAGGCCCGCTCCCCCATCGTTGGGGCCCACTGCACCTGGGTGAACCCCGCGAACCCGGTCGTCAAATCGTCGTCGACCCGGCGCGCCACCACCAGGACGTTGTCGCGTGCCATCGCCGCATCGCGGGCGTCCAGCTCGGCGACCCGGGCGGCATCCCACTCCTCCTCCTCAAGGATCAGGTCCCCCAGGGGCGCGTCGGTGGACATCGCTCGCTGGAATTCGGCGAATGCCGGTCGCCACGCCACCGGGATCCGCCCGACGGCCACCTCAAGTCGGTAGCCGACCTGCACCGGCAATGGCCCGGTCCGGGCGTCCACTGCGAGGTCGCTGCGGAGCAACCGTTGCGCCACACCGTATCCATGATGTTCCAGGAATGCCGTCGCGGGATCCGGGACGCCCGGGAGGGCAACACTGTGGCCTTGGACGATATCTCCTCCCGCGAGACCGGGCCAAGGCCTCGCCCCGGGCCAACAAGGCTGACCCAAGGCCCTGCCCCCGATACTCCGGCAGGACGGCGACCCGGACGACGGCCACAGTAACGTTGTCGCGCAGCGGCAGGATGACCGCAAGGGCGCCCACTACCACGTCCCCGTTGACCGCGGCGATGCCCAGCCGCTCCCTCGCGGGGTCCCGTTCGAGCTCGCGGAACTCGTCGGGCGTGCGCTCGTCCGCATCACCGTCGAGGACCGCCGAGGCGCACCGGGCATACACCTGCACCCACGCGTCGAAGCGAGCCCTGCCTGGATGGTCGATCGCCAGGCCGTCGACAGGCACGAACTCCGTCATGGGGAACACCGTGCCACCCGGGGGTGTTCAATGGCACATGCTTTTCGGTTCCCGCGCCAAGACCGTCCTGCCCACTCGCGATGAGGCCCTGCCGGGGCGCGACCATCGGATCTTCCCGGTGCCGGCCAGGCACGAGCACCTCAAGACGCCACTCGAAGGTCCCTGGCCCGAGGGCACCCAGATCATCTACGTCGCGATGGGCTGCTTCTGGGGCGCGGAGCGGATAATGTGGCGGCTGCCAGGCGTCGTGACGACGGCGGTTGGCTACATGGGCGGCTACACCCCGAACCCGACCTACGAGGAGTCGTGCACGGGCCGGACCGGTCACACCGAGGCCGTCCTGGTGGCCTACGACCCTGACGTCATCACGCCGCAGGAGATCCTCAAAGCGTTCTGGGAGAACCACGATCCCACCCAAGGCATGCGGCAAGGCAACGACATCGGCACGGCGTATCGGTCCGCCATCTACTGGACCACCCCCGAGCAGGAGTCCGCGGTGCGGGCGACGCACACGGCATTCCAGTCGGAGTTGACGCGGGTCGGCGCCGGGACGATCACGACCGAGGAACGGCCGGCCGGCGAGGCAGGACCGTTCTGGTATGCCGAGGACTACCACCAGCAGTACCTCTACAAGAACCCGGGCGGCTACTGCAATCACGGACCCAACGGGCTCACCTGCCCGATCGGTGTGGCCAACCTGCCGGCCCAGCAGGAGATCGCCCCGCCTGCCTGACCGATGGGCCAGGCGTGCTCGGCCGCGAGCCGTCACCGATGATCTCGGCACCGGGACTTCGGCCCGCTGTCAGTCGTCGGAGTCGACCGCGTCCTCGTCGGGGATGTGGTCGGCGTCGAAGGGGGTGCGTTGATAGACGGCGTAATTGAGCCAGTTGGCGTAGAGCAGGTATGCGTGCGAGCGCCACGTCATGCGCGGCTCGCGCCCGGGGTCGTCACCCGGGTAGTACTGATGAGGCACGTCGATCGTCAGCCCTCGCGCGATGTCGCGCTCGTACTCGCCGGCCAAGGTGTGTCGCTCGTACTCGGGGTGCCCGGTCACATACAGCTGGCGCCCGTCGACACTGCCGACCAGGTAGACACCTGCCTCCGGTGAGGTGGCCAGGAGCTTGAGGTCCGGCACCGCGGCGATGTCCTCGACGCGGATCTCGGTATGCCGACTGTGGGGTGCCGGGAAGGTCTCGTCGAAGCCGCGCAGCACGGGCGAGGCAGGGTCGAGCACGTCATGGTCGAAGACGCCGAAGATCTTGCCGTCGACCGGATACTTGGGCACGCCGTAGTGGTGGTAGAGCGCCGCCTGAGCGCCCCAGCAGACGTGCAGGGTGGCAAAAACGTGCTCTCGGCTCCAGTCCAGGACTCGCGTGAGCTCGTCCCAGTAGTCGACCTCCTCGAACGGGAGGGTCTCGATCGGGGCGCCGGTGATGATCAGGCCGTCGAACTTGCGCTGCTCCACCTCATCGAACTGGGCATAGAACGTCTCCAGATGTTGCGATGAGGTATTGCGGGATTCGTGTGAACCCATGTGCAACAACGTCACCCGCACCTGCAACGGCGTGTTCCCGAGGAGCCGCAGCAGCTGGGTCTCGGTGGCGATCTTGGTCGGCATGAGGTTGACGATGGCGATCTCAAGCGGCCGGATGTCCTGATGGCCGGCACGTCCCTCGGTCATGACGAAGACGCCTTCGCCCTCCAAGGTGGCCCGCGCTGGGAGCTCCCGCGGAATGTTGACCGGCACTACTCACCTCCGTGCGTCACGCATGAGCCCCCATTGTCACCCGGCGGCGGGCCGGCCCGCCGCCGTGACCAACCCCCGTCGAGTTCACTGCCGTAGCGAGGGCCGTCCAGCGATGAAGTCGTCCCATCGCGTCCGCACGGGACCCCATCGGGCATCGAAGGCCTCGGCGCGGCTGGCCGCGTGCGCTCTCTTCGGTGTGGAGTAAAAGTGCCGCGCCCACGCCGAGGTGGGGCGGGCCAGGCGCAGGGCCGCCACCACCGCGAGCGGTCCGAGGAAGAGCGACAACACCGCTGTCGGGTACTTGCCTTTCAGCACGGTGACGATGACGAGGGCGAAATGGACGAGAAGCACGACGGTCAAGCCGCCGCGGAGTCGGGCGAGCTCGCCCAAACCCGCGGTCCCGGTCGGGCTCACGCCGACCACTGCAAGGCCGAGGCAGGCCGCGCACAGCATGACGACGTTGACCGAGAGCTGCCCCTCCTGGCTCCAGTAGACGTCCTGCAGATGGAAGATCATCGCGAACTCGTCCAGGACCAGGGAGGCCCCGATGCCGATGGCGGCGCCCGCGGCATATGTCCACGGAGACCGGCCGTTGGCCGCGACCGACGTGAGCGCGCCGGTGACGAGCAAGATGATGCCCGGCGTCGAATGGTGCAGATGCACCCCGCCGTTGCTGAGGTTGTGGAAGGGCCCCTTGCCGGCCCGAATCAGGCGCGTGATCGTCCGGGTGATCAGGAAGGTGAGGACGAATGCGACGAACGTGAGCAACAACGGCCCCTTGTTGCCCGCGATGACCTCATCGCGCCACCACAGGCCCAGCCAGTCCACCTGCGCAGGATAGGCGAGGGGCCAGGCCGACGCAGGTCCGGTCAGGCCGGCCGAGCCTGCCGCGGCTCCACGCTCTCGACGGGGTGGCCGGCCGCCCGCCACGCCGCGAAGCCCCCTTCCACGTGGGCCACGTCGTCGCGACCCATCTCGCGCAGCGTCGCCGCCGCCAGGGCCGAGCGCCAGGCGGACCCGCAGTACAGCACCAGTTGACGACCGTCATCGAGGCCACTCTTGTAGTACGGGCTGTCGGGGTCGATCCAGAACTCCAGCATCCCTCGCGGCGCCCGGAACGCGCCGGGGATCTGGCCGTCACGCTCGAGCTCGCGGGGATCGCGGATGTCGACGAACAACACGGTGGGGTCGGTCAGCAACTCCACTGCCTGTCCGACGGGAATGGTCGTCACCGACGCACTCGCCTCATCGACCAGTTGCTTGGAGGACTTAGCCAGCGGGGTCCCGGGCTCGCGTCGCTTCATCTCGAATCCTCTCGCCTCGAATGCCGCCCCTCGGCCGGCCTGTGCCTTCAGCCTGCGCTTGTGAGCGGCGCCCATCAACCGGTGCCCACTCGGCGGTCCGCATCGAGTCGCACTCAGTGCACTAAGCGAAAGGGGGGGCCAGCGGGTGGACTGTCACGACGGCACCCACCTCGATGGGCCCGTAGACATGCGGGAAGAGCTCGCTCATGCCCGGCACGGGCGGCTCGTCGACCACACGGGAGATCAGCCGGCCGGGATCAATATCGAGCCGGAGCAACGGCTCATCGACGTCGGCGTAGAACCGTTGCAGCACACCGGCAACCTGATCGGCATGGGCGCAGTGGATGTAGCCCTCCTGGTCGAGGGTGCGGCCGCGGGTGGAGATGCGGTACTCCCCGGCCGCGAGAGCCGCCGCCCAGTCCTGGGGGAAAGCGATGTGATGGATCATCGAGCAATCCTCCCTCTGCGTTGCTGCCACCATCGCCGGATCACCCCGGGGCGCTCGACGGGTTTGCCTTGCCCGCCCGGCCGGTGAGCGGTCGGCGAGACCGGTCGGTGGGGCATTCCCGCTCCGGCGGATGCCGACTCCCTCATTGTGCGCCACCGGCGCAGGACCTCCTCGACGTCGACGGTGGGGGCAAGCATCGGAGGCAGGGGGCCTTCGGCCGGTCGCAGCCGGTCCCGGCGGACGCGATCGTTGAAGTCTTCGAGCACCGCTCGCACCGACTCCTCGCTCGCCAGATCGGCCAAGGACTCAGGGAATGCCGCCGCCTCCTTGCGCAGGGCGAGCGCCGGAGGCAGGGCGCCGGTGAAGTCGAGCTGCTCGCGCTGGGCCAGCGCCCGCACAAACCAGTCCGCGTCGTGGGGGTTGATCGGCGGCAGCGGCCGGCCTTGACCGGGCAGGTTGTCGAACTCCCCACGCTCCTGGGCCTCTCGGATCGCCCGGTCGACCGGCGATTCCCATGGCTGCATGGGTCCATCTTCTCCCCAACCATGCGCCGTCACCCCGGTCGAGGTCAGCAACAGCGCCGCCCGGAGCCGATTCGGCGTGCTCCGCACCGCAGTACTGGCCAGTAGGGTTCTGGTTCATGCGGATCGCCCTACTCAGTTATCGCAGCAAGCCCCACTGCGGAGGCCAGGGCGTCTATGTGCGTTACCTCTCGCGGGAGCTCGTCGCTCTCGGCCACAGCGTCGAGGTGTTTTCGGGCCAGCCCTACCCCGAGCTTGACGATGGTGTGCTCCTGACCAAGGTTCCGAGCCTGGACCTGTACCGAGAGCCCGACCCGTTTCGGGTCCCCCAATTGCGCGAGTTCCGCGACATCACGGACGTTCTCGAGTTCGCGACCATGTGCACTGCGGGCTTCCCGGAGCCCCGCACGTTCGGCCGGCGGGTTGCTCGGCTGCTGGCCGGGCGGCGGGACGACTTCGACGTCGTTCACGACAACCAGGTCCTCGCCGACGACATCGCGGCCCTGATGGCCCTCGGATTCCCGCTCGTGACAACGATCCACCACCCGATCACGGTCGACCGGCGGATCGACCTGGCTGCCGCCCCGTGGCGCAAACAGCTCAGCCTGCGCCGCTGGTATGGCTTCCTGCACATGCAAACTCGCGTGGCTCGACGGCTCCCCCGAATCCTCACCCCCTCGGCCAGCTCCGCCCGCGACGTCGTCCTCGACTTCGGCGTGGACCCCGGGCGCGTCGAGATCATCCCCCTCGGGGTCGACGAGACCTTCCGCCCGCCGAGCACTGCGCGGGTCCCCGGACGAATCCTGGCCATGGCCAGCGCCGATGCCCCGATGAAGGGCATCGCGACGCTGCTCGAGGCCGTGGCCAAGCTGCGCACCGAGCGGGATCACCTCTCCCTGATGCTCGTCACCAAGCCCGAGCCCGGCGGCCGCACGGCGCAGCTCATCGACGAGCTCGGCCTCGCCGGTCACGTGACTTTCGTCCACGGTGTCAGCGACTCCGAGCTGGTCGACATCATGGGATCTGCAGAGATCGGTTGTGTCCCAAGCCTATACGAGGGCTTCAGCCTGCCCACGGCCGAGCTCATGGCGTGCGCGACTCCCCTTGTGGTGTCCCGGGCTGGGGCCATCCCTGAGGTCGTCGGCCCCGACGGTGAGTGCGCGGATCTGGTGCCCCCCGGGGATGTCGAGGCCCTCGCCCACGCCATCGCTGCCCTGCTCGACGATCCCGACCGACGCGACCGGATGGGTGCCGCAGGACGCGCACGCTCCCAGGCGCAGTTCAGTTGGCGCGCGGTCGCGGAGGCGACGGCGGCGGCCTACGAGGACGAGATCAGGGCTGTCCGCGCCCGGGAGGTGGCGCATGTTGACCGTTGACTTCACCCGGCTGGGCCTGCGTCCAGGTGAGCGGGTCCTCGATATGGGCTGCGGGGCCGGTCGGCACGCCTTCGAGATGTACCGCCGTGGTGCCGACGTCGTGGCCTTCGACCAGGATGCCGCCGAGCTGCAGGGCGTCAAGGAGTTGTTCGTCGCCATGGAGGAGGCCGGCGAGGTCCCCGCGGGCGCGCTCGCGCAGACCACGGAGGGTGACGCGCTCGCGTTGCCGTTCGCGGACAACGAGTTCGACCGGATCGTTGCGGCCGAAGTGCTCGAACACATCCCCGCCGACATCCAGGCGATCGAGGAGCTGGCGCGAGTGTTGCGCCCCGGCGGGACGATCGCCCTGACCGTGCCACGCTGGTTCCCCGAAGCCGTGTGCTGGCGCCTCTCCGACGATTATCACAACACGCCCGGTGGGCACATTCGGATCTACACCGCCAAGGAGTTGATCACCAAGGCCACGAGTGCCGGGCTCGTCCACGATGGCATCGACTACGCCCACGGCCTGCACTCCCCCTACTGGTGGCTCAAGTGCGCCGTCGGCGTGCATAACGATGATCACCCTCTCGTGCGCGGGTATCACCGGATCTTGGTGTGGGACATCATGAAAGCACCGCGCACGACCCGACTCGCTGAGCGAGCGCTCAACCCGATCATCGGCAAGTCCCTGGTCGTCTACCTCCACAAGCCGGCGCCCTAGTGCCCGACGTGTGGTTGGAGGGACAATTTTCCGCGGCCGACGTTCGCGCGACGACAGCGGCCTTGCGGGCTATGCAGGAGCCATGCGGGGCGATCCCCTGGACGACGGGTGAACACACCGACATCTGGAACCACGTCGAGGCCGCGATGGCCCTGCTGATCGGTGGCGATCGCGATGCCGCGGAGCGTGCCCTGCTCTGGGTGCCCACGCATCAGCGCAGTGACGGGTCCTGGCCCATGCGGATCGTCGCCGATCGCGTCGACGACCAGAGTGGCGACACAAACATGAGCGCCTATCTCGCCGTCGGGCTGTGGCACCACTGGCTCAGCTGCGGTGACCTCGCGTTCGTGAATCGACTGTGGCCGGCCGTCTCGGCCGGGCTGGACTGGATCGCCACGATGCAGCTGGCGTGGGGTGGCATCTCCTGGGCCACCGACGGAGCCACGGGGGTGCGCCACGAGGATGCGCTGCTCGCGGGATCCTCATCCATCCACCACGCGCTGCGCTGTGGCCTAGCGCTGGCGGATCTCCTTGGCGAGTCACGCCCTCGCTGGCGCTCGACCGGCGCGCAGATCGCCCATGCTGTTGTCGCACATGAGGATCGCTTCCTGGACAAGGCCACGTTCTCGATGGACTGGTACTACCCGATCCTCGGCGGGGTGGTTCAGGGAGCCGCGGCCAAGGCACGGCTGAGCGCCCGATGGGACGACTTTGTCGTGCCAGGGCTCGGCATTCGCTGTGTGGACACCAACCCGTGGGTCACCGGCGCCGAGACGTGCGAGCTAGCACTGGCTCTGGACGCAGTGGGCGAGCGCGAGTCCGCCGTGACCCTGCTCCTGGACATGCAGCACCTGCGCACCCCTGAGGGCGCCTACTGGACCGGCTACGTCTGGCCGGACGACGTCAATTGGCCGGTGGAGCACACGACCTACACCGGCGCCGCCGTGCTGCTCGCCGTGGATGCGCTGTCCAACACCACACCCGGCGCCGGCATTCTGCGGGGCGACGGTCTCCCGACGATCGATCCGAGCCCGGCGCCTGGATGTGGCTGCTGATCGGGTCACACCGCTGAGGTGGGCCTGGCAGAGACGCGACGCAGTGCCCGCAACGAGCCCACGCCCCCAACGTCCTCGAACTGCCCGGACTGCGTTGCCCGACACCAGATTTCGTACGGCGGGCGCCCACCGTCCCGGGGGTCCGGAAACACGTCATGAATGGCCAGAATGCCGCCCGCCATCACCAGCGGCGCCCAGGTCTCGTAGTCGCGGTGGGCCGGCTCGGCCCCATGTCCGCCGTCGATGAAGACCATCGACAAGGGCGTGGTCCACCAGCGCCCGACCGTCTCCGACTCACCGATGATCGCGACCACGACGTCCTCGAGTCCGGCCGCTTCGATGGCCCGCCGGAAGAACGGCAGCGTGTCCATCCGTCCAGTCCTCGGGTCGACCACGGACGTGTCGTGGTGCTCCCAGCCGGCCTGGTTCTCCTCGGAGCCGCGATGGTGGTCAACCGTGAACACCACGCCGCCGACCATCCGCGCGGCAGCGCCGAGGAGGATGGCCGACTTGCCACAGTAGGTGCCCACCTCGAGCACAGGTCCACACGGGAGCCGTTCGCGGGCAAGGGAATACAGGTAGTCGCCCTCATGGGTCGGCATGAACCCCCGGGTGGCCGCCAACACTGAGCGATAGCTAGCCAGCGGGTCCGGCCCCGTCGCGTTGGGTGGGCCCGACCCCGCAGGAGTCCGGATGAGCGCACCCAACTCGGGCTCGGACGCAGTCACTCGGCGAGGAAGCCGAGCAGGTCCGCCCGCGTCAGCACACCGACGGGCAGGCCGTCCTCGACCACGAGCACGGCATCGGCCACCTCCAACGCCGTCCGCGCCACGCCCACAGCCTCACCTGCACCCACCAACGGCAGCCCTGGCGACATGTGAGACTCCACGGAGTCCGACAGCTTGGCGCGACCGGTGAAGAGTTGGTCCAGGAGCTCCCGCTCGGACACCGACCCCGCAACCTCGCCCGAGGTCACGGGTGGCTCGGCCTTGACGACCGGCATTTGCGAGACCCCGTACTCCCGCAGGATGTCGATCGCCTCCCGGATCGTCTCGCCCGGGTGCGTGTGGACCAGAGCGGGCAGCGTGCCCGACTTGCCCCGCAGGACATCGCCGACGGTGGTGTGGGTGTCGGCGGTGAGGAAGCCGTAGGACGCCATCCACCCGTCGTTGAAGATCTTGGACAGGTAGCCCCGACCCGAGTCCGGCAGCAGGACCACGACGACGTCGTCCGGGCCGAGATCCCGGGCCGCGCGCAGGGCCGCAACGACGGCCATCCCGCAGGAGCCACCGACGAGGAGCCCCTCCTCGCGCGCCAGCCGTCGCGTCATCTCGAACGAGTCGGCATCGGAGACGGCGACGACCTCGTCGACCACCGAAGGGTCATAGGCGGTGGGCCAGAAGTCCTCACCCACGCCTTCGACGAGGTAGGGCCGTCCGGTCCCACCGGAGTAGACCGAGCCCTCGGGATCGGCGCCGACGATGCGGACCCGCCCACCGGCTCGTTCAGCGGACACCTCGCGGAGGTAGCGGCCGGTGCCCGTGATGGTGCCACCGGTGCCGACACCTGCCACGAACATCGTCACGCGGCCGTCGGTGTCCTCCCAGACCTCTGGACCCGTCGTCTCGTAGTGCGAGGCCGGCCCCATCGGGTTGGAGTACTGGTCGGGCTTCCACGCGCCATCGATCTCGCGCACGAGACGATCAGAGACCGAGTAGTACGAGTCGGGGTGGTCGGGAGCCACCGCGGTCGGCGACACCACGACGCGAGCACCATAGGCCGCGAGCACGTTGCGCTTGTCCTCGCTCACCTTGTCCGGGCACACGAACACACACGAGTAGCCCTTGCGCTGGGCGACGAGAGCCAGCCCCACCCCCGTATTGCCGGACGTGGGCTCCACGATCGTTCCGCCCGGCTTGAGGGCACCTGAGGCCTCAGCGGCTTCGACCATCTTCAGGGCGATCCGGTCTTTGACCGACCCGCCTGGATTGAGGTATTCGACCTTGGCAAGGACGGTGGCTTGCGTGGCTCCCTGGGTAACGGAATGCAGCTTGACCAGGGGTGTGTGACCCACGAGATCGGCAATGTGCTCGGCAAACTTCATGCCGCCCATCCTGTCATCGACAGGATGGGACGCAGGATCACGTAAGCCGGGCCAGGAAGCGCTCTCGGTCGACGACCACGCGCCCGATCGTCCCTTGAGCGACGACCTCGCCACCGCCCTGGCCGGCCGTCACGGCGAAGGTAACCGCGCGCCCGACGACCTGCGTGACGACCGCGCGGACCTGCACCTGCGCCCCGATCGACGATGCGGCCCGGTGTTCGACGTCGACGCGGGTCCCGACCGTCGTGTGCCCCTGCGGGAGCGCGTCGTCCACCGCCGCGCAGGTCGCGGCCTCGAGCCACGCCAGGAGTCGTGGCGTGCCGAGGACGGGCAGATCACCGGAGCCCACGGCATTCGCCGTGTCGTCGTCGGTGACCCTGAAGCGGAGTTCGGCCTGGCGCCCAACGAGATCCATGGGGGGACTGTATGCCGCCCCCAGTTGCGTTGTGCGCGACGCCACCCGTGCGCTGCTATGGGGGCCGCGTCGGCATTGGGGCGCACGACAGGCCCATCGCATCGCGGCGAATGGCGCCTACGGGTCGGCGCACTCAGCGTGGCGACCGCGTCACGACCAGGCAACAGACGCGCATGAGAGAGCTGGATGTCAGCTGCGAACTATCGTGGTCAGGGACGAGAGAGGGGGATCGGCGTGGACGGAGTCGAACTAGCCGGGGTGCTCGAAGCCGTCCGGCTCGCCGTGTACCGATCACTTGCCGACACCGGCCACCTCCCCTCACCGGATCGTCTGGCCGAGATCGCCGGCAGCCCGATACGAGCCGGCGCAGCGATCGCCGAACTTGCGCGACAGCGCGCGTGGGCACTCGGCCCGGACGGCGCGATCGAGCTCGCCGACCCCTTCGCCACGCGATCGTTCGGGCACAGCGTGATGAGCGCCACCACGCTGTGGTGGGGTGGCTGTTGCTGGGATGCCCTGCCCGACTGACATCGCGGTCCCGCTCCGCGCTGAGATCCCAGCCGCAGGAAAGGCGATCCTCGATCCTGGCGCCGAGACGCCGGGCCCGACCCGTCATCGTCGGCGTCGGGCCCCGCGAACGTCACTCGCCGGTGACGATGGCCTCGAGCTCGACCTCGAGCTTCCAGCGAGGATCGAGCAGAGCGCCGATGGCGATCATCGTGGCCGCCGGGCGCACCTGTCCGAAGATCTCGCCATGCACCGTCGACACGGCATCGACCAGATCCACGTCGGTGTCGGTGAGGTAGTGCCGCGTGAGGATCACATCCTCGGGCTTGCCGCCGAGCTCCCCGAGGGCGGTGAGGGCGATTTCCCAGCAGCGGCGCGCCTGCGCGGCGGGATCGGGGCTGACCTGACCTCCTTCCCCAATGGGGGCGGTGCCGGCGACGACGATGCGGTCGCCGACCCGGACGGCTCGAGAGAAGCCTACCGTCGACTCGTAGGGGCTCTGAGAGGAGGCGTGGCGCCTTAGAGATTCCATGGCCCCATCATGCTCCCGACCGAGCGCGCAGCGCAGTCGACCTCGCGTGTCTGCTCTTTCTTGGGAAGGAAGGGGATCGCCTCCCAAGAAATGTGCCCTGTTCTCAGGACGCGGGCGCCGCCAGCGCGCTACGGTGACCGGCGGGGGCACTCACTTCGAGAGCGGTTCGGCATCCCGCCTAGTTGTCCCGTGATCGTCGAGTGTCACCACCACCGCCCAGACCCAACCGGGGCCGTGGTCGCCCGACCTCGCGATGCACGTCACCACCCCACTTGCCGCAACCCGCGCCACCCGAACGGTCCCCGTCACACCGCAGGGATGGTGAGCGCCATTGGCGCTCACCATCCCTCACCCCCGCGCCCCGGCTGACCGACTGCTCAGGGCAGAGCACGCCGCAGTTGCACCAGCACGTCCTCGACCCCCGCGAGTTCGACCGTCGAACTGCCCGCTCGTGCCCGCACGCACGCGTCGTAGACCAGCACCCTCAGCTGCTCGACGGACGTCGCCACCCCAAGGGCGGCGGGCTGCGGCATTCCGGGGACAAGGAGATCCGCGAATGCCGCCCGGACGACCGGCTCGGTCGCCTCGGCGCGGGCCACGGGCAGCTCACGCATGCGACGCACGATGCGATCGAGCTCGGTTGCCACGAGGTCAGGACGGGGGTCCCCACCGACTGGATGTGCGGTGGCCACAAACGGGTCGACCCCGTCCGCGGGGGACGGGGTCGACGCGTGTTCCTGAGGGTCCGGCATCACTGACGCAGACGGGCGATGAGCCGCAGCATCTCGATGTAGAGCCAGACCAGCGTGACAATCAGGCCGTGGGCCAGGAGCCAGCTGTACTTCTGCGGGGCGCCGAGGCGGATGGCCCGCTCGATGGAGTCGAAGTCCAGGGCCAGCGTCACCGAGGCCAGGCCGACGGCGAACAGCGAGATGAGAATGCCGAGCCATCCGCTGCCGCCGAAACCGAAGGCGGTGTTGGTCACCATCGCGAAGATGAAATTGACCACGGCGAAGATCGCATAGCCGAAGAGCATCATCGTCACGATGCGACGCATCTTGTCGTTGACCTTGATCAGGCCCGTCTTGTAGGCGATGAACATGCCCGCGAACGTCGCGAGCGTCGCGAGCACGGCCTGAGCCACGATGCCCGAATACTGCTGCTCAAAGAACTGGCTCACCGCACCGAGGAAAAGACCCTCGACGACGGCATACCCGAGAATGAGCGGGACACTCAGCGACTTCTTGAAGGCGATGACTAGGCCGAGGACCAACGTGCCGATCATGCCGCCGAACCAGAGCATCATGCCCAAGCCCGGGTTGGTCGCCGCAACGAGCCAGCCCACGGCCCCGAAACCGAGCACGATCGCGAACAGGCTCAGCGTCTTCATGATGACGTCGTCCATGGTCACGCGACCGGTATCGACCGGCCCCGCTGAGGGCGCGTTGTACATGTCGCGCAACTGGTCGTGCCCCATCGGAGCCGGCGCTCCGTAGGGCTGGTAGGGCTGCTGCTGCTGGCCGTACCCTTGCGGCTGTCCGTAGCCGGACTGGCCAGGCGGCGGGACCGGCGTCGTGCCGTCCCGGAACGCGGCGTAGCCGTCTTTTGCGTCCTTCTCGATGCGGTTGAAGGCCGGGTTGCTGGCCATCGATCCTCCGTGTCTTTTGGCAGGGGCGATTCCCTGTCGTGTTACCAGAGTAAACAAGGCACAGGGCCGTTGCGTTCCCATCCCCAGAAGAAAACGCCCGCCGACCCCCTGCGCACCCCACCGCGGCCGCCCAAACAGTCACGGCTCGCCGATATCGGCGCGACATCACCCGATTCGCGCGCCCCCGACGAGGCACCACCGCTCTCACTGCGTTCGAGCGTCTCCCGACTCCCGCCGTCGGCGCTGACGCGCCCCCGACGGGGCACCACCGCTCTCACTGCGTTCGAGCGTCTCCCGACTCCCGCCGTCGGCGCTGACGCGCCCCCGACGGGAGTCGAACCCGCACCTGGAGCGATTTTAAGTCGCCTGCCTCTGCCATTGGGCTACGGGGGCGTGCCCACTGTAATCCGCCCCGCGGGCGCCCGCGCGCCCCTCCCACGCACCCCGACCACCCCGTCGAGATGACGTGACACGCGGAGCGAATCGGCAGATTCGTCCGCGTGTCACGTCATCTCATCGCGGGCACCCGGAGCCCGCACCCCACCCGGAGATCAGGGAGTAGCCGTCGGCACCGCCACGGACGGGCTCGCGGACGGGGTCGCCGTCGGCGAGAGAATCGGCCCCGGCGAGGAGCTGGCGGACGTCGTGGCCGATGGGGCCACGTCTTGATGAGCGGCTAGTTCAGAAATCTGGACCGGGGGCTCCCACCCGCCGCTGGAAGCCTCCCAGCCGGTGCGGTCGGCCCAGCGGATCGGGAACACCGCCCCGTTAAACGCGAAGGCGCCGGCGTCGTCTGTCGGCGGCTGACTTTCCGCAGGGGCGTTCCACCAGGCCTCACCCATCACCGTTACTGCCTGCCCGTACTGGTTGAACAGCCGCACGTTGTCGATGCGGTTGCCCTGCGCGTCATAGGCATAGAGATTGGTCGCTGCCTCGCCATTGACCCACGTGCCGCTGTTGCCGGGGCCTGACACGTCCGGCATGACCTGGGATCCCATGTCGACGTATTCGACGGTGGGTGCGGAGAGCAGCGCAAGCACCGGCACGATCGCGATGGCAGCGAAGGTGTTGGCCGCAAGGGCAAACCGGTTGGGCCAGGTCGAGACCAGAAGGGTCCGTCCGCGGCTCCACGCGAAGGAGGCAACCGCACCGGCGAGCCCAATCAGAATGCCGCCAGCGCGACCCCCGGTGGCCGTGCCGACGAGCACGTAGGCAAGGACGAAGCCCCGCGCCAGCCACCACACCGGGCGCAGATCGGCCAGCCACGGCCATCGACGCAGCCCTCGTTGCCCCGCCTCGCGCAGCCACGCCTCGAAAGCGCGCCCCATCGACACCTTCGGCAGCGTGCCGGGACCGGTCGGCCCGGGCAGGCCGGCGGCCGCGCGCAGCTCCGCGGCGTAAGCAGTCGGGGCACCGAATGCCGCCGCCAGGTCGGTACCCGGGGGGAGCTCGCCAGCCTGCTCGCGCAGGTCGGCTTCGAGACCACCGGTCAACTCGTCGAGGTCTTCGGGCGGCAGGTCGGCCAAGGCCGCCCGGACCCGCTCCACGTACTCGTGGACGGCGGCCTGACCCTCGGGCAGGGCGATGGTGCCGCTCATGACTTCACTCCTGCCTCGCTCAACAGAGCGTTCATGGTGTCGGCGAACCCCGCCCAGGTCTTGCCCTGCGTCTCGAGCATGGCGCGCCCTTGAGCGTTGATGCCGTAGTACTTGCGGTGCGGGCCTTCGTCCGAGGGGACGACGTAACTCGTCAGTGCGCCCGCGGCATACAGCCGCCGAAGCGTGCCGTAGACCGAGGCGTCCCCCACCTCCTCTAGACCCGCCCCACGCAGGCGCCGGACCACGTCGTACCCATAGCCGTCGTCACGGGCGACCACGGCGAGCACCGCGAGATCGAGCACCCCCTTGACCAGCTGCGTGCCATCCATACGGCCTCCTCGTCGAGATGTTCCACACCAGAGAGTACTACGCACTCCGTATTAGTGCGCACAACACACCACCGTCGGCGAGTCGAGCGGTTCCGCGGTCGTGGGTCCTCTCCGTCCCCGGCCGCTCAGACTCCCCGGCCGCTCAGACTCCCGGACCCGTCGAGGTGACGTGACGCGCGGACGAATCCGCAGGATTCGTCCGCGCGTCACGTCACCTCGACGGCCAGGAGCTCTCGGGAGTGGAGCCGCGGGGCCGCAGGCCTCGCCGGGGACTCAGGCCAAGGAGAGAGCGATGCCGTCCAGAATGTCGTGCTCGCTGGTCACGACGCGCACCCCTGGCGAGCGCGACGCCACCCGGGCCAGGACCAGCTGCCACACCAGGGCCCCGGCCCCGATGACGTCGATCCGCCCCGGATGCATGAAGCCCAGCCCCGCCCGCTCCGCCCGCGTCATCGTGAGCAGGCGGGTGCACGCGAGCTCGTGGTCCTCGACCAACAGCTCGGCCAAATGGATCCGCGCCGGCTGATATGAGGGCAGGTCCAGAGCCATCGCGGTGATCGTCGTGATCGAGCCCGCGAGGCCGACCACGGTGCCGATCCCGGTCAGGTCAACCTCGTCGGCGGCGCGTGCCAGGGCCAGCTCCACATCGACGGTGGCGTTCGCGATTTCATTGAGCGTCGGCGGGTCGCCGTGCAGATGGCGCTCGGTCAGGCGCACCGAGCCGACATCGAGGGAGATCCCCGACTCGACCTGGGCGAGGCCGCGCACCAACTCCGTGGAGCCACCACCGAGATCGACCACGAGGTATGGGCCCGGCAGCTCAGCGGCCCGCAGCCCGCCGGTCGCCCCCACGAACGAGAGCTGGGCCTCCTCGTCGCCGCTCACCACCTCGGGACTCACGTCGAGATCGCCGAAGGCCGCCCGCACCCCATCGATGAACTCCCCGGCATTTTTGGCATCCCGCGAGGCCGAAGTGGCCACGAACCGGACCGCCTGGACTCCCTCCGCACGACAGGTTGCGGCGTAGCGAGCGGTGGCCGTCAAGGTGCGGGCCAGGGCCTCGGGGTCGAGCATCCCGGTGCGATCGACCCCTTGGCCAAGCCGGACGACCTCCGAGGTCCGCACAATGTCGCTGAGCGAACCAGAGGCCGGGTCGAGGTCAGCGATGAGGAGGCGGATGGAGTTGGTGCCGCAGTCGACGGCGCCGACCCTCATCCCGAGTCTCCCTGTGCGAGAGCGTCGTCAGCCGAGCGAGACGAGCACGGGTGATCGAGCCACCACGGTGCGAGCGCGGCCAGCGCCTCATCGCCGAGGGGGTTGAAGCCGGATCCGACAGCCAGGGAATGGGCGACGAGCACGTGCAGGCACTTGACCCGGTCGGGCATCCCGCCGGCCGAAATCCCGTCGATCTCCTCGACCTGGCCAAGCTCCCCGCGCTGGCTGAGGTAGTCCTCGTGGGCGGCGCGATAGGCCAGAGCCAGCTCCGGGTCCGAACGCAGCCGCTCCGACATCTCACGCATCATCCCTGAGGACTCCAGCGTGGAGATCGCTCCGGTCAGCCGGGGGCAGGTCGCGTAGAAGGTCGTCGGAAAAGGCGTCCCGTCCGGCAGCCGCGGGAGGGTGCGGACGACATCAGGCTCCCCGCAGGGGCACCGGTGGGCGATGTCCACGATGCCGCGAGGGAGCCGCCCGAGCTGCGCCCGGACCGCCTCGACGTCGGCCGGGGCAACGTCGTGGCTCATGGCCGCTGACCCGCGGGGATGTCTGCCGCGCGCAGCGAGGACCACAAAGTGCCGTACCAGGGCACGTGGTCGGACGTGGTGCCGTCAGCCATGCCGGCAACCGGCGCCGACTCGGTGCCATCGATGACGGTGTACGACTTCTCGCCCGGGCGGACGAACTTCAGGCGCTGGCGCGCCTGCTGCTCGACGTAGGCCGGGTCTTCCCAGCGAGCCTGCTCGTCCTGGAGTGCCTGCACCTGGGTCTTTTGCTCGGCGACCTTGTCGGTCAAGTCGCTGATCTGGTTGCGCTGATCCACCCAGGCTTTCAGCGTTGGCGACAGCAGGACCGCAACGAGCACCAGGGTGATGGCGAGCGCGGCATACCTGATCGTGCGCTGGTCGCCGCGTGCGGCACTAAGCCGGCGGCGCCACGGGGATGCCGTCGGCGGGGTGACCGGGGGCTGCTCGTCACGATGACGCAGCGCATCGGTCACCCCCCGCCCCGGACGCGACGACGCGGGGCCGCGCGCGCCGCGAGGCCCCGGTCGTCGACTACCCGGTCCGGTCATGGATCAGGCCTGACCGCCCGCAAAACGGGGGAAGGCACCGGCACCGGCGTAGGTGGCGGCGTCGTCGAGCTCCTCCTCGATGCGCAGGAGCTGGTTGTACTTGGCCACGCGCTCCGAACGAGCCGGCGCCCCGGTCTTGATCTGACCGCAGTTCGTGGCGACCGCCAGGTCGGCGATCGTCACGTCCTCGGTCTCACCGGAGCGGTGGCTCATCATGCAGCGGTAGCCGTTGCGCTGAGCCATCTCGACCGCGTCGAGGGTCTCGGTCAGCGACCCGATCTGGTTGACCTTGACCAGCAGGGCATTGGCCGTGCCGGTCGAGATGCCACGGGAGAGTCGCTCGGGGTTGGTGACGAACAGGTCGTCGCCGACGAGCTGGACCTGGTCGCCGAGGCGGTCGGTCATGGCCTTCCAGCCCTCCCAGTCGTCCTCGTTGAGCGGGTCCTCGATGGAGACCAGCGGGTAGTTCTCGACGAGGCCCGCGTAGTAGTCGATCATCTCCGCGGCCGACTTGATGCCGCCCTCGAAGGTGTAGCCACCGTCCTCGTGGAACTCGCTCGCGGCCACGTCCAGCGCCAGCGCGATGTCCTTGCCGGGCTCGTAGCCGGCGGCCTTGATGGCCTCAAGGATGAGGTCGAGGGCGGCCGCGTTGCTCTCGAGGTTGGGCGCGAAGCCGCCCTCGTCACCAAGGCCGGTGGCCAGACCCTTGTCGTGCAGCACCTTCTTGAGAGCGTGGTAGACTTCGGCGCCCCACCGCAGGGCCTCACGGAAGGTCTCGGCGCCGATCGGCGCGATCATGAACTCCTGAATGTCGACGTTGGAGTCCGCGTGCGACCCACCGTTGAGGATGTTCATCATCGGGACGGGGAGCACGTGCGCGTTGGGTCCGCCGAGGTAGCGGAACAGCGGCAAGCCAGCGGAGTCCGCGGCCGCCTTGGCGACGGCGAGGGAAACCCCGAGGATGGCGTTGGCGCCGACCTTGCCCTTGTTGGGCGTGCCGTCGGTGGCGAGCATTTCGGCGTCGATGAGGCGCTGCTCGGTGGCGTCGAAGCCGATGAGCTTGGGGGCCAACTCGGAGATGACCGCTTCGACCGCGTCCTGCACACCCTTGCCGAGGTAGCGGCCCTTGTCGCCGTCCCGGCGCTCCACAGCCTCGAAGGCCCCCGTCGATGCGCCGCTGGGGACGGCCGCCCGGGCGAAGGTGCCGTCGTCGAGCTCAACCTCCACTTCAACCGTGGGGTTGCCGCGCGAATCGAGGATTTCGCGCGCGCCGATGGCGTCAATGCTGGCCATGAAGTCACTCCTGTTCGAGGGTGGTCGGATCGGCCGTCGTGAGCACGATCACGCGCCCACGTCTCGCGGCCGAGCCTAGCCCGGTTCCCTGGCCTGCTGCAGGATCGACCCACCACCGCGGACGTGGCGCCCCGGGAACCCCCGATGCGCGCCGTTATCGGACCCCGACGTGGTGCGCGGCGTACTCCCGGGCGATGGCGGCACCGATCCGCGCGTTGTGGCGGACGAGCGCGATGTTGGTGTCCAGACTGCGGCCCGAGGAGAGCTCGACGATCCTGCCCAGGAGGAAGGGGGTGATGTCCTTGCCGGAGATGCCCCGGCTTTCACATTCGGACAAGGCCGTCGCGATCAGGGCGTCGATCTGTTCCGCCGGAATCTCGTCGCTCTCGGGGACCGGGTTGGCCACGACGACGCCCGCCTGAAGGCCCAAGCCCCATTGAGCCCGGAGGAGTTCGGCGACCTGCGCCGGGGTGTCCAGCCGCAGCGGGGCGCGAAAGCCACTGCGGCGTGAGTAGAACGCGGGGAACTCATCGGTCCCCAGCCCGACGACCGGCACGCCCAGCGTCTCCAGCGTCTCCAGCGTCAGGCCGATATCGAGGATGGACTTCACCCCGGCGCAGACCACCGCGACGGGTGTCCGGCTCAGCTCGGTGAGGTCGGCGGACACGTCCATCGAGCGCTCGGCGCCCCGATGGACGCCACCCAGTCCTCCGGTCACGAACACCCCGATGCCCGCCATGGCGGCCAGCCGCATCGTGCTCGCCACCGTCGTCGCACCGTGCCCGCGGGTCGCGATGATGTGGGCGAGGTCGCGCACACTCACCTTGGCGACCTGCTGATCGGACGCCAAAAGCTCCAACTCGTTGTCGGACAGGCCGATCCGTGGCCGACCGTCGAGGATCGCGATCGTCGCGGGCACCGCGCCTTCAGCGCGCACGATGCTCTCGACCTCGCGAGCCATCGCCACGTTGCGGGGATAGGGCATTCCGTGACTGATGATCGTGGACTCCAACGCCACGACCGGTTGGCCATGGGCCAGCGCGGTGGCCACCTCGTCAGGGATCTCCAGCAAGGGGTGAGCTGGGGTCAACGGAGTCTCCGGTCGTCCAGGCGCTCGGCGAGCAGCGCGGCGGTGAGATCGGGCCTGACGGTCTCGGGCACCTCGACGGTGAGGGCGGCCACCATTTGACCCACCTCAGCCGCATGGACGGCGTCCCCGTCGTCCAGCCAGGAATGGATGAAGCCGGCCGCCATCGCATCGCCGGCCCCCGTGACGTCCACGACGGCAGCCGCCGGCGCGGCAAGGAGATGGAAGGTGTCGGCCGACCCGTCCGCCGGGCGGGTACTCAACACGCTGCCGTCCGCTCCCCGATGCACCCAGAGGTTGACCACCCCACGGTCGTGAAACCAGGTCGCGGCGGCAGCGATGGCCTCCGGATCGTTGGCGACGGCACTGCCGATCATTGCGCCCATTTCATCGACGTTGGGGGTGAGCGCGAGCACGGGGCGCTCGGCATCGAGAACACCGGCGATCAGGCGGGCCTTGGCGACACTCACGGGGTCGAGAACCACCGGGATCCGGGTCGCCCCGGCGAAGTCCAGCAGCCACCCGGCGACCGGTGTGGGCAGGTTGCCGTCGATGACGAGCAGCTCGGCCTGGCCGATGACATCGCGACGGCTCGAGACCATGCGCACAGTCAGGGTGTCCGTTGCCGACATGTCCGACAGCCCCACGACCAGCTCGCCGTCCTGATCGAGGACCGCGATGTACTGGCCGGTCGCGACTGGGCTACTGATCAGGTGGGTGACACCGACACCGGCCGCGCGGGTCGTCGTGAGGAGCTCCTGTCCGGCGGGGTCGTTGGACACCGGGGCGATGAGCTCGACCTGGCGACCGAGCCGGGCCAATCCCTCGGCGATGTTGCGCCCGACACCACCGGCACCCCATGTACTGAATCCGGGGTTGGACGAGCCGAGGACCAACGGCTGGCCGGCCTGGATCTTGCGGTCCAGCACAGCGCCGCCGACGACGACCACCGGGTCACGCTCCCTGAGCAGCCACCCCCGTCCCCGCAGCTGCCCCAGCTGGACCAGGCGATCGATAGCTACCTGCAGTTCGCTCTCGCTCAGGCCCGCGGCACCCGCCAGTGCCGCATCGGGCAGGAGAGGGTCACGGCGCAGCGCCGTGAGCACGGCGCGCTCTGGGGACGTCAGGGGCACGGGACATACCGTATGCCGTGCTGCCCGCCATCACGCCGGATCCCGCACGAACTCCCGCACGAACTCCCGCGCGACACGAACCGAGCGGCAGCGGCATTCGGGGCGTAAGCGGCGGCATTCGGACCGCAAAAGGCAACTCCCCAAACCCGGCACACACCATGACGGATTGCGTCACGGGGTCGAGCGATTGCGCTTCTCCTCGGCCTTGATCCGCGCCCAGTTGGCTTCGACCTCTTCGGGGGTCGTGGCCTGAACGTCAGCGAAGACGTGGGGATGGCGCCGGACGAGCTTGTCGACGAGCAGCCCGGCGACGACGTCGATGTCGAACGGCTCCAGGGGGTCATCCTGGGCGACCCGGGCATGGAACGCGACCTGGAGCAGGACGTCTCCGAGCTCCCCGGCCATGTGGGCCCGATCCCCCGACCGCACGGCCTCGGCATACTCCTCGCTCTCCTCGGCCAGGTAGGGCAAGAGGGATGTGTGGGTCTGCGCGGCGTCCCAGGGGCACCCTCCCGGCGAACGCAGTCGATCCATGACGGCGACCACATCGAGCAGTCGCGCGCCGGGGACATCCCACGACCCAACCACTAGCTCGATGGCGGGCGGGCTTTCCAGGCGGGACACCTCGGCCGCGAGAGCGTCGGTAAGGGGCCCGTCCCCGTCCGGGCCGACGAGCCAGACAACGGAGCGGTTGCTCGCTCGGTCGACCAACCATCGGGCCAGGTCCGGCGACCGGTCGTCGGCCTGAATGCCGGGGGCCGCCTCGACCCTCAGCCCGTCATCGACCAGGGCGGCCGCAACTGGCCCCGTCGGGTCGTCGGCGATGATGTGGTCGGCCCCCTCCAACGCCTGCCAGGCGGCGCGCGACAACAGTCCGGGGGCCACCCGGGGAGAGACGATCAGCAGGTGAAGCGTCACCGGTCTCGTCGCGTCAGCCCGCGGGAGCTGTCAGCCAGTTGGGCTCTGCCGGAACGACCGTCAACTGGGCAGGGTCAAACGTGCCGTACTTGGGGTTGACCGTCACGGTGAGGTCGGCTATCTGGCCCGTGGCCTCGTTTTGCTGCTCTTGGGACAGGGAACTGCCAACCTGGTTGAGGCGCAGCACCTCGATTGTCGCCGGCGAGGGGTCCTGGATGGGGAACACGGCCCGGACCTGGCTCTCGGGAACCTGGATGCCATGCTTCTGGCCGTACTCGAGGAAGGTCGGGGCCGCGATCAGCATGTTGAGGGCGAGCTCTGCCGTCAACGGCTGCTGGAGCTGCAGGCCACCGTTGATCTCCCGCACGACGGTGTTGAGGTCCTCCTCGGTGATCGTCGTGCCGTTGACGGTGGCCGCCGTGGCCGTCTGCCCGCAGGCCGACAGCGAGACGACCGACCCGAGGGCGAGCGCCACAGCCGTGGCACGAACGATGCGCTTCACGAGTTGTCCCTTTCCTCAGCGGGGAGCCCCGGCGGGCCCACCCGTGGCCACGCGGGCCGCTTCGCTGACATTGTCCATGACAACGGCGCGGATCACTTCAGTGGCCCACGTGATGATGTCACGGTCTCGTTTGATCTGGCCGCCGATGGGGGCGGTCATCGGGGCCGTGACGAGGATCTGCCCGAGGGCGTCCTTGACCAGCGACCCCTTGTAGAGGCGCTGGAGCCGCAGCACCTGGCTCTCGCGCAGGTGGACCGGTGAGAAGCGGACGAACTTGCCCTGGACGGCGATGTCGCCGATCCCGGCTGCGCGGGCGACCGTGCGCAGGCGGGCCACCTCCAAAAGGTTCTGCACGGGCGCTGGAGGCGCGCCATAGCGATCGACGAGTTCCTCCTGGATCAGGGCCAGGCCGGCCTCGTCCTGGACCGCCGCGAGCTTCTTGTAGGCCTCGAGACGCAACCGCTCCCCCGGGACATACTCGTGCGGCAGGTGGGCGTCGACCGGCAGCTCGATCTTGATCTCGGTCGGCGCATCGTTGCTCTCGCCCTTGAAGCCGGCGACCGCCTCACCGACGAGCCGGACGTAAAGGTCGAAGCCCACCCCGGCGATGTGTCCGGACTGTTCGCCGCCGAGCAGATTGCCGGCGCCGCGGATCTCGAGGTCCTTCATGGCCACCTGCATGCCCGCACCGAGATCGGTGTTGCTGGCGATGGTCTGGAGCCGGTCGACGGCGGTCTCGGTGAGTGGCTTCTCCGGCGGGTAGAGGAAATAGGCGTAGGCCCGCTCCCGGCCGCGCCCGACGCGACCCCGCAGCTGGTGCAGCTGGGAGAGTCCGAGGACGTCGGCGCGCTCGACGATGAGGGTGTTGGCGTTGGAGATGTCCAGACCGGTCTCGACGATGGTCGTGCACACCAGGACGTCAAACTTCTTGTCCCAGAAGTCGACGACGACCTGTTCGAGGCGATGCTCCCCCATCTGCCCGTGAGCGGTCGCGATCCTCGCCTCGGGGACGAGTTCGCGGATGCGAGCCGCGGCGCGCTCGATCGTCGACACCTTGTTGTGCACGAGGAAGACCTGCCCCTCGCGCAGCAGCTCGCGACGGATCGCAGCCACGATCTGCTTCTCGTCGTAGGCACCGACATAGGTGAGGACGGGGTGCCGCTCCTCCGGTGGCGTTGCGAGAGTGGACATTTCGCGAATGCCGGTGACGGCCATCTCAAGGGTGCGCGGGATCGGTGTGGCCGACATCGAGAGCACATCCACAGCCGTGCGCATGGTCTTGAGCTGCTCCTTGTGCTCGACCCCGAAGCGCTGCTCCTCATCGACCACGACGAGCCCCAGGTTCTTGAACCGCACCTGATCAGACAGCAGACGATGGGTGCCGATGACCAGGTCGACACTGCCGTCGGCCATGCCCTCGAGGACGAGCTTGGCGTCCTTATCGGACTGGAACCGAGACAGGGCCTTGACCGTCACCGGGAAGGCGGCATAGCGATCCGAGAAGGTCTGCAGGTGCTGCTGCACAAGAAGGGTGGTAGGGACGAGAACCGCCGCTTGCTTGCCGTCCTGGATGGCCTTGAATGCCGCCCGCACCGCGATCTCGGTCTTGCCGTATCCGACGTCGCCGCAGATCAATCGGTCCATCGGAACCTCTCGCTCCATGTCCGCCTTGACCTCGTCGATGGTGCTGAGCTGATCCGGGGTCTCGATATACGCGAACGCGTCCTCGAGCTCGCGTTGCCACGGGGTGTCCGGCGCGAACGCATGGCCCCGCGTGGCCATCCGGGCGGAGTACAACTGGATGAGCTCGGCAGCGATTTGCTTGACGTAGCGACGGGCCCGAGACTTCGTCTTCTGCCAGTCCCCCCCGCCCATCTTGTTGACCGTCGGCTGCTCACCACCGACGTAGCGGGTCACCTGGTCGAGTTGGTCGGTCGGGACGAAGAGCCGGTCGCCGGGTTGGCCCCGCTTGCTCGCCGCATACTCAATGACGAGGTACTCGCGCGTAGCCCCTTGCACGGTGCGTTGGATCATCTCGACGAACCGGCCGACACCATGCTGTTCGTGCACCACGTGGTCGCCGGGCCGCAGCTGGAGCGGATCCACCTGGTTGCGCCGCCGCGACGGCATTCGGCCCATGTCCTTGGTGGACGTGACCTGACCCGGCGACCCGGTGAGGTCGAGTTGGGTGAGGACGGCGAACCGGCTCGCGGGAGCGACCACGCCCCGCCCCGTGAGGCCATGGGTCACGTGCACGATGCCCGGCTCCAGCGGATCAGCCAGAGGGCGGGAGGCGATGTCGTTGTCGCGCAAGACTTCGGCAATGCGGGTGGCCGTGCCGGCACCGTCCCCGGCGACGATGACGGTCCAGCCGTCAGCGAGCCAGGTGCGAACGTCGCCGACCCAGGCGCTGACCTCGCCCCGGTAGGCCGCCGGCTCGGTGGTCCCCGTGGACAGGGCCTCCTCGTCGGTCTCGGCGTCGACCTCGAATGCCGTGAGGTCCCACCACGGGTGGTGGGTGGCGGCCGCGTCCACCCGCAGGGTGGAGATGTCGAGGAAAGACGCCTGTCCGAGAACCCTTTGCAGGTCGATGGGGACCTGGTTGCCACTGGCGGCATTGGCCCAGCCGGCCTCGAGAAACTCCTGGCTCGTCGCGACCAGGTCGTGCGCGCGAGTGCGGACCCGTTCGGGGTCGATGACGATGATCGGCGAGCCCTCCGGGAACGCGTGCAGGACTGGCTCCATGCCATCCAGGAGGGCGGGCGCGAGCGACTCCATGCCCTCGACGGCGATGCCCTCGGCCATCTTGTGGAGCAGATCGGCGGCTCCCGGGAGGTGGTCGGCGAGTCCCTTGGCGCGCTCCCGGACAGTATCGGTGAGCAGGAGCTCGCGACACGGGGGCGCCCAGAGGCCGTGGGCAGCGATCTCGAGACTGCGTTGGTCGGCCACCTTGAACCAGCGGATTTCCTCGACCGTGTCGCCCCAGAACTCGACCCGCAGCGGGTGGTCCTCGGTGGGCGGGAACACGTCGAGAATGCCGCCACGCACGGCGAACTCCCCGCGTCGCTCGACCAGGTCGGTGCGCGAGTAGGCCGCGGCGGCAAGCGCCTCGACGACCTGGCCCATCGGGCGTTCGTCGCCAGCTTTGAGGGCGACTGGGGTGAGCTCCCCCAGGCCGGTGGCGATCGGCTGCAGCACTGCCCGGATCGGCGCCACCACATACGTCAGCGGGCCGTAGGCGGTGTCGGACGGATCAGGATGGGCCAATCGGCGCAGCACAGCGAGCCGCTTGCCCACGGTGTCCGAGCGCGGGCTATGGCGTTCGTGCGGCAACGTCTCCCAACTGGGGAAGAGCGCCACGCGATCGGGGTCGCCCAGACGGGCCAGCGCCGCCTCCAGGTCCTCGGCGTCGCGGCTGGTCGCGGTGACCACGAGTGCGGTGCCGTCGGTGATCGCAGGCACCCTGGTCGCCCAGCCGGAGAGGAGGGCGGCCCGCGCTCCCGGCGTGACGGCGATGTCGGCAGAGCTCGGAGCGGGGCGGGCCGCCAGGGTGGTCGTGACGGCGCCGACCGCGTCATCGGCGAGCAACCGGTCGACGATGAGGCGCGAGGTCTGGGCGGTGTCGGTGGCCTGGGTGGTGCTCAACGGAACCCTTTGCATGCGGAACGGCCCGATACGCAGCGCGCACCGGGGGTCCCAGCCTACGGCGGTGCTCCGTCAGTCGACGACGATCCGCTGGGTCGTCGCGGCGTCGATGGCGCTCCAGTCGTAGTCGATACCCAGGCCGGGCAACGACGACGGATAGATGTAGCCGTCCGCTCGGATGTCCATGGGCGCCGCCAGGCCGAACGCGAACTGCTCCATGGGGTACAGGACCTCGAAGTACTCGCAGTTGGTCACCGCGAGCGAGCATTGGAGGTTGACCAGCTCCAAGGGGTGATAGATCGTCGTATGCAACTCGCAGCTGACCCCGAATGCCTCGGCTAGGTGGGCCGTGGCCATGACGGACGACACGCCGCCGCGCCAGGACACGTCGGTGCGCACGATGTCCACCGCATCCTGGGCCAGGAACTGCGCCGTGAGCCGGGTCCCGCCGACAATGGTCTCGGTCCCGACCACGGGGATCTCTAGGGCGGCGCTGAGCTTCTTGAGGGCAGCGAGGTCGTAGTCGTAGAGAGGCTCCTCATACCAGGCGTAGTCCAGCGCCTCCAGGGCCCGACCCACCCGCAATGCCTGGTCGTAGGTATAGGTCGCAACCGGGTCGGCCATCAAGGTGAAGTCCGGCCCGACCGCTTCGCGGACGGCGGCATACAACTCGAGATCGACGCGCCAGTCACCCGGAGGGTGCAGCTTGTAGCCGTGGAAGCCGTCCCGCTGAGCGGCCAAGGCCTCGTCAAGGTAGGCCGCCGGGTCGGCCAGCGTCATCGAGCTCGCGTAGACGGGCACCCGATCGCGGCTCGAGCCGAGCAATTGGTGCACGGGCAAGTTCGCCACCTTCCCGGCGATGTCCCAGCACGCATTGTCGTACGGCCCGTACACGTAGATGGGGACGTGGTTCCACCGGCGGTCGAACCCACGGAACTCCGCGGCATTCTTGGCCCGGGCCATGGGATCACGACCGACGAAGAAGGGCGCGGCCTGGGCGTAGGTGTGCATGGTGTGGCCCGCCTTGAGTCCACCGAACCCGAACGAGGTCCCTGCGACTCCCGCCTCGGTGTGCACGGTGATGACGACAACGTCGGGTGGGGCGCCGCCGCGCAGGAGGTTCTTGTCGACCTCGGCGAGCGCGGTCAATTCACAGGCACGGATCTCCACGCTGGTGATGCGCATGTCGGGACCTTTCAGGCGGGGGGTGGGGAGGAGCAAGGGCGGGGTCAGGCCTTCACGGCGCCGACCGTGACCCCGCGGACCAGGTATCGCTGCACGGCAACGAAGACAATGAGCACGGGCACCATCTGGACGGTGGCCGCGAGGCCCAGCTGCGGCAGATACAGCTTCTTGAGCGCGTCGCTCGCCGGGACTCGAGCGGCGTCGACCCAGACAGAGATGGCGGTGCCGCCCCCAGCCGACGCCGATCCCGCATCCGAGCCGGCGCCGCTCGAGCCACCACTGCAGGCAGCCAATGTGGCCGCCGCGGCGAACGCGGCCGCGGCGATCTGGAGGCGCTTTCCTTCTTGCCTGATCTATGAGAAATCCACCTGACGTCGTTGTCGTGTGAGATCCCGGCGCGCCGTCCACAAGGGGCGCCTCCACGGATCACGAGGGGGGACTGCATGCCGATGGCATCGATCCTATAGGATCTATCCTCTCTCAACAAGAGAGTTTTAGACCGTAGCCGGCGGCTCTCGGAGAGACCATCAGCCACGGTCACGGGACACTCAAGACCGTGCCTGGTGGGTCCCCTCCGCTGTGGTAATTTCACGACGACGCCAGGGTTGGCGACGGCGACCACAGATCACGATCCCTGGCTGCCCACAGGAGGGAGCGGATGTGTCACAGCCGGGCTTGACGACCGTGCCACGCATCAACCTCTCCGACACCGTCTATGACGCCTTGCGCGGCTGGATCATGGACCGCGTCCTGGCGCCCGACTCCAAACTCAACATCGACCGCCTCGCCGAGACCATGGGCGTGTCGGCGACCCCCGTGCGCGAGGCGCTGGCGCGTCTGGAGTCCGAGGGACTGGTCATCAAGGAGCCCCGGCGGGGCTACCTGTCCACGCCGCTGCTCAGCCGGGCCGAGATGAACGACCTCTTCGAGTTCCGCAATCTGCTCGAGCCCGCCGCTGCCGCCCGAGCCGCCAAGCGCGTCACGGACGAGGACGTCGCTGCTCTGCAGCACGAGATCACCGCGGGCCGCGCGGCCGCGACGGGCGACAGCTTCGTGGACTACCAGGCCGCCTTCTTGCATGATGCTCGGCTGCACGAGCATGTCTTCCGGATCGCTGGCAGCCCCCTGCTCGCCGCCGCCTTCGAGCGCACGCACTCCCACCTGCACACGTTCCGACTGCAGACCCGGTTCGACCAGGCAGTCTGGGCACGGACCCTGGATGAGCACGCCGCCATCGCAGCCTTCATCGGGCAGGGCGATGCGCCCAAGGCGCGCGCAGCGATGCGCGAGCATCTGGCCTCCTCCTTGCGCCACGCGGACCACCAGATCCAGCTGCAGGCCATCGAGTCCGCCCACTGAGGGTGTTGGGGGCCGAAGGTCATCCACCCGTGCTGGAGTGCGGTCCGGTGACGCTTCAGCCCACACCGGCTGTCGGTGCCCTCTGCCATGGTGGGCTCATGATCGATCACTTCGGTATCAACGTCTCGTCCATGGCCGACTCCGCCGCCTTTTACGATGCGGTCCTGGCGACCCTGGGACACACGCGCCAGATGGATTTCGGTGTCGCCATCGGCTATGGCACTAACCAGCCCCAGTTCTGGATCAGCACGGGCGAGGGCTTAGGTCCCAACCGGGAGAGTCACATCGCCTTCACGGCCGAGTCTGCCGCTGACGTGCGCCGCTGGTTCGACGCCGCCGTGGAGTTGGGTGCCGAGGTGCTCCATGAACCTCGCCTCTGGCCCGAGTACCACCCCGGCTACTACGGCGCCTTTGTCCGCGACCCCGACGGCAACAATGTCGAGGCGGTCTGCCACACCGCCGCCGACGGCGACTGAGGGATCGGCCCGGCACCGTGTGCGACGGCGCTACACCGGACTGTGGAAGCGCTGCTGGGCGCCCAGCAGTCCCTCGATCACGACAGCCTCGGCGGCGTCGGCGGCGACATCCAGCAGGAACGGCAGCTCCTTGCGCTCGGCTGGGCCGAAGTCGCGCAGGACATAGTCAGCCGGATCCATCCGGCCGGGGGGGCGACCAATGCCGACGCGCACGCGCACGTAGTCCTTGGTCCCCAACGAGGTGCTGATCGAGCGCAGCCCGTTGTGGCCCCCTTCGCCCCCGCCGGACTTCAGGCGCACAACCCCAGCGTCAATGTCGAGCTCATCGTGTATGACGATCAGCCGCTCCGCCGGGATCGAGAAGAACGACATCAGTGCCTTGACCGGTCCCCCTGACTCGTTCATGTATGAGCTGGGCACAGCGAGGATCACCGCCGGACCCGGCACTCCCCCGGGCAGCAGACCGAGACGGGCCTGGCCGGCGGCGGCCCGAGCCTTGTGCGCCTTGAGCGAGGTGCCCGTTCGCCGAGCGAGCTCGTCGATCACCATGGCCCCGACATTGTGGCGATTCCCGGCATACGTGGACCCTGGATTGCCCAGGCCCGCGATGAGCCAGGGACCGGCGGACGTCGCGGAACTACTCACGAGCGGCAAGTATGCCGTGAGCCTGCCCCCGTCCTTGCGCGCGGTAACGCAGTCAGGGTCCTGGGTGGGACCCCGCAGGCCGTCACCGGACTCGTCGGTCGCAGTCTGATGGCGCCCACACGCGACCCGGCATTCGACGGACATGGCATTCACGGAATGCCGCCCTGTTTGCCGGAGAGTGGGCTGCAGAAAGGCCCGGTCCCTGGGCGGGACCGGGCCTGACGGCATTCAGCGGAGGGGACCGACGCAGGCGTCGGGGCTGCCTCTTAAGCGTCGGCGGCCTCGTCGGCAGCAGCCTCGACTGCTCCCTCGGCGGCGGTCTCACCGGACTCGCTGTCGTCCTCGCCGAGATCGGCGGCCACGGCAGCGGTGACGTTAACCACGAGCGCCTCGGGGTCGGTGACCAGGGTCGCGCCCTTGGGCAGCTCAACATCGCCGGCGAGGATCTGGGTCCCGGCCTCGAGGCCCTCGACCGAGACGGTGAGCGACTCGGGGATGTGGGTGGCCTCGACCTCGAGCTGCAGCGTGTTGTGGTCCGTGGTGACGACCGTGTCGGGCTGTGCCTCGCCCTCGAGGTGGACGGCGACGTCGACGGTGACCTTCTCACCCTTGCGGACGATGACGAGGTCAACGTGCTCGATCACCGGCTTGATCGGGTCGCGCTGGACGTCCTTGGCCAGGGCCATGTGCTCCTCGTCGCCGATGACGATCGTGAGCAGGGCGTTGGCCTGCTTGAGGGCCATCATCGAGTCGTGGCCGGGGAGCGTGATGTGGATCGGCTGGGCGCCGTGGCCATACATGACGGCGGGGATCTTGTTGTCGCGGCGGATCTTGCGGGCCGCGCCCTTGCCGAACTGGGTACGCGTCTCGGCGACGAGCTTGCTGTCGGACATGGTGTGACTCCTGAAAACGTGCGGGCCGACCGAACGGATGAATGCCGTCCGGCTGCGGGACCGGTGGGGAAGCCGGACTCGCGGTGGGCCTCGACGCGGGACGGCGCACCGACGGCGCAGCGTCCGCGGATCCAACTGGATCAGCAGGCGCCACCGCGTCGATCACGGACTGACGTCACAAACCGGACATCACTGGCCGGTGCATCGTCCCTCGCCGAGGCAACCCGAGGAGTCTACGCGACGGGTTCTGGGCTCGTGAAATCGGGTGCGCTCGCCTGCGCGGCAGGCGCTTCCGCCTCGGCTTGAAACTCCATGACCGGATCGATGGCTCCACTGGACCGGGCCCCACGGGCCTCGCCGACCTTGACCAGGACCACCCCGAGCAGCACGAGCACGCCGCCGAACGCCTGGTCTAGCCCCGGCAGCTCGCCGAGCACGAGCCAGGCGACCAGAACAGCGAAAACCACTTCCGACAAGCCCAGGAAGGAGGACACGGTCGCTCCAGCGATCCGCGTCCCGGCCACCCCCACGGCATAGGCCAGGGCTGCGGCGATAAGTCCGACCTCGAGGATCGGCACCCACCAGGGCAGCACCATCGACCCGATCTGCACGTCGACGGCTGCCGTCGCGTAGGGAATCAGGCCGCTCATCGAGAGCCCGGTCAGCGCGAGAGCCCCCACACCCAGACCGACACCAGCCAACGTCAACGGCGGCAACGCGTCCTGCTCGTCAGCGCTGGAGGTGAGGTAGAAGGTGGCCAGGCCTGTGCCCGCGAGCACCCCCCACATGACGCCGATCCAGCTGAGCTCGATGCCAGCGAAGACCTGGAGGACGAAGAGCAGTCCTATGACCGCGACCGCCATACCCGCCGCCGTGATGGGGTGCGGCCGCTGATGACGCACCAGCCACACCCAGAGCACGACGAGCAGGATCCCGAGGTACTCCAGCAGCAGCGCGACGGCGACCGAGAGATGGGCCACAGCGTTGAAGTAGAAGAACTGCGCCCCCGCGACGCCAAGGAAGCCGAAGGCGACGAGTTGCAGGGCGTTGCGGCGCAGCAGCCGCCACCGTCCGTGCAAGGCCCAGAGCCCGACAGGCACCATGACGACTGCCGCGATGACGACCCTCCAGGTCACCACCGCACCAGGACTCCACCCGGTCACGAGCAGGGACTTCGCAAACGCCCCCGAGGTCCCGAAAGCGAGCGAGGCGACGATGACCAGGATGATCCCGAGTGCCTGGCGCCCAACGGACGCTGCCACCTTGTCCACCATGGCGTGCCGTCCTTCGTCCCCTTTTTGGGGTGTCGTGTGCGCCTGGGTGGCCGGTCGGAGGATCACCGAAGGCGTCAGGGGCAAAGTATGCTGTCGCCCATGACGGTAGGGTTCGGATGGATCAGGAGTCAAATTGATATTTGCCCATGACACCGAGCTGGCTTTGCAGTATGCCGCCGCCCTGGTCAACACCCGCCCGACCGCCACGTCACCAGAGGGCTTGCCGAACATCGAGGACCTCCTGGCTCACCTGCAGGAGTGGGACGGCTGGACCGGGAGCATGCCGCGGACCGACGCGGACCTCGCCCAGGTGCTGCGCGTCCGGGACCGCTTGGCACGGCTCTGGGTGGTCGATGTGCAGGAGGCCGTCGCGATCGTCAACACCCTCTTGCGGGACGGCCGCGCCCTCCCCCAACTCGTCACCCACGAGCCGCTGGGCTGGCACATTCACGGCACCCCAGACGACGCCCCCTTCGCGATCCGCCTCGCCGTCGAGGCGGCATTCGGGATGGTCGACGTGATCCGCACCGACTCCCTGGACCGGCTGGAGCACTGCGCCGGCGATGACTGCGACCACGTGCTGGTCGACCTGACCAAGAACCGCTCCCGCAAATACTGCGACACGGCCTGCGCCAACAAGGCTCATGCCGCCGCCTATCGCGCCCGAAAGGCCTCCCGATGACCTTGCCGATCGACCGCGCCCTCGTCCTCGACGGCGGCCTGGCCACCCTGCTCGAGCGCCACGGCGAGGACCTGTCCTCGTCGTTGTGGTCCGCTGCCACGCTGCGGGCCAACCCTGCAGCGATCACGCGGGCGCACGCGGCATTCTTCGAGGCGGGCGCCGACGTCGCGACGACCGCGACCTATCAGCTCACCCCCTTGTCCCTCGAGCGCGCCGGGGTCGACATCGGCGACTTCGAGCCGCTCGTCGTCACGGCGGTCCGGGCCGCCCGGGACGCTCAGCAGGCATCGGGAGGGGGCTATGTCGTGGGCTCGGTCGGCCCCTACGGCGCCTCGCTTGCGGGCGGCCAGGAGTACACCGGCGACTACGACCTGGGCGCGGGCCCGGCAGCAGTTGCCGCGCTGCGAGTGCACCACCGCCCGCGACTCCAGGCACTGCTCGACGCCGGGGTCGACGCCCTGGCCTGCGAGACCATCCCGAGCCTGATCGAGGTCGAGGCCTTGGTCGCCGAGTTGGCCACCGTCGGGGCCGACGTGCCCGTGTGGTTCAGCCTCACCCCCACCGACGGTGGCACCGCCACCCGTACCGGCGAGTCGCTCAGTCAGGTGGGCGCGATCGTCTCGACCCTGCCCGCGGCATTCGCCGTCGGGGTCAACTGCATCGCGCCCCAGGATGTCGCCCCCGCCCTGAGCGCCCTTGTCCCGGCGGACCACGGGCTGACGGGCGTGGCCTACCCCAACAGCGGGGAGACGTGGGATGCCGCGGCCCGGGTGTGGCGAGGGAATGCCGCGTGGGACGACGACGCGGTCCCCTCCTGGCGCGGCGCGGGAGCCACGCTCATCGGCGGCTGCTGCCGGGTCTTCCCCGAGCAGATCCGCCTCATCGCGGACTGACGGCGGACCCCAACAAGAGTGAGGGGGCCGAGGGCGCGTCAGCGCGCACCCCTGGCCCCCTCGCTCCGTGTCTGGGGCTCAGGCGCGCCCGCCGAACAGCGAGGTCACCGAGCCGTCGAGGAAGACCTCCTTGACCGCCGCGCTGATGAGCGGGGCGATGGAGAGGACGGTCAGCCCCTCGAACTCCGCCTCCGGGGCGATCGGCAGCGTGTTGGTGAGGATCACCTCGCGGGCCTGGCAGTCCTTGAGCCGCTGGACGGCCGGCTCGGACAGGATCGGGTGGGTCGCGGCGATGATGACGTCCTTGGCGCCGGCCTCCATGATCGCGTCGGCGGCCTTGGTGATTGTCCCCGCGGTGTCGATCATGTCGTCGACAAGGACGCAGGTGCGTCCCTCGACCTCACCCACGACGCGGTTGGCGACGATCTCGTTGGGCCGGTTGATATCGCGCGACTTGTGGATGAAGGCCAGTGGCGCTCCGCCGAGCCGCTTGCTCCACTGCTCGGCCACCTTGATCCGGCCGGCGTCGGGCGAGACGACGGCGAGATCCTCGTGGCCGTACTTGCTCCACACGTAGTCCGACAGCACAGGGATGGCCATGAGGTGATCCACGGGCCCGTCGAAGAAGCCCTGGATCTGGTCCGTGTGCAAGTCCACGGCGATGAGTCGGTCGGCACCGGCCGTCTTGAACATGTCGGCCATGAGCCGGGCGCTGATCGGCTCGCGGCCGCGGTGCTTCTTGTCCTGGCGGGCGTAGCCATAGAACGGCATGACCACCGTGATCCGCTTGGCGCTGGCGCGCTTGAGCGCGTCGATCATGATGAGGTGCTCCATGATCGCCTCGTTGATCGGCGCCGTGTGGCTCTGGATGACGAAGGCATCCGAGCCACGCACCGACTCCTCGTAGCGCACATAGATCTCGCCATTGGCGAAGTTGTAGGCACTGGTCGGCACCAACTCGGTGCCGAGCTCGGCCGCGATCTCCTGGGCCAGACCGGGATGGGCCCGACCCGAGAAGACCATGAGTTGCTTCTTGGGCTTCTTGCGGATGTTCGCCGAAGCGGGGCGCGTGGGCTTCACGCGGGGGTCTCCTCCGGTGCAGGGGAATCGGCTGGTCGAGCCGCCTCGATGGCTGCGGCGGCGGCATTCGCGGTCTTGGTGCCGGCACGCGCGCGAGCGACCCAGCCGGCGACATTGCGTTGCCGCGCACGGGCGACCCCGATCTCACCGGCCCCGACATCGCCGGTCACCGTGGATCCGGCGCCCACATAGGCGCCGTCGGCAATGTGCACCGGAGCCACCAGGACACTGTCGGAACCCACGAACGAATGCCGCCCGACCGTGGTGTGGTGCTTGGCGACTCCGTCGTAGTTGGCGAAGATCGTGCCCGCGCCGATGTTGGCACCCTCACCGATGGTCGCGTCGCCGCAGTAGGTCAGGTGCGGCACCTTGGCGCCCTCGCCGATCACGGCATTCTTGGTCTCGACGAAGCCGCCGATCTTGCCGGCGCGGCCCAGCTCGGTGCCGGGGCGCAGGTACGAGAACGGGCCGACCGTGGCGTCCGGGCCGATGACAGCGAGGAGCGCCTCGGTCCGCTTGACGGTCGCGCCGTCGCCGACCTCGGTGTCCGTCAGCGTGGTGTCCGGGCCGATGACCGCGCCCGAGCCGATGGTGGTCGCACCCAGCAACTGGGTCCCTGGCTGGATGGTCGTGTCCGCGCCGATGCTGACGTCCACGTCGATCCAGGTCGTCGAGGGGTCGACGATGGTGACGCCGGCGCGCATGTGGGCTTCGCACACCCGCGTGTTGAGGACCTTGCCCAGCGCCGCCAGTTGCACGCGGTCGTTGACGCCCTCGGTCTGCCACAGGTCGTCGATGACGTGGGCCTGGACCGGCAGGCCTTCTGCGCGGGCGATCCCGACGACATCGGTGAGGTACTTCTCGCCCTGGGCATTGTTGATCCCGACCTTGGCCAATGCGCGACGCAGGACCGCGAGGTCGAACGCGAAGATCCCGGAGTTGATCTCCGTGATGGCTCGCTGCTCGGCCGTGGCGTCCTTCTGCTCGACGATGGCGGCCACGGCGCCGGATCCGTCGCGCACGATGCGCCCGTAGCCGTGCGGGTCGGGCACGTGCGCTGTGACCACAGTCACGGCGCTGCCGGAGTCCGAATGCCGCGCCGACAGATCAATGAGGGTCTGTCCGGTGAGCAGGGGCGTGTCCCCCGTCGTGACGATGACGGTCCCTGCAAGGGAGTCGGGCAGGGCATTCAGCCCGCACTCGACGGCCCGTCCGGTGCCCTTGACGTCGTCCTGGTCGGCGACGACGAGGTCGGGGTCGAAGGCCGTCATGAACTCGACGACCAGATCGCGCTGGTGCCGGACAACGACCGCGACCTGCGGCGACGCGGTCGCCCGAGCCGCCCGGATCGCGTGGCCGAGGAGGGGGAGCCCACCGATGGGGTGGAGCACCTTGGGGGTCTGGGACTTCATCCGAGTCCCCTCGCCTGCGGCGAGGACAATCACGGCGGCCGGCGGGACGGCGTTCAACGCTGGATCTCCCGAGGGTGTGGGGTCGCGTACCCCGGGAGTCTACCGACGCCACGGTGCTCCCTCGCACGCCAGCGCCGCAACGCAGGGTGCCGGATGCCCGCACGGGACGAGCCGACCCACAGTGGACCGGCTCGCATGGCGGCTCATCGGGCCCACCAGTCCCCCAGTCCGCTCGACGGATAGGACATCGGCGAGGCCGTCAGGGTCCACACCCCACAGGCAGCCACGGCAGGCGAACCACCACCCACGTCGCGCCCGTTCCGTGCGAGGGTGCCGTCGGGCTGGCGTACGGTAACTCCAGCCGTCCGTCCCCGCGGCCACGGGAGTACGTCGCCGCCGATCAGGCGCGTGGCTCGCGCGTGCAAACAGGGAAGGGCATGACCACTAAATCCGATGACCTGAGGCGGCGCGAGACCGGGCCGGGGAGCCCCTGGTCCGTTGCGGCGGGGGGATCGTCCGCGGCTGTTGGCCCTGCGGGTGAGTCGTCGGTTATCCATGAAGACGGACTCATCATGGGCACCCGGATCCAGGGCCACACCCGGGTGCTCGCGATGGCCCGTCCCTCCCCCAACCCGGCCGGCCTGAGGTCCGCGCCGACGGCGAGCGAGCGCGCCCAGGCTGCCCGAGCCCTCGATGCAGGCCTGGCCTCTGCGTGCGCGCTTGCCACCGCAAGTGGCCGACGTCTGGAGCCCGTCAAGACGGCCATCGTCAGGGCCATCCTGCACCGGTGGGTCGATGCGGCCGAGCAGATGGATGCCGCTGGAGGGACAGGCACAGACCTGATCGTCGCGATAGCGGGTCGTGGTGGCGTGGTGATCGCCGCCTTCGGAGCGTGGTCCGCGGCGGCCGTTGCCGGCGATGGCGTGCACTGGCTGCCGGAATGGGAGTGGGAAGAGGATCCGGAGGAGGACTGGGAGGAAGTCGATGACGCGCCGCGCGGCTTGGACGACCCCGAGGCCGACCGGCTGGCCGAGGTCATGTGGATGTCGCCGCGACATCACGTGCACGGGTTGTGGCTTGGGCCGGCTGGCTCGCTCGACGATGTTGCCGGCCCCGACGTCGAGGCCGACGCAGTCCTCGTCGACATCACGGCGGCCCTGCGTGAGGCAAGCGTCGACGGCGCCCCCGACAGGGACGCCGAACATCACGACCCGGCTGGCGCGCTGGAGTTGTCGACCGATCAGCGTGGCCAGGCACCGGAGCTGGTGCCGGCCTGGGAGGACTGGGTCGGCGAAGGGCTCCACTTCGTAGCCCCGATCATGGTGACGTGGGCCCCGCCTGCCACGTTGGCACGTCCAGTGCCTCTGGGCGAGCCTGAGGTCATGGACCACGGGGCGCCCCGGGACTCGACTGATCCGGCTCGCACAACGATGACGGGGTCGCGCGACTCGTCGCCGCCGTCGTCGGCCTCGGGGGTGGCCTTGGGGGTGGCCGCGGAGGTCGCCGCGGAGCGGTCCAGCTCTGACGGCATTCGGATAGGTCCCATCGCCGCGGTCGTGGCCGTCGTCCTTGCGATCCTTGCCGTCCCTGCCTGGGCCCTGTCCCGCCCCAACCCGCCGACTCCGACAACACCCTTGACGCCGGTCGTCACGACGTCGAGCAGCATTGCCGGGGACGCAAACCCCTCCCCGACCCCGTCAGTGAGCGAGTCCGCATCCCAATCCGCATCGCCGTCGGGCGCGGTCAGGACACCGACGCCCACCCGGTTGGCAAGCCGCGCCCCAGCCAGCAGCACCGCCTCGACCGAGCCATCCGCACCGCAGACCTCGGCGTCAGCGCCGACCCCGACGACGCCAGCACCCACGGCCACGGTGACGAGCACGCCGGATCCCACGACGCCGTCACCGACAACACCGGACCCGACAGAGTCACCCACGCCGTCGCCCTGACGATGCGCACCCAGCGATGGGTGGGGGTTTGGCGCCTCAGGCGCCGTTGCCAGCCAGGCCGGGTCGCTTCTCCAGGCCCGACATGCCATTCCAGGCGAGGTTGACCAGGTGGGCTGCGACGATGTCCTTCTTCATGGAGGAGTTCTCCAGCCACCACTGCCCGGTCAGGGCCACCATCCCGACGAGCATCTGGGCATACATCGGGGCGACCTTGGGGTCGAGCTTGCGCTCCTTGAACTGGCTGACCATGATGTGCTCGACCTGGCTGGCGACGTCAGAGATGAGGCTGGCAAAGCTGCCGGTGGACTGCCCGGTTGGGCTGTCCCGCACCAGGATCCGGAACCCATCGGTCGATGACTCGATGTACTCCAGCAGCGATAGGGCGGCGCGTTCGATGAGTTCGCGGGAGGAGCCTTCGCTGGTCAGGGCCCGGGTGATGGCGTTGAGGAGCTTGTCGATTTCGCGGTCGACGACGACGGCGTAAAGGCCCTCCTTACCGCCGAAATGCTCATAGACCACCGGCTTGCTCACGCCGGCACGGGCTGCGATCTCTTCGACGGTGGTCGAGTCGAAACCCTTCTCCGCGAACAATGCGCGGCCGATCCCGACGAGCTGCTCACGGCGCTCGCGGCCGGTCATCCGCGCCCGCGACTTGGGCGGGCGGGAAGACTTGGCGGTGGTCACGACTCCATTGTGCCCGGTGTCGTTGCGCGGGCCGGTCCTCGCGTAGCCTTCTCGCGTATGCCGCGCGCCCCGTCGGGGCTCGGCGGTCCCCGGTTGGTCTGCTGGCAGGGCCCGCCTGACTTTGAATCAGGATTAGCGACGATGGTTCGATTCCATCCCGGGGAGCAAACCGAACGGAGTGAGGGCGCTCCCCGGGAGGGAATCTTGGGAGGGACCCAGCTCGCGACCGAGGAACGAGGTCGGGACTGGGCCCGGCGCAGGGGTGGCCGGCGGTCTTCCCGGTCGGGTCGTCACGGTCTTGCCCTCTGCCGGTCGATCCGTGCGAGGGGAATCGAATCAGCCTCGATAGACTGCCTCCGCCCCAACGTGGAGTCGACCGGGGCCGCATGCCGATGACAGCAGCCTTATGGGGGACCGTTCGTGCCCACGGAACTCAGCACGAAAGAGCAGGTGCGGGCCTACCGCCATGGCGTGCGCCGAGTCACCACTGCCGTCACCGGCGACACGGCATTCCTCATCCGGGCGGACAGCGCCCACGGGACGTGGCTTGTTCAGTCCGGACACCGCTCGGGCATCGAGTTGGCCGAGTCCGCCCTCGTCGCTGGGCCCGGGCCCGAGCCGAGCCAGGTCCGCACCGTCAGCCTGACGCTGCTCAACGCCATCCCTGCGCAGCCCGCACTCACTCGCTCCCAGATCCCCCAGAGTGGTCGGTCGATCACGTTCGGGGACAGCGCCTTCACCATCGGTGAAGTGCTCGCCGTCACTCCAGCCTCCGGTCGCACGGACTACCAGCTGGTGCTGCAGGACGGCAGCCAGCAGATCAGCCCTGTCGTCGCCGATGCCATCCAGGCCACCCCGGGGCTGCGCCTGGACTGGCAGGAGAATGCCGCTGGCTCGGTTGTCGGGGTCGATCCGGTCTCCGAGGTGCCACTGCTCCCGACGGGTCCGGTCTTGGACCCGGAGGCGGCGCGGCAGAACGTCACGGCGGGAGTGGCAACGGGTGGCTGATCAGCCGCCGGTGGCACGCACCCTGGCCGAGCTCGATGCGCTGCTCGATGCCGGTCGGATCAGCCCGGACATGTACTGGCGTGACCAGGCACGCCTGCGGGCGGACGCCTCGCAGTCACCAGACGCCTCGCAGCCAGCGGACGCTTCGCGGCTCGGCGACGTATCGCGGCTGGCCGCTGGCCCCGGCTCGTCTCCTCAGGCGCCGCCGCCCGCCCCGCCACCTCCAGTTACCGCAGTGCCGCCCACGCCACCGGCGGCCATCCCGCCGCCCAGGGCGACCGTGGGCCTGCCCGTGCCTGCCTCGCCGTGGAGTCCGCCACCGCTTCCCGCGGCCGCGCCAGCCGCCGCCACCTCCACATCGCCAGCTGTACAGGCACCGGCACCAGCACCGAGCCTTCCGGCGAGCCCGCCTCCTCCCCCTGAGGCGGCCCGCCAGGCGCATCGCGTCGGTGCCATGGAGTGGATGACTCGAAGCCTGAATCCGCACCCATCACCCGCACCTGGGCCAGCTCCAGGACGAGGCCCAGGCCCAGGTGAGCGGCCGCCGGGACCCCCTCTTGCACGGCATTCGGACCAGCGTGCCGTGGACCTCCCACCGCCCAATCCTTCCGACCGTCGGCCGGATGCGCCACCGTCTCCGGTGGCCCCACCCCCGCCGATGACGCTCCCGCCGCCGAATCCCGCGGATCGTCGGCCGACCGCACCCCCCACGCCTCCAGCGCAGGTTCGGATCTCCGCGCCGGTGTCCCGACCCGGAACACCCCCGCCACCCCCGGCAGTCCCACCGCCACCTCCTGCGCTAGCCCGCCCATCCGAGGCGGACACACCGGCTTCCGTAACATCTCCTCCTTCACCACCGGCCCCGCGCTCCGAGGCGGTCGCCCCGCCCCACATGGCGCCTCCGTCTGCACCACCGGCTCCGCCGACACGACCGGGGTCGGATGCGGAGCAGCGCTCGCTGAGCGACGAGATCTTCGGCTCACGTGAGGACGACGAACCCTGGCCTGCTCCTGGCCGCGAAACACCGGACCACCACAGGCAGCAGCCAGAGGCACCGCATCCCCCAACCCCCGTACGGACGGCGCCACCGCACAAGACCACGCCACCGCCCCCAGTCACGCCCCGCTCCCCGGGTGCAACGCAGGCCGCGCGGCGGCAGCCACCCGCGTCCCCGGCAGCGCAGCAGCCACCGGAGCCGACTCCGCGCACACACATCTCGTTTGCGCCTCCCGACGGAGCCGTCAACCTCGATCCTGCGCGACCCTCACCCGTCACCGACGGACCCCCCAAACGCCGGTCGTGGCGCAACCGACGCTCGAGCTGACGGGTCACGTCCCACCCGGGTCGCGCCAACCGCCACAGGTCGCGTCGATCTCCGCGACCTCTGACGGCATGCGCGACCAGTCGGTGATTCGCCACCGAGCCTCCCCGGCCGAGCTCACCCCTCCACGGGCTCCGCCACCAGCCGGCCATCCTGGATTGCACTGGGCCGCACCCGATCCTGCCCGCCACGCATCGGCAGCAAGGACCGCGGGTCGACCGCCGCCCACACCCGCGCCCGCCCGACCCGGGCGGACTTCTCGGTATCCCGGACCCGGTCCACCAGCGCCCACAGGCGCACGGCGTCGTCGTCATCGGGCGGGAAAGGGCCATAGTCGGCCGCATCCACCATCGCCGCGGCCTCACCCACCACCGAGTTGGCCGTCCGAGCCGCGACCTCGCGCCGCGTCAACCCACTGGACACCGGCAGCCCCGAGTCGCGCAAGGTGTCGAGCACCTCCCGCCAGCCCCCGTGAACCCGGTCAGTCGTGGAGCCGCGCCGGGACCGCAGCACCCGACGCACACCCTTGGCGCCGACGACGAGGGCCCCCAGCCCCAGGACCAACCCGAGCGGCACCCCCGCCGTCAGCAGCACGACCCGCGCCCACCCGGGCAGCACGAACCCCTCGTCCGCCGCCGCCTGGCGTTGCCGCCCGGACACTACGTCATCGAGCGCGAACCCGTCATCACTGGACGGCGGACGCAGGGCATTCGGCGGCGGCACGATGGCAGCCGAGGCTCGGTCGTCGGTGCGGGTGTCGTCGAGAGTGGGTTTCTTGTCACGCGGCGGGACGAACTCGTCGGGCGCCAACGTCAGCCACGTGCCGGGTGCCGTCTGCACCTCCACCCAGGTGCGGATGTCGGCCCCGGTAACCACCCCATCGGCGTTCGGGAATGCGCCGAGAACAACCCGGGACGGGAGCCCGAGGTGGGCGGCCGCGAGCGCAAGGGCGGCGGCGTATTGCTCGTCGTCGCCGACCGGCTCGCCCCGACCGAGGAATGCCGTGAGCCGGCCGACCGAGTGCCCCGGCAGGACTGTCTCCTCCCCCGGGCCGCCGTCGCTGTAGTAGCCCTGGGTGCGCAGGCGCTCCGCCACGGCGCGCAGCTGCGCAACCGGGTCACCTGCGGCGGACGAGGAGCCGGCATTCGCCGTCCCGGTCTCGCTGGCCGGCGAGAGCGACTGGGCGACCAGCGCCGCCGTGACCGCGCTGTAGGTGTCCGGCGCGAGCGGCGCCCGGGCATCCGCCACGTTGGCGGGGGTGAGGGCGTGGACGGCGCCGTCGGTGGCTGCCGGGATGATCGCGGTGATGGTGTACGCGTCGCCGGCCTGCAGGCCCTGCGTGGCGACCGCGGCACCGGTCGCGGGGCTGTAACGCAGATCCTCGTCGCGGGCGTCGGCGGCCGGCCCGCTGAACGCGACCCCGGTGTCGTGCCCGAGCGTCGGCACCCAGACGCGCAGCTGGGGATGAGTCGCCCACCCGCGCTCGATCTGCACAGTCACCGTCGCCGAAGGCCCTTGTGCGCCCTGGGGGATCCGGGCGCCGACCCGCAGGAAGCCCGCGCTGGTCCCCGCCCCGGTGGCAGAGGCGTCACCGGCGGCCCAGACCGTGCCCGCATAGGCATCGACCACGGCCAAGCGCAGCGGGACCCCAGCGGGCAGCCCGGTCA
>JAGOME010000069.1 GCA_017993715.1 Phycicoccus sp.
CATCGACCGGATGCTCGAGGTCAAGGTGTCCTACGACCCGGATCCGGCGCGGGCCCTGGAGAACACCCGCTTCTGGGCGCCGCTGTCGCTGACGCCCGAGCAGAAGTACTCGATCCACAGCCCCGCCGAGATGGAGGAGGCGGCCGACCAACTCCCCATCGAGCAGGTCGCCAAGCGGTGGATCGTCGCGTCCGACCCGGCCGACGTCGTGGCGGCGCTCAAGGTCTACACGGACCTCGGGTTCGACCATCTCGTGGTCCATGGGCCCGGTCATGACCAGCAGCGTTTCCTGACGACCTTCACCGCCGATGTCGTGCCGGGTCTGCGGGAGCTCGTCCCGGGCTGAGCCGCCACCCAAGGGGGCAGACAGCGCGAATGCCGTGCCGGACGTGAGCGTCCGACACGGCATTCGCGGTGGTGGTGCGGGAAGACCTCAGGCCTGCTTGACGGCCGAGAGGTCCAGGACGAGCTGGATCTTCTTGGAGACCAGGACGCCACCGGCCTCCAGGCCGACGTTCCAGGTGAGGTTCCAGTCGGCGCGCTCGACGGACGTCTTGGCGGAGAAGCCGATACGGGTGTTGCCCCACGGGTCCTGGGCGACGCCTTCGTACTCGACCTCCAGGCTGACCGGCTTGGTGATGCCGCTGATCGTCAGGTCGCCGTCGAGGACGAACTCGTCGTCCTCGATCTTGCGCAGGCCCGTGGAGGCGAAGGTGATCTCGGGGTTGTTCTCGACATCGAAGAAGTCGGCGGACTTCAGGTGGGTGTCGCGGTCGGCGCTGCCGCTGTCGACCGACGCCGTCTGCATGACCGCAGTGGCCGAAGACGTGGCGAAGTCCTCGCCGACCGTGATCTCCCCGGAAACGTCACGGAAGTAGCCACGGACCTTGGTGACCATGGCGTGGCGAGCAACGAAGCTGACCTCGGAGTGGCTGGGGTCGATGGCGTAGGTGCCGGCCGGGATCGCGGTGACGCCGGTGGCGGTGCTGGGGGTGAGGCTCACGGGGGTGCTCCTTGGCGAAAGTGTGTCGTGCGGCGAATGCCGTTGACACGACTATAAACTTGTTGCAACAACTATTGCAAGTTCAATCACATACCGACGTCGTCCTGGTGGCCGCCGGTGCGCACTAGGCTCGGGTCATGGAGCTCTCCCCGTCTTTGGAGTCCGCGTTCAATGCCCAGATCACCCTCGAGCTCGAGTCGTCGGCGGTCTATCGTCAGCTCGCGATCGAGCTTGATCTGGCCGACCTGCCGGGGATGGCGTCGTGGCTGCGCGGCCAGGCCGACGAGGAGCTGGTCCACATGAACATGTTCATCGACCACCTCACCAACCGTGACAACCATCCGCAGATCGGTGCGCAGCGCGCCCCGGAGGTGACGGTGGGCAGTCCGCTCGATGCCTTCCGGATCGCCCTGGAGCACGAGCAGCGAGTGTCGGAGTCGATTCGCAACCTGGTCCGGCTCGCGGAGTCCGAGGGCGACCTCGACTCGCGGCCCCTGCTCAACCTCTTCCTCTCCGAGCAGGTCGAGGAGGAGGCCACCGTGCGCGAGATCGTTGGTCGGGTGACCCTGACCGGCGACGACGGCCCGGGCCTGCTGCGCCTGGACGCCGAGCTTGGGGCCCGCAAGTCCGGCGGCACCCAGCCGGCTCCCGCCTGAGAGCCGGCGGGCCAACCACCGCACCGATCGACCCGAATGCCGCCCACGGCATTCGGGACCAAGCCAGCACCGAAGGGAGACGGGAGCCGCAATGGCGCAGAAGATGGGGTTGCGGGAGTACATCGACGACCTGCAGGTCAAGGGGTATTACGTCGGGGGTGGCAGTGGTGAGGACCCGCTGCTCATCGCGCCGGACGGCAAGGCGGTCGAGACGTGGCGCGAGGACTATCCCTATGACGCCCTCTTGGACCGCGAGGTCTACGAGCGTGAGAAGTACCTCTTGCAGATCGAGCTGCTCAAGTTCCAGTACTGGACCCAGGACGTCGGCGCCAAACACGTCATCGTCTTCGAGGGTCGTGATGCGGCGGGCAAGGGCGGGACGATCAAGCGGTTTATGGAGCACCTCAATCCCCGGGCGGCGCGCGTTGTCGCGCTGACCAAGCCGACCTCCGATGAGGCGGGGCAGTGGTATTTCCAGCGCTACATCCGGCATCTGCCGACGGCCGGGGAGATCGTCCTGTTCGACCGGTCCTGGTACAACCGGGCTGGCGTTGAGCGCGTCATGGGCTTTGCTACCGACGAGCAGTACGACATCTTCGTCAGGCAAGCGCCGGCGTTCGAGCGGATGCTCGTGGAGTCGGGGACGACGGTGACCAAGTTCTGGTTCTCGGTGACTCAGCAGGAGCAGCGGACGCGGTTCGCCATCCGGCAGATCGACCCGGTGCGACGCTGGAAGCTCAGCCCGATGGACCTGGAGAGCCTGGACCGCTGGGAGGACTACACGGCGGCCAAGGACGCCATGGTCGGGGCGACGGACAAGCGCTATGCACCGTGGATCCAGGTCAAGAACAACGACAAGAAGCGCGGCCGGATCAACGCCATGCGCGCCTTCCTCAACCAGTTCGACTATGAGGACAAGGACACCTCGGTGGTCTACGCCCCCGACGACACGATCATCGCCCGCGCGAAGTACACCAGTGGCGACTGACGGTCGTGTGGTGCGCGGGCCCGATCCCAGGCTCGCCGTTGCCGTCTGAGCCCTGGGATGCCGCTGGAGTCGTCTTCGGATGATTCCCCTCTCGCACACCGACTTCTCCGTTGATGCGCTGGTCGCCGCTAAGGGGGACCAGCGCATCTCCGTCGTCATCCCGGCCCGTGATGAGGAGAGCAGCGTGGCCGCGGTCGTGGCGCGGGTGATCGCCGACTGCGTCCAGGCGGTGCCCCTTGTGGACGAGGTCGTCGTCATCGACTCCGACTCGGTCGATGCGACGGCCGCGCGCGCCCGCTCGGCGGGTGCCATCGTCCACGCGGCCCGCGACATCCGGCCCGACCTGGGGCGGACCGAGGGCAAGGGCGAGGCGCTCTGGAAGAGCCAGTTCGTCACCTCCGGTGACCTGCTCGTGTTCCTCGATAGCGACCTGGTCGACTGGGGCACCCACTTTGTGTCGGGCCTTCTTGGGCCGCTGCTCGCGGACCCCCGCGTACAACTCGTCAAGGCGGTGTACGACCGACCCCTGCTGACTCCCGACGGTCACGAGGCCGAGAGTGGCGGGCGGGTGACCGAGCTCGTGGCGCGGCCTCTGCTGGCCCTGCACTGGCCGGCGCTCGCGGGGGTGGTCCAGCCCCTGTCGGGTGAATGGGCGGTCCGGCGCACGGCATTCGCCTCGTATGCCGTGCCGGTCGGTTATGGCGTTGAGATCGCGGCCCTCTTGGACACCTACCTGACCTATGGCAAAGACGGGATCGCGCAGGTCGAGTTGGGGCGCCGCACCCATCGCCATCACCGACATGACACCCTCGGGCCCATGGCAGTACAGGTGATGGCGGCGGCGGAGTCCCGGCGCGGCCTTGCCTCGGACCCAGCTGCTCGGGTGAAGGTCGAACTGCGGCAGTTCGAGCTGAGTGACGAGGGATTCGTGCCGAGGGTGCGACAGGTCGATGTGGCTCAGCGGCCCCCGTTCACGTCGGTGGTGTCCCCGTGAGCTTTCGGCTGGGGCGCAACACGTATGCCGCCGACGCGCGGCTCGTCATGGCGATCGTCAACCGCACCCCGGACTCGTTCTATGACCAGGGGGCGACCTGGGCGCAGGACAAGGCAATCGCCCGAGTGCGGCTCGTTGTGGAGCAGGGTGCCGACCTCGTCGACATCGGGGGGATCAAGGCCGCGCCGGGTGTGGAGATCGGCGAGGCCGAGGAGAGGGAGAGGGTTGTCGATTTCGTTGCAGCAGTGCGCGATGAGCACCCCGACCTGATCATCTCGGTGGACACCTGGCGCGCGTCGGTGGCCGAGGCGGTCATCGCGGTCGGCGCGGATGTCATCAATGACGCCTGGGGCGGAGCAGATCCCGAGTTGGCGCAGGTCGTGGCAGATGCCGGGGTGTCGATGGTGGTGACGCATACCGGCGGTGTGACGCCCCGCACCCGTCCGCACCGTATCGACTATGACGACGTGGTTGCTGACGTCGTGACATCACTGGTCGGTCAGGCCGAGCGCGCGGTCTCTCTCGGCGCCGATCCAACGCGGATCATCATCGATCCGGCGCATGACTTCGGCAAGAACACCTGGCATTCCCTCGAAGTGACTCGGCGACTAGCCGAGGTGACGTCCTTGGGGTGGACGTCGCTGGTGTCGTTGTCCAACAAGGATTTCGTGGGGGAGTCGCTCGACCTGCCTGTCGGGGAGCGACTGACGGGAACGCTTGCCGCCACCGCGATCTGCGCCTGGCAGGGGGCCAACATCTATCGGGTGCATGAGGTCATCGAGACGCGCCAGGTGCTCGACATGGTGTCGGTAATCCAGGGGCAGCTAGCTCCCAAACGGACCGTGCGGGGGCTCGCATGATCACCTCGCTCGCCATCGTGCCGTCGGCGCCTGTGCTGCTGGCTCGCTTCACCGGGCGGGTCGACGCCGGGGCCGGGGTGAGGGTCCTGGCTCACCAGGCCGTGCGGGCGGCTGTGTCGGTGGCCGATGAGGTGGTGCTCGTGTGTGCCACGGACCGGGAGCCACGGCATTCGGGTGCCTCATTCGGGGAGCAGGTCGGGGAGTTGCTCCTGGCTGAGGCCGCGATGTCCACCCGGACGGAAGTGGTCGCCTGGGACGCCGACGTCGACGAATGCCGCGCACGCGGCGCCGCGATCGGCGCCTCATTGGGGTCCGCCCGATGCGCACTTGTCGTTGTCGCAGACGGGAGTGCCTGCCGCGGGGAGAAGGCCCCAGGCCATCTCGATGAGCGTGCGTTTGGCGTGGACCGCGACTGGCTCGACGCCTTGGGTGCTGTGGAGCCGGACACGATCTACCCCGCCCCGATGGAGCCGGCGCCGGTGCGGGCGGCTATCGATCGGGAGCGTCTACTCCGTCTTGGTCCTGCGTTGGCCGCGGAGGTCATGTTCCACGGGCGCGCGCCCCTGCAGGTGATGGCGGCCGCCCTCGGGCCGTCCCTCACGGCATTCGGGATGCACGTCGGCGACCCGTTCGGGGTGCGCTACGTGACCCTCGCCGCCCGCTGAACGACGTAGCGCCCCATCGAACGGCGGCTCGGGAAGAACTGTCTCGGAGGGGTGCCCGCCGGCAGCCTCGGGGTTATCGGCGCCCAGATCGCGGCCGGTCCGAGCTCGGCCCAGGGGGCTGGCGCCAACGACCATATGGCGATCATCTGGTCCTGACCCTGTTGGCCGCAGGGCGGGGAGGGCTCGGTCGTTGAGAGCGCTATGTGTCGCCGGAGTCCAGCAACTCGTGGGCTAACTCGCGGCGGGTAGAGCGCACGTCGCCTCACCGCGCAGCCGCGCCCGCAGGGCCCAGGCGAGCAGAGCGATGCCGCCCGCGCCCAGGTAGGGCTGGATCGGCGCAAACCACTGCAGCGCACCGGCATACCCCAGGGCGATGAGAGCGACCTTGTTGCACACGGGACATCCCACGGCAAAGAAGGTGAGCAGTCCGCCCACGGTGCCGGTCCGGTTGATGCCATCGCCGAATGCCGGGTCGCCGGGCTCGCGGACGTAGGTCGCCAGAAGCAGCCCGCTGAGCGCGCTGGACACGATCAGGACCGGCCAGGCCCATGACGTTGTCGCGATCTCGCGGCCGAAGATCGGGGTCGGGATCATGGCCGTCGGCAGCGCGATGACCACAGTGGTCACGAGGGTCGCGCCGAGGGCCACGGCCCAGCGGCGTGCGCTCCAGCGCGACAGGACCGACACCATGCCGGGGAGTATACCCGCCGGGGTATAGAGGCGAGCAGTCGATCCCTGTCTTCCGAGAGGATGTCCGGCCCCGGAGAAGATCACGGATTGGTAACGATAGCAAGCCTCGGCTAGACGACTTTCGTGCCCATCCCTCACAGTTCTGGCATGAACTTAAGCGGTTAAGTACTGAAACGCTTAAGGTCAACCTTTCCACTAGCGCAACGACATCGATGTCGGATTGGAGCACTCTCAATGATCGGCTCACGTACTCGCCTCTTGGCCTTCACCCTGGGCGCGGGCCTCCTGGCTTCCGCCTGCAGCAGTGGGGGATCCGGGGCGACTTCGGCATCAGTGGATGGTGGCGAACCCACGGGCGAGATCACCGTCCTGACGAACCGGACCGACCTGGTCAAGGACGGCACGTTCGATGGGTACGCCGCGGAGTTCAAGAAGCTGTACCCGGACGTCACGGTCACCTTCGAGGGTGTGACCGACTACGAGGGTGAGGTCAAGGTCCGCATGAACACCGACAAGTACGGCGACGTCCTCCTCATCCCCAACTCGATCAGCCCCGCCGACTACCCCACGTTCTTCTCCTCACTCGGCTCCCTGGACACCATGAGCCAGAGTTACCGCTACGTGGCGAACGCTGCCGTTGACGGCGAGGTGTACGGCCTGGCGCAGAACGGCAATGCCGTCGGTTACGTCTACAACAAGCCGCTGTGGGAGAAGGCGGGCATCAACCAGGCTCCGACCACGCCGTCGGAGTTCCTCGCCGATCTGGACAAGCTCAAGACGCTCGGCGTCACTCCGCTCTACACGAACTACAAGGATGGCTGGCCGCTTGCCAAGTGGACCGACACCCTGGGCACGGTCAGCTGTGACGGCAACGCCAAGAACGGTTTGGCGACCACGGATGAGCCATGGACGGCCGACTCGGATCTCGGGGTTGGGGACACCTTGCTCTTCGATGCGGTTCAACAAGGCCTGACAGAGGACGACCCGACAACGACTAACTGGGAGAACAGCAAGACGCTGCTCGGCAGCGGTGAGGTCGGGGCCATGTGGCTGGGCTCCTGGGCCGTACTCCAGATGCAGGATGCCGCGACCAAGGCCGGCGGCCAGGCCAGCGACATCGGATTCCGCCCCTTCCCGACTCAGGTCGACGGCACGTTCTGCGCCCAGAATCAGCCTGACTATCTCCAGGCCGTGAACAAGCACTCTGAGCACCAAGCCGCAGCGCAGGCCTGGATCACCTGGTTCACCGAGGAGTCCGGCTTCTCAGCGGCTCAGGGCTCGATCCCGACCCGCCTGGACGGTGAACTGCCCGCCACCTTGCAGGAGTTCAGCGACCTCGATGTCACCCTCGTGGAGTTGGCGCCAGCACCGGCAGACCAGGTGGGCCTGGTCGACGAGATCGACAAGACCTCCGAGGTCGGCCTCTACGCGCCGGACTACCGCCGCGCGCTGATCGACGTCGCTCGCGGTGCAGCCCCCGGCACGTTGGACTCGATCTTCGACGACCTGAACGCGAAGTGGGCCGCCGCCAGGGCCATCTCGGGCTGACCTTCCCCGCCCCCTGAAAGGAGATCGCGATGTCTCTCACGCTCGCACCCCGTCGCAGCAGACAAGGGCCGGCACCCTACGTTCCCTGGCTCTTCTTGGCCGGACCGCTCATCCTGCTCGTTGCGTTCACGGGCATTCCCGTCGCCAACATGATCGGATACAGCTTCACTGACTGGGACGGAGTCAACCCCGCCAAGGACTTCGTCGGGCTGGACAACTACGCCATGGTGGCCACCCGCCCCCAGCTGTTCCAGGTCTTCGTCGTCAGCGGCTACTACATCCTCGCGTCGTTCGTGCAGATGGCGATCGCCCTCTACTTCGCGACAATTCTGTCCTTTAAGGTCCGGTTCCGTAACGTCTTCAAGGGCATCCTCTTCTTCCCCTACTTGGTTAACGGCGTCGCCATCGGCTTCGTCTTCCTGTATGTCTTCCAGCCAGGTGGCACCTTGGATCGGGTCACCGAATTGCTCGGATTCCAGGGTCATCACCTGTGGCTCGGGGATCCCGACCTGGTGAACTGGTCGCTGGCAGGGGTGTCGATCTGGCGCTATCTCGGTCTGAACTTCGTGCTCTTCCTCGGGGCTATCGCGTCTATTCCCTCGTCGCTCTACGAGGCCGCCGAGCTCGACGGTGCAAGTCGATGGCAGACCTTCCGCTACGTGATCCTGCCGGGGATCAAACCGATCGTGAGCCTGAGCTTCATTCTCGCGATCTCCGGATCGCTCGCGGTCTTCGAGATCCCCTACATCATGACCGGCGGTGCCAACGGCTCCAAGACCTTTGTCATCCAGACCATCGATCTCGCCTTCAAGTTCAACAAGGTCGGGCTTGCATCGGCCTGCGCCGTCATCCTGCTCCTCCTCATTCTGATCGCCACATGGGTGCAACGGCGACTGGTGCCCGACGAGAGGGTCGACCTAACATGACCACAATCGATGCCACCCCAATGGCCGTCCCCCAACCGCATGCCGCGGGACTCGGTGCCTCGGTGCGCCGCTGGCTCGCGACATTCGGGAAGTACGCCAGCCTCGTCGTCGCCGCGGTCGTGATGTTGACACCGCTCGTGGTCGTGCTCATGACCTCGCTGAAGACCGCGCAGGAGGCGGCGGCGGGGGATCCGTTCTCCCCGCCGAGCAACTGGTTGAACCTCGACAACTACGTCCTCGCCTTCCGTGAAGGCAACATGCTGCAAGGCTTCTTCAACACCACGCTGATCCTCATTGTCTCGATCACCGGCACAGTCCTCATCGGCTCGATGACGGCCTATGCAATCGATCGCTTCGACTTCCGCGGGAGGCGAGCGGTGATGGGCGCCTTCCTGCTGGCGACCCTCGTTCCCGGCGTGACCACGCAGGTGGCGACGTTCCAGGTCATCAACACCCTCGGTCTGTTCAATTCACGGTGGTCAGCGATCCTGCTCTACGTGGGAACCGACATCATGTCGATCTACATTTTCCTTCAGATCATCCGCGGCATTCCGACCAGCCTGGACGAGGCGGCCCGGATCGATGGAGCCAACACCTGGACCATCTACCGTCGGATCATCCTGCCGAACCTCAAGCCGGCCATCGCCACGGTCGTCATCGTCAAGGGGATCGCGGTGTACAACGACTTCTACATTCCCTTCCTCTACATGCCTGGTGAGGACCTTGGGACGATCTCCACGTCCTTATTCCGCTTCAAGGGCCCCTTCGGGGCGAGCTGGGAGGCCATTTCGGCGGGCGCAATCCTGGTGATTCTGCCGACCCTCGTGGTATTCCTCGCCCTGCAAAGGTACATCTACAACGGCTTCACGTCGGGTGCGGTGAAATGACCACGTCGACCCTGCGCGGTGCCCTCGCTTCGACCCCAGAAGGACTCGACGTGACTGTCCCGACCCGTCTGCAGCTCGACACCGGTTGGGTCGTCCACGCCCGTGGTGGGGAGGGAGTGGACCGCCTCGGTGATCGGCACTTCCCGGCTGCAGTTCCCGGGTGCGTCCATCTGGACCTGATGTCGGCGGGAGGACTGGTCGACCCCTTTGTGGACGACCACGAATCCTCCGCCTCGTGGGTCGGCGCCACGAATTGGACGTTCGCGACGGCATTTCAGGCACCGGCCGTGCCGGAACGTTGGCGCGCTGACCTCGTCTGCTCGGGCCTAGACACGGTGGCGTCGATATCGCTGAACGACCACACGGTGGGGGAGGCGCGAAACATGCATCGCACCCATCGGTTCGACGTGACTGAGGTGCTGCGGCTGGGGCACAACGGGATTCAGGTCGCCTTCGAGGCTCCGCTGGCGGCCGTCGAGGAGGCTGAGCGTCGCATGGGGGCTCGCCCCAAGGTCTACCCCCACCCGTATGCCGCACTGCGGAAGATGGCCGCGAGCTTCGGTTGGGACTGGGGGCCGGACTTGCCGACGACGGGAATCTGGCGGCCGATCGCCCTGGAGCTCTGGCACACCGCGCGCATCGCCGACGTCCGCTACCTTGTCGAGGTCTCTGAGGACGGGACCGGAGTCCTGACGGTGCCGGTCGACCTGGAGGTCATCGACGCCGGCGACCTCACGCTTGAGGTGGTCGTCGGCGGCCACGCCGTGCAGGTCTTAGTGGCCGCGGGTTCCACCCAGGCGACCGCTGTGGTGCGCGTGCCCGCGGTGGCACGCTGGTGGCCCCAGGGCTACGGCGGACAGCCCCTCCACGACGTTGCGGTGACACTGCGTGGGGGTACGGAGATTCTCGATAGCCGCGCCGCCAGCGTGGGCTTTCGCACCGTGGAGGTCGAAGAGGATCCAGACGCGGACGGCACGTCTTTCGCGCTGCGGGTCAACGGGACTCGCATCCTGGTCAGGGGCTACAACTGGATCCCCGACGATCCATTCCTGAGCCGGCTGACCCAGGATCGGTATGCCGCACGCATCCAGGATGCCGTCGCGTCAAACGCCAACCTGCTGCGCGTGTGGGGTGGGGGAATCTACGAGAGTGAGGACTTCTATCGCGAATGCGATCAAGCCGGGATCTTGGTGTGGCAGGACTTCCTCTTTGCGTGCGCCGCCTACCCCGAGGAGGCGGAGTTGGCCGACGAGGTGCGCGCCGAAGCGCGTGAGGCGGTGGCCCGCCTCTCATCGCATCCCAGCCTGGCATTGTGGTGTGGGGGAAACGAGTGCATCTGGGGGTTCGAGGACTGGGGCTGGCAAGAGGAGCTGCGGGACCGCTCGTGGGGGGCCGGCTACTACCATTCCCTGCTCCCAAGCATCGTCAACGAACTCGATCCGACCCGGGCCTATATCCCGGGGTCGCCCTACGCGCCGCTGGGGCATCACCCCAACGACCCAGCGCACGGCCCGATGCACATCTGGGACGTATGGAACGAGCGTGACTACACCAGCTACCTCGCCTACTCGCCGCGATTCGTGTCCGAGTTCGGATTTCAAGGCCCACCGGCCTGGTCCACCCTGACCAGTGCGGTGCACGATGACCCGCTCACCCCGGACTCGCCCGGCATGCGCGCGCATCAGAAGGCCGACGACGGCAACGCCAAGCTGGCCCGTGGCCTCGTGGGCCACCTCCCTGAGCCGGTCACGATCGAGGACTGGCACTGGGCCACGAGCCTGAACCAGGCCCGTGCAGTCGCGCTCGGTATCGAGCACTTCCGCTCTCTCGCACCGCTCTGCTCAGGCTCGATCGTGTGGCAGCTCAACGACTGCTGGCCGGTCACGTCCTGGTCTGCGGTCGACAGTGCCGGTCATCGCAAACCACTCTGGTATGCCGTGCGGCACGCCTTCCGTGACCGGCTCCTCACCTTCTCCCAGGGGCCCAATGGTGTGGAGTTGCGATTGCTCAACGACGCGGACCAGCCGTGGCGGGAGTCGCTCGTCATCGAACGGCGAGACTTCAGCGGAGCGGTGCTCGCCCATCAGGTCTTCGAGATCGACCTTGGGCCCCGGGACCCGGGCACCATCAGGCTCTCAGACAGCCTGCGGGTCCCTGGGGACGCCAGGCGGGAGCTCATGAGGGCCCGCAGCGCCTCCTCTGAGGCGTGGTGGTGGTTCGCGGAGGACGTCGACCTTGACCTGCCCCGCCCGCAGGTGAACGTGGACGTCACGGCAACGGCCGCCGGGGCGCAGGTCGTCGTGGAGGCAGGCACGCTCGTCAAGGATCTCGCGCTGTTTGTTGACCGGCTGGACGCCACGGCGACGGTCGACAACATGCTCGTGACCCTCCTGCCCGGGGAGCGTGCGACCTTCACGGTGACCGGCGCTCGCGGCATTCCGGCCGAGAGGTTTGCCGACCCGCACGTGCTGAGATCAGCGGGAGACATGGCACCCTAGGCGCCATGACTTCCCGGCCGACCATCGCCGCCATCGCGGAGGCGGCCGGGGTTTCCACGGCATCGGTGTCCTATGCGCTCAATGGTGTGCCGGGCGTGTCCGCGCAGACCCGCGAGCGGGTGCTCGCGGTGGCCGACGAGCTGGGCTGGCGGCCGAGCATCGCCGCGCGCTCCCTCAGCTCGGCCCGGGCCCATGCTGTCGGCCTGGTGCTGGCTCGACCGGGAGACACCCTCGGACTGGAGCCGTTCTTCATGCGGTTCATCCTTGGACTGGAACGAGAGCTGGCCACGGCCGGATTCGCGTTGGTGCTCCAGCTGGCTGAGGACCACCGGGCCTGGAACCGGACCGTCAGTGCCTGGTGGGCAGAACGTCGGGTCGACGCGGTCGTGGTGACCGACCTGCATTCGAGAGATAGCCGCATCCCCGTCCTGCGCAAGCTCGGGGTGCCCTGCGTGATTGCGGGTCGGCCGCAACGCAACCTCACGGCCTCGACCGTCTGGGTCGACGACGGTCTCGGGGTCCGCTCGGCTGTCGAAAGCCTGCTCTCCCAGGGGCACCGCAGGATTGCCCGCGTTGCTGGCCTGCACGCACTCGACCACACGCGGGCGCGGGCCGCCGCCTTCGACGCGGTGATGCGCGTCAACGGGCTTGTCGGTGACGTGGTCGAGACGGACTACACCTACGAGGGTGGGATGGTCGCGACCCGCCAACTCCTGGACCGGCCGGTGCCACCCACGGCGGTGCTCTATGACAGCGATCTGCTCGCGGTGGCAGGAGCCAACTGCGCTCGCGAGCTCGGCCTTGGCGTCCCGACGGACCTCTCCATCATCGCTGGTGACGACTCGACACTCTGCGAGGTGAGCCAACCCCCGCTCACGGCCCTCTCCCGTGATGTGGTCGCCTTCGGTAGCACGGTCGCGAGGGCTTTGATCGAGCAGTTGAGCGGTCACGAACCCAGTCTGGTGGAGGCGCCGGCGCCGGTCCTGGTCGTCCGGGGAAGCACCGGACCGCCGTCGGCCTGACTGGCTGTTGGCGAGGGGCGCCCATGGGCAGGGACGGCGACCCGGGCCGGCTCGCCCCTACGATGCGCGCCATGGACTTCGGAAAGATCTTCTCCAGCGTCGACGCCGACGACATCGCCGACGTGGTCAAGCTCGTCGTCGAGAACCGTGAGGTCATCGCCCGGCTCGGCCAGCTCCCCGAGCTCCTCGACCAGCTCGGGGACTCGCTCGGCGGCGCCGGCAGCGAGGCCAAGCAGGCGGCCGTCGCGCTCGTCGGCACCGACGGCAAGGCGGGAGCACGCGGCATTCTCGAACAGACGTCCTCCGCCCTGGCTGGCATCGCCACGTCGCTGACCAAGGGCATCGAGCTCATCAACGACACGGCGGCGGCCACGCACAAGGTGCCCCTCATGGATGGCCCGGCCACCAAACTGGAGGGTGCCGCCCGCGAGCTCGGCGAATCCACCGAGCTGCTCACCCAGCTGGCCGCCTCCATGGACTCCATCGCCGATGTGCTCGCGTCGGTCGGCGGAGCGCTGGATAAGGTCGGCGGCTACCTCACGGACACGAGCACGCAGGCCCGCGGCTTCATGGCGTCGGCCTGAGCGATCCCCTGTCGAGATGACTCGACACGCGGACGAATGCCGTCGCCAAGCCCGCGTGTCGCGTCACCTCGTCGGGGTCGCGGGTGCTCAGACCGAGGCGGCGATGGCGGCAACCTTTGTCTGCAGCTCGTCATAGAACGACGGCAGCTGCGCGACGTCGCGGACGAACATCGCCGGCTTGAAGCAGATCGTCGTGTAGCCCTGCGCGAGTTGGTCGGGCAGGGACTCCAGGGCCTGGTCGAGGTCGGCGATGTCGTCCGGCCCGGCGAACGTCCCCCGAATGCCGCCGATCAGCTCGAGCTCATCGAGACTGCGGCCCTGCTCGACCATCGCCTCTTGCAAGGCGGTGAGGTCCGCCGGCGTGAGCCGCCCAAAGGGGTTGAGCCCGTGGCCATAGCGGGCGATCCGCCGGGCGAGCGGGCCGTGCATCGTCGATCCGCCGAACCACATGGTCGGGCCCTGCTGCGTGAACGACCCCGGCTCGAGCCACACATCCTCGAACGGGAACCGTGGCCCGTCGTGCCGGATGGGGTAGGGCCCCCAGGACTTGGCGAGGATCTCGAGCTGCTCGTCGAGGATCGCGCCTCGCTCCCGGAACGGAATGCCGAGTGCCTCGTACTCCTCCCGGTGCCAGCTCACGGTGGGCAGGACTACGAGCCGCCCCTGCGAGAGCAGGTCCAAAGTGCCGAGCTCTTTGGCGAGTAGCAGCGGATGGCGCAGCGGGGCGATGATCGCGCCGGCGACGAGGCGCAGCCGGTGCGTGGCCTGGGCGATGGCCGCCAGCATGACGATCGAGTTGGGCCACGCCGTCGCGGGTGACTGGTTGCCCGGTGCGGCGTAGTCGCGGATGTTGACCATCTCGCCGTGCTCGCCCGCGCTCGGGCCCATGAGGATGTGCTCGCTCATCATGACGCCGTCGATGCCGTGGGCCTCCGCCTCGACGGCGACCTGGACCAGGGCGCCGAGATCTCGTGGCGGGACGATGGCGTCGTTCTCCGTGAGGACGAGCAGCAACTTGACGTCGGTCATTGGTGGTCCCTTTCCAGCCTGCCGCGCGGCGTGGACCGTCCGGCCGAGGCCCTGCCTTGGCGTGAATGTTCGCATACGAACGATTGGCGTGTCCTGTGCATCTCGCGCGCCGTTCGCCGGTGACCCCTACCCTTGGGGGCAGAACTTCATCACGGGGGATGCGTCCATCCAGGCCCCAACTGCCGGGGAGCCTGACCAGGTTGACGCGTCGGGACGGCATTCGGCCACGGGTTGCCCGCGGTCGGGGCCTTCCATGCGCTGTCACGCATCACGACCGTTGCCCCGCGGAAGGCTCCCCATGACTTCTCCCTCGACGCGAAATCTCGATGCCCGGGGGGTTGATCGCGCCCAGGAGCTGCTCGCTCGCTACTACGAGCCCTACGACATCACGCCGCTCGGGGATGCCGATGACTTCCACCTGCGTATCCGCAGCGTCGACGTCGGCTCGCTCAGCCTGGTCAATGTGCGCTACGGCTCCGTTGTGCACATCGCCGCCACTCAACGGCTCCAGGACGCCTACTGCGTCTCCCAGGTCTGCGCGGGAGGGCTCCAGTTGTCCTCGGGGCACGATGCGGTCGACCTCGGGCCGGGCGAGTCCAGCGTC
>JAGOME010000014.1 GCA_017993715.1 Phycicoccus sp.
GCGTGAATGGCCCCGCAAGTTACTTCGGTTGAACAGGGCTCGATCGACTGTAACCTCGTCACGAGATGTTGGGGCCGCCCGCTGGACGAGCGGCCCCAACGTTGCATCCGTTGAATATGGCTCGCTTTCAGCTGCAGCCGGAGGTGCTGCCGCAGCCTTCGCAGACGTAGCAGGAGCCGGCCGGGCGCATCGTGGTCCCGCAGGTCATGCAGATCGGGGCATCGGCGGCCTTGGAGTCACCGAACTTGGCCAGCAGGTCGGCCGAGGAGTGGATGTCAGAGGACACCATCCGAGCCGAGGCCGCACCGGCACCGGAGGACACCTCGGCGACCGTGGCCGAAGTGACCGCTGGGTTCTCGACCGCGACCGGAGGAGCCACCACGGGCGCCTCTGGCTTGGCCTCGGCCGACTTCTTGGGCGTCGACGCGCCAATCCCACCGGCGAAGGACTCGATCTCCTCCTCCAGGTCCTCCTCTGACTCCTCGATCGCCGGTGCGTAAGAACCGGTCTCGAGCTGACGGGCCCGCTCCTGGGCGGAGTGGATCCCCATGAAGGAGCGCGTCTCGAAGTCGAGGTAGTCCAGCGCCAGCCGCCGGAACACATAGTCCATGAGGGACTGCGCCATCCGCACGTCCGGGTCGTCGGTCATGCCAGCAGGCTCGAAGCGCATGTTGGTGAACTTCTCGACGAACGTCTCCAGCGGCACGCCGTACTGCAGCGCGACGGAGGTGACGATGGAGAAGGCATCCATGACACCGGCGAGGGTTGACCCCTGCTTGCCGAACTTGAGGAACACCTCTCCGAGGCGGCCATCGTCATAGGTGCCGGCGGTGAGGTAGCCCTCGGCGCCGCCGACCGTGAACGAGGTCGTCTGCGAGATGCGCCGCTTGGGCAGCCGCTCGCGCGTCGGACGGTAGACGACCTTCTCGACGACGTGCGGCTCGCCGGCCACACTGGCGGCGGCAGCCTTGTCGGCGGCGGCGTCCTTGGCGGTGGACCCACCATCGGACAAGGGCTGACCGACCTTGCAGTTGTCGCGGTAGACCGCGAGCGCCTTGAGGCCGGACTTCCAACCCTGGACGTAGACGTCCTCGATCTCCTCGACCGTCGCGGTCTCGGGCAGGTTGACGGTCTTGGAGATGGCGCCGGAGAGGAACGGCTGGACCGCCGCCATCATCCGCACGTGGCCCATGGGCGAGATCGCGCGGGCACCCATGGCCGTGTCGAACACCTCGTAGTGCTCGCGCTTGAGGCCGGGCGCGTCAATGACGTGGCCCTTGTCGGCGATGTACTCGACGATGGCCTCGACGGTCTCCTGGGTGTAGCCGAGCTTGCGCAGCGCCCGCGGGATCGTCAAGTTGACGATCTGCATGGAACCGCCGCCGACAAGCTTCTTGAACTTGACCAGGGAGAAGTCCGGCTCGATGCCCGTGGTGTCGCAGTCCATCATGAAGCCGATGGTCCCCGTGGGGGCCAGGACCGAAGCCTGCGCGTTGCGGTAACCCTGCTTTTCGCCGAGCTTGACGACGGCGTCCCACGCCCTGGTCGCGACGCGGTGGATGTCCTTGTCCATGGTGTGCAGCGTGCGGATCGCGTCGTTGGCGGCCGCGTGCTTGCGCATGACCCGCTTGTGCGCGTCGGCATTGCGGGCGTAGCCGGCGTAGGCGCCGACGACTCCCGCGAGCTCGGCCGACCGCTTGTAGGCCGCACCGGTGAGCAGGGAGGTGATGGTCGCGGCCAGGGCCCGACCACTCTCGGAGTCATAGCCGTGGCCGGTGGCCATGAGCAGGGCGCCGAGGTTGGCGTAGCCGATGCCCAGCTGACGGTAGTCCACCGTGGTCTGACCGATCGACTCGGTCGGGAAGTCGGCGAAGCAGATCGAGATATCCATGGCCGTGATGACGAGCTCGACGACCTTGGCGAAGGTCTCGGCGTCGAACGTCTCGTCCTCGCGCAGGAACTTGAGCAGGTTGAGCGAGGCCAGGTTGCACGAGGAGTTGTCCAGCGACATGTACTCCGAGCAGGGGTTGGACGCGGTGATCCGTCCCGACTCCGGGTTGGTGTGCCAGTCGTTGATCGTCCCGTCGTACTGGATGCCGGGGTCGGCGCACTCCCAGGCCGCGGTGGCGATCTTGTGCATGAGCGAGCGGGCATCGACGGTCTCGATGACCGAGCCGTCCTTGCGGGAGGTCAGGCCGAAGTCCCGACCCTCCTCGACGGCGCGCATGAACTCGTCGGTGACCCGCACGGAGTTGTTGGCGTTCTGATACTGCACGGACACGATGTCCTTGCCGCCCAGGTCCATGTCGAACCCGGCGTCGCGCAGGGCGCGGATCTTGTCCTCCTCGCGCGCCTTGGTCTGCACGAACTCCTCAATGTCCGGGTGGTCGACATCGAGCACGACCATCTTGGCCGCGCGCCGAGTCGCCCCGCCGGACTTGATCGTGCCCGCGGAGGCGTCCGCGCCGCGCATGAAGGACACCGGCCCCGAGGCGGTCCCGCCGGAGGACAGCAGCTCCTTGGAGGACCGGATCCGCGAGAGGTTGAGGCCGGCGCCGGAGCCGCCCTTGAAGATGAAGCCCTCCTCCTTGTACCAGTTGAGGATGGAGTCCATCGAGTCGTCGACCGAGAGGATGAAGCAGGCCGAGACCTGCTGGGGGCTCTTGGTGCCGACGTTGAACCACACAGGGCTGTTGAAGCTGAACACCTGGTGCAGCAGGGCATAGGTCAGCTCGTGCTCGAAGATCTGAGCGTCATCGTCGTTGGCGAAGTAGCCGTGGTCTTTGCCAGCCTTGACGTAGGTCAGCACCACGCGGTCGATCAGCTGCTTGAGTCCGGTCTCCCGCTCGGGGGTGCCCAGGGCGCCACGGAAGTACTTGGTCGTCACGATGGTGCTGGCGTTGACACTCCAGAAGTCGGGGAACTCCACCCCGCGCTGGTCGAAGATCGTCTCCCCCGTTTTCCAGTTCTGCTGGACGATGTCCCGCTTCTCCCAGGTGACCTCGTCATAGGGGTGCACGCCAGCGGTGGTGTAGATCCGCTCGATGCTCACCCCCTTGTCCTTGCCGCTCCTGCGGGCACCTGCACGTGCGCCGACGGTCTCGGTCATGGTGCTGATCCTCTCTCCTCCCAGCCTGGTCGGCCGGGCTCTGACTTGCCTATGTCCAACGTACGAAGGACCACTGACAGTGGTCCCGGAGCGGGCGGCATTCCTCCCCCGAATGCCGCCGCGGGTGATTACTCGGGCGGAGGGACGCTCGCGACCGGCTCGATACCGGCCGCATCGCGTTCGGCCCGCAGCAGCGTGATCGCGGCCTCGAAATCCTCCAAGGAGTCGAAGGCCTGATACACCGACGCGAACCGCAGGTAGGCGACCTCGTCGAGGCACCGCAGCGGCTCCAGGACGGCCAGGCCGACCTCATGGGCGTCCACCTCGGCGCTGCCTTGCGAGCGGATGGTCTCCTCGACCTGTTGAGCGATCAGGGCGAGCTGATCCTCGGTCACCGGGCGACCTTGACAAGCCTTGCGCACACCGACGAGCACCTTGGCCCGGCTGAACGGCTCGCTGACCCCCGAACGCTTGAGCACGGTCAATGCGGCCGACTCGAGCGTCGTGAAGCGTTTGCCGCACTGCGGACACTGGCGGCGGCGACGGATCGAGGTGCCGTCGTCCGCAGCGCGTGAGTCCATCACTCGACTGTCCGGATGCCGGCAGAAGGGGCAGTGCATCGGGTCCCCCTCGGGTCGCCGGGCCGTGTCCTGTGGACACAGCAGTGGACGGTCTTGTTGACAACCTGTGGGTAACCCCTGTCGCCCTGTGCACTAGATGTGGAGGAACTACATGGATGTAACCACTAGATGTAGTGGCAATCATGAACCCTTGTGACCCACAACGCAACTGCGGCGCGCCGATTGGACGAGCACGTCAGCACCGACTACTCCCGCGCAGCGCGCCCGCCGGATCCCAGCCCCGGACCGCGACTCGGCGCCCCGCCCCCACCGCCCACCTCGCACACCGCCCCTACCCCACGAACGATGCGGCGAGCACCCCGAAATAGCAGGGAAATCGTCAAGAATGCGTCAATGAAACCACTTGAGTTTGCCATTCAAGTGACTCGTGTCAATTTCCCTCCTCACCAGACTTAACGCCGCACCGAAGATCCAGTACGGTCGATGAGGCAACGCACCCCATTCACCAAAGCAACGTCGCTTTCGTTGGGAGCGGAAACGGCGAGTCTGGAGTCCTTATGCGAACCCCCTGGAGATGGACCACCGCGGTAACCGGAGCGCTCGCCATCGCTGGTGGCGGCCTGGCCACCGCCGGCTCGGCCAGCGCCGCAACGCCGCCGGAGCGCATCGTCACCGACGGGACGACGACCTTCGCGGTCGTCGACAACCCTGGTGGCGGACCCACCCTCAGCTACGTCCCGGGCAGTGGTGTGAGCATCCTGACCGAGTCGGATCCCGCAGGGACACTGGCCTTTAAGGACATGAACGCCAACGGCGAGCTCGACGCCTGGGAGGACTGGCGCAACAGCGTCGAGGTCCGCGCGGCCGCCTTGGCCCAGGAGATCTCCAAGGAGCAGATCGCGGGGCTGATGCTCTTCAGCTCGCACGAGCGCAACCTCGCGGCGGGTCTGACCGACGCCCAGCGCACCTACCTTGAGAACGATCGCTTGCGCAACGTCCTGAATGCTTCGGCCAATGATGTAGTGGCCAATGTGACATGGACCAATGCCGCCCAGTCCTTTGCAGAATCCCTCGTCAGCGAGCAAGAACCGTATATCCCGGTCAATATCTCGTCGGATCCGCGTTCGACGGCCGGAAATGATGTTGCCTATAACTCTGAGGGTGCCGACATTTCCCGCTGGCCTTCCAATATCGGCCTTGCCGCAACCTTCTCCGCAGACACCATGCAGCAGTTCGCCTCGATCACCTCACAGGAGTATCGGGCGATGGGCATCACCACGGCCCTGGGTCCGCAGATCGACCTGGCGACCGAGCCGCGCTGGCTGCGGGTGGACGGGACGTTCGGTGAAAACACCGCCCTGGCCACAGACATGGCGCGCGCCTATGTCGACGGCTCCCAGAACACCTACGACGCCGACGGCAACCCCGTGGGCTGGGGCTCCGACTCCATCGCGACCATGATCAAGCACTGGCCCGGAGATGGCCCGGGCGAGGGTGGCCGCGAGTCGCACATGAACGCGGGCAAGTACGCGGTGTACCCCGGCAACAACTACGCCGAGCACACCAAGCCGTTCCTCGCGGCGCTGGATTCGCTCGCCGTCATGAGCAGCTACTCGATCGCCATCGCCGGCGACGGGTCGCCCCTGACCGGCAACCGTGTCGGATCCGCCTACGACAAAGTCAAGATCGATGAGTTGCGCACCGCGGGATACAACGGGGTCATCTGCACCGACTGGGGTGTGACCCGCGGCTACACCGACCCCAACTCCCCCTTCGGGATGGCCTGGGGCATGGAGAGCGCTTCGGTGGTGGAGCGCCACTACGCCGTCCTCAAGGCCGGGGTCGACATGTTCGGCGGCAACAACCAGACCGGACCGGTCCTCGCGGCCTACGACATGTGGCAGGCGGACTACGAGGCCGGCAACCTGCCCATCTCCGCGGACGAGCGCTTCCGACAGTCGGGCGAACGCATCCTGCGGATGATTATGGCGCCGGGCATCTTCGAGAACCCCTACCTGGACCTGGCGACCTCACAGGCCATCGTCGCCAGTGACGACAAGGTCGCGGCCGGGCTCCAGACGCAGGCCGACTCGGTCGTGCTGCTGAAGAACCAGGACCGCGCCGTCAAGCGCACCTCCGCAGGCAAGTACAAGAGGATGACGGCCTACATCCCGAGCTCGATCGGTCACGGTTTCACCGGGCCTTTCGGCACCACACCGGACCTGGTCGGACCCACGCTCGATGCGGATGTCGCGCGGACCTACTTCAAGGAGGTCCTGACCGACACCCCTGTCTACGACGACAACGGCAAGGTCGTGGACTACACGATGCCGGACCTGAGCAAGGTCGACATCGTGCTGGCCGGCATGCGCACCCCGGACAACGGTGACAACTTCACCGGGGCAGGGATGAATGCCGACGGATCCTTCTATCCGCTGTCCCTGCAGTGGGGTTCCTACACCGCAGACGGGCCCAACGTGCGCACGACCTCCATTGCCGGGGATCTGCTCCCTGGCGGCGGTCAGCAGAACCGGTCCTACTACGGGGCGACCTCCAAGATCGGCAACGAATACGACCTGGTCGCCCTGAACCGCACGATCGACGCGGTGAACAAGCTCAAGGGCAAGGACATCCCGATCATCGTGGCGGTCAAGGCCAAGACGGCCTTCGTCCCGGCCGAGTTCGAGTCGCGCGTCGACGCGATCCTCGTGGGCTACTCGGTGTACGACAAGGTCCTCATCGATGCAGCGCTCGGTCTGAAGGAGCCGCATGGCCGGCTGCCGATCACTGCACCGCTGGACATGAATGCCGTCGAGGCCCAGCTCGAAGACGTCGGCATGGACACCACGCCGTACGTCGACACGATGGGCAACACCTACAGCTTCGGCTTCGGGTTGAACTGGCGCGGCCGCATCTGCAGCCCGGACCAGCCCAACCGTGAGGCGGGCTGGACCGATCGGTGCCGGGACAACCGGGAGTAAGCGCCCGACCCCACACTGACCAGCGCGCGGCATTCCGGATTCGGAATGCCGCGCGCTGGCGTAGAGGCGGTCCTCGCCGCTCAGAGGGCCGGGCCCTCGCCGCGCAACTCGTCGACCTTGGACATCGCGTCGCGCAACTGGTCGAGCCACTCCTGCGTGTGCTCCCCGGTGAGCCGAACGCACCAGGCCAGCGCATCCGAGCGAGATCGGGCCACGCCGGCGTCCACCAACGTGTCGAGAATCTGCCGTTCGGGCTGGCGTAGCCGGGTCATGACCGGGACCGACAGGGTCGTGAAGAGCTCCTCAACGTCGCCCAGACGGGCGCCCCACGCGACCTTGCGGCCATAGCGGGCCTGCGCCTCCTGGGCGATCTCGATCCGCTGCGCCTTGGTGCTGCTGCGGAACCGGGAGATGGCCCCCTCGGCCTCGGCGCCCTGCTTGGGCTCCTCGTTGAGCGTGCCGACGACCGTGATCTCCTCACGGTCGGCGATCACCTCGACGGTGGTGAACCACTCGCCGGGCAGTCGGCCGGTGAACCACTCGGCCACGTCCTCGGTGCCAGGCAGGTCACCCTGCTGCCAGCCGCCGGGTCGGCCGAAGCCGCGTCCACGACCCCGCGGGCCGCCGGGGCCGAACGGCCCCCCGTGCCCTCCGGGCCCGAATCCGCCGCGTCCGCGACCGCGGCCGCGCGGGAACTCCTCGCCGTCACCCTCGGCGTCACCGCCGGGGCCACGGCGTCCACCGGGACCACGCCCGGTGCGCATGGGGCCCGAGCCGGAGCCCGGACCAAATCCTGGGCCGAAGCCCTCATCGCGCCGGTTGTCACCGCGCTTGTCGTGTTGGTGGGACCTCATGGTCCACTCCCTTCATTGTGTTACGTGATTACATCATTACACAACTACGCGCGCAACGAAAATGTTCCCCGCCCCCACAGCGAGTCTGTGGGGGCGAGGAACCGGGGGATGGAGCCGTATCGAAGGTCAGCGCACCGTCATGAGTGGATCAAGCGCCGCGACCTCTGCCCCGATCACAGCGTCCGTATAGCTCACGGCATTCGCCTTCTTGTCCATGACGACCACAGGGATGATGGGGTCCTTCCCGGCGGCGACCACGGACGGCACGTCGTAGGTCGTGATCGGCTGCCCGGCCTCGACCCGATCACCCTCGGCGACGAGGGCAGTGAACCCCTCTCCCTTGAGCTTGACCGTGTCCAAGCCGAGATGGACCAGCACGCCCACCTTGTCGTCGCCCTGAATGACGTAGGCATGCGGCCACAGCTTGACGACCGTCCCGCTGATCGGTGCCACCGCATCGATCACCGCGCGTGGCGGGTCGATGGCCAGCCCGGCCCCCACCAAGCCCTGGGCAAACGTGGCGTCGGCCACGTCGCGCAGTGCAACGGGGCGACCGGTGACGGGGGCGAGGACCGATGTCGCCACGGCGAGGGCCACGGCCGACCCGGAAGGCGACTGCGGCTGCGCGACCACCGACGTCGTCCCGGCTGTTGGGACCGGGCCCGCGGCGACCGCGGGCGCCGGGCCGGCGAGCGCGGCATTCATCTCTTCCTTGAGGGCATCGGCCTGGGTGCCGAAGATCGCCTGGACGTTGTTGCCGACCTCGACCACTCCGGCGGCTCCGAGGGTCCGCAGCGCGCCCTTGTCGACCTTGCCCTTGTCGCTGACTTCGATCCGCAGTCGGGTGATGCAGGCGTCGACGTGTTCGAGGTTGTCGCGCCCGCCGAAGGCCGCGATGAGTTGTTCGGCTCGCGCAGATGCCGTGCCGCCCGCCGTCCCGGTGGGGGCGGTGTCATCGGTGAGATTGGCCCGCTGCTCCGCCTCGAACTCGGCATCGGGCTCACGCCCGGGTGTGCGCAGATTCCACTTCAGGATCGCGAACCGGAACATGACGTAATACAGCACGAAGAACACCGCCCCCATGACCAGGAGCAAGGGGATGTTCTTGGCCGCCGGTGCCGTGCCGTAGAGGAGGAGGTCGATCAGGCCCGCGGAGAACGAGAAGCCGAGGTGGATGTCCAGCGCGTAGGCGATGGCCAGTGAAAGTCCCGTCAGCACCGCATGGATGAGGTACAGCGGGAACGCGACGAACATGAACGCAAACTCCAGCGGCTCGGTCACCCCGGTAAAGAACGCCGTGAGCCCAGCCGCGGACAGAATGCCGACCGCGACCTTACGTTGGCCGGGCTTGGCGACGTGGATCATCGCCAGGGCGGCGGCCGGCAGCCCGAACATCAGGATCGGGTAGAAGCCGGACGTCAGCAGGCCTGCGCTGGGGTCACCGTTGGCGAACCGCGTGAGCTCACCGGTCACCAGACCGCCATCCGGGACTTGATACTCGCCGTAGATGAACCAGATGTAGGTGTTGACGATGTGGTGCAACCCGATCGGGATGAGCATCCGGTTGACGAAGCCATAGACGAAAGCTCCGAGGACGCCCGAGCCGGCGATGAACTGACCCACGGCCGTCAGACCGCTGTTGAAGATCGGGTAGAAGTAGGCCATCGCGAAGCCGAGGACCAGGCTGGCCAGCGACACGACGATCGGGACAAAGCGTCGCCCGCCGAAGAAGCCGAGATACGAGGGCAACGCGATGTTGTGGTACTTGTCGAAGAGCCAGGCCGTGACGAGGCCGACGAGGATGCCGGCAAACACGCTGTAGTTGATCATCGCCTGATCACCGGCCGAGTTGGTCACCCCCTCGAGCACGACGGGCGACATCGCCTTGAACACGGCGTCGATGACCACGTAGCCCGCCACGGCCGACAGCGCGGTCGAGCCGTCGGCCTTGCGGGCGAACCCGATCGCGACACCCACGGCAAACAGCAGGGGCAGATTGCCAAAGACGGCCCCACCAGCCGCAGTCATGGCGTCGAAGAACGGCCCGATGACGGGCGTGTCAATCTTCCCGAGGAGATCATCCTGTCCCAGGCGCAACAGGATGCCCGCCGCGGGGAGCAAGGCGATCGGAAGCATCAGGCTCTTGCCCAGGCGCTGCAGCTGAGCGAACCCAGGGATCCTGGGACCGGACCGATCACTTCGTGAGGCTGTGGGGGTGGCCGTGCTCATAACGTCCTCCTTGACGCGAGACTGACAGGTGGGGCACACCGATGGAGACAGTCACTCACGCTGACACAGAACGGGCATTTCTGCCTGGCGAACACGGACGCGATGGGCACGCAACGCAGGGCTGGAGACAGGATTGAGACAATGGCTTATGGCCTTGACGACGAGAGCGCTCACCCCTGACCTCGTCGGGACGCGTGCGATGTTTGAGAACGTCGGGTTCACCGTCGTGGGCACGACGAATGCGGTCGCCTCCAAGCTGCCGCGGCTCATCATGCGCCGACCCCTATGAGCGGGCGCGACGCGTCATGGGTGCTGCGCCAGCGCCTGGGCAGGCAGCGGCTCACGGGGGCAGCGAGCACGACCGTTGGCGAGGTGGTCTCGCTTCTGACTGCTGTCCAGAGCCAGGACGTGGGCACGGCCTTGTGGTCTTTGGGTCAGCGCACTTCCCTGTCCCCCAGCGCCATTCTGACCGAGCAGAGCCCTGCGACTTTCGTCCGCACTCACATCCTGCGCCCCACCTGGCACTACGTCGGCGCGGCCGATCTGCGCTGGATCCAGCGACTGACTGGCCCGCGCATGGCTCCCTTGCAGTCGGCGCGTCACCGCCAGCTGGACTTGGAACCTCGTGACTTCGACGCCGCCGTTGACGCCTTGGGTGACCTGCTGAGCGGCCAGGCCCCCCTGACGCGCCGCGAGCTGACGGCGGCATTCGCCCAACGCGGATTGCCGTCACGGGGCGAACAGATGGCCCACCAACTGATCGTCGCCGAGTCCCGGGCGGTCCTGGTCAGCGGCCCACCACGCGGCCAGGAACACACCTATGTCCTGGCCGACGAGCACCTGGCCCCGGCCCCACTGGACGACCTGCGCGACCAGGACGCCATCGTCGAGCTCACCGCACGGTTCTTTGCTGGGCACGGCCCGGCCGACGAGCGGGATTTCGCGCGCTGGTCCGGACTGCCGCTGACGCCGATTCGTCGCGCGCTGCAAGACCTCACCGGGCGGTTGACTCGGCTGGACGTGGGCGACCACACCCTGTGGTTCGACGAGTCGGTGACGGCCCGAACGACCCGCCCGCAGACGGCATTGCTGTTGCCGACGTTCGACGAGGCCCTCTTGACGTACCCCCGGCTGGGCTTCCCCCGAGCGGTCGACAGCGACCGGAGTCGACTGGTCGCGGAGTCCGGCGGGGGTGTGGCGATCGTGGACCTCACTGACGTCGGGCGTTGGCGTCGAACCCTGACGACCCACGAGCTGACTGTCGAGGTCCGACTTGATACTCCGCTCGATCCGCTGCAGCGGTCGGCCCTGGTCGCTGCGGCAGAGCACTACGCCGATTGGCATGCCCGGGCACTGCGCCTGGAGGGGCTGGCGCCGGCCTGACGCAACGCCCCGGAGCGACGGCGAGCAAGGAGTCGGATGTCCCGCAGTTCGTGACTCGAATCACTCCCGCTGCCGATCCACCGGTGACAGACTCGCTCCCACGGGCGTCGCCGACCTGGTGATGCCGCGGGCGAAGGAGCGCAAACCATGCGAGCAGTCCAACTTGTCGGGCCCGGCACCCTCGAGCTGCGAGACGTGCCGATCCCTGAACCCGGCCCCGGCCAGGTACGAGTCAAGGTCGGCGGCGCCGGCCTATGCCACTCCGACCTCCACGTGCTCGAAGCAGGCGACTTGTGGCCGGTCTTCGACATGACCATGGGCCACGAGGGCTCCGGCACGATCGACAAACTCGGCTCCGGTGTGAGCCGTTGGCAGGTGGGCGAGCCGGTACTGCTGGCCGTTCTCTGGGAGTGCGGGCAGTGTCGTGCCTGCATCGAGGGCCGCGGGAACGCCTGCGAACGCAACGGTGGACGCCTGAACTTCCCGACCACTCCCGGCCTGGGGCCCGATGGCTCGATGGCCGAGTACGTCATCGTCGGTGAGCACAACCTCGACGCCCTCGGCGAGCTGTCCGCCAGGGACTCTGCGCCGCTCGCAGACGCCGGCGTCACGCCCATGCACGCCATCAACACGGTCATGAGCCGCCTCACCCCCGGGTCGACCACCGTGCTGCTCGGCGTCGGTGGCCTCGGACACGTCGGGCTGCAGATCATCAAGGCGACGTCAGCCACGCGGCTGTTTGCCTTGGACACCACCCAGGAGAAGTTGGCGATGGCCAGCCAGCTCGGGGCCGATGAGGTGCTCCTGAGCGATGCCAATGCCGCCGACGCCATCCTGGCTGCCACCGGCGGCTACGGAGTGGACGTGGTCCTGGACTTCGTCGGCGTCCAGCCCACGGTGGACCTCGGCCGCGCCGTCATCGCCCCCGAGGGCCTGATCCGGTATGTCGGTCTAGGTGGCGGCAGTTTCACCTTCGGCGCCGCTCAGCCGATCGGCTTCCCCTGGGGGGTCCAGATGCAGTCGTCCTTCGGGGGGACCCATGCCGACCAACTGCAGGTCATCGCGCTGGCCCAGCAAGGCAAGATCCAGCTCGAGGTCCAGCACTACGACCTCGGCGACTACCAGAAGGCGTTCGACGACCTCGAGCACGGTCGCGTGGCCGGGCGCGCGATCCTCGTGCCGTAACCGCAGGCTCTGTGCCGCTCACCGTGCAGCGTGGACGCCGACGGGAGCACGAAGGCCACCGCTCCTGCACGGGCGGTGGCCTTCGGCACTGAGTCGGGTCGAGGGACTCAGAGTTCTGGAGTGGTCAGAGTTTGGGGACGATGAGGCGCTGACCGGCGTTGACGTCGGTGGTGCTCAGGTTGTTGGCGATCTGCAGGGCGGCAACCCCGTCCGCGACCGACATCGCAGGGTAGGCGTGTGCAGCGATCTCAGAGAGGGTCTGACCGGATGCGACGGTGATTGTGGGCCCCGTCGTGGGGATCGCAGCAGAGGTCGATGACGAGAAGGCCCCCAAGGCGGTCGCCACCACGAGGGCGAGGGCAAGGGCGGTCAGCACCAATCGACCTCGACGCGTCAGCGTGAGACCGCCTGGGGCGCGGGTCGGGGTTGCGGGGACCAGACGCAAGTGGCGCGCAGGGGACGCGGTGGGACGCGGTGCACGGGTGGGCTCAATCTCAGCCCAGGTCATCGCACTCATGGGAATCCTCTGCTCGTTCGGGTGTCGTCGTGTCGGTCGAATCACTGTTCGACAGAACGTCTGTTCGATGTTTAGCACGAATGTTCGACACAGCGCAAGACACGCGTCGAACAGGTGTTTGAGAACATCGAGTTCGCTCCGTAGGCTGTGTGCATGGCGGGCACCATGCCAGGGGCCACTGACAGCCCTCCCGGATCGCGGTCAGTGACCATCACCGCAGCGGCCGAGACCACCGATTTCTGAGGAGCGACAGGATGGCTGACAGCAAGAGCGGGCGGGTCCACGATCTGCCCATGCGCGACATGGACGGCAAGACCCTGACCGTGCGGCAGCGCAAGGTGCTCGAGGTCATCCGCACCTCCATCGCCGAGCGGGGCTACCCGCCGAGCATGCGCGAGATCGGTGACGCCGTCGGACTGTCTTCGCCGAGTTCGGTGTCCCACCAGCTCGTCGCCCTCGAGCGCAAGGGCTACCTGCGCCGCGACCCGCACCGACCCCGGACCATCGAGGTCGTGTCCCCGGATGCCCCGAGCGATCTGCGCGGCTACCGGGGCGGTGCGTCCCCCGACGACATCGACGCCTTCGACGAGACCGGGTCCGGCGATGCCCGGCCCGAGGCTTCCTACGTACCTGTTGTCGGCCGGATCGCCGCCGGTATCCCGCTGACAGCGGAGGAGAGCGTCGAGGACGTCTTCCCGCTCCCCAAGCAGCTCGTCGGTGAGGGCACCCTGTTCCTCCTGCGCGTCGTCGGCGACTCGATGGTCGACGCGGCGATCTGCGACGGCGACTGGGTGGTCGTGCGGCAGCAGCCTGTTGCCGACAACGGCGACATCGTTGCGGCCATGCTCGACAACGAGGCGACCGTCAAGACGTTCAAGCGCAAGAACGGCAAGGTGTGGCTCATGCCGCACAACCCGGCATTCGATCCGATCGACGGGGACATGGCGACCATCCTGGGCAAGGTCACGGCGGTCCTGCGGCGAGTCTGACCCACGTCGGTCGCCGAGCTGGGCCGGTTCAGGCTGCGCGGGCCAGCTCGTCGACCAAGGCCTCCAGGGACGTGCCGAGCGGGGCGTCCACGTGGAGGAGGCCGAGCGGGTCCGCGCGGGTGGCTCCCCGGGTCAGGATCGCCACGGGAATGCCGTGCGCCACCGCCCGCCGCACGAAGCGGAACCCGCTCATGACCCGCAGCGAGGAGCCGAGGACGAGCAGGGCTGGCGCAGCATCGGTCAGGGCGAAGCACTGCTCGACGCGATCCTTGGGCACGCTCCCGCCGAAGAAGACCACGTCCGGTTTGACCACGTCGGAGCCGCATTCCGGGCACCGTGGCTGGACGAAGCGCTCCACCACGCTGTCCGCCAACACGATGTCACCATCCGGCCTGATCTGACTCGAGACCTGCGAGCCGTCGCGGACGGTGCCCTCGGCCAGGTCGACGAACCCCGGGTTGTCCCGCGCGAGTGCTCGCTGCAGCGTGGACCGGTCGATCTGGGTGCCACAGTCCAGGCATCCCACGTGGGCAAGCGAACCATGCAACTCAACGACGTCGATCGAGCCAGCCCGCTGATGCAGGCCATCGACATTCTGGGTGATGATCGCCCCGACGTGACCGCGGCGCTGCAGCAGCGCGACGGCCCGGTGGCCGTCGTTGGGTTCGGCGGCCCGGAACCGCGCCCAGCCGATGTAACTGCGCGCCCAGTAGCGCTGCCGAGCCCCGCTGCTCCCGATGAACTCGCCATGCTCCATCGGTGTCACCCGGCGCAATCCATCGGGACCGCGGTAGTCCGGGATCCCTGACTCGGTCGACATGCCCGCCCCCGAGAGCACAAGCGTGCCGGGATGACCATGGAGCAGGGCGCTCAACTCCGCCAGGCCAGGAACGGGAGGGGCAAGCACCCACCCATTATCGCTTCTGCGGTGGGGTACAACCGGGGCCTCCCCGCCGCGATGGGCTGGCCCATCGAGACCTCACTCACCGCGGCTGCGGGTGAAACCGACACTTCTGCGGTGCCCAGACGGACCCATATCCGCATCGACACATAAGTGGTTATCGAGACACCTCCCAAACTGATAACCAGCGGTTATGATTAGGCATGATCGACGTCGCCGCCCTCCGCGTCATGCGCGCCATCGCCGACGAGGGCAGCTTTACCGCCGCTGCGCTCTCGTTGGGCTACTCACAACCCGCGATCAGCCAGATGGTGCGCCGACTAGAGCAGCGCACCGGGACTGTCTTGGTCGAGCGGGTGGGCAGATCGGTCCGCCTCACCGAAGCCGGGGCCGTGCTCGCCCACCACGCAGGGCCCGTACTGGCCGCGCTCGACGCTGCTGAAGAGGAGGTCGCGGCGATCGCGGGCCTGCGCGCGGGACGCGTGCGTCTCATGGCCTTCCCCTCCGCCTCGGCAACCCTGGTCCCCAAGGCCCTGGCCGCCGTCAAACGCGACCACCCCGAGATTCAGATCACCTTCACCGAGGCCGAGCCCCGGGAGTCACTCGCAGCGCTGCGTGCCGGCGAGGTCGACTTGGCCGTGGCCTTCGTCTACGAGGGCACGGATCTGGGACGCGGCGAGGAGGACCTTGACGGATTCGTCACCACTCCCCTCCTGGATGACCAGGTCCGCCTGGCCGTCCCCCGCAACCATCCGTTGGCTGGGGCCACCTCGGTCGACCTGGCGGACATCCCGAACGAGACGTGGATCGCTGGCTGTCCGCGATGTCGAGGACACCTGCTCCAGCTGTGTTCCGCGGCCGGGTTCAGCCCCCACATCGCCTTCGAGACCGAGGATTACGTCGCGGTCATGGGCCTCATTGCCGAGGGCCTGGGCGTCGCGGTCATTCCTGATCTCATCCTTGACACCGTGCATCATCAGGATGTCGTCGCGCTCCCCCTGCGACCGGCCTCCCGTCGCTGCATTCAGGCCGTGACGACCCCGGACCTCCAGCGAGTGCCGGCCGTGGCCGCCACCTTGGAGGCCCTGTCCGAGAGCGCCCGGCTGCGGCGCCCTGCTCTGACGGCCACGACCTCCTGATCTTGAGGGTCAGTGGGCCCGTGTGGCGGAGGGCATCGGGAGCACCCAGAGCACCATCACACCGGCAGCAACCCCGACGAGCAACGGGCCGAGCGCCACGCCCCCGAGGATAAGGGCGCCAATGAGCAGGGCTGCGAGGGGTTTGCGCAGTCCGACCGCCGTGGCGGCACCGATCCCGGCAGCGATCGCGGCGGTCGCCGCCAGCTCGGGGACCGCCACCAACGTCGCTGCTCCAGCGGCCGCCCCGCTAAGCATCAGCGGGAAGAACTCGCCACCGAGCCACCCGCTCGACACGCAGAGTGCACAGGCCAAGAGCTTGAATGCCGCAAGCGCCGCGAGAAGTCCCCAGGCCGACGCCTCGGCATAGTTGACGACCTGGTCGAAATCGCCATGGCCGGAGAAGCGCAGCAGCGGCCAGGCCGTGACCAAGCCGGCGAAAAGCAGGGATCCGACCAGTGTCTGCAGTCGCGGGGATCCGACTCTGGCCAGGCCAGCAGCGAGGAACGGACGGCCGCGGACGTAGCCGTAGGCCGCGAGTGCGGCGACGGCGGCGGGAGCGATCGCCCAGACGAGATCCATCACTGATGAGGGTGCATAGCTCGGCAGGACGACTCCCCCGGCGCTGTGGTCTCTCGTGCGCACCGTGGCGACAAAGGCGACGAAGCCGGCGACACCTGCGAGGAAGGGTAGGGCTTTGGGCGGGGTCAAGGCGTCGTCGTCGTAGGCCGCGGCCCCGGGCGGCGACCCATAGAGGCCGGCCAGGGCCGCCGCACTGCCCGCCTGCCCGATGAGGCGCTCCTCGGCATGATTGCGGGCGATGGCGTGGCTGACGATGGCGGACAGCTCGGCCACGACGGCAATCAAGCCTGCCTCCGGACCGATGGCTCCCCCACAGGCGACGGCAACGATGGCCGCAGCGGCAAGGGCGGCCGTTCGGCGACGACGGAGGTGCGTGGGGTCAGCGGCTTGCGCGAGCTGGGCGTCGAGCCCTTCGCCGTCGAGGTGGGGGCGCAGACCCACGAGGATCAACCCGCCCGCCATCACGACGACCGGAATGTACCACCAGTCCTGGGACACCGACCAGATGAGGTGCTCCAGGGCGCCCATGAGCAGGTAGGTCGCCCCGGCCACGGCCCCAGCCAGCGCCCCATAGCCGAGCGCGATCCCGGCGACTCTCGGCGAGGCTGACGTCATCGAGGTCGTCGCGGAAGGTGCCGGACTCGCGTGGGGTGCCTGACTCGGGGAAGGCCCGCTCGCGCCGAATCTGGAAGCGGCCGCGTCGGATCGGGTCGCGTCAGATGGCGTCGCATTCGCGAGCGGCCCATCAGGATCAGTGTCGTCGTGCACGGCATTCAGCCTGCCCTATGGCGGCAGCAGGTCTGGCGCCGCCATGCCGTCACCGCTCGGTCACCAAGGCGGCCCCCTGCGGACCGTCGACCAGCGCGACATCTCCCGATTGGTCGGTGCGCACGACAGCGAAACCTTGCGCGCGGAACATCGCCAGATGAGCCGCCGCGGGATGGCCGTAGTCGTTGTCGGCGCCAACACTGACGACCGCCCAGTCCCCACTGAGCCGCTCCACCAGGTCGGGGTCGAGATTCGCCGAGCCATGGTGCGGGGTCTTGACCACCTCGACGGCGTCGACCGTGGCTGCCATGGCGGGATCGCGGCGAAGTCGAAGAACGAGGTCGTGTGCGGACTCTCGCTCGATGTCGCCCAGGAGCAGGACTCGGCGATCCCCCACGGTGGCGGCGAGGACGACCGATGCATTGTTGGGGACCGACCCCGCGGAGATCCGCCGGGCGGGCGCCCACACCTCAGCGTGCACGGTCCCGATCTCGATGGTGTCCTTGGCCGCCAACGTCTGCATGGGGATGTGCTTGCTGGCCAGCCAGCTGCGTACTCGATCGGCCTGGTCGGCGGGCTCGGCGACGCTCGTCGTCAGTACGAGACCCACCGTGACCGAGTCAAGGACTCCCGGGAGGCCCCCGACATGGTCGGCGTGGAAGTGCGTCAGGATGACGGCCGGGACCTCGCGGATGCCCAGGTCCTGGAGGCACCCGCGGACCAAAGCTGGCTCGGGGCCGACGTCCACCACGATGGCCACGCCCTCGGCCACGCGCAGGACCGCAGCATCACCCTGTCCCACGTCGCAAAAGACGACCTGCCATCGGTCCGGGGGCCAGCCGACCACGCGTGCGGGGACGAGCACGGCCCCGACCAGACCGACCACCCAGCACGCAGCCAAGGGTCGGCGCCAGGCCTCATGACCCAGGCGCGGAGCGATCAGGAGGACGATCACGCTCAAACCCGCGAGGAGTAAGGCCCCCGGGGGACCCCCCGGCCAGGGAATCGCACCGCCGGGCACCGTCTCCAGGTGCCTGGCCACCGCACTAATCGCCAGTGCCGGCACCGCCGCGATCCAGGCCAGCAACGCACCGGCCTGCGACTGCACAGGTGCGATCAGCGCCACCGCGACACCCAGGATCGTGGCCGGAGCGACGAACGGAGCCGCGAGGAGATTGGCCAGCACCCCGATCGTCGACACGGACTCCTGCAGGAGCACGATCACGGGCGCGCACATAAGTTGGGCGGCGACGGGGATGGCCAGCGCGGGACCGAAGCCAGCCAGACGGCTCGGCAGCCGGCGCCCGATGGCAGCGCCCCACGGGCGCACAAACACCAGCAGACCAATGGTCGCCAGGGTCGAGAGCGCGAATCCGTAGGAGCGCGCCAGCCATGGGTCCATGCAGAGCAGGACGATCACCGCCGCTGCGAGAACTGGGGGTCCGGTCGTGCGTCCGCGCCGTGACAGGCCAATAAGTCCGATCGCTCCCATGGTTGCGGCGCGCAGCACGCTGGGATCGGGTCGGGCCAGCAGAACGAAGCAGCCGAGCGCCAGCGCGGCGAGGGGCGTGCGCAGGCGGCGGGGCACGCCGATCAGGCCGCAGGCCCCGAGGACGAGCGTCAGGACGACACTGACGTTGGATCCGCTCACGGCCGTCAGATGGGTCAGGCCGGTGGCCCGCATCGCCTCGGTCAGGTCAGGTGGCACCTCGGAGGTATCGCCGATGACCAGACCCGGCAGGAGCCCGCGAGCATCCGCAGGCAGACCCGACACCGCCTGGCGCAGGGACTCGCGGACCTTCTCGACGGCGAGCAGGAAGTCTGGCGGAGGTCGGCTCTCAACGACCGGACCCCGCACGGTGAGCACGGCAACCTCGGGGCTGGCGGGCTCGGCCGGCGCCAGTCGGCCACTGAGCACCACCTGCGCACGCCAGCGAACGTGGGCCAGGTCCTCGCCACCGGCGATGAGAACCGTGCCATGGGCCGGACCGGTCTCCCCGCGTCCCTGCACCTGCGCAGCCGAGAGCCGCACCACCCATCGATCCGCACCGTGGGAGGAGTACCTCACGGGATCGCTGGACACGGTGCCGGACAGGGTGACCGTGGCCTGAGCATCGCGCAGTTCCGGAAGGAGACCCGAGTCGTGTTGGAACCTCTGGGTGAGCGCGCTGAGCACCAGGAGCGCCGCCAATGCTCCCACGAGCGCCAGGGTACGGGCGATCAGAATGCCGCCCGACTGCCCGGGCGTCCGCGCTAGCCGAGGGCGGGTGCCCGGGGCCGCAGGCCGCGCCGCCTGCTCCCCCGCTCGCGCATCCCCCCTCATCGCCCGGTGTGTGCGCTGTGCAGGTTCTGCCCGGGAGACCAGGATTCCAGCGAAGAGACCGACCCCAGCGACCGCGCCAAAGGTCCAGACCAGGGCTCGGCCCGACCACGGCACCACGGCCGCAAGCACCGCCCAGGCGGCGACGGACGGCCCCAGCAGGCGGAGATCCAGCGGCGGTCCTGCTTCCTCGGCACGCTCGTGTTCTTTGCCGTGTCGACCTCGATGCGCGATTCCCCCTTCGCCGCGGCTACTGCTCATAGAGTCACCTGCGGGCGCAATTGCTCCAATAGGCGCTCACCGATGCCGGAGACTTCTCCCAGCTCATCGATGCTGGTGAATCGCCCATGGGTCGCGCGCCACTGCACGATCCGTCCCGCCAAGACGGGTCCGACTCCTGGCAGCGAGTCGAGGGCAGCCTCGTCCGCGGTGTTGAGGTTGACCAGGGTCCCCGCAGCGGGATCACCTCCGGACGACACTGCGCCACCCGCCGCGGCTGCTGCCGGCAGCTCCTCCCCCGGAGCGGGAATGCGGATCTGCTCCCCATCCACCACGACGCGCGCCAGGTTGACCCGAGCGGTATCGGCCCCCGGGACCGGTCCACCGGCGGCGGTGACGGCGTCGATGACCCGAGACCCCGCCGGCAGGCGCACGATCCCGGGCTTGGCGACCTGGCCGACGACATCCACCACCACGTCAGGGGATCCCACACTGGCCGAGGGGGCACCCGGCTCCTCGATGCCTGAGGGGTCTGGGGTCGCCTTGTTCAACAGGACCGATGGTGCGGGCTCGGGGCGGCTGACGCCGCTGTCGGCCCAAGCCACCTTGATCCCCAGCACGACGGCGACGACGACGACGATCGCAAACACACCCATCAGCGCGGGTGCGCTGATCGCGGCTCGGGCCTGACGAAGGGCCGAGGGGACCCGAATCCACCGCGGCGGCGGATCGCCCGGGCGGTGACGCCCTCCTGGGAGGGGTCCACTGGTGACATGCCCCGCCTGAGCCCGCCCGGGAGTCTGCCCCCGTTGTGCCCGCCCCGCCTGAGCCCTCGCGCCTTGAGCCAGTTCGGCTTGCGTGCGCCCCCCATCAGCCTGCCCGCTCGGCCCGATCCGAGTGGCGTCGTCTGCAGGGAGGGGCTGCTGCGCGACATAGGGAGCAAAGCGCTCCTCGTCGGACCACTCCACCTCCTCGGATCGGGCTCGGGCTGCATGCCGCGTGAGAACCGCCCAGGCCCGATGTGGCACGGGAGCGGGACGGCGACGCAACGGCATACCCCGACGCTAGGCATGGTCCGAGCCCCGGAACCGTGAGCGCAGTCCATCTGTGGATGACGCTTCGAGACCGCCCGACCTGTGGATGACGCCGTCCTGACGCCGAAACTCGTGACGAAACGTTGTTACAGCCCGAGCTGAGCCGCGGGGCAGCGCGAGCAGCCACTCGAGAGAACACGGGAGGTGCGGGCGAGGTGGGAGCGTCGATCAGGTCAGGCCACGCCAGGTCAGGCCACGCCAGGTCAGATCAGGTCGGGGACGGGCGGCGTCGCCGCTCGATGGCCCGCCTCACGTTGTGCCGATGCCGGGCCAGGACCAGCAGGCCGAGCAGCACCAAGAAGATCCCCCGCTCCACCGAAGCCTGAGGCACCCCAGCCCCGCTCACCGTCTCGACCACCCCCACGATCACCAGGGCGAGGCACACCACGATCGAGGACTCCCCCACGGTGCGCAGTCCGAGGTACGCCAGCGTGAAGACCGCCCACGCCCCCAGGGCCAACCAGGGCGAGACCGCGAGGAGCACCCCGAAGGTCGTCGCGACACCCTTGCCGCCGCGACCCTTGAGGAACGGGCTGAACATGTGCCCGAGCACGACAGCCAGGCCGCAGACCAGCGCCGGAGTCAGGCCCAGGCTCCGGACCACCAGCCAGGTCGGCAGCCATCCCTTGAGGATGTCCAGGACGCCGACCAGGACCCCCCAGCGGACACCGAGGACGCGCCCCGCGTTGGTCGCTCCAGGATTCCCCGAGCCCGTCGAGCGCAGGTCCTTGCCGAGCACCCGCGCCAGGATGGCCGCGGGGTTCGTCGCGCCGACGAAGAAGATGAGGATGGCCAGACCAGCCACCCCGGCACCCTCCATGACCGTGGAGGTCACGCGATGCTCACCCTGGGAACCACGGCGATCGCGAGCGTGCCCGGGCCGACATGCGCCCCCACCACGGCCCCGAGCTCGACGATGGGGACCGGTCCGTCCGCACCGATCCGCTCACCGAGTCGAGTCGCCAACTTCGCGGCCCGTTCCGGAGCATCGACGTGGTGGACAACAACGTCGGCGCCCTCGGGGGCATCGTCGACCGCACGCACGGCCAGCTCCTCTAGCCGCGAGATCGCGCGTGTTGCCGTGCGGACCTTCTCGACGGGCACGATGTGACCCTCGCGCAGGGCAAGGATCGGCTTGATGGCCAGGGCTGCCCCCACGAGCGCGCCGGCAGCCCCAATACGCCCGCCACGCCGCAAGTACTCGAGAGTGTCCACATAGAAGATGCACGTGGCGGCGGCGCAGCGAGCCCGCACCAGCGCGGCGACCTCGTCGCCGTCAGCACCCTGACCGGCGGCCAACGCCCCCGAGGTGACCGCGATCGCCATCGCCGCGCCCATCACGCGGGAGTCGACGACGGTCACGGGCACGTCGGCGTGCTCGGCCGCGATCTGCGCGGACCCCAGGGTGCTGGACAGCTCCGCAGAGAGGTGGACCGAGACGATGGCTGTCGCGCCGGCGGCGACGGCGGCGGCATACACATCGGTGAAGGCCTGCGGGGCGGGGCGGGATGTGGACACCGGGGTGAACTCACGAAGCGCGGCCGCCACTTCCTGGGGTGTGACGTCGACCCCCTCTTGGTACTCCTGCCCCCCGATGACGACATGCAGAGGCACGACCCCGATGCCGTGGGCGGCGGTCTCGGCCGCGCTGAGATAGGCCGTGGAGTCAGTCACGAGAGCGACGGGCATCGCCCCAGGCTAGTGCCGGTGCGCCACGACCGATTTCAGTCGGACGAATGCCGCCTCACCAGAGCCGGGGCGCCTCAAGCAGGCGGGTGTCGCGCACCGGCTGCCAGCCCTGGCCCTCGATGTGGGTGTATTCGTGTTGGGGTCCGAATGCCGCGAGGTCGGCCACCGCGGCGAGCAGCCGGTCGACGTGGGCCTCGCTCGTCCCCAGGCCGGCGCTGACCCGCACCGCCGTGGCCGACTCCTCCTGCGCCAGCAGGTCGTCCACGAGGAGGTGGGCGCAGAACTTGCCGTCGCGGACGCCGATGGCGTGCTCGGCCGAGAGCACGGCGGAGACCAGCGAGGAGTCCAGGCCCTCGATGGTGAATGTGACGACCGGCGCGCGATCGACCTCCCCGTCGAAGATCGTGAACGTTGACACGCCCGCGATCAGGGTCAGACCAGAGATCAGGCGGGCGGCCAGGTGCTCCTCGTGCGCCCGCACAGCCGGCGAATAGCGGCGCAGGGTGGCGCAGGCGGCCGCCAGCGCCACCGCACCCAGGACATTCGGGCTGCCGGCCTCGTGGCGGGCCGGGCCGGTCTGCCACGTGACGCCGTCCCGGCCGACCTTGGTCGTCGCGCCCCCGCCGGCCAGGTAGGGGGTGGCGGCATCCAGCCAGTCGCGGCGCCCGGCGAGCACTCCCGCACCGTAGGGGGCGTAGACCTTGTGGCCCGAGAAGGCGATGTAGTCCACGCCCAGGTCGGTGAGGTCGACGCTGCGGTGGGGGGCGAGCTGCGCGGCATCGAGGGCGACTCGGGCCCCCGCTCGCCGGGCCAGGCGGGCCAGGCGGCGGATCGGCCAGTACTCACCGGTCACGTTGCTCGCACCGGTCAGCACAAGAAGGCGCTCGCCGGTGGTGCGCGCCAGGGCATCGGTGATGAGTGCCTCAGCGTCGCGCACGGTCGCCGGCACGGGGAGGCGGACGGTCCTCGCGGGGTCCCAGGGCAGCAGCGTGGCGTGGTGCTCGGTCTCGAACACGATGACCGTCGTGCGGCGCGGCAACGCGCGGGCGAGCAGGTTGAAGGAATCCGTGGTCGTGCGGGTGAAGACGACGATGTCGTCGGCGCGGGCCCCGACGAAGCGAGCGACCTCGTCGCGGGCGGCCTCGTAGTGGGCGCTGCTGATCCGCGAGGCCCAGCCGTTGCCGCGGTGGACGCTGGAATACGTCGCGGTGGCCGCGGCGACGGCATCCTGGACGACCTGCAGCGCGGGCGCCGACGCGCCGTGGTCCAGCGGCGCGTAGTCGAGGACGGCTCCCGAGAGCGTCGGCACCGTCAGGCCTCGACCTACGGTGGCCAACTCGGCCGGCAGCGTCGGGGCGGCCGTGGAGGTCGCCGCCGCCTCGGCCGGGGTCGCCTCTCCCTGGTAACGGGGACGGACGAAGGCGGTGCCCGAGGTGGCGAGCGGGCCCGCCTCGGGGGCCGGTACCGAGTGCAACCAGGGACGACGACGGGTCGCTGGCGTGGCGGAGCGCTGGTGACGGGCCGTGGTGGGGGCGAGAGACATCGGGTGCTCCGAAACGATCTGGGACCCGAGACGTGCTCACCGGTCCGCGCTTGCCGACGGCCCGTGTGGGACGTCGGCCAGGTCGTCACCCGGAGCACCCCGCCGCGAAAGGAGGGTTGCTGGTCAGCGAGCCGGGGCTTGGCACTGACACTCATGACCTTGGTCGAGACGTACCGTATCCATCGCCCGGTGGTTCCCGGCATCCCCCGTCCACCACGCGAGACACCAACGCCATCGGTTCGAGGTGTTCCGTGCCGCTCGCCAGGGCGCGGAATGCCTCGAACCGATGGCGGGATGCCGGCTATGCGGGCACGACGTTGACGAGCTTGGGCGCGCGGACGATGACCGTGCGAATGCCGTCCGCCGTCGCCTCCGCGATCTTGGGACGCGCAAGCGCGAGCTCACGCAACTCGGCCTCGCCGATCGTCGCCGCCACGTCGAACCGGTCGCGCACCTTGCCCTGGATCTGCACGACGCACGTCACCGTGTCTTCGACGAGCAGGGTCGGGTCGGCGACGGGGAACGTCTCGCGGGACAGCGAGTGGGGGTGCCCCATGCGGGACCACAGCTCCTCCGCGATGTGCGGCGCCATCGGCGCCACCATGAGGATCAGGTCCTCGGCTGCGGCGCGCGGGACGACATCGAGCTTGGTCAACGCATTGTTGAGCTCGGTCAGCCGGGCGATGGCAGTGTTGAACCCCAGTGTCCGGTAGTCGTTCGAGACCGCGTCGATGGTGCGGTGCAGGATCCGTGCGGTGGCCTCGTCGACGTCGATGTCCGCCACCTTGACAGCGCCGGTCTCTTCGTCGATGACGTTGCGCCACAGGCGTTGCAGGAAGCGCTGCGAACCCACCACGGCCCGCGTGTCCCAGGGTTTGCTCTGCTCGAGCGGGCCCAGCCCCATCTCGTAGAGACGGAACGTGTCCGCACCATAGGCGGCATACATCTCGTCGGGGCTGATCATGTTCTTCAGCGACTTGCCGATCTTGCCGAACTCCCGGGTGACCGGTTCGCCTCGCCACGTGAAGGTCCCGTCGGGACCCTCCACCACCTCGGTGGCCTCGACAGGGGTGCCGCGGGCATCGCGGTAGGCCGCGGCCTGGATGTAGCCCTGGCTGAAGTACTTGCGAAACGGCTCGTCACTGCTCAGGTGGCCTAGGTCGTGCAGCACCTTGTGCCAGAACCGCGCATAGAGCAGGTGGAGCACCGCGTGCTCGACGCCGCCGACGTAGAGGTCGACGCCGCCGGGGTCCACCGCACCGGCGGGCGCGCCCTCCACGGGCGTCTTGTGCGGGCCGATCCAGTAGGCCTCGTTCTGCGGGTCGACGAACGAGGCGTCGTTGAGAGGGTCGAGGTAGCGCAGGTAGTACCAGCAGGACCCCGCCCAGTTGGGCATGGTGTTGGTTTCTCGCCGGAACCGGCGGGGACCGCGCCCGTCACCCAGGTCGAGGGTGACGTCGACCCATTGCGTCACCCGGCCCAGCGGCGGTTCGGGCTCGCTGGAGTTGTCGTCGGGGTCGAACGTCTTGGGCGAGTAGTCGGGGACGTCCGGCAACTCGACCGGCAGCATCGACTCCGTCACGGCATACGCGATGCCCTCGTCGTCGAACACGATCGGGAAGGGCTCACCCCAGTAACGCTGGCGGGAGAACAGCCAGTCCCGCAGTTTGTAAGTGATGGTGGCCTCGCCGAAACCCTTGTCCTGCAACCACGGGATGATGACGGCCTTGGCCTGCGCCACGTCGAGGCCGTCGAGGCTGAACTCGTCGTTGGCCGAGTTGATGGCCGGCCCATCACCGGTGAAGGCGAGGGACTCGTCATGGTCGGGCGTCGGCTGAACCGTGCGGATGATCGGCAGTCGGTACTTAACGGCGAAGTCCCAGTCGCGTTGATCCTGGCCCGGCACGGCCATGATCGCGCCGGTGCCATAGCCCATGAGGACGTAGTCGGCGACGAAGACCGGGATCGGGCGGCCGTTGACCGGGTTGACGGCGTAGCCGCCGGTGAAGACACCCGTCTTGTCCTTGGCCTCCGCCTGACGCTCGATGTCGCTCTTGCGGGATGCCGCCAGCCGGTATGCCGCCACGGCCGTCGCCGGGTCGGGGGCCTCTGCAGTCCAGGCCCCTGGCGTCCCCTCGGGCCACGACGCTGGCAGCAGGACATCGACCAGGGGATGCTCGGGGGCCATCACCATGAAGGTCGCCCCGAACAGGGTGTCCGGCCGGGTCGTGAAGACCTCGATGGACGCGTCCGCGTCGACGATCGGGAAGCGGACCGCGGCGCCGGTCGAGCGCCCGATCCAATTGCGCTGCATCAGCTTGACCTTCTCTGGCCAGTCGACCCGGTCCAAGTCGTCGGCCAGCCGGTCGGCATACGAGGTGATCCGCATCATCCACTGACGCAGGTTCTTCTTAAAGACCGGGAAGTTGCCGCGCTCGGACCGGCCATCGTTGGTGACCTCTTCGTTGGACAGCACGGTCCCGAGGCCAGGGGCCCAGTTGACCGGCGCCTGGGAGGTGTAAGCGAGGCGGCGGGCATCGAGCAGGTCGGCCTGCTCGCGGGCGGTGAGGTCAGCCCAGGCACGACCGTCGGGCGTCGGGCGGGTGCCCGCGGCATACTGCTCGATCAGCTCGGCGATCGGTCGGGCTCGGCCGACTCCCCCGTCGGGGCGGACGGCCTCCTCGTCATACCAGGCGTTGAAGATCTGCAGGAAGATCCACTGGGTCCACTTGTAATACCCCGGGTCGATCGTCTCGATCGCCCGGCGGTCGTCGTGGCCCAGGCCGAGGCGCCGCAGCTGGCGCTTCATGATCGTGATGTTCTCTTGCGTCGTCTTGCGGGGGTGCTGTCCGGTCTGGACGGCATACTGCTCCGCCGGCAGGCCGAACGCGTCGTAGCCCAGGCAGTGCAGCACGTTGGTGCCCTGCATCCGGTTAAATCGCGCGAACACGTCGGTCGCGATGTACCCCAGGGGGTGCCCGACGTGTAGGCCGGCGCCGCTCGGGTACGGGAACATGTCTAGGACGAGGAGATGGCCGTTGGGGTAGGCCGCAGCCGCCTCCGGGTCGGCCAGCGAGCCGGCGGGGTTGGGCGCGTGGAACGTCCCCTCCTGCTCCCACCGGTCCTGCCAGGCCACTTCGATCTGGCCGGCCAGCTCGGGACTGTAACGGTGGGGGGTCTGCTCGTTCATCCTCGTCCTCGTCTTCTCGTGCCCGACGTCGACTATCCGGTTCCGTTCATGAAAAAACCCCTCACCGTGACGTAAGGGGTCGCCGCGCGGCGTGCTCGCCCGCGCGGCTATCGAAGAAGGAGGAACCTGTGCACGACCGTCAGCCTACCGGGCAGAGCGGGGCGCCCATCGCACCGCTCCGAGTCCGGATCGGGTCCGGCGGAGCGCATCAGGACGGCGCGGCCGCCAGCATGCCGCCCGCGAGGAGGAACTGCGCGAGGTAATACGTGGACATGACGGCCGTGGGACCCCACCGCAACGGCCGCACGAACCGGTTCAGACCCAGCACCAGGTCGCTCACGGCGAATAGCACGGCGCCCAGGACCAGCAGCGCACGGCCCGTCGACCCGGCCGCGACCACCATGGCGCCGATCACCACGAGGTAGGCGACGACCGGGCCGGCCAACGCCCAGCCGCCCTGGCGTCGGGCGCCGGGCACGACGCGAGCGATGCCGACGCCCGCCAGCGGCAGGAGGGCGAGCGGCGCGACGACCTGCCACGGCGATGACACCGACGGGCCGGCCACGAAGGCGAGGACATAGAGCACGTGACCGACCAGGAAGGCACCCAGTCCCATGAGGAATGCCGTGGCGGAGTGGCGGATGAGCAGGGCGTCGCCGACCATGCACAACACCAGACCGGCCAGGAACCACTGGCCTGCCGGGAAACCCGCGAGTTCTGGGGCGAGGACCGCGATCAGCCCCAGCATGGGGACGAGTTTGAGGCGTGCCGCCAACTTCTCCCGATGCAAGGCGACGGCGACCACCTGGGCCACGGCGACGACCGGCACCGCGACGGCGATGATCTGCGGGAACGGCATGAAGGATCCATCTGTCGTCGAAGGCGGAGATCGAGGGGTGGGGATCACGAGCGCGACGTCGGGCCGCCAACGCCAGCGTAGGCGGGCTGGCGACCATGTGAGGATGAGCCGTGCAGCCCTGGTTCCTCATCATCCCGTTCGCCCTGATCGCGGCCCTGCTCTGGTGGCTTTACCGGCGCCTCGTCATCGCCCCGCAATGGGGTGGACGCGGCATTCGCATCTCGGGTGCCTTGGTCCTCCTCGCTTTGACGATCGTGACCTTCACCGGGGTGCAGGGTGGGCCAGCCTGGCTCCCTGCGTCGGTCGCGCGCGGCTACGCGTGGGTCGGGTCGACGTGGCTGGCCTTGGCCTGGTACCTCATCCTGGGTCTCGCCCTGGTTTCGCTCGGATCGCTGAGCACCCGACTGCGACGGCGCACCAACACCCCCGAGGCTCGCCGGCGCGTCAACCGTGTCGGGGCGCCGCTGGCCGTCCTCGCCGCGCTCCTCGTCACGGGCACTGGCGTGGCGGCGGCCACGACTCCAACGCTGACGCCGGTCACGGTCACCTCACCGGACCTGCCGCAGGCCCAGGACGGCACCACGATCGCCGTCATCACCGACCTGCACGCCGGCCCCGTTCGCGGTCCCGAGTTCACCAGGTCGATTGTCGAGCGGGTCAATGCGGCGCAGCCCGACCTGGTCGTCCTGGTCGGCGACGTCGTGGACGGGCCGGAGTCCCGCTTCTCCGATGCCATCGCGCCTCTCCAGGACCTGCAGGCGCCACTGGGAGTCGTCGCCGTCACCGGCAACCACGAGATGTACACCGGGACGATCCCGCAATGGCTAGCCTACTGGCGCACCCTCGGAGTGACAGTCCTGACCAACAGCAAGATCAGAATCGGTTCTGGCGCTGACGGGTTCTGGCTCGCCGGCACCCATGACACCACTGGGGAGGGGCTCTACGCCCCGAACTACACCGCGGCCCTGGATGGGGTGGCGGCCACCGACTTCGGCGTCCTCCTCGCCCATCAGCCGATCGCAGCGCAGTCGCTGCCCGACCTCGGCTTGGTCGACCTGCAACTGAGCGGCCACACGCATGGCGGCCAACTGTGGCCATTCCGCCCCCTGGTGCTGCTGCAACAACCCGTGGTGGACGGCCTGCATGAGGTCGAGGGCACTCTGGTGCTCACCAGCCGGGGAGCGGGCACGTGGGGCCCGCCGGTTCGGGTCGGGGCCGATCCGCAGATCCCGCTGGTCACGCTGCGTCGCGGCTGACCCTCAGGGGTAGAGCAGGACCTCGATCGACGCGTTCTGCGTCCCCCGACACGTGACGACGGTCGGCTGGACGTCGCAGGCCATCGGGTATGCCTGGTTCGTCACGGGCGACGTCACCGTGAGGGTGGTCGGCGCGGGCCCCTGGGCGAGGAATGCCGCTCGCAGCGCCTCGGCGAACTCACAGCTTGTCCCGGGGTTGCCCGAGACCGAATGCGTCCAAGGTCCGGCGGTGTCGCCGCTCTGCTCGCAGTTCGACTGCTGCCCAGTGACCGCGGGAAGCCCGGTCCCGGCCTCATCCGGGGTCGCAGATGCGCTGTCACCAGGCGCGGCCGATGAGGACTCGGAGCCTGACGCCGTGGGCGCGCTCGACGTGGATGTCCCCGTCCCAGCCTCGACCGACGCCGCGCGGCTGAGGAACCACAGGACGCTGCCGATCAGGATCCCGACGACGAGGATGAGGGCTGCGGCCACAAAGAGGACGCCATTGCGGCTGTCGTTGCGCAGGGGGTCGGGACGTCGATAGTCGTCGACGCGCTCGTCGTGGGTGACGACGTCGTCGCGAGCCTGGTCCCAGAGCGGCCCAGTAACCGGCTGCCCGCCGACTGCAGGGCTCCGGTCCACGGTCAGGGCGCGCCCACAGTCCGGACAGAACCGGTCGCGGGGCTGGATCAGGGCACCGCACGCGGCGCAGCTCTGGGTAGGCCCGTGGGGATCGGACATGACCACTCACTCCTTCGAGAAGGACGGCCACCGGCACGCCTGCCGACGTCTGCCCGGACCCTGGACCCCCCGATGTGAGCGTCGCCGACGGGCGACACACAACACGAGTGGAGCTGAGGGGATTCGAACCCCTGACCCCCTCCATGCCATGGAGGTGCGCTACCAACTGCGCTACAGCCCCGAGTATCCCTCGGTGGGAATCCCCCGAAGGGGACTGCGGAATCTTATCCAGAGACCCCCTGTCCCAGCCAAATCGGCCCCTCAGGCCAGGTCCGCTCCATCGGCCGGGACAGCAGGTCCGATGTTCCAGGTGGCGACCCGCCACCCCAGGCCTCCCTCGACGAGCTCGGCCCAGTGGCAGTTGCCCAACCCACCAAGGATGCGCCAGGCGGATTGAACGTCCAGTCCCAGCAAGTCGGCGACGATCGCCCGACATGCAGCTCCGTGGGTCACGACCAACACCCGCTCACCGGACGCGGTCGCAGCCAGCACGTCGGTGACCCCCTGCGCGCCCCGCCGTGCGACGTCGGCCATCGTCTCGCCCGTCACTCCACGAGGCACATCCTCGCCGCGCAACACGGCCGCCCACAGCTCTGGGTGCGCCGCTTGGACCTCAGCACTGGTGCGCCCCTGCCACTGACCGGCCTCAATCTCGCGGAAGCGTGCGTCGAGCGCCACGGGTCGCCCGAGGACCTCGGCAACGATGTGTGCGGTCTCCGCGGCGCGGACCAGATCCGAGCTGACGATGCGCGCGACCGGACGGGTCGCTAGCGCCACCGCAGCCGCTGCGGCCTGCACGCGACCATGGTCATTGAGCGGGACGTCGAGCTGTCCCTGCCAAATACCGGCGGCGTTATGGGTGGTCTCCCCATGCCGGAGGAGGACCAGCCGCCGCCCGGCCGTCACCGATGGCCCTGCTCGGTGCCCTGAACGCCCAGGTCCAGGACCGGGCAGTCCCGCCACAGCCGCTCGAGCTCGTAGAAGGCCCGCTCGTCGTCGTGCTGGACGTGGACGACGATGTCGCCGAAGTCGATCAGCACCCATCGACCTTCACGCTGGCCCTCGCGACGGATCGGCTTGGCCCCCAACTCGCGCAGGACGTCTTCGATCTCGTCGACGAGTGCGCCGAGCTGACGCTCGCTGTCGCCGGACACGATGACGAAGACGTCGGTGATGGCCAGGTGCTCGGAGACGTCGAGCGCGAGGATGGTGGTGGCAAGTTTGTCAGCGGCGGCGCGACCAGCCGCCGTGGCCAACTCGATGGAACGGTCGGACGCAGTCACAGTTCTCCTTGAGGCGCAGCGCCGGACGTCGGCGGGCGCGTGGCATACAGATGGTGCTTGTTGATGTACTGGACGACCCCGTCAGGGACGAGGTACCAGACCGGCTGACCCGCTCGCACGCGGTCCCGGCAGTCGGTCGAACTGATCGCCATGGCCGGCACCTCCTGCAAGGAGACCCGGTCGTGCGGCAGTCCATGTTCCGTGAGTTCGAAGCCGGGGCGGGTGACACCGACGAACTGAGCCCGCCGGAACAGCTCGCCCGCATCTTTCCACGAGAGGATCTGCGCCAGCGCGTCGGCGCCGGTGATGAAGTACAACTCGGCGTCGGGGAACTGCCGCTGCAGGTCTCGCAGGGTGTCAACGGTGTAGGTCGGCCCGGCGCGGTCGATATCGACGCGGCTGACACTGAAGCGCGGGTTCGACGCCGTCGCGATCACCGTCATGAGATATCGGTGCTCGGCGGGGGCGACGTGGCGGCCCGCCTTCTGCCACGGCTGGCCGGTCGGGACGAACACCACCTCATCGAGCCCGAGGGTGTTCTGAACCTCGGAGGCCGCCACCAAGTGACCGTGGTGGATGGGGTCGAAGGTGCCGCCCATGACCCCCAGACGCATCGAGGCGCTCAGCGTGCGTCGGACATCAGTGAGACGCGGGGGTGCCGCCGCCGTGCGAGCCGTCGTGACCGTGATCGCTGGGCGCAGCGTACTTCTGGCCCGTGTTGCGGAAACTCCAGAGGACTCCGAGCAGGACGGCGAAGAAGACGAGCGCGATGACGCCGTAGGCGTACGCCGGCATAGGCAACTCGTTGTGGACTTCCTCGGCCAGGAGGCGAAGCGGCGCTGACGACATGGCGGCAGCCTACCGCCCCGATCGCCGTCGGCGCCGGACCCCCCATCCACCGGTTTCCTCCACAGCCCTGTGGAGAACTTGGCCCTGCAGCGGACCAGCCTGTGGATGAACCTGTGGGGCGGCTGTGGGCGACCGGTAGTTCGCCGAACGAGTTGCCCCACAACGCATTTCGCGACCAGACTGGGCCACGCCTCGACAGGTGACCCGCTTGCGCGGAGCACGTTGTGGAGGCCACCGAGCAAGGAAAACGGACTGCGTGTCCGGAGGGCCCCCTTCCGGATGGCGGTACCCAGGTCGTCCTGGGGCTGTCGGAGCGATCGACGTCGCACCATGCTGCCGCGCCCGACCCCGGTGGAGTCGAAGACCACCCTCGTGGCGGTCCCGTGGTGGGCTACACCTCGAGACCCGGCGAGGTGGCGCCGGCGTCGACCGGCAGTCACGGCCGTCAGGCCGAGACGGACCGGCTCACCCCCGTGCCGCAGGGGTGCACGCAGCGGCTCGCGTCGGCCCCCGGTCTCACACATCGGGGGCCGGCCCTTGCCGCCCGCTGACACCACGTCGGCACCGTTCCCTGGGATGCGTACCGTAGAGCCATGTCATCGGCCACCGTGGATCTCAGCGTGGTCGTTCCCATGTACAACGAGGAGGCGGTGCTCCCGCTATTCGCGGCGCGCCTGCGCCCGGTGCTGGACGCCCTGGGGACGCCCTATGAGGTCGTCGCCGTCGATGACGGAAGCCGTGACGGCACCGCCGTCGGGCTGCAGCGCCTGCGCAGACAATGGCCGCAACTACGTGTGCTTCGGCTCCGCACGAATGCCGGACATCAGGCCGCGCTGTCCGCGGGCCTCGTGCGGGCGCGCGGCGACTTCGTCGTGACCATCGATGCGGATCTGCAGGACCCTCCTGAGGTGATCGCGCAGATGCTCGGGGTCGCCCGGGGCGATGGCGTCGATGTTGTGTACGGAGTCCGGACCGATCGGCGGACCGACACGGCATTCAAACGGGTCAGTGCCGGCGTGTTCTACCGATCCCTGCGCCGCATGTCGGGGCTGGACGCTCCCGTCGACGCCGGCGATTTCCGGCTGATGTCCCGGCCGACCGTCCAGGCCGTCAACGCCCTGCCGGAGCGGGACCGCGTCCTCCGTTTCGTGGTCCCGGCGCTGAACTTCCCGTCGGGCTCCGTGGGCTATCGACGCGAGGCCCGGGCGGCCGGGGAGTCCAAGTACCCCCTGTCGAAGATGATCCGGCTCTCGGTCGATGCCGTCACGGGCTTCTCCATCGCGCCTCTGCGGTTCGCGACCTGGCTCGGACTCCTCGGCGGGCTCGTCGCCCTAGGCGTCCTGGCCTACGCCGTGATCGCCCAACTTCTCGGCCGGACGCTGCCCGGCTGGACGTCCGTCGTCGTCGCCGTATCCGCGGTGGGCGCCGTCCAACTCCTCGCTCTGGGCATCCTCGGCGAGTACGTCGGGCGCATCTACGCCGCGCTGCAAGCCCGACCGACCTATTTCGTCGCGCACGACTCCTTGGTCGATGCCGACCCGGACCGGGCCAGCCACTCCCCCGGTCAGCCGCGGATCTGACCGTCTCCCTCGACGATCCACTTCGTCGTCGTGAGTTCGGGCAGCGCCATGGGGCCCCGAGCGTGCAGCTTTTGGGTGGAGATCCCGATCTCGGCACCGAAGCCGAACTCGCCCCCGTCGGTGAAGCGCGTCGAGGCGTTGACCATGACCGCCGCCGCATCGACCTCCTGGGTGAAGCGTCGAGCAGCGGCCCGGTCCTGCGTGACGATCGCCTCGGTGTGCCCCGAGCCGTGGGCCCGGATGTGCGCAATGGCATGGTCGAGGTTGTCGACGACCCGTACGTTCATCTGGAGGTCGTGCCACTCGGTGTCCCAGTCGGCCGGGGTCGCGTCCTCGAACGGGATGTCGTGGGAGCGGGCCACGACGCTTGCGCGGTCACCGAGGTGCAGGCGCACCCCGGCGCCGTGCAGCGCCTCCAAGACCTGGGACAGGAACCCGCCTGCAAGATCTTCGTGGACCAGGAGGGTTTCGGCGGCATTGCAGACGCTGGGTCGATGCGTCTTGGAGTTCAGGGTGATCGCCAGGGCCGTGGCGACATCCGCGGCAGCGTCGACATAGACATGGCAGATCCCGATCCCGGTCTCGATAACGGGCACCGTGGACTCCGTGACGACGGTCTGGATCAGGCCTGCTCCCCCCCGCGGGATGAGCAGGTCGACCTCGCCGCGGGCGGTCATCAGGGCCCGAACAGCGCCGTGGTCACCCTCGAGGAGCGCGACGGAGTCGGCGGGCAGACCTTGCGCCTCGAGGTCCTTGCGGAGTACGGCAACCGTAGCCCGGTTGGTCGCCTCGGCGGCACTGCCACCGCGCAGAATCACGGCATTCCCGGATTTCAGGCCGAGCCCGGCGGCGTCGATAGTGACATTGGGGCGGGCCTCGTAGATCATCCCGACCACGCCCATGGGGACGCGGACCTGGCGGATCTGCAGGCCGTTAGCGAGGGTGGAGCCGCGCACGATCTCACCGACCGGATCCGGCAGGGCGGCAATGTCCCGCAGCGCATCGGCAACGGCGGCCACCCGAGGTGCGTCCAGGCGCAGCCGGTCGAGCAATCCCTCGGCCATCCCGTTGTCGCGCCCCCGAGCGAGGTCTTCCTCGTTGGCGGCGACGATCTCGTCGGTGGCGGCGTCAAGGGCGTCGGCGAGCTGGCGCAGGGCGGCATCCTTGTCGGCCCGCGTCAGTTGAGCCAGAACGAACGATGCCTGCCGCGCCTTGCCGGCCAGCGCGCTGACCTGCTCCCGGTCGGCGGGGTCGATTCCGTCGGTGCGTGCGCTCATGTCCTAGAGGGTATGCCGCGGGCCTGCTCCCCTTCACCGGCCAGCCGTAGGCTGGGCCGGTGACGACCATCCTCTCCATCCAGTCGGCCGTGGCCTTTGGGCACGTCGGCAACTCCGCGGCCGTTTTCCCGATGCAACGGCTCGGGGTCGAGGTGTGGCCGGTCAACACGGTCAACTTCTCCAACCACACCGGCTACGGGGCCTGGCGCGGGCCGCTCATGCCACCCCAGGACGTGCGCGACGTCATCACCGGGATCGGCGAGCGCGGGGCTCTCCCCGAGATCGACGCCGTGCTGTCGGGCTATCAGGGTGGGACCCAGATCGGTGACGTCATCCTCGACGCGGTCGCCGCCGTCAAGGAAGCCAACCCGGGTGCGATCTACGCGTGCGACCCGGTCATGGGCAACGCCAAGTCGGGGTGCTTTGTCCACCCCGAGATCCCTGTGCTGCTGCGGGAGCGGGTTGTGCCCCAGGCCGACCTGATCACTCCCAACCAGTTCGAGTTGGGCTACCTCACCGACACCGAGCCGGCTGACCTGGACTCGACGCTGGCATCGGTGGATGCTGTGCGGGCCCTCGGCCCGTCGACGGTGCTGGTCACCTCGGTCCTGCAGCCGGACCGGCCGGCGGACACCATCGAGATGCTCGCCGTCCACGGGGACGGCGCCTGGATCGTGCGCACCGAGCACCTCCCGATCAAGGTCAACGGCTCGGGAGACGTGACAGCGGCGCTGTTCACCACGCACCTCCTGCAGACCGGCGACCCGGCTCTCGCCCTGGGCCGGACGGCGTCGTCGGTGTGGGACCTGGTCAAGCGCACCCTGGATTCGGGCCGGCGCGAGTTGCAGCTCGTGCAGTCCCAACAGGAGATCGCCCACCCGCGCATGCAATTCGACGTCGCCAGGGTGCGCTGACGCACCCACACTCCTCGTCGCGCCGATGCAGCAGATCGCCGACTCTGTGCGTCTTTGATGGCATGAAGGATTGCCGGGGCAACGCCTCGTGACTGTCGAGGACCTGGTCCGCCTGCACGGGCAGACCCTGTTTCGGCTCGCCGTCATGCTCACCGGCACGGCCGCCGATGGTGAGGACCTGCTGCAGACGACGCTGATGCGGCTGCTGCGCTCTCCGGCTGGGCTGGCGCGCGCCGACCAGCCATGGCGATATGCCCGCCGTGCTCTGGTCAACGAATACGTCAGCGCAGCGCGCCGGCCGTGGCGCCGGGAACACCCGGTCGCGGCGGTGCCGGACGTCGGCCGCGACGACACCGTCGCCCCCGAGGACGAGGGCTGGCGCCTCCTCGCGACCCTGCCGCGGCGCCAGCGCGCCGTGCTGGCGCTGCGCTACTACGAGCACCTCGCTGATGACGAGATCGCCGACGTGCTGCACATCTCAGCGAGCACCGTCCGATCGAATGCCGCACGCGGCCTGGCCACGCTGCGCACCACCCTCACACCCACGAAGAAGGTGTAATCCCATGCCCACAACGGCATACTCCCCCGACGAACAGTCCCTTGACGCGCTGTTCGCTGCCCACGAACACCTGGCCGCGGACCTGGCCACCCCGGACCGGGCGCTGCAGCGCGCCGAGGCCCTGACGCAGTCCACTGGCTCGCGGCGCCCGACCCGTCGACGTGCCCTGACCGCCGCGGTGGTGGCCGGGGCCACCCTCGCGTCAGGCGCGGCGATCCAACTGTCCCGCTCCCCCGGCGACCCCAGCGTGGCGGCACCGGTCACCGCTGACGCGACCGACATTGCGGCGGCGCGGGCGGCAGCAGAGCGGGAGGCCCGCGATGCCCAGTTGGCGCACGCCACCATGGAGGATTTCGAAGCGACGCTCGGGCAGCCGCCGCAGTTGGTCGTTCGCGAGGGGTGGACGCGCTTCGCGTCGCTGTCCAGCCCGGACCCGGAGGAGCAGGACCGACTCAAGAGCGGCGTGCGACTCTCGTCGGCCCAACCGCTCTCGACAGAGTCGACAACAGGCGAGGTGGTTTTCCTTGATGGGTCCCGCGAGGTCATTCCCGTCATGCCACCGGCCGAGGCGTTGGTGGCCATGAACGCCAGCGATGGGGGTTGTGAGCAGGGGTGTGTCGACCTCGACGTGACTTCCATGACGTTGTCCACGTGGCCGCAGAGCACCGCCTCGGGCGTGATCACGGTGCCCGCTTGGTCCGCCACCTTCGCGGACAGCGACGCGGAGGTGCTGCTCATGGCAGTCCCCGATACGGCCATCGTTGTGGCGGCATCTGGGAGCGCTCCACGGGAGGGTCTGACGCAGTTGGTCGACTGGTCGATCAGCGCGGATGGCCGCACCCTCACCCTGCGAGCGTCAGGCGGCTCGTCGACCTGTCCCATCGAGTATGGACCAGCCGTCGTCGCGATCGCCGAGGGTGAGCGGGCCGTCGCCATCGCGATCCGCGCTACCAGCACCAGCACCAGCACCAGCACCAGCGACGCCGGACAGCCGTGCACCGCTGACACCGGGATCAGCCCCCCGATCGCGACGGTCGAACTGACCCAGCCTCTTGGCTCCCGGATCGTCCTCGACGTGGCGACGAACAGCCCTGCGGTGGTGTGGTGATGCGTGCCTTTGGGTGTCCGGGAGGGACGAGATGGCCTGACACGCCGACCACGCCACGGCATTCGTCCGCGTGTCATGTCATGTCGTTGTGAGGCCGAGGCCGGTCAGGAGGGAACGTGATGGTTCGCAGGGGAAAACAACCGGTGCGAACCTGCAGGAAGGCGCTTTAGGCGGGAAAGTTGGGACGCGTGGGGTTAGAGGACGACGAGGTGGTCGCGGTGGACGACCTCGCGCTCGTAGCGCGCACCCAGCTCGGCGGCCAGATCCTTGGTAGAGCGGCCGAGGAGCCGGGGCAAGTCGGCAGACGCGTAATTGACCAGGCCGCGAGCGACCGCGACCCCCTGCGAGGTCACCAGGTCGACCGGGTCTCCCTCGACGAATCGCCCGGACACCGCGGTGATCCCCGCCGGGAGCAAGGACTTGCGCCGCACCGTCACCGCCGCAACGGCGCCGTCGTCCAGGACGAGCTGCCCACGGGCGGTCGTCGCATGCGCGAGCCAGCGCTTGCGCGAGGCCGTCGTCGCTGCCGCCGGAGCGAAGACCGTCCCAACATCGTCACCGGCCAACGCCGCTCCCGCATCGGCCAGCCGGGTCAGCACCGTCGGGACCCCGGCGGCGCCGGCGATCCCGGCCGCCTCGACCTTGGTCACCATGCCACCGGAACCGACTGCAGAGCCGGTGCCCCCGATCCGGACCTCCTGCAGATCGGCGACCGATCCGACGAAGGGCACTCGACGCGTGCCCGTCTGTGAGGGCGGACCGTCGTAGAGCGCATCGACATCGGTGAGCAGCAGGAGGCCGTCGGCGGCCACGAGGTCCGCGACGAGAGCAGCCAGACGATCGTTGTCCCCGAACCGAATCTCGTGCGTGGCGACCGTGTCATTCTCGTTGACCACTGGCACAACTCCAAGCTCGAGCAGCCGCTCGAGGGTGCGCCGCGCGTTGGTGTAGTGCGATCGCCGAGTCACATCGTCGGCAGTGAGCAGCACCTGACCGACAGTGAGCCCGTGCTCGCCAAACAGCTGTTGGTAAGCCGCGACGAGCGCGCCCTGGCCCACACTGGCCGCCGCCTGCTGCGTGGCCAGATCACGAGGACGGGCCGCCAGCCCCAAGGGACCGATACCGGCGGCGATGGCTCCCGAGGAGACCAGGACGACCTGATGACCGGCGAGTCGGTGCGCAGCCAGGGTGTCAACGAGCAGGGAGAGCGCGCCGGGATCCAGGTGTCCTCCCCCGGCGCTGGTGAGCGACGAGGAACCCACCTTGACCACGACTCGGCGGCCCCGCGCGACGGCGCGACGCAGTCCGGCGGCCCGCTGCGGCATTCGCTGGTCCCTTCAGTTCTCGTCGTCGACGCTGGCCCAGTGGCCCGCGCGCCGCTCAGCGGCCAACTCGTCTCGGGCCGCGGTGGCCGCATCCCGGCGGGCATGGAAGTCGTCCCGCTTCTCCTTGCGGGTCGGCCGTGCGCGATCCTCCAGGCGCACGTCAGTCCCGCGCGGTCCCCCGAGCAACTCGGCACCGCCCACCATGGTCGGCTCCCAATCGAACACGACCGCGTTGTCCTTGGGCCCGATGAGCACCGTCGACCCGGGCACGGCCCCGGCCTTGAACAGCTCCTCCTCGACCCCGAGCCGGCCCAGCCGGTCCGCGAGATAGCCGACGGCCTCGTCGTTGCTGAAGTCGGTCTGGAGCACCCAGCGAGTCGGTCGGTCCCCGACGATCCGGAACACTTCGCCGTCCGGGGTGTTCTCCCGCGCGATGGCAAAACCCTTGTCGTCCACGGCCTTGGGGCGGATGACGACCCGGGGGCGCTCGACGACCTGGGCGTCGAGCTCGGCACGCGCCACCCGGACCCGCTGGGCGAGCGCGAACGTCAGCTCTTTGAGACCGATGTGCGCGACGGCCGACACGATGTGGACCTCCAGGCCCCGCTCACGCAGCATGGGCGCGACCATCTCGGCCAGGTCCCGCGCCTCAGGCACGTCGGCCTTGTTGAGCACGACGACGCGGGTGCGTTCCGACAGGGGCTGTCCCCCGAGCGAGCCGTCAGGCACGTACGCCGCCAGCTCCTCCTCGATGACGTCGAGGTCGGACATCGGGTCGCGCCCGGGCTCGAGGGTTGCGCAGTCGATGACGTGGGCCAGCACCGAGCAGCGCTCGACGTGCCGCAGGAACTCCAGGCCCAGACCCTTGCCCTGGCTCGCCCCGGGAATGAGGCCGGGCACGTCGGCGATGGTGAACCGCTCGGAGCCCGCCGTCACGACACCGAGGTTGGGCACCAAGGTCGTGAAGGGGTAGTCCGCGATCTTGGGCTTGGCCGCGGACAGCACGGAAACCAGCGAACTCTTGCCGGCACTGGGGAACCCGATGAGGGCGACGTCCGCGAGGGACTTCAGCTCCAGGATGAGATCCGCGCTCTCCCCCGGTTCGCCGAGGAGCGCGAAGCCGGGCGCTTTGCGCCGCTTGCTCGCCAGTGCCTTGTTGCCCAGGCCGCCGCGGCCGCCCTGGGCGACGACGAGTTGGGCGCCGGGCCCCACGAGGTCGGCGAGCACCTCGCCCTCACCGGTCTTGACCACCGTGCCCTCGGGCACCGGCAGGACCAGGTCTGCTCCCTCGCCCCCGTTGCGTTCCTGCCCCGCACCGGGTTTGCCGTTGGGCGCCTTGCGGTGGGGGTGGTGGTGATAGTCCAGCAGGGTGGTGGCCTGCGGATCGACGGTGATGATGACCGAGCCGCCCTTGCCCCCGTTGCCGCCGTCGGGACCGCCGAGCGGCTTGAATTTCTCGCGGTGCACCGAGGCGACGCCATGGCCGCCGTTCCCGGCCTGCACATGCAGGACGACACGGTCGACGAAACTGGTCACGTCGGGTTCTCCTTGTTCGTGGTCCGGACCTGATCCGGAATGCCGTGAGGGGCGAGCCGGCTCGGCCCGCCCCTCACGGGTGGTTCGTGACCGGGCGCATGGCACCCGGTGTGCGTCACTGGGCGGCGGCGCCGACCGGGACGATGTTGATCACGCGACGACCGCGCTTGGTGCCAAACTCGACGTTGCCCGCGACGAGCGCGAACAGCGTGTCGTCGCCGCCACGGCCGACGCCGTCACCGGGGTGGAAGTGCGTGCCGCGCTGGCGGACGATGATCTCGCCCGCGTTGACGAGCTGGCCGCCGAAGCGCTTGACGCCGAGCCGCTGGGCGTTGCTGTCACGACCGTTGCGGGTCGAGGACGCACCCTTCTTGTGTGCCATGTCGGTTCCTTGCTGTGAGGAGGTTCGAAGTCTGCAGGCGGATCAGGCGTCGATGGCCGTGATCTTGACCTGCGACAGGTGCTGACGGTGACCCTGGCGCTTGCGGTAGCCGGTCTTGTTCTTGTACTTCAGGATCGTGATCTTGGGCCCCTTGGCCGGCTTGACGATCTCGGCCGAGACCGTGACCTTGGCCAGCTTGGCCGCGTCGGAGGTGACCGTGGTGCCGTCAACGACGAGCAGGGGGGTCAAGGAGATGGTGTCACCCGTCACGCCCGCCTTGTCGATGAGCAGCACATCGCCGACAGAAACCTTTTCCTGTCGACCGCCTGCGCGAACAATCGCGTACACAGTGGAACTCGCTTTCGTCTTCACGGGGCGCTCCTTCGGGGGAACCGGCCGACAGCAACCCTTGACAAGGACGTCGGACGGTGGGCGCACCGACGCACCAGCCTACCGGCCGGGCACGGGGCCCTCCAAATCACGCCCACCGAGTCATCGGTTCGAGGTAAAAGAAGGCGCCCGCAGACGCGCCGACTACCTCGACTCGCCCTCGGCGTCCGGCTCGGCGACCTTGGGGGGGCCGGCCGGTGAGACGACCCGCCCACGCTTGCGGCGGGGCCGGACCACCGGCTGATCCAACGGCGTGGACATCGCGGGCTCCTCGACAGCTGGGCCGCCGACCTGGGCGTCATCCCCTGCGGCAGAGGCTGCCTCGGAGCTGGCCTGAGCGACCAGGTCACGCACGTCTTGGACGACCTCGCCCACGGCATCCCAGGCTGTCTCCATGAGGTCTTGGGCGCCGTTGAACGGACCGCCCTGCTCGGGGACCGCCTCCGACCCGTCGTCCTCACCGGGCACGGTGTGCTTCAGCGCGGCGGCGTGGGCGGCGGCGGCGATCTGTGCCGCCGTGGGGCCACCAACGGGGCGCTTAGTCTCCGGCTCGGGCCGGGCACGCTCGGTGCGTTCGGAGCGTTCGGAGCGGGCACTGCGCCGGGTGGACCGCGAGCCGGCTCCCGAGCCCGCAGGCTCGGCGGCATTCGGGCTCGCCTCAGCGCCGGCGCTCGACGCGACCGGCTCGGTGTGAATCACGATGCCGCGCCCGCCGCAACAGGTGCACGACTCGGAGAAGACCTCCAGCAGGCCCGACCCGACCCGCTTGCGGGTCATCTGGACCAGGCCAAGCGACGTGACCTCGGCGACCTGATGCTTGGTCCGATCCCGACCCAGGCACTCCAAGAGGCGACGAACGACCAGATCCCGGTTGGACTCCAGGACCATGTCGATGAAGTCGATGACGATGATGCCGCCGATGTCGCGCAGCCGCAGCTGTCGGACGATCTCCTCGGCGGCCTCGATGTTGTTCTTGGTCACCGTCTCTTCGAGGTTGCCGCCCGAGCCGACGAACCGGCCGGTGTTGACGTCCACCACGGTCATGGCCTCGGTGCGGTCGATGACTAGCGAGCCGCCCGAGGGCAGCCACACCTTGCGATCCATGGCCTTGGCCAGCTGCTCGTCGATCCGATGCGCGGCGAAGACATCCTGCTCGCTGGTCCAGCGGCTCAGGCGGTTGGCCAGGTCGGGTGCGACGTCCTCGACATAGGCGCTGACCTCGGTCCAGGCCTGCTCCCCGGAGACCACCAGTGAGGTGAAGTCCTCAGTGAAGATGTCGCGGATGACGCGGACGGTCAGGTCGGGCTCGCCGTGCAGCAGCCGGGGCGCTCCCCCGCCGCCGGTCTTCTTGGCGGCGGCGCTCTTGGCCTTCTCTTGGATCTTGGCCCAGGTCGCGGTCAGGCGCTCAACATCGGCACGCAACTCCTCTTCGCTGGCACCCTCGGCGGCGGTGCGCACAATGACGCCCGCGGAGTCCGGGACGATTTCCTTGAGGATAGCCTTGAGGCGCGCGCGCTCAGTGTCAGGCAGCTTGCGAGAGATGCCCGTCATGGACCCCTCGGGCACGTAGACCAGGAAGCGTCCGGGCAGGCTGATCTGCGAGGTCAGCCGGGCGCCCTTGTGCCCCATCGGGTCCTTGGTCACCTGGACGAGCACGGTGTCACCGCTGGAAAGGGCGTTCTCGATGCGCTTGGCACGCCCGCCCTCCAGGCCGGCCGCGTCCCAGTTGACCTCACCGGCATACAGGACGGCGTTGCGGCCCTTGCCGATGTCGACGAAGGCCGCCTCCATGGAGGGCAGCACGTTCTGAACGCGCCCGACATAGACGTTGCCCGCCATCGAGGTCGTGGTCTCTCGCGAGACGTAGTGCTCGACAAGCACGCCGTCCTCGAGGACCCCGATCTGCGTGCGATCCGCCAGGCCGCGCACGACCATGACGCGGTCGACGCTCTCGCGGCGCGCCAGGAACTCGGCCTCGGTGATGATCGTGCGGCGACGGCCACTCTCGCGACCCTCGCGGCGGCGTTGCTTCTTGGCCTCCAAGCGGGTCGAACCCTTGACTGCAGTGGGCTCGTCGCGCTCACGGCGCGGCTCACGGACCTTGGTCACGGTGCCGGGCGGGTCATCACCCTCGCCACCGGCTCCCGAACGGCGACGTCGACGGCGACGACGGCTCGACGCGGAGTCGTCCCCGTCCTCTGCCGCATCGGCGGTCTCCGTGACGGCCGCAGGTCGCTCGGTGTCAGGGGTCTCGGCGTCGGGGGCGTCGTCGCCAATGCGGGCGCGTCGTCCACGACCGCCGCGTCGGCGGCGCGCGCGCCCGGACTCGGCCTCGGCGGTCGCCTCATCGTCACGTTCGCCGTCGACGTCTGCCGTCGTCGAGGTGTCATCCTCGGTGTCGGCGATGTCTGAGGCTGGCGGGACGATGGGCGCCTGGGCCGGGGAGGTGGCCCGCCGACGCCGGGGCGCCACCGTGGGCTCGGGTGCCTGGAACAGCAGGCCGAAACTCGGGATCGCCTGGGTCGGCGCGCCGGCGGGTGAATCAAACGACGGGAGGAGCTCGTCCTCGTCCGTGATGGGGTCATCGATGGTGGCGGCATCGAGCAGCGCCACCGAGACCCCCAGCGGGACCTCGTCAACGAGGGCGGCCGCTTCGGTGATGCCCTCGGCCTCCTCGATGGTGGCGTCCGTGAGGGCGGCGACGATGGCATCCACCGTCGGGGAGTCTTCGAGTCCGGCACCCTGCGCAGCAGGCGCCGCCTTGGTCGCCCGGCGGCGACGGGGCGTCGTGGGTGCCTCGTCGGGCTGCTTCTTCTTGGCCTTGGGTGCCTTGGCGGCCTTCTTGGCTGCGGGCGGCGCCTGCTCGCCGGGGGCGACCGCCTTGGTCGCCCGGCGCCGGGGTGCCCGCTTGGGGGCGACTGGCGGGTCACCTGCGAGGGCGTCGGGCGCACCTGCGCCAGCGGGCGTCGTTGCGTCGTCGTGTGTCGAGTCGTCCGTCGAAGCCATGTCGGCTCCTTCCCTGGCCGCCTGGCGGTCCCACACCGACGAGTTCGACAGAACCGGTCGACCGCCACGCGGTGAGCGTGTCGGATCGTGGACCTTCAAGCCCACGGAAGTCTGGGTACCCCCGGGATGGTTCGCGCGAAGCGCGGCCCCACCTCAGTGGCCGACGGCCGCCCGATCGGTGGCCAACGGATCAGCCACCTGCGCGCTATCGGCGATGAGCGGCCCTTGCGCCAGCCGGGTTACCAGGGGGGCAACCGGCGGCGAGAAGGCCGTCAGCGCGCGCAGCGCGGTCAGGATGTCGTCGGGCCGAACGGACGGTGTGGTGTGCCGAACGACCACTCGCAGTATCGCACAGCCACCGTCGTCCTCCCCGATCACGGCCATGGCCTGCACGGGCTCGCGCGTGTCGAAGGTCTTGGGCCCGGTCTTGAAGGTGCGCGTGGTCTCGGCCTTTGGGGCAGCAAGGAATGCCGCGACGGCCGCGTCGAGCTGACCCCGGTCGACCCCACACAGCACCAGGCGCCATTCACTGGCTTCGAGGCGGTCCGCCAGCGTCCCCGGGCCGGCCTCGACGCATTCGACGATGTCCAGACCCAGGGGCAGCGCCTCATCCAGGGCCGCACGGACCTCATCGGGCTCGACTCGCTGGGCGACCCGGATCTCGAAGTATTCCGCCTCGCTGGCCGTGCCTGTCGGCGCGGCATTCGCGTAGGAGATCAGCGGATGCGGGTGGAACCCGGCCGAATAGGCCATCGGGACCCGAGCCCGGCGAAGTGCTCGCTCCAAGGCCCGCGAGAAGTCCCGGGTGGAGGAGAAGCGCAGCCGGCCGCGTTTGGCATAGCGCAGCCGCAACTTCTGGACCGCCGGCGGTGGAGGGGGACCTTCGGGGGTGCGCTGGCGGGCCATGGCGCCACAGACTAGTCGGGCCAGGGGCAGGTCCCGTTCAGGAGAACACCTGCGACAACCCCAGGCGCAGAGCCGCGACGTCCGTGTCCATCGCCACGAGATCGGCCTCGGGAGCCAACGACAGCAACTCAGGGGTGCCGGCCATGAAGCCGACGATCTTGTCGGCCTGTCGTCCGGCCTCGAACACCTGGCGCAGCGCCGCGAGCGTCTGCGGCGAGGACGGGCTGGGGAAGCCGGCCGAAATCGACAGGTCGTCAGGCCCGAGGAACACCCCATCGACGCCCGGCGCAGTCGCTGCAGCCGGTCCACGTCGTCGTCCAGGCTCGCGAGGTCGTCCAGACAGACCGGGTGCCAGTTGCCGCCATACCCGACTGCGAGGACAGCTCCGGGTCAAGAACCTGGGGATCCCACCGCAGGGCATCCAGGCGGCCGCCGAGCAGGCACTCGGCACCTGTGCGGGCACAGGCGCTCCTTCGGATCGGGACTGGGGTCGGGTCATCGAGCGCCAGCAGCCGACGGCGGCCCCGGCGTGATCAGGCAGGTGAGCCTCACCGGGCCTCGGCCCTCGGGGGGCCAGAGCGGTCTGTCCCCGGCTGAGTGCAGACACGGATTCCGTTGTGTTCGGACGTTTACGTTTCGGATTACTCACCGATATCGTGCACGTATGACGGAAATTGATCGGGATCGGCTGATGGCGCTGCTCGCGTCCGAGCATGCGACCTATACCCAGACCCACCCGCGCAGCCAGGAGCTGTATGCCGCGGGCAGCCACCTGTTCGGCCGGGTCCCCATGACGTGGATGAACAAGTGGAGCGGTGGTTTCCCCCTCTACCTCGATGAGGCGCACGGCAACCGGATCACCGACGTCGACGGACACACGTACATCGACTTCGCCCTCGGTGACACCGGCGCCATGGCCGGGCACTCCCCCGCGGCCACGATCCAGGCCGTCCAGGAGCGGGTCGCCGACTTGGGGGGGATCACGACGATGCTGCCGACGGCCGACGCCGAGGCTGTGGCGGCGGAGCTGACCGACCGTTTCGGATTGCCGCTGTGGAGCTTCACCCTGTCGGCGACGGACGCGAACCGGTGGGCCCTGCGGCTCGCTCGGCTGGCAACCGGCCGCACCAAGGTGCTCGTGTTCAGTTACAGCTATCACGGCTCCGTCGACGAAGCGTTCGCCATCGCCGGGCCGCACGGCAAGACCGAGTCCCGCCCGGGCAATGTCGCTCCCCCGGTGCCCCTAGAGCTCACCACTCGCGCCGCGACCTGGAACGACCTGGACTCCGTGGAGGCCCAACTTGCCCACGGGGATGTCGCCGTCATCCTCACCGAGCCGGCCCTGACCAACATCGGCATCGTTCTCCCCGAGCCCGGGTTCCTCGAGGGCCTGCGGGAGCTGGCGACCCGCCACGGCGCGCTGCTCCTCATCGACGAGACGCACACGATCTCGGCGGGCTGGGGCGGAGCCACCCGGGCGTGGGACCTGCAACCGGACATCTTTGTCATCGGCAAGTCCATCGGCGGCGGCATTCCATGCGGTGCCTACGGGATCAGCACGGAGGTGGCCGCTGCGGTGACGCAGCACACCGACGACGGATCGGCTGACATCGTCGACGTCGGTGGGGTCGGCGGCACCCTGGCCGGCAATGCCCTGTCGACCGCGGCCATGCGGGCCACCTTGACGCAGGTCCTCACCCCGGACGCCTTCAGCCACATGGTCGAGCTCGCCACCGCCTTCACGGACGGGGTCCAGGACGTGATCGACGCGTTCGACTTGCCCTGGTCGGTCACCCAGCTCGGCGCGCGCACGGAGTACCGCTTCGCGCACCCGGCGCCCCGATCCGGCGAGGAGTCGGCGGCGGCCCACGATGACGACCTCGAGGCCTATCTCCACCTGGCCATGGTCAACCGAGGCATCCTGATGACCCCGTTCCACAACATGGCGCTGATGTGTCCGCAGACCTCTCGCGCCGACGTTGACCGCCACACGCGGACCTTCCGGGAGGTCGCCGGCGCCCTGCGCGCCTGAGCGATCACGCGGCGCACCGCATCCCTCATGGCTGGCTGTGCGCCGCGGAGTGCACCGCGGCAATCTGCTCCGAGCTGGCGAGCAGGATCAGCGTCGCGCCGGGCTCGATGACGGTTGCGCGCGGCGGGTTGGTCAGGAAGGTGCCGTGGTGGGGCGCCCGAATGGCGAGCACCGGGACCGACATGTCACGAAACATGTCGATGTCGGCCAGCCGTTTGCCGGCGAACGGACTCCCGGGCTCGACCCTGACCTGCTCGAACTCGTGGTCCACCTCCTCGCTGTGCATGACTCCGTCGAGGAACTCGGCCACGTCGGCATGCAACGCAAAAGAGGCCATCCGGCGGCCGCCGATGAGTTGCGGGTTGACCGCACGGGTCGCCCCTGCCCGCACGAGCTTGTTCTTGGAATCCATCGTGCGCGCGCGCGAGATGATGACGAGTTCGGGACACAGGGCCCGCGCGCTCAGCGTGGCGTACGTCGTGTCCGCGTCGCTATCCAAGGCGCAGATCAGGCCGCGCGCCCGCTCGATCCCGGCGTGCCGCAAGACATCGTCGCTGCTCGCGTCACCGATCACCCAAGGCACCGGGCAATCGTGGAGCCGGTCCGGGTCGTGGTCGACGACGACCACGGGATGGCCGGTGTCCACCAGATGCCGGACGGCTGCACTCCCAACCCGGCCGTGACCGCAGACAATGACGTGCCCCTGCACGGATTCGATGGCCCGGTCCATGCGTCGACTCCCGATGTACTCGCGGATGTGTCCCTCGGTGAAGCCCTCGACGATGACACCGAGGTTGTAGAGCACGACGCCGACGCCGAGCAGGATGAGGACGATGGTAAAGACCTCGGCCGCTGGAGTGCGCTCGTAGAGCTCGGTGTAGCCGACGGTGGCCACGGTGAAGACGGTCTGGTACAGCGCCTCGAGCAGGCTGAGCCCGAGGGCCATGTAGCCCACCACCCCGAAGGCGATGGTCCCGGCCAGCCCGAGCAGGGCGATCTTGATGCGCCGGATCGCGTTGGCGCCCTCGGGGACGCCGAACAGCAGCGATCGGCGTCGATAACTACGGCTCGCCGAGGGACGGGGCGGGGGCACGGCGCTCATCCTGCCAGCGGCAGCGGCCCCGGCACCCGCCGAATGCCGTATGGGCCTGCAGCGCCTACTCCTCGTGGCGTGCGCGGATCTGCACCAGGTGGACGGCGTGGGCATCGAGCGCCCTGTCCTCCTCGCTCACGGGGACGAATTGCGGCGTCGGCACCGCGTGCCGATCTCCATCGATCGCGACAAAGACCGTGCGGCAATAGGTCGTCAACTCCAGGTCCCGGGTCGCCGGGTCCCCGGAGCGGACGTGAACCCCGATGTGCATGGACGTGCGCCCGGTATGGAGCAGCCGCGCCTGCACCTCGACCAGATGCCCGATGCGCAAGGGGCGATAGAACCGGACGCCGCCGGTAAAGATGGCGACGTTGGCGGTCGTGCCGGTCCATGACGTCACCAGGACATGTGCGGCCTCGTCGATCCAGCGCATGACGATGCCGCCGTGAACTTTGCCGCCCCAGTTGACATCAGTCGGGGCAGCAAGAAACCGCATGGTCAACTGGGGCGCGGTGCCGGCATCGGAGTAGACCTGTCCGGCCATCGCCTCCTCGATCTCGGCCCGTACCGCGCCTCGACGTTGAGCCCAGTCGGCGAGGACTCGCGCGGCCTCTCCGCTGGGCACCAGGGGGCGCACGGGTGTCGAGCGCCCTTGAGCGTCGACAGCGACAAACACCATGAGGCAGTGGGTCGAGGCGGCGAGATCACCCGTGCTCGGCGGGCCGCTGAAGGTCTCGACCATGACATCCATCGAGGTGCGTCCCGTGCGGACGACGGTCGCCCTGACCTCGACCAGGTGGCCGACCTCGACCGGTCGAGAAAAGCGCACGTTGCCGACGTAGGCCGTCACGCAGTACGTCCCGCTCCAGCCGGTCGCGGCGGCATACCCGGCCTTGTCGATCCACTCCAGGACCCGCCCGGCGGAGACCGAGCCCGACTGCCCAGCGTCGGTGGGTGCGGCCAAGAAGCGCAGGGTGATCGCAGTGCGGTCCATGACGCTCATCCTGGCAGTGGCAGGCCCGCCCTGTCCGGGCGCCCGCGGCGCCCCGCGGCCGCGAAGGCCACCCAGGTCAGGTGGCGGGCGCGACGGTGAGTGGCAGCAGGGTGCGACCCGTGGGGCCGATCTGGATTGAGGTGCCCAGTTGCGGGCACACGCCGCAGTCGAAACACGGTGTCCACCGGCAGTCCTCGACCTCGCTCTCATCGAGCGCGTCGAGCCAGTCCTGCCAGAGCCATTCCTTGTCCAGGCCGGAGTCGATGTGGTCCCAGGGCAGGACTTCGGACTCCTCGCGCTCGCGCGTCGTATACCAGGCGACATCGACCGGCAGGTCGGCGAACGCCTGCTCCGCAGCGGCCATCCACCGGTCGTAGGAGAAGTGCTCGCTCCACCCATCGAAGCGACCACCGGCCCGCCACACCTCCTCGATGACGCCGCCGACTCGACGGTCACCGCGGGAGAGCAGGCCCTCGACGATGCCCGGCTTGCCGTCGTGATAGCGGAACCCGATCGAGGAGCCGTAGCGGCGGTCGGAGCGGATCGCCTGACGCAACTTGTCCAACCGGGCGTCGGTCTCCTGCGCCCCGAGCTGTGCTGCCCACTGGAAGGGTGTGTGCGCCTTGGGGACGAACCCGCCGATGGAGACCGTGCACCGGATGTCACGCCGCCCGCTCACCTCGCGCCCGGTCTCGATGACGCGCTTGGCGAGCTCGGCGATCTGGAGGACGTCCTCGTCGGTCTCGGTCGGCAGCCCGCACATGAAATAGAGCTTGACCTGCCGCCAGCCCGCCCCGTAGGCGGCCGCGACCGTCGCGATGAGGTCGTCCTCGGTCACCATCTTGTTGATGACCTTGCGGATGCGTTCGCTGCCCCCCTCAGGAGCGAAGGTGAGGCCCGAGCGGCGCCCGTTACGAGTCAGCTCGTTGGCGAGGTCAATGTTGAACGCGTCGACGCGGGTGCTCGGCAGGGACAGCCCGACCTGCTCCCCCTCATAGCGGTCGGCCAGCCCCTTGGTGATCTCGGCGATCTCGGAGTGGTCGGCGCTGGACAGCGACAGCAGCCCGACCTCCTCGAACCCGGTCGCGTCCAGACCCTGCTGCACCATCTCGCCGATCCCGGTGATCGAGCGTTCGCGCACGGGGCGGGTGATCATGCCGGCCTGACAGAACCGGCAGCCGCGCGTGCAGCCCCGGAAGATCTCGACGGACATCCGCTCGTGGACACTCTCGGCGAGCGGGACGAGCGGCTGCTTGGGATAGGGCCAGGCGTCCAGATCCATCACGGTGTGCTTGGTCACCCGCCAGGGCACGCCCGGCTGGTTGGGCGCGACGCGTTGGATCCGCCCGTCCGGCAGGTAGGACACGTCATAAAGGGAGGGCACGTAGACGCCCCCCGTGCGGGCCAGACGCAGCAGCAGCTCGCGGCGACCACCCGGCATTCCCTCGCGTTTCCACGCCCCGACGAGGTCGGTGATCGTCAGGACGGCCTCTTCGCCGTCGCCGACGACCGCGGCGTCGATGAACCGGGCGATCGGCTCGGGGTTGAATGCCGCGTGTCCCCCGGCGATGACGATCGGGTGCCGGTCATCGCGGTCCGCGGCGTGCAGCGGAATGCCGCCAAGGTCCAAGGCGGTGAGCATGTTCGTGTAGCCCAGCTCAGTGGAGAACGACAGCCCGAACAGGTCGAAGTCGCCCAGGGCCCGGTGGGCGTCCACGGTGAACTGCGGGACGCCGTGCTCGCGCATGAGCGCCTCGAGGTCCGGCCACACGGCATACGTGCGTTCGGCGAGGGCATCGGGGCGCTCGTTGATGACTTCGTAGAGGATCATCGAGCCCTGGTTGGGGACCCCAACCTCATAGGCATCGGGGTACATCAGCGCCCAGCGGACGGTCGCGTCCCCGGCGAGGTCCCAGTCCTTGACGGTGGAGTTGAGCTCACCGCCGACATACTGGATTGGCTTGCTGACCTGCGTCAGCAGCGGCTCCAAGGCGGGGAAGATCGACTCACCGGGCATCCGTCAAGGGTAAGTCGCCCGGGGGACCTCCCGAAATCAAGGGCCACGCAGTGACGCGCCTTCCGAGAAATGGCGTGGCGATCGCCGCGTCACATCCCGAAAGGCGCGTCAGCGCAGCGGCTCAGCTGGCTCAGCCGGCGTAGTGCGCGTCCAGCAGCTCGCTGTAGCGCTCGGTCACGACCTTGCGCTTGAGCTTCAGGCTCGGCGTGAGCTCGCCATCCTCAACGGTCAGGTCATGGTCGAGGATCGTGAACTTCTTGATCGTCTCCCACCGGTTCAGGCCCGCGTTGAGCTGGTCAACGTAGCCCTGCACCATCTCGCGCGTCTTGGGGTCGGCGGCAATCTGCGCGTACGTCTTGCCTGCGAGCCCGTTGCTGTCCGCCCAGCCCTGGATCGCGTCCGGGTCGAGTGTGACCAGGGCACTGACGAAGTTGCGGTTGTTGCCGTAGACGACGAGCTGGCTGACGAACGGGCAGATGCCCTTGAAGGTCGACTCGATGACCGACGGGGCCACGTACTTGCCGCCGGAGGTCTTGAACAAGTCCTTCTTGCGGTCAGTGATCTTCAGGAACCCGCGATCATCGAGCTCACCGATATCGCCGGTGTGCATCCAGCCGTCCGCATCGAGCGCCTCGGCCGTCGCATCCGGGTTGTTGTGGTAGCCCTGCATGATGCCGGGTCCCCGTAGCAGGATCTCGCCGTCTGAGGCCATCATCATCTCGGTCCCCGGCAGGGCCCAACCCACGGAGCCGTACTTGTAGGCCTTGATCCGGTTGACGAAGGAGGCGGCGCTGGTCTCCGTGAGGCCATAGCCCTCGGCGATCTGCATGCCCATGCCGTCGAACCAGCGAGCGATGTCCTGGTTCAACGCGGCCGAGCCCGAGATGAAGAACCGGACGCGTCCGCCGAAGCGCTCGCGGATCTTGGCCCCGATGATCTTGTCTGACAGCCCGAACTGCAGCGCCAGCAACCCGGAGGGTGCCTTGCCCTGCTCGCGCAACTCGGAGACCTCGCGGCCGACACCGCTGGCCCAGGTGAACAGCTTGGCTTTGACGCCGCCCTCGGCGGCCATCATCGTCGAGATCCGGCCGTAAGCCTTCTCGAAAATGCGGGGTGCCGCACCCATGAAGGTCGGCTGCACCACGGCGAGGTTGTCGACGATCTTGTCGATCCGGCCATCGATGGCGGTCGGGAAGCCGATCTGGATCGGCAGCGTGAGCAGCACCTTGCCGAAGACGTGCGCGAGAGGCAGCCAGAGGTACTGCAGGTCATCCGGGCTGAGAATCTTGACGGCCTCGGTCGCGGAGGCCTCGTAGGTCCAGGCATCGTGCAGGAGTCGCACGCCCTTGGGCCGGCCGGTGGTGCCTGAGGTGTAGATGATCGTGGCGAGCTGGTCTGGGCCGCAGCCATCGATCCGCTCATCGATCGCTCCCGGGTGCTCGGCGACGTAGGCCCGGCCAGACTCCTCAAGGTCTGCCAGGGTCATCACCCAATCGTCGAGCTCGACGCCAGCGGGGTCGATGACGACGACGGCCTTGACGGCGGGGGTCTGCTCCCGGATGGAACGCAACTTGTCGACCTGGGCGGCATTCTCGGCGAAGACAATCCGCGAGCCTGAGTCGCTGAGGATGAAGGCGACGTCATCGGCGATCGTCGTCGGGTAAATCGTCGTGGTCGCAGCCCCCGCGGACATGACGGCCAGATCGGCGTGCGCCCACTCCAAGCGGGTGCCGCTGGCGATGGCGACCCGCTCCTCGGGCTCGATGCCGAGCGCCAGGAGCCCACCGGCGTAGGCGTCGGTGCGGGCCTTGGTCGCTTCCCACGTGTCGGTGCGCCAGTCATCACCGCCAGGACCGACAACGGCATACATGAACGCCGGGGCTTTGGGGGTCTTGGCGACCCGATCCCGGTAGAGATGGCCGACACTCGGGGCGCGGTTCTCGACGAGGGCGAGCGCGACGTCCTCGTCGGCGGGGGTGCGGAATTGGGCGGTGACAGTGGCCATGGGGCAAGCGTCCTCAGCGTTGGGGGCGTTGTTTCCGGAATGCTGTCACACCCGTGGCGCCGGAACCACCCCGTTGGCCCCCGAAGTTACCGGCCAGTTACCGGGCTGGCAGGCTCAGGATCGCTCGGCACCGCGACACGTCCTCCGTCATCGTGTCGATGAGCTCCTGGATCGAGTCGAACTTCAGGGTCGGCCTGATGTGTTCGACGAACTCGACCATGACCTTTTCGTCGTAGAGGTCCAGATCCGTGCGGTCCAGGACGTAGGCCTCGACAGTGCGACGGTCCAGGGTGTCGAAGGTCGGGTTGGTCCCGATCGAGATTGCGGCCGGCATTCGGCGGTCCGCCTCGCCCTCGGGACGATCCAGCCGGGTCAACCAGCCGGCGTAGACGCCCTCGGCGGGGATGTAGCCCAGCGCGTCTGCGGCGAGGTTGGCCGTGGGGAAGCCCAGCTCCCGCCCCCGGTGGTGCCCGTGGACGACGACGCCGACCACCCGGTGCGGCCGCCCAAGAATGGCCGCGGCCGGCGCGACGTCACCCGCCGCAAGATGCCGGCGCACCTGGGTTGAGGACCATCGGACACCCTCGCCGACGTCGTCGATGACGATGACCTCGAAGCCGAAACGCTCCCCTAGCTCGTGCAGAGTCCCCACGTCCCCGCTGTTGCGGTAACCGAATCGTGTGTCGACACCCACGACGACCGCCATGGCATCCAGACCCCGCACAAAGGTGCTGCGCACGAAGTCCTCGGGTGACTGCTGGGCGAACTCGGTCGTGAAGTCGAGCACGAGCAGTCCGTCGAGGCCGGCCTGCGCCAACAGCTCGTCGCGGATCTCGCCGGGTGCGATGAGGGCCGGGGCCTCGGCGGGGCGCAGCACGGCCACCGGGTGAGGCTCGAATGTCACCGCCACGGCTGGCACGCCACGATTCTCGGCAACTCTCATGGCAGCCCTGATCACCTCAAGGTGGCCGCGGTGGACCCCGTCGAAGTTGCCGAGGGTGACCACGCAGGGACGCAGCCCCGCCGGGGTCTGCGAAAGATCGGTCCAGCGAAGCACGGGGGACACTCTACGAAGTTGCGGGGGCGAACACGACGAGGCTCCTCACCGTGGACCCGTTGTCCTCGAGCATCGCGATGAGCCGCCCGTTCGCGTCGAGGGCGGCCTGCGGTCCGTGGGCCACGCCCGTCGAAGCGATCCGTTGCCCGTAGCCCACGGCTCTCACCTCGGCGTCGCTCAGGTCGCGAACCTCGAATGCCGTCCGCGCCGCAGCGTCGAGCGGGATCGTCGGCATGGGCGCCGGGGCCAGGGCGTCGAGCTCGGCCAAGGGGTGGGCCTGGTCGATGCCGAAGCCGCCGACCCGGGTCCGACGCAAGGCGGTCAGGTGTCCTCCGACTCCGAGATCCGCCCCGAGGTCGCGCGCGAGGGCCCGCACGTAGGTGCCGGACGAGACAGTGACCGCGACCTCCACGTCGAGCGCAGTTCCGCTGTCGAGCAGCACGCGACGAGCCTGCAGGATCTCCAAGCGCGAGACCGTGACCGGACGAGCCGGCAGCTCGACGTGTTCGCCTGCACGAACCCGGTGATAGGAGCGTTGCCCCGCCACCTTGATGGCCGAGACCGCGCTCGGCACCTGCTGGATGTCGCCCGTCAGTCGAGCGACCGCCTGGTCCAACGCCGACGTGGCCACCCCGGCAGCGTCGTGGCTCGACGTGACCTCCCCCTGCGCGTCGTCGGTGACCGTCGACTGGCCCAGGCGGATCGTGGCGGTGTAGTCCTTGTCGCACCCGACGAGAAAGGTCAGCAACTTGGTGGCCCGACCCACGCCGAGGACGAGCACACCAGTCGCCATCGGGTCCAGCGTGCCGGCATGGCCGACCTTGCGGGTGGCACACAGCCGACGGGCGCGGGCCACGACGTCGTGGCTGGTCCAGTCGGTGGGTTTGTCGACGACGAGCAGGCCGTCCGAGGTGCCCGGGGTCACGCTCACGCGGGGTCGGCGACCGCGGTGTCGGAGTCGGCGTCGCTGTCCTGGGCGTCCTCGTCATGCGGCCGCCGGTAGGGGTCGGCCTCACCGGCGTAGTGGGCGCCCTGCGCGGTGGCTGCGACCTGGGCGTCGCGCTCTTTGGCGGCCTTGAGGAGGTCCTCGAGGTGAGAACTGGTCTCGGGGAGGGCGTCGGGGAAGAACTCAATGGTCGGGGTGAGTCGGATGCCGAGTTCTCGGCCGACGACCGAACGCAGGCGTCCCTTGTTGGCACTGAGCAGGGCGGCGGTGCGCGTCTGCTGCCGCTCGTCACCGAAGACCGTGTAGAAGATCGAGGCGTTCTGCAGGTCGCCGGTCACGCGGACGTCGGTGATCGTCACGAACCCCAGGTCGGGATCCTTGATGACGATGGCCAGGTTCTCGGCGACAACAGTCTTGATGCGGTCGGCGACCTTCATGGCGCGGGCAGGATCAGCCATCACGTCCTCCTCGAGGCAGTCGGGCAGGTGGGTCGTGGACTCACCCTATCTGCGGGAGTGCTCTCCCTGCGGCGTATAACATCGGGGCTGTGATCGATCCGGGCGCCCTGCCTGTTCGCCTGGTGCGAACCGCGCTGCTGGCGCTGGTGGCGATCGGTCTGGGGGCGGCTGGCCACGCTCTCGCGGGACATCCCGTTTCCTCGGCGGCGCTGCTTACCGCGGCCCTGGTCGTGACTCCCCTGCTCGGCTGGCTCAGCGAACGCACCTGGCAACCGGGGCGACTGGCTCTGGCCCTCGGCGGCGTCCAGGTCCTCACTCACGTGACTCTGAGCGCAGTGGGCGGCGCGGCATTCCCAGCATCGACCGGCTCACAGACCCACGGCCTCGCGGCGCACAGCCTCGCCGCTCACGCCCTCCCAAGTGCGTCTGACCTCGGCGTGGTTGCCGCCACCTCGCCTGCGGGGCACACCGGTCTGCTCACGACCCTGACCCCAGCCATGCTCATCGGCCACCTGGTCGCCACGATCGCCTCCGCGGTGGCGCTGGCCCGACTCGACGCCGCGGTCGCCACCGTCACCCATTTCCTGGCGCCGGCCCGCCCCGGCGCGGCGCGCCTGACGATCACAGCACGAGCCCGCTGGGTCCACGCTCATCATCAGCTCCGGTCTGGGCTGGTAGGCCCCTCGCCCCGCTCGAGCCGCGGCCCGCCGTCGACACGCCTCGGCCTCGCCCTCTCCTGAGCGGAGGGAGGTGGGGCCGCACACGCGACCCCACCAACCCTTTGGCTCCATCTCCAGGAGATTGCTATGTCCACTACTGCACGCCTCGCGGGCTCCGCGATTGCTCTACTGATCCTCTCCCTGACCGCCTGCGCGGACTCCTCCACGTCCGCCTCATCCGAGGGCACCCCCTCGGCGTCCTCGACTGCCACCCCAGCCCTGACCGTGACCGATCCCTGGTGCAAGGCCTCGGCCATGGAAGGGGAGATGGCCGGCATGACCGGCTGCTTCGGGACCCTGACCAATGCCGGCTCCGCTCCGGTGCAGGTCACCGGTGGCACCTCAACCGCCGCGATGATGGTCCAGCTCCACGAGACCGTGATGACCGACGGAGCCATGTCGATGCGAGAGAAGGCCGGTGGCTTCACGGTCCCGGCTGACGGCGTCTTCGAGCTGGCCCCCGGCGCAAATCACGTCATGCTCATGGAGCTCACGGGCCCCCTGACGGTCGGGGACCAGGTGAGCGTCACCCTGTCCACCGACCAGGGCGAGGTGCCGGTGTCCTTCTCCGTCCGGGAGTTCTCGGGTGGCAACGAGTCCTACTCTCCCGAGTCCTCGATGTCGCCGATGCCGAGCCATTCGTGAACGTTGGCGCCAGCCGTCGCTCGCTGTTGTGGGGCTCGGTCGTCGGCGCTGTGGGCGCTGGGGCGCTCGCCGCGGCCAGCGCGGCAGGCGCCGACGCCACCCCGACGCGGCCCGGCCGGGCGGAGGATGCGCAATCCCCCGCCACGGCCGTGGCCCGTCGGTTTCGGGGCGCCCGCCAAGCGGGCGTCGTCGAGCAACCGCCGGCGTATGCCGCGTTCGTCGCTCTTGACCTCCCGGTCACCGCAACCTCGGACACGCTGCGCCGGATCTTCACCGTGTGGACTCAAGACATCGAACGCCTGGTTGTGGGCCGTCCCGGCCTGGCCGACCTTGAGCCCGAGCTGGCGGCCGTGAGCGCCTCGCTCACTGTGACGGTGGGCGTGGGTCGGCGGGTCGCCGACCTCGCTGGAGCAACGGCACCGGAGTGGCTCGCGCCGTTACCGGGGTACCGGATCGACCGGCTCGAGGATCGGTGGTCCGGCGGTGACCTCCTCCTCCAGGTCTGCGCGGCCAGCCCGACGACGGTGGCCCATGCGGTGCGCCGACTGACCACCGCGGTGGCGTCGCTGGCGACGGTCCGATGGATTCAGCGCGGCTTCCGGGAGCCGTTCGAGGGTCCAGGTGTCCCCATGCGCAACCTGTTAGGTCAGGTCGACGGCACGATCCAGCCGGCGCTTGATGGTCCCGATGATGCCCTCATCTGGGCCGACGACGGGCCGGCGTGGCTGCAGGGTGGTACCGGGATGGTCGTGCGCCGGATCGCCATGGCACTAGATACCTGGGACGCGGTCGATCGTCGCGGCAGGGAGCAGGCCATCGGCCGGCGCCTTAGCGACGGGGCACCGCTCACCGCGCCGGAGGGCGCATCGGCGCAGACCCCGCCGGACCTCCTGGCGACGACTGGCTCTGGCTTCACCGTCATCGACCGGGCCGCTCACGTGCGCCGGGCCCAGCCGGCCGCCCCGCAGGAGCGATTCCTGCGTCGGCCGTACTCCTATGACGACGAGGGCAGCGGGCTGCTGTTCGTCGCCTTTGCGGCCGATGTGCTGCGCCAGTTCCATCCCGTCCAGCAGCGCCTGGCCGACCTGGACCTGCTCAACCTGTGGACGACACCTGTGGGATCGGCGGTCTTCGCCGTCCTGCCCGGCGCCCGAGAGGGCGAAATCCTGGGCCAGGCCCTGGTGACCTGATCGTCCGAGCATCGGGTCACGAAAACGTGAGCGGGCGGCATTCCGAATCTCTTCGGAATGCCGCCCGCTCACGATATGGCGGTCGGCCAGCTCAGGCTCGCGGCTTCGCCCACGCAGAGCGTGGGACCCGCCGCCTCTCGACCCGAGCTGCGCTCGACCCGCGAGCCATCGCTTCGCTCAGGCTCGCGGCTTTTCGCGCATCTCGTAGGTGGCGATGAGGTCGCCGAGCTGCAGGTCGTTGAAGCTGCCGAGGTTGATACCGCACTCGAAGCCCTCACGGACCTCGGTGACGTCATCCTTGAACCGGCGCAGGCCGGCGATCTCGACACTCTGGGCGATGACGACACCGTTGCGGGTGATCCGGGCGCGCGAGCCACGCTTGATCTCGCCGCTGCGGACGATCGACCCGGCAATGTTGCCGAACTTGCTGGAGCGGAAGATCTCGCGGATCTCGGCGGTGCCGAGCTCCACCTCCTCGAACTCCGGCTTGAGCATGCCCTTGAGGGCCGCCTCGATCTCCTCGATGGCCTGGTAAATGACCGAGTAGTAGCGGATCTCAACGCCTTCGCGGTCGGCGTAGTCGGCGTTCTGGCCTTCTGCGCGGACGTTGAAGCCGATGATGATCGCGTTGGAGGCCATCGCGAGGTTGATGTTGTTCATCGTGATGGCGCCGACGCCGCGGTCGATGATCCGCAGGTCGACCTCGTCGCCCACATCGATCTGGAGCAGCGCGTCCTCCAAGGCCTCGACCGAGCCGGACACGTCGCCCTTGAGGATGAGGTTGAGCGTGTCGACCTTGCCGGCCGCGAGGGCCTCGTTGAGGTCCTCCAGGCTGATCCGCTTGCGTGCCTTGGCCAGGCTCGCCTGACGGTCGGCCGCTTCGCGCTTCTCAGCGATCTGGCGCGCGGTGCGGTCGTCGGGCGCGACGACGAAGGTGTCGCCGGCTCGCGGGACAGAGGACAGTCCGAGCACCTGGACCGGGCGCGAGGGGGTGGCCTCGCTGACCGGGTCGCCGTGCTCGTCGAGCATGGCGCGCACGCGGCCGTAGGAGCTGCCGGTGACGATGGCGTCACCGACATGCAGCGTGCCGGACTGGATCAGGACGGTCGCCGTGGCGCCGCGTCCCTTGTCCAGGTTGGCCTCGATCGCGACACCACGGGCGTCGCGGTCGGGGTTGGCTCGCAGGTCCAGGGAGGCGTCCGCGGTGAGCAGGACGGCGTCGAGCAACTCGTCGATGTTGATGCCCTGCTTGGCAGAGACGTCGACGAACATCGTGTCGCCGCCGTACTCCTCGGCCACCAGGTTGTACTCGGTGAGCTGCTGACGGATCTTGCTCGGGTTGGCACCCTCGACGTCGATCTTGTTGACCGCGACCACGATCGGCACATCCGCCGCCTGAGCGTGGTTAAGCGCCTCGATGGTCTGCGGCATGACGCCGTCATCGGCCGCGACCACGAGGATCGCAATGTCGGTCACCTTGGCACCGCGGGCACGCATGGCGGTGAAGGCCTCGTGACCGGGGGTGTCGATGAAGGTGATCGGCCGCTCGATGCCCTCGTGCTCCTTGACGATCTGGTACGCACCAATGTGCTGAGTGATGCCACCGGCCTCGCCGGCCACAACGTTGGCGTTACGGATCGCGTCGAGCAGGCGGGTCTTACCGTGGTCAACGTGACCCATGACGGTCACGACCGGCGGACGCGGCTGCAGGTCCTCCTCGTCCTCGTCCTCGACACCGATGTTGAGGTCGATGGAGAAGGACTCGAAGAGCTCGCGCTCCTCCTCCTCCGGGGAGACCATGCGGATGTCGTAGCCGAGCTCGGATCCGAGCACCTTGAAGGTGTCCTCGTCCAGGCTCTGGGTCGCCGTGGCCATCTCACCGAGGTGGAAGAGCACGGTGACCAGCGAGGCCGGATTGGCATTGATCTTGTCGGCCAGATCAGTCAGGGTCGCGCCCTGACGCACCTGGACAACGGTCTTGCCGTCACCACGAGGGACCTGCACGCCACCAATGGTGGGAGCCTGCATCTCCTCAAATTCCAGGCGCTTGGCGCGCTTGGACTTACGGCCGCGGGCCGGGCGACCACCGCCACGACCGAAGGCACCCTGCGTGCCGCCGCGACCACCAGGGCCGCTGCGGAAGCCGCCGCCACCACCGGGACCGCCACCGGGGCGACCACCGAAGCCGCCAGCCCCACCGCCGGCACCCGGACGACCGGGCGCACCGGGACGGGCACCGCGCGCGGGCCGCTCACCGGGCCGTGCCACGGCACTGCTGCTCGGCATCATGCCGGGGCTGGGCCGCACGCCACCAGGACGCGGAGCTGCGGGACGCGGGCCACCGGGACCCGCAGGTGCGCCACGACCGGCAGGCGGCCGAGGCATGCCCTGGGAAGCGGCGAAGGGGTTGTTGCCCGGGCGCGGCGAACCGCCACCCTCGCGACGCCCCATGCCTTGGCTCGGGGCGAACGGGTTGTTGCCGGGACGCGGCTGGCCGGGGCGGGCGCCCGGTCGAGCACCACCTCGACCCTCGTC
>JAGOME010000015.1 GCA_017993715.1 Phycicoccus sp.
TACGGGACTTCACTGCTGTCTTGGGCATTGTGCTCATGCCCTGGATCTTCTCGGTCATCGGTGACCAGCCTTCCTCGCCGACTCTTGCCGGCGTGTCGGCCAGAAACACCGTTCCTCGGACAGTCCCTCAGGATGTCCACCCAACGGGGTCAACCTCACGGGCGAGTTCGAGCAGGTTGGCTTGGATCAGGTCCATGTCGCGGCGGAGTTGGGCGGGGTTGGCGGTGGTCAATATCGCGGTCAGGGCTTTGTGGTCGTGGGGGTCGAGCAGGCCGGGGTGGTCACGGGTCAACCGGGTCAGCGGGGTCGCGGCTTGGTCGTAGGTTTTGGTGACTTTCGCGCCGCGGCGGGTCTTGGAGGTCAGTTTCTGCTGGGGCCGGAACACGTTGCGCAGCTGGGACTGGATCGGCCACATCTGGTTGAGCAGGTCCAGCTCGTGGGGGGTGTCGTAGCGGTAGTAGCCGGCGGACTGACGGACCTCGGTCCAGTTCTTCTGCTCGACGTGGGCTTGGTCGTTCTTATGGTTCGGGCGGCCACGGGTGAAGGTGATCTGCCGGTCGGTGCACCACTTGAGCAGGTGGTGGTTGATGAACTCGCTGCCGTTGTCCGAATGGATCCCCAGGATCGCGAACGGGAACCGAATCATCAGGTGCTGCAGGCCGGCTGAGACGATGCGTTCACCCTTGGACCGCACCGTGATCGCTTCGGTCCAGCCGGTGGCGATATCGGTGGCGTCCAGGGTGTACGCGAAGTGGCCGTTGTTGTCGCCGCCGTCGTGAGAGACCAGGTCGATCTCGATGAACCCCGCGGTGGTGTCGTCCCACTCGTGCCACGTCTTCAGCGGGATGCTCGACTTGAGCAGACTGCCCGGGCGGGTCATCGAGCGGCCTTTGCCGGCGACCAACCCGACCCGGTACGGCTTGAGGCGGCGGTCGATCGTGGCCGGGGACATCGCCAGCAGCAACTGCGTGTGCGCGTCGTCCAGGTCGAGTTCGTGGTAGGCCCGCAGCCGGGGAACCAACGCGGGCAGGCCTGGTTGGAGGATCTTGCCCGAGGGGCCGCCCAGGATGACCCAGCAGCGCAGTAGCGCCTCGATGACCGTGTCGTCGTACCGGCAGGTCCGGGCCCGAGGCGTCCGGGCCGGGACGGGCCCGCCAGCCAATTCGCGCCGCAGGACCTTGCGGGCATGGTCCCGGTGCCACCCCGTGACCAAGGTGACCGCGTCCAGCACCTCAGACTTCTCCGCCCTAGTCCCCTTGCGGTATCGGTCCACCTGGGCCTTGGTCACCTGCCGCCGCGTCGCCAACGTGAGCTCCATCCTCGGATCGTGACCCACGCGGGCATCCTTGGATGAGTCAACGACTCCTGCTACGCGGGCATCTTGGATGAGTCAACGCGCGGATTCGGCGTGCGCCTGCCGGGTTGCTATTGTTGCCTGCGCACGACACCCGGCGGGTTGCCCGAGCGGCCAATGGGAGCGGACTGTAAATCCGTCGCGAAAGCTTCGAAGGTTCGAATCCTTCACCCGCCACCACGTGCTGCGAAGGGCCCTTGACTAGCGCAATGCCGGTCACGGGCCCTTCGTGCATCGCCAGGCCTTCGGCCGGCAGCCCCCTCAGGAGGCGGAGCTCACCTGGGCCAGCAGCCGTTCGAACGGCGTGACGTCGGCGAACTCATCCGCGACGGTGCGTCGCCGCGACGGCGTCGCTGCGGCATTCGTGGCGTTCGCGGCATTCCCAGGGGACAGCAGCCCCGCGAACTCCCGCGTCGCGCGGCCGATCCGCTGAGTCAGCTCCGCGCTGGCGAAGTCGTCCGTGGCCGCGAAGACACCCGTGGGGACGACGACGGCGTGCAGGTAGGCGAACAGCGGTCGCAGGGCATGCTCCAGCACCAGGGAATGCCGTGCCGTGCCGGCCGTCGCGGCGATCAGCACCGGGGTGCCGTCGATCGTCTCGGGCTCCAGCACATCGAAGAACATCTTGAACAGGCCGGAGTAGGACGCGGCAAACACGGGAGTGACGACCACCAGCCCATCCGCGGCGCGCACCGCGTCCTGCGCCGCCGCCAGCTCGGGGCCGGGGAATCCGGTCAACAGTTGGTCGGTGAGCTGATGCGCGAGCGGCCGCAGCTCCAGGTGGGTCACCGTGGCTGCGGGCCGGGTCGCGCTGACCGCCTCGGCGAGGCGGTCAGCGAGCAGCCGGGTCGACGACGGGGTGGACAGCCCCGCCGAGATGACGACGATCGAGGTCACGCCTGCACCCCGGCATTCTGCGCGTCCTGCAGCGAGTCCTCGGCGCGGTGACCGGTCGCGCTGTCCGCCTCGGCGTAGACCGTGGCGTCGCGCGCTCCTCCCGCAGCGGCCACCAGCGAGGCGTGGGTGGGGGCTTCGGGGACGTGCGCGGGCCGGCCTTCGGCGAACCCGCGACGCAGGTCTGGGAGAATCTCACCGAGCAGATCCAGTTGTTCCAGAACGGTTTTCAGGGGCAAACCCGCGTGGTCAACGAGGAATAGCTGCCGCTGGTAGTCGCCGACATAGTCCCGCGAGGCGAGGGTGCGCTCGAGGACCTGCTGCGGCGACCCGACGACGAGTGGCGTCTCCCGCGTGAAGTCCTCCAAGGACGGCCCGTGGCCATAAACGGGGGCGTTGTCGAAGTACGGGCGGAACTCGGTGACGGCATCCTGGCTGCGCGGCCGCATGAAGAACTGGCCGCCCAACCCGACGATGGCGGTGTCCGCAGACCCGTGGCCGTAGTGCTCGAAGCGCCGACGGTAGAGGTCCACCATCTGCTGGGTGTGACGGATCGGCCAAAAGATGTGGTTATGGAAGAACCCATCCCCGTAATAGGCCGCCTGCTCGGCGATCTCGGGGCTGCGGATCGAGCCGTGCCAGACGAACGGCGCGATGCCGTCGAGGGGGCGGGGTGTGGCGGTGTAGCCCTGCAGCGGGGTGCGGAACTTCCCCTCCCAGTCCACGACGTCCTCGGTCCAGAGCCGCCGCAGGAGCGCGTAGTTCTCGACGGCGAGGTTGATGCCCTGGCGGATGTCCTTGCCGAACCACGGATAGACCGGGCCGGTGTTGCCGCGGCCGAGCATGAGGTCGACCCGGCCGTCGGTGAGGTGCTGGATCTTCGCGTAGTCCTCGGCGATCAGGACAGGGTCCGTCGTGGTGATCAACGTGGTGGCGGTGGAGAGCAGCAGGCGCTGCGTCTGCGCGCCGATGTAGGCCAGCGTGGCCGTCGGGTTCGAGGCCACGAAGGGCGGGTTGTGGTGCTCGCCCGTCGCAAACACGTCCAGGCCCACCTCCTCCGCCTTCTTGGCGATCGTGACGGTCGCCTTGATGCGCTCGTACTCGGTGGGCGTGCGGCCGGTCGTGGGGTCCGTCGTGACGTCGCCGACGCTGAAGATGCCGATCTGCATGGTGTGCCCTCTTGCCGTGTGGGTGGTGACTTCGGTGCTTCGCCCACCCAAGTGGGATGGACGCCACGGATAACAATAGTTGTAGATTCAACTATTCCCAGCAGGTCCCGAGGACCAGGCGGGTGACGTGAGGAGTCCCACCTCGCCGTCCAGGTGAATGCTCACTCGCTAACGTGGGCGCCTCGGGGCGTGCTCGCCGATGCGCAGCGAGCGGCATGGACGAGGAGTGAGATGACGACCGGACACGTCGACGGGATCGCGGCCCTGGAGGCCATGACAGCGCCTCCTGGTCCACCCGAGCAGGGCACCGCCTATGACTCCGTCATCCGGGAGCTGCGGGGACTGCTCGATGCGGTGGCCGGCGCGAGCCCGGACGTCGCTACGTGCGCCGAGCTCGCCGAGGACCTCGCAGCGTGGAAGCAGCGACTCCAGCCCACCCAGGTCAACGAGGCGGCGCGCATGTGGGGCCACTGGATGGCCGTGCCAGGTCGGGCGCAGGCACTGGTGCCGGCGTGGGCACATGAGGATCGCACCGGCGAGATCTTCTCCAGCACGGTCGAGTTCGGCCGATTCCACGTGGGCGAGAACGGCGCCGCGCACGGTGGGGCCATTGCGCTGTTGTTCGACGAGTTCCTCGGCGGGGTGCCGATTCTGCGCAAGCTCCCGTGGTCTCGCACGGCCTACCTCAAGACTGACTACCGCTCGGTCACCCCGATCGGGGTGCCGCTGCAGATCACCGCCTGGCTCGAGCGGCTCGACGGTCGCAAGCAGTTCGTCCGCGGCCAACTGCACGACGGGGACCGCCTCTGCGCGCAAGCCGAGGGCCTGTGGGTGGCGCTGCGCCCCGGCCAGCCGTAGACCGTCTTGATCGTGCGGTCCCGGGGGGCCAGGGGTGCGCCCCGACGCACCCTTGGCCCCCCGGACCGGCGTTGGTACGGTGCCGAGACCGCAGTCGTGACCAGGAGGCCGTCGTGACACCACCACCCGTTGGGCGATTGGTCCAGGGCCGATGACCGGAATGCCGCGAGCGGCCTATGACTACGACCTCGGCTCCTACGGACGTGACGTCACCACGTCGAATGCTGCGGCGCGCGACTGGGTGAACCGTGGCTTGGTGTGGACCTACGGCTTCAACCACGACGAGGCGGTCGTCTGTTTCGAGGAAGCGCTCCGCCACGACCCGGATTGCGCTCTGGCCCACTGGGGGATCGCATACGCATTGGGCCCCAACTACAACAAGCCGTGGGAGTTCTTCGCGCCCGAGGAGGCGGCCGAGATCGAGGAGCGCGCTCGCGCCGCCGCCGGTCGCGCGGCCGCCCTGGCACCTCGCGCCTCCCCGGTCGAGCGCGCCCTGATCGAGGCCCTGGCCACGCGCTATCCGGGTGGCCTGCCGCTCCAGGACGGCGGGGCGTGGGAGGCCACCTATGCCGCCGCGATGGAGGCGGCGTATGCCGCCCATTCCGATGATCTCGACGTCTGCTCACTCACGGCTGAAGCCCTGATGAACCTCGACGCCTGGCAGCTGTGGGACCAGCGCACCGGCGAGCCTGCGGCCGGGACTCGCACCGTGGACGCCAAAGCGATCCTCGATCGGGCCCTCGCCGCACCGGGCGGCGCCTCACATCCTGGCCTGCTGCACATGTACATCCACCTCATGGAGATGTCCAAGACGCCGGAGCAGGCTCTGCCCGTGGCCGACCTGCTCCGCGGGCTCGTCCCTGATGCCGGCCATCTGGAGCACATGCCCACCCATATCGACGTCCTCGTCGGCGACTACCGGCGGGTCATCGCGAGCAACTCGGACGCCATCCGGGCCGATGCGAAGTATGTCGCGCACCGTGGTCCGCTGAACTTCTACACGCTGTATCGCGCGCACAACCTGCACTTCCGTATCTATGGGGCGATGTTCCTCGGGCAGTCCCAGGTGGCCCTGGACACCGCAGACCTCCTCGAGGCGGCCATCCCCGAGGAGCTCCTGCGGGTGTCGCTGCCGCCGATGGCGGACTGGCTGGAGAGCTTCGTGCCGATGCGGGTGCACGTCCTCATCCGCTTTGGGCGGTGGGACGACCTGATCGCGCTCCCGCTCCCCGAGGACGCCGAGGTGTATGCCGTCACCACGGCGATGCTCCATTACGGCAAGGGCGTCGCGTATGCCGCGAGCGGCCGGGTCGCGCAGGCCGAGGCGGAGCGCGAGCTGTTCCTCTCGGCATTCGCCGCTGTCCCGGAGAGCCGAATGCTGTTCAACAACACCGCCCGGGACATCCTGGCCGTGGCGGAGGCGATGCTCGACGGCGAGTTGGAGTACCGCAAAGGCAACCACGCCGCCGCATTCGCCCATCTCCGGCGCAGCGTCGACCTTGATGACAACCTGCCCTACGACGAGCCATGGGGGTGGATGCAGCCGACCCGTCATGCGCTCGGCGCGCTCTTGCTCGAACAAGGCGAGATCGCGCAGGCCGAGGCCGTCTATCGTGCCGATCTCGGCCTGGACCCAACGCTGCCGCGGGCCTGCCAGCACCCGGGCAACCTCTGGGCGCTGCACGGCTACCACGAGTGCCTCGTCCAGCTGGGCAAGACCGAGCTCGCCGGCGTCATCGCCCAGCAGCTCGCGATCGCGTCGGCCACGGCCGATGTGCCGATCACGGCGTCCTGCTTCTGTCGGCTGGAGGTCGCCGCGCCCGAGTCGGATGGCGACGAAGGGTGCTGCCACGGCTCGCAGTAAGGAACCGGCCCGCCGATGTGGGAGAAACCGGCACCCTGGGACTCCTTTTTCATCCGCATCCGCGTGCTGTCTGTAGCGAGCAAGGTGGTCAATTACTCGCCAGTCACTGGTGACCCATGACAGTCTCAGGCTGTGTCTACGTTCTCGCGGATCGCCATCGTCAACCGCGGTGAGGCGGCCATGCGCCTCATCCACGCTGTCCGAGACCTCAATGCGGCGAGGTCGGACGGCGAGCGGACGCAGATCATCGCCTTGCATACCGAGGGCGAGCGCACGGCCATGTTCGTGCGCGAGGCCGACATCGCCTACGACCTGGGGCCGGCCGCCAACCGTCCCTACCTCGACCATGCCGTCCTGGAGAAGGCCCTAGTCGAGACCGGCGCCGACGCGGCCTGGGTGGGCTGGGGCTTTGTCGCCGAGGACCCGACGTTTGCCGACCTGTGCGCTCGCATCGGCGTCACCTTCATCGGGCCGGGCGGCGAGGCCATGCGCAAGCTCGGGGACAAGATCGGCAGCAAGCTCATCGCCGAGGAGGTCGGTGTTCCGGTCGCGCCGTGGAGCGGCGGCGGGGTCGACACCCTCGAGGACGCGACGGCGACGGCCAACCGCATCGGCTACCCGCTCATGCTCAAGGCGACGGCGGGCGGTGGCGGACGCGGCATTCGCAAGGTCACCAATGACGCCGAGCTGGCCGCGGCCTACCAGCTCACCCGCGACGAGGCACAGCGTGCCTTCGGCTCCGGCGTGGTGTTCCTGGAGTCCCTGGTCACCGGTGCCCGCCACGTCGAGGTGCAGGTCATCGCCGACGGTCAAGGCACCGCCTGGGCGATCGGTGTGCGCGACTGCTCCGTCCAGCGCCGCAACCAGAAGGTGATCGAGGAGTCCGCGTCGGTCGTCATGACCGCCGAGCAGGCCACCGTGCTCAAGGAGAGCGCCGAGCGGCTGGCCGTCGCGGTCGATTACTCCGGTGCGGGCACCGTCGAGTTCCTCTTCCAGCCGCAGGACGGGACGTTCGCCTTCCTCGAGGTCAACACCCGCCTCCAGGTCGAGCACCCCATCACCGAGGTCGTCACCGGCACCGACCTGGTCGCGCTCCAGATCCACGTCGCCCAAGGTGGCCGGCTCGACGGGGCCCGCCCCGGCGAGCTCGGTCACGCCGTCGAGGCCCGCCTCAACGCGGAAGACCCGGACCGCGACTTCGCCCCCGCGCCGGGCCGGATCGCCCACCTCGAGTTGCCTGCTGGACCCGGCATTCGAGTGGATACCGGTGTGGCAGAGGGTGACTCGATCCCCGCCGACTTCGACTCGATGATCGCCAAGATCATCGCCTGGGGTCCGACGCGCGACATCGCTCTCGCCCGACTCCGTCGCGCCATGGGGGAGACCACTGTCGTCATCGAAGGTGGCGCGACGAACAAGTCGTTCATCCTCGACCTCCTGCGCGAGCCCGACGTCATCGACGGCTCCGCCGACACCGGCTGGATCGACCGGATCCGCGGCGAGGGTGGTCTGTTCAACAACACCCACTCCGGGATCGCTCTGGTCGCCGCGGGCATCGCCGCCTACGAGGAGGAGGAGTCCGTGGAGCGGGCGCGATTCCTCGCGACCGCCCGGGGCGGACGCCCGCAGGCCCGCCATCAGGTCGGGGCGCCGATCGAGCTGACGTTGCGGGGCGCGGCCTACAAACTCGTCGTGCTCCGCACCGGCCCGACCCGATTCCGGGTCACCATCTCCGGGGCGGGTGAGGGCCGCGCCGACGCCGAGATCGAGGTGCAAGGCCCGTATGCCGCGCGCTTGACCACCGGTGGACGGTCCTACCGGCTCGTCATGGCGACCCACGGCCCGACCCATGTCGTCGAGGTCGATGGCGTCACCCACCGCGTCAGCCGCGATGAGGGTGGCGTCCTGCGATCGCCCGCACCTGCCCTGGTCGTGGCCACCCCGATCGCGGTCGGTGACCGGGTCGAGGAGGGCGCCCCGGCAGTCGTGCTGGAGTCGATGAAGATGGAGACCGTGCTGCCGGCTCCGTTCACCGGAGTCGTCAAGGAGCTGCTCGTCTCCAGTGGCAGCCAGGTGGAGACCGGTGCCCCACTCATGCGGATCGACCCGGTCAGCGATGACGAGGACGACGCGGTTGCGGTGGAGGCCGTCGAGCCGGAGGTCGTCGACCTCGACCTCGATGGCGCCGCCGATTCCGACCAAGGCCTGACGCGCAGCCGCACCGACCTGGTGTCGATGTTCCTCGGCTACGACCTCGACCTGTCCGACCAGGGCGAACGCCTCACGAACTACATGTCGGCCCGCGCCGAGCTCGTCGAGCAGGGCGGCTCGCCCATCGCCGACGAGATCGACCTGCTCGGGGTCTTCGCGGACTTCGCCGAGCTGTCCCGCAACCGACCAGCCGGGGAGGACGACCGGGTCGAACTCCAGGTCCACAGCCCGCGCGAGTACGTCCACACGTACCTGCTGACGCTCGACACCGATCGGGCGGGCCTGCCGGAGGGTTTCCGGACCCGCCTGGAGAGGGTGCTCGCGCACTACGGAGTGACCAGCCTGGATCGGACGCCTGCGCTGGAGGAGGCGGTGTTCCGCCTCTTCCTCACCCAGCAGCGGACTGCCCCGGACATCTACACGACCATGACGATTCTGCGGCAGTGGATCACCGAGCCGCCGCCGGCGCAGGACCAGGCAGACGCCGCCCACGACTTGCTCGAACGCCTCATCGTCGCCACCCAGCTGCGCTTCCCCGCCCTGGGTGACCTGGCGCGGTCCGTCCGTTTCCGCTGGTTCGACCAGCCAGTCGTCGACGCTGACCGCGAGAGTGTCCTGGCCCGGGTCGAGCCGGAGATCGAGGCCATTGCCTTGATGCCGGACTCCCCGGAGCGCTCGGCGCGGATGGAGGCCTTGGCCGAGATCCCCGAGCGGATCGTTTCCTTCCTGGGCAAACGGCTTGCCCTTGGCATCCCGGACGTTGAGCCGATGCTCGCCGTCCTCATCCAGCGTCACTACCGCGAGTACGGCCTGGAACAGTCCGAGGAGCTCATCGTCGACGGGCGCCCGTTCGCGACCGCCGACTATGAGCTGGACAATCGCCCCTCGCACCTGGTGACGACGGTGGCGAACTTCGACGAGTTCGATGCGGACGGTCCGCTCTCGGCCACCCTGTCCCGGATGGTCGCTGCGCGGCCTGCGGGATCCCAGGGCGTCCTGGACATCTACGTCTACTGGCCGCTCGCGCCGGAGTCCATGGACGAGGCCGCGGCCACGCTCGCACAGACCCTGGCCCCGTTGCCCGTGGCTCGTGACGTGCGCCGGATCGCCGTCGGGATCATTGCCCCCGGTCGCGACGTCGACTATGTGACCTTGCGCCCCGCCGGTGACGGCACCCTCTACGAAGACCGGCTCGTGCGCGGCATTCATCCGATGGTCGGGCGACGGCTCTCGATGTGGCGCCTGCGCGGGTTCAACCTAGAGCGCCTCGACGCCCCTGCCGACGTCATGCTCTTCCTCGGCACAGCCCCCGACAATGCCGCCGACCAGCGCCTGTTCGCCCTGGCTCAGGTGCGGACCTTCTCCTACACGCGCGACGCCGACGGCCGGATCTCCTCGCTGCCCCACCTGGAGCGGGTCATCGCCAACTGTCTCGAGGCCATCCGGCGGGCCCGCACCGCTCGAGGGGCCGCCGGTTCTCGCCTGGACATGAACCATGTGTGGCTGCACGTCTGGCCGGCCGTGGAGGCGAGCCTCGATGAGTTCACCCAGATGCAGGACCGGATCGCCCCGTTGACCGGCGGCGCGGGCATCGAGGAGCTCCTCATCGAGGGCCGGCTGCGCGACCACGATGGTGGTGAGACGCCCCTTGTCGTCAAATTCACCAGCATGCCGGGCTCCGGCGTCGCGATGAGTGTCGAGGCCCCCCCGACGGACGTGCTGGCGCCGCTGGACGACTACAACGAGAAGGTTGTGCGCGCCCGTCGTCGTGGCCTGGTCTATCCCTACGAGCTGGTGTCCCTCATCGCCGGCGGGGGTGGCGCCGCCACCGAGCTCGACCTCGACGAGAACGGGGTCTTGGTCCCGGTCGACCGGCCGTTCGGCCGCAATACCGCCGGGATCATCTGCGGCATCGTTACCACGCCCACGGGGATCCACCGCGACGGGGTGACCCGCGTGCTCCTGTGTGGCGACCCGCTGAAGTCCCTCGGCTCGGTCGCCGAGGCCGAGTGCGCCCGCGTCGTCGCGGCCATCGATCTCGCCGAGCAGATGGGGGTGCCGCTGGAGTGGTTCGCCCTCTCGGCCGGCGCCCGGATCTCGATGGACTCCGGCACCGAGAACATGGACTGGGTGGCTCGCGCCCTCAAGCGAATCATCGAGTTCACCCAGGCTGGCGGCGAGATCAATATCGTCGTCGCGGGCATCAATGTCGGCGCCCAGCCCTATTGGAATGCCGAAGCCACGATGCTCATGCACACCAAGGGCATCCTCGTCATGACTCCCGAGTCCGCCATGGTGCTCACCGGCAAGCAGTCCCTGGACTTCTCCGGAGGCGTGAGCGCCGAGGACAACTTCGGTATCGGCGGCTACGACCGGGTCATGGGTCCCAACGGTCAGGCGCAGTACTGGGCGCCGACGATCACCGATGCCTTCCGGATCCTGCTCGACCACTACGACCACACGTATGTCGTTCCGGGAGAGGCAGGTCCGCGCCGCCTGAAGTCCACCGACCCCAAGACCCGCGACGTGACGGTCTATCCGCATGACCCCGTGGACAGCGGCTTCACGACGGTCGGCGATATCTTCTCGCTCGCCACCAACCCCGACCGCAAGAAGGCCTTCGACATCCGCACCCTCCTGCGAGCGGTCAGTGACCAGGATCAGCCGATGATCGAGCGTTGGGCCGGCATGGCCGACGCCGGCACGGCCGTCACGACCGACGCCCACATCGGTGGTTACCCTGTTGCCCTCATCGGCATCGAGTCCAAGGGCGTCTCGCGCCGCGGCTTCCCCCCCACCGACGGGCCCGACACCTACACCGCCGGCACCCTCTTCCCGCGGAGCTCCAAGAAGGTCGCTCGGGCCATCAACGCCGCCTCCGGCAATCGCCCGCTCGTCGTCCTGGCCAACCTCTCCGGGTTCGACGGCTCGCCGGAGTCCATGCGCAACCTCCAGCTCGAATACGGCGCAGAGATCGGTCGCGCGATCGTCAACTTCTCCGGACCCATCGTGTTCGTCGTTGTCTCCCGTTACCACGGTGGCGCTTTCGTCGTCTTCTCCAAGGCGCTCAATGACGCCATGACCGTGCTCGCCGTCGAAGGCTCCTTCGCCTCCGTGATCGGCGGGGCTCCGGCCGCGGCGGTCGTCTTCGCGCGGGACGTCGACCGGCGCACGGCCGCCGATGCCAGGGTCACCGACCTGCAGGCCCGCTTGGCCGAGGCATCGGGCCCGGAGGCAGCCGACCTCGAGGCCGAGCTCGACGACACCCGCAAGGCGGTGCGCGCCGAAGTCCTCGGGACGGTCGCCTCGGAGTTCGACGGCGTCCACTCGATCCACCGCGCCGTCGAGGTCGGCTCGGTTGATGAAGTGATCGCACCGGAGGTGTTGCGGCCACGGATCATCCAGGCCCTCGAGGACGCGTGAGCACCCCACGAAGGTCTTCCCCCGCTGCGCTCCGCCAGATCCTTCGCGGGGACCCCGCGTGAGCACCCCACGAAGGTCTTCCCCCGCTGCGCTCCGCCAGATCCTTCGCGGGGACCCCGCGTGAGTGTCGCCGGCCTCGTGCTCGCCGCCGGGGCGGGGCGCCGGATGGGTGGGCCCAAAGCCCTCCTCCCGCGCCCCGACGGCCGGGCGGCGGTGGCTGAGGCCATCAGCCGGGTGCGGGAGGCAGGGTGCGATCCCGTCGCGGTGGTGGTCGGGGCGGCCGCGGACGAGGTCACCAGGGCCGTGGGTGAGGCGGCATTCGTTGTGTCGTCGCCCGACTGGGAGACCGGGATGGGCGCCTCATTCCGTGCCGGATTGCGTTGGGCCACAACACTGTCCACTTCAGTGAATGCCGTTCTCGTGACACTCGTTGACCTCCCGGATGTCGGGGCGGACGTTTACGCGCGACTTCGGGCGGCCGCGGTCGGGCCCGAGACGCTGGCCCGCGCGACCTACGACGGCACCCCCGGACACCCCGTCGTCCTCGGTCGGGAGCACTGGGCTGCGGCGACGCGCGGCGCGATGGGGGACCGGGGCGCTCGGGCCTACCTCGACATCGCGCCCGTCACCCTCATCGAGTGCGCAGACCTCGCCACCGGCCGCGACACCGACCGCCCCAGCGACCTCACCTTTCCCGCCTAAAGCGCCTTGGTGCGGGTTCGCACCCCTTGTTTTCCCCTGCGAACCCCGATCTTCCGCGCAGAGCATCGTCGCGCGCGTCAGCCACCGACCGCCAGCCGGCGCCAGCGATCACCGGCCCCTGCGGGGACGTCGGGACCTCAGTCAGCCGGGTTTGGCCGCGCGCGCCGCGCGGTTGGCGATCCGCACGATGGGGATCGTCGCGACGAGCACGATCCCGACGGGCACGACGCCAATCACCACGGCGGCAACCAGGTGGTCCATGAGGAGCGCGATGACGGCACCCACGGCGCCGACGAGACTGCTGGCCGCCACGGCTGCGACCATGGGCCACGCCGCCGTGTGTGCGGCAACCCAACCTGGCTGGCTTGCCATCGTTGCGCTGGTCCGGATCCCCGCCAAGGCGTTGACCCGCAAGCGACCCGTCGCCGCCGCCCGCGTCGTCCAGCCCAGTGCCGCGGCCAACGCGAGATCACTGATCACGAGCACCCAGACGACGAACGGCTCTCCCATCCCCTCACCCTACGGAGGGTCCCAGAGGTCGCCCGCCAACGGCCCCTCCCTGGCCGAGCCGAGCCCGTGGAGGATGATGAGCAGGTGAGTGAGCCGAAGCGCCGGTGGCCAGGAAGCGTCTACGACAAGGGGACCGAGCCCGATCCGCGGTTCTCGCTCGCCAACGAGCGGACGTTCCTCGCGTGGATCAGGACCGGCCTGGCGCTGCTCGCCGGGGCCGCCGCACTGGATGCCCTCGATCTGCCCATGGCCGACACGCTCCAGCACCTGCTCGCCGGCATCCTCTCCCTGACTGGCCTCATCATCGCCGCCATATCGTGGTCCGGCTGGGCCAGGAACGAGCGCGCCATGCGCGAGGACGCGCCCCTGCCGTCCAACCCGGGTCTCATCGTCGTCGCGGTCGCTGTCTCGATCGCCGGGATCGTCCTGGCCGTGACCAGCTTCACCGCCGGAGCCTGATGAGCGAGCCCGCCCGCGACCCAGGCCTGCAGCAGGAGCGCACCGCCCTCGCGTGGCGTCGCACCGGCCTGGCCCTGCTCGTCGGCGCGCTCGTCATCGCCCGACTCACCTTCGACACCATCGGACCGCTCTCGGCCGTCCCCGCGCTCTTCACCACGGCACTCGCCGGCTACGTCGTCGCCCAGGTCCTGCGGGGTCGCCGATATGGGCGCCAACATGAGCACGACGCGCGGTTCTCCGTCCTTCACGACGGTCGGCTAGTCGTCGCGGCCGCCGCCGTGCTGGGCGGGTTGGCACTCGCCGAGCTCCTCGCCGCCGTGACGGCCTTGGCGCGCTGACTCGGCGCGGCATTCGTCGTCCTGCGGAGCCGGAACGTGCGTCATCATGGTCCGATGGATCCTGCGTCGACGTTCCCGAATGCCGCCGCCCTCACCGCCGCCCTCGGGGAGACCGGGTATCTCGCCGACGAGGCGCTGGCCACCGTGGCGTGGCTGGGCCTGCGGCTCCAGCGACCGTTGCTCCTGGAGGGGGAGCCCGGCACGGGCAAGACCGCGCTCGCCGAGGCGCTGGCGCAGGCCATGGACCTGCCGCTCATCCGCCTGCAATGCTACGAAGGCATCGATGCCACCCAGGCCTTGTACGACTGGGACTTCCCGCGGCAGATCCTGCACATTCGTGCTCTCGAAGCGGTCGACGGCGCGGCCCGCAATGTCGGCGAGGTCGAGGCGGATCTGTTCGATGAGCGGTTCCTGCTGGCCCGACCTGTCCTGCGCGCCCTGCGCGATGCCCCCGCGGTGCTCCTCATCGACGAGGTCGACCGCGCCGACGACGAGTTCGAGGCCTTCCTGCTTGAGGTGCTCTCGACCTGGCAGGTCACCATCCCCGAGCTCGGCACGGTGGCGGCGAGCACCCCCCCGATCGTCATCCTCACCTCCAACCGCACCCGCGAGCTGCACGATGCCCTCAAGCGGCGCTGCCTCTATCACTGGCTCGACCACCCGGGGCTGGCCCGCGAGCTCGAGATCGTGCAGACACGGCTGCCACACGTCCCGCAGCGCCTGGCCGAACAGATCGTGCGGGCCGTGCAGGCGATCCGCACCGATCGTGAAATCCTCAAACCGCCTGGTGTCGCCGAGACCTTGGACTGGGCACGGGCCCTGACCGAGCTCGGTGCACGCGAACTCGACACCGAGTCCGCGGCCGCAAGCCTCGGCGTCGCGATCAAGTACCGCGAGGACGCGGACCGGGTCCGCGACGCCCTCGACAAGCTCCTCGGAGGCTGAGTCGGTGGTCACGACCGCGCTCCACCCACCAGAGGAGATCCTGCTGGGGTTCGCCCGCGCGCTGCGGGCCGCCGGTGTTGCGGTCACCGCCGACCGCGAGCGGGCCTATCTGCAGGCTGCGGCTGAGGTGGGGCTTGCCGACGCCACCGGGGTGTATGTCGCCGGCCGGGCGACCCTCTGCGGCTCCCCGGCCGACCTCGAGCGCTACGACCTGGTGTATGCCGCGTGGTTCACTGGTCAGCGTGCCGTCGTCGGGCAGCGCTCGCGGCCACCGGCGATCCAGGCGCAGGCGGGCCTGAGTGAAGGCGCGACCGACGGGGTCCCCGGCCAACCCGAGAACATCGCTGGTCAAGCCAGCGCGACCGAGGTTCTGCGACACCGGGATGTCGCCACCTTGACGACGGGCGAGAAGGCCGAGCTGGCCCGGCTTTACGGTCGGCTGCGCCCCCGGGCACCCCGACGCCCCTCGCACCGGCGCACGCCCGCCGCGCGCGGCGACCTGGATCGCCGACGGACCCTGCGCGAGAGCGTGCGCCGCCTGGGCGAGCCCGGTGAGGTGCGCTGGCGGCGCCGCGCACCCCGCCCTCGCCGGGTGGTCCTCCTGCTGGATGTGTCCGGCTCGATGGGCCCCTATGCCGACTCTCTCCTGCGTCTGGCCCACCGATTTGTCTCCTCCGGGCTGCCGGTCGAGGCCTTCACCCTGGGCACGCGCCTCACCCACGTGACCCGGCCGTTGCGCCGCCGGGACGCGGACCGTGCGCTGGTGGCGGTCGGTGACGCCATCCCGGACTGGTCCGGCGGGACTCGCCTGGCCGAGGGGGTCAAGGTCTTCCTGGACCGTTGGGGGAGAAGGGGAATGGCGCGCGGCGCCGTCGTCGTGATCTTCAGCGACGGGTGGGAGCGCAGCGACCCTGAGGCGCTGGGTGAGCAGGTGCGCCGCCTGTCCGCGCTTGCCCACCGGGTGGTGTGGGTCAACCCCCATCGCGGGCAACCTGGCTACGAGCCGGTCCAGGGCGGCATTCGGGCCGTCCTGCCCCATTGTGACGACTTCGTCGCGGGCCATTCGTTCGCGGCATTCGAGGAGCTGACCGAGGTGATCGCCCGTGCGTGACGTCCTGACCGACCTGCTGCCCTGGTGGGAGGCTGGCGAGACCGTCGGTGTCGGCACCGTGGTCGCGACCTTCCGTTCCGCCCCTCGCCCGGCCGGCGCCTCGATGCTCGTCGGACCTGCTGGCGAGGCTGTCGGCTCGGTCTCGGGCGGCTGCGTCGAGGGTGCCGTCTATGAGCTCGCACAGGAGGTTGTCGCCTCAGGATCGCCTGTCCTGCAACGGTATGGCGTGTCCGATGAGGATGCCTTCACGGTTGGTCTCACGTGTGGCGGCATTCTCGACATCTTTGTCGAGAAGGTGTCGCGTGAGACGTTCCCGGAGTTGGGATCAGTCGGGCGGGACATCGCCGAGGGTCGCCCGGTCGCTGTCGCCACCGTCATCGCTCACCCGAATGCCGCACTCATCGGCCATCGGCTCGTCATCCGTCCCGAGGGCGAGGCCATCGGGGGGAGCCTAGGGTCGCAGCGCGCGGACGATGCGGTGCTCGACGACGCCCGAGGTCTGCTGGCCGCCGGGCGGACCGAGACGCTCACCTACGGCCCCGACGGTGAGCGGCGTGGTGAGGGGATGAGGGTGTTCGTCGCCTCGTACGCGCCGCGTCCAAGGATGCTGGTTTTCGGTGCCATCGACTTCGCGGCTGCCGTTGCGCGAGTGGGCTCCTTCCTCGGGTATGCCGTGACCGTGTGCGACGCGCGGCCGGTCTTTGCGACGGCGAGCCGATTCCCCGGGGCGGACGAGGTCGTCGTGACCTGGCCGCACAAGTACCTCGCCGGAGAGGTCGAAGCCGGTCGGATCGATGCACGCACGGTCATCTGCGTGCTCACCCATGACCCGAAGTTCGACGTGCCGGTGCTTGTGATCGCATTGCGCCTGCCGGAGGTCGCGTATGTCGGCGCGATGGGCTCCCGGCGGACCCATGAGGACCGGACCCGTCGACTGCGAGAGGCCGGGCTCACCGATGCGGACCTGGCCCGGTTGTCCTCCCCGATCGGGCTGGACCTGGGGGCGCGCACCCCGGAGGAGACCGCCGTCTCGATTGCCGCCGAGATCATCGCCCTGCAGTGGGGTGGCCGGGGCGACCGGCTTCAGGATCTGACGGGCGCGATCCATCACGACGCGTCCTGACCTCGGTTGTGCCCGCGGAGGGTGACCGTTCGGCGGTGTCTCAGGGTCCGTTCAGCGACGAGGGGGATCCGTGGCTTGTCAGAACAAGTCTGGGCGACGAGGATCACACCCACCTCAAGTCTCGCCTGCCCGCGAAGGAGTCAAGGATGACTCGGATCACCGTCAGCGTCGACGGAGTCGGTTACACCGACGACGTCGAACCCCGGATGTTGCTCGTCCAGTACCTCAGAGAGGTGGTGGGCAAGGTCGGGACCGTGGCCGGGTGCGATACGAGCAACTGTGGCGCGTGCACGGTGCATCTGGACGGACGCAGTGTGAAGTCGTGCAACGTTCTCGCGGTGCAGGCCGATGGCCACGCGGTGACCACGATCGAGGGGCTCGCGCAGGACGGTGAGCTGCACCCGATGCAGCAGGCCTTCCACGAGAACCACGCCCTGCAGTGCGGCTTCTGCACGCCGGGGATGATCATGCAGTCGATCGACCTGTTGCGGGATAACCCCAATCCGACCGAGTCGGAGATCCGCGCCGGCCTCGAGGGCAACCTGTGCCGCTGCACGGGCTACCACAACATCGTCAAGGCGGTCGCCGCTGCAGCCAGCGCCGCGAACGGCTCCAACAGCTCCGCGAAGGTAGGTGGCTGACGATGACCGCTATCGATGACCGTCCCCAGGCCGAGATCGGCAATCGCCGCCTGCGCAAAGAGGACCAGCGCCTGATCACTGGTCGGACCCGCTGGACCGACAACCTCGTGCTTCCCGGCATGCTGCACCTGGCGATGGTGCGCAGCCCGTTCGCACATGCCAAGATCACCGCGATCGACACCTCGGCCGCCAAGGCCGCCACCAACGTCGTCGCCGTTTACACCAACGCCGACCTCGCTGACGGCCTCGGGGTCTGCGCCAACGCGTGGCCGATCACCCCCGACCAGGTGACCCCCGACCACATCCCCATGGTGGCCGAGCGTGTCGCGTGCGCTGGCGAGATCGTCGCCTGTGTGGTCGCGCGCTCCGCAGCGGCAGCCCGCGATGCTGCGGAGCTCGTTGACGTGGACTACGAGGAGCTCCCCGCGGTGCTCGACGCCATGGAGGCGATGAAGGACGAGGTGCTGGCCCACCCCGACAAGGGCACCAACAAGTCGGCCTTCTGGCAGTTGGACTCCGCCGCTGCAGGCACCGGCGGCAGCGTCGACGAGGCGATCGCCAAGGCCCGCGAGGATGGCATCGTCGTCGAGCGCGAGTTCCGCCAGCAACGTCTCATCCCGGCATTCATGGAGCCTCGATCCACCGTGGTGGACCCGACAGGCGACCAGATCACCATGTGGTCCGCGACGCAGGTCCCCCACATCCTGCGCTTCCTCATTGCCGCGACCACCGGCCTGTCCGAGGCCAAAGTGCGGGTCATCGCCCCCGACGTGGGTGGCGGGTTCGGCGGCAAGCTGCAGACGACGCCGGAGGAGTTCATCACCCTCGCCGCGGCGCGCAAGCTTGGCAAGCCGATGAAGTACACCGAGACCCGGTCGGAGTCCCTGCTCAGCGCCCACCACGGTCGCGACCAGTATCAAAAGCTCACCCTCAGCGCGACCAAGGACGGCACCGTCACCGGCCTCAAGGTCGACCTCGTGGCCAACCTCGGGGCCTATGTCGCGATCGTCGGCGGTGGTGTCCCCGTCCTCGGGGCGTGGATGTTCAACGCGATCTACAAGTTCCCGGCCTACCAGTTCAACTGCCAGACGGTCCTGACGAACACAACCTGGGTCGACGCCTACCGCGGGGCCGGTCGTCCCGAGGCGACCTTCGGGATCGAGCGGATCATGGACGAGCTCGCCGCCGAGCTCGGCGTGGACCCCCTGGAGATCCGCGAGAAGAACTGGATCAAGCACGAGGAGTTCCCGTTTACGTCGGTCGCCGGCATGACCTACGACTCGGGCAACTACGAGGCCGCGACCGCACGCGCCAAGGAGCTCTTCGGGTACGACGCCCTGCGGGCCGAGCAGGCGCAGCGCCGAGCGTCCGGTGACCCGGTCCAGCTCGGCATCGGCGTCTCCACGTTCACCGAGATGTGCGGCCTGGCTCCCTCGCGGGTCCTCGGCTCGCTCAACTACGGCGCCGGTGGTTGGGAGTCTGCCCAGATCCGGATGCTTGCGACCGGCAAGGTCGAGGTTGTCACGGGCACCTCCCCGCACGGCCAAGGCCACGAGACGGCGTGGAGCCAGATCGTCGCTGACCGGCTCGGTGTGGCCTTCGAGGATGTCGAGGTCCTGCACGGCGACACCCAGATCGCGATCAAGGGTCTGGACACCTACGGCTCGCGGTCGCTGGTCGTCGGCGCCGAGGCCGTCGTGCGCGCAGCCGACAAGGTCATCGACAAGGCCAAGGTCATCGCCGCCCACCTCCTCGAGGCCAACCCGGACGACCTGGAGTTCACGGCCGGCCGTTTCGGCGTCAAAGGCACCGAGCAGGGCGTGTCGATCGGCGAGGTGGCGCTGGCGACCTTCGCCGCACACAACCTGCCCGACGGGGTCGAGCCGAGCATCGATGCGGACGCGACCTTCGATCCGGTCAACTTCTCCTTCCCTCACGGCACCCACTTGTGCGCCATGGAGGTCGACACCGAGACCGGCGCATCGACAATGCGCTCCTATGTCTGCGTCGATGACATCGGGCAGATCATCAACCCGCTCATCGTCGAGGGCCAGATCCATGGTGGCCTCGTTCAAGGCATCGCCCAGGCACTCTGGGAGGAGGCGGTCTTCGACGAGAACGGCACCCTGGTGACCGGGTCACTGGTCGACTACACGATCCCGAGCGCCGCCGACACGATCTCCTTCGTCACCGAGAACACCACCTCGTTGGCGACCTCGAACACGCTCGGCACCAAGGGTGTAGGCGAGGCGGGCACGATCGCGAGCACGCCAGCGGTCGTCAACGCCATCGTCGACGCCGTCCGTCCGCTCGGCATCAACGACATCACCATGCCGTGCACCCCCGCCCGGGTGTGGACGGCCATTCAGAATGCCGACGCGTCGGCGAAGGGAGCAGGCCAGTGATCCCCGCGGCATTCGACTACGTCGCCCCGACCAGCGTCGATGAGGCGCTCAGCGCGCTGGCGGACGGTGCCGACGACACCAAGGTGCTCGCCGGCGGCCAGTCCCTCATCCCGGTCCTGCGGATGCGGCTCAACGCCCCCGAGAAGGTCGTCGACCTCGGCAAGATCGAGGAGCTGCGCGGCATTCGCGACGATGGTGACGCTGTCGTTGTGGGCGCCATGACGACCTACGAGGAGTTGATCGCCAGCGATCTGATCTGCACGAATGCCGCGGTGCTGTGCGCGGCGATCGAGCAGATTGCGGACCCGCAGATCCGTCGGCGTGGGACCATCGGCGGATCGCTGGTCCACGCAGACCCGGCCGGTGACGTGGGTGCCCCGATCCTGGCGCTCGGCGCGCAGCTGGTCATCCGGGGCGCCGACGGCGAGCGCACCGTCTCGGCACGTGACTTCTTTGTCGATCTCTTCGAAACCGTTGTCGCTGAGGGCGAACTGCTCACCGCCATCCGCATCCCCAAGCACCTGGGCTGGGGTGGCCACTACGAGAAGTTCGTCCGGACCGCCCAACAGTGGTCGATCGTGGCGGTCGCCGCGACGGTCACGGTCGAGGGCGGGGTCATCACCGACGCCGCGATCGGCTTGACCAACATGGGCAACACCCCGCTGCGGGCGACCGCCGTCGAGGACGCGTTGCGCGGACAGCCCGCCACGGCAGAGGTCATCGCCGCCGCAGCGGCCCACGCCGCGGACGGGACCAATCCGCCCAGTGACCTCAATGGTGACGCGGCCTACCGCAGCCACCTGGCGGGCGTGCTCACCCGGCGCGCCATTACCGCGGCAGTAGCCTGACCGAATGGAGCTGACACACACCTTTACCGTGCCCGCCACGCCCGAGCAGACCTGGACCACGTTCATGGACCTGGAGCGCGTGGGTGGCTGCTTCCCCGGGGCTCAGGTCACCGAGGTCACTGACGACGGGTTCACCGGCACGGTCAAGGTCAAGCTCGGACCGATAGCGCTGCAATACGCCGGGACGGGCCGCTTCGTCGAGCGCGACGACGCCAACCATCACGCGGTCATCGAGGCCAAGGGCAAGGACAAGCGGGGCAACGGCACGGCCGGCGCCACCGTGACCATTGCTCTGGCCCCGGAGGGCGACGCCACGCGGGTCGATGTCACGACCGACCTGCAGGTCACCGGCAAGCCCGCGCAGTTCGGTCGCGGTGTGATGCAGGACGTTTCGGATAAGTTGCTCGGTCAGTTCGTCGGGTGCATCGAGAGCCAGTTCGCACCGGCGGTGGACTCGGCGCCGGCAGAGGCCATCGGGTCTGACGAGATGATGGCGGCGGCGGTCGACGCCGCCGCCGCACCGCCGTCATCGACGCCCGCCCCAGCGCCGCAGGCGACCGCTCGTCCGGCCGCCCGCCCCGCCCCGGCGAACGACGATGCGCTCGACCTCGGCGCGACGGTGCTGCCGGTCCTGGCCAAGACCTATGCGCCGTATGCCGCGGTCGGCCTGCTCGCGCTGGTGATCGGTTGGCTCCTGGGTCGTCGTCGCTGACGCTCGCCGGTGTGCGCGTCGGCGCGTGGGTCAGTCCATCCAGCACACCGACAGCAATAGGGTCTCGTCCGCAGGTGAATCCACCTTGACCGAGGTGATTCCAGCGCCGGTGAGGACCAGTTGCTGAGGCGTCCCCTGCGTCGGTGTTGTCGTCGCCTGGGCGACGTGGTTGCCGGCGGCATCGACGGCAGTGGCCGTGCTCGGCTGCGCGAAGTGGGCCAGCGTGAGCTCCACCCGCGAGACCGGGCTGGCGAAGGTGAAGGTGCTGGCATACCAAAGGTGCAGTCCCGTGATGGCGCCCCACACGACCACCTGGCTGTCCGCGGTCGGGCCCGAATGGTCAGAGGTTTCGATGGTGAGCGGGCCCAGAACTCGCGGATTGGCCGCGGTGCCCACCGTGGCGAACTGGAGGCAATCCTGGTCGGCGCCGCAGGTGCGCAGGACCACGCCCTCCATGGTGCCCTCGACTCGGCCGGCGCCGCCCTCCTTTGTGGGGTCGAAGCGCAGGCGGTAGGCGGCATACACCTGGGCTCCGTTCAGGACAGGGTCGGCAGACCGCGCCACCTGGGCACAGAGTTGCCCCTCCATCACGCCGACCTCATCGCAGCGCTGGCAGCCCCCGAACGCCGGCTCTCGGTGCGTGCCGACGTTGGTCACGCCGCTGAGTTGGCCGCGCAGCCGCGCGTCTGCCGTTCTCCACGTGATCAGGCCACGGTGAATGCCGCGCCGCTGAGGGTCGCCGTCGGTCCACACCGTGACCAGACTCTTGGCGCTGATCTGGCCGTCGAGCAGCGCACCAACTTTGGAGTCGCAGGCGTGGGACCCGGCTTCGAGCATCAGGGAATGGTCGGTCACCAGGGTGCGGCAGTCCCACGTCGGGCAGTGGTGATCTGTGGCCTGGTTGGGGACGAGCTCGCCGACGAGGTCCTTGGAGAGCTCATCGAGGCACACCGTGGTGGCGGCGAGCTCGCTGGGCGTGGCGGTGCAGATGTCGAAGGTGGCCATGGTGGTGCTCCTCTCGCGGCCGCGGTGCGGCCTGTCGTTGGCGAGGAGCCGCAGCGGTGTTTCCTGATACGGCGGCGGACTTCACACGATCCCCACATTCCCGTCGCGCTCCTGCCACGGCGTCACTCCTAAGGTCAGGGGCATGGAATCCACTCCGGCGCAGACGATCCTGGTCGTCGAGGACGAGCCCGTGATCAACCAGGCCCTCACGGACCGGCTCAGGGCCGAGGGCTGGCAGGTCGTGCAGGCCTTCGATGGCCCGGCCGCGGTGACTGCCGCCGAGGAGCACGACCCCGATCTGGTGGTCCTAGACGTCATGCTGCCGGGCTTCGACGGTCTTGAGGTATGCCGCCGCATTCAGGCGCGCCGCCCGGTGCCGGTCCTCATGGTGACCGCTCGGGATGATGAGACGGACCTCCTCGTGGGCCTCGGCGTGGGCGCCGATGACTACGTGACCAAGCCGTTTTCCATGCGCGAGGTGGTCGCCCGCGTCAAGGCCTTGCAGCGGCGCGTCCTGCGCGCTGAGGAGTTGGCGTCGTCCGGGCTCGACGGATCGCCCGAGGAGGCCGCGCAGGTGGGTGGTCTGCTCCTCGATATCGCCCGGCGCCGGGTCGAGGTCGACGGGACGGTCGTGCATCTCACGCCGCTGGAGTTCGACCTACTGACCTGCCTGGCGCGGGAGCCAGGCATTGTGCGCACCCGCGAGGACCTCATGCGCACGGTGTGGGGATGGTCGGACGCATCGGGCACCCGGACCCTGGACAGTCATGTGAAATCGTTGCGCGCCAAGATCGGTGGCGACCGCGTGCGCACCGTCCATGGCGTCGGCTACGCCCTGGTCGAGCGATGAAGCCCGCCGCTGACCGACGGCCCCTCGACCGAGTGGGGTCGATTAAGGCCAAACTTGCTCTCCTGGTCGGCGCCAGCATCCTGGCTGCCACCCTTGTCGGGATCCTCGGGCGCCAGTCCGGGGTTCCCGGGTGGCTCACGATCCCCGTCACCATCGCGGCCGCCCTCGCCGTGACGCAGTGGTTGGCGCGCGGCATGACCGCTCCCTTGCAGGAGATGACGACCGCGGCATCGCGCATGGCGGCCGGTGACTACTCGCAGCGGGTCGCGACGACCAGTCAGGACGAGGTCGGCACCCTCGCGCGGGCCTTCAACACGATGGCGGACGACCTCGCGACGGCGGACACCCAGCGCCGCCAACTTGTCGCGACCGTCTCCCACGAGTTGCGCACCCCCCTGGCCGCGCAGCGGGCCCTGCTAGAGAACCTCGTCGACGGGGTCGTCTCCCCGGACGACGCGCAGTTGCGGACCGCCTTGGCACAGTCCGAGCGGCTCTCGGCTCTGGTGACCGACCTGCTCGACCTCTCACGGATCGACGCCGGGGTGGCGCCGCTCAAGCTCCAAGAGGTTCGCGTGCTATCCCTCCTCGATCGGGCGGTGGCCGAGGCCCAGGTGGGCTCACGCCAGGTCACGTATGCCGTGGCGTCCCCGGCCGATCTGACCGTGCGCGCCGATCCGGCCCGGCTCGCCCAGCTTGTCGCCAACCTGCTGGACAATGCCTCTCGACACAGCCCTGCGGGTGGGGAAGTGCGCCTCGCCGCGACCGCGGGGGCGGCGGCATTCGGTGTGGCACAGGGCCAGCCGTCCTGGACCCTTGACGTCACCGACGATGGCCCGGGCATCCCCGCGGAGCGGGTTGGTGAGGTCACGCGGCGATTCGGCCGTGGCGCCGACTCCGCCGGCGGCACCGGACTCGGACTGGCCATCGCCCAGTGGGTGGCCGAGCTGCACGGCGGCCGGATCACTGTCGAACCGACGGCGCCGGGGGAGCGCGGCGCCCACCTGCGGGTCGTCCTGCCGGTCGACCCCGCACCCCGAACCATGCATCAGACTCAGGAGGACCCTGTGCCCCAACCATATCCGCTGCCCGCGCCACCGCCGGCCGCTGCCTCGAGCGTCCCCGTGCCCATGGTGATCCCGCCGCCGATGGCGATGCCCGCGGCGCCCGTGACTGCTTCGCAGAGGTCGGACGCCAGCTTCCTCGACACGTCCTTCGGGACATTCTGGCCGGAGCGGGACAAGGGGCCCCGTGTCGGCGTGCTCCTGGCCTCATTGGGCGTTGGGGCCCTCGCCGCCATCTTCCTGCCCGACCGCAACCTCGGTCTGGCGACGTTCCTGGTCCTGCTCAGCGCGGGTGTGGTGCTGCACACCGTCGCCCGGCACCGCACTGACCGATGGAGCTGGCTCACGCTGGTCCTGTGTGTCGCGCTCGCGGCGACGACCGTCTGGAGAGCCAGCGAGTGGCTTGCCGTCCTTGCGATTCTGCTGGCTGGCCTGCTTGTCACCACCGCCCTCACCCAGGCCAAAAGCCTGCTTGCGATGATCTGGGGAGGGATCTGCTGGCCGTTGTCGGCCGTGCGCGGCTTGCCCCTGCTCGGGCGCACCCTGTCGGCTACGAGCCGGCATGGTCTGCTGTGGCCGATCCTGCGGACGGGTGCGCTCAGCCTCGTCGCTCTCGGGATCTTCGGGGGCTTGTTCGCCTCGGCCGATGCGGTGTTCGGGACGTGGGCGAGCGCCGTCATCCCTGATCTGGCGTGGGACTCGATCATCTTCCGGACCTTCGTCATGGTTGCCGTCAGCGGGTTCGTGCTCACTGCGTCCTACCTGGCGATCAACCCGCCGAACGTCAACACGGTGCATGCTCCGGCGGGCATACCGGCCCGGCATCGATGGGAATGGCTCACCCCATTGGTCGTCGTCATCGCGCTCTTCATGGGTTTCCTCGTTGCCCAGGCCTCCGCGATGTGGGGGGGGCACGACTACCTGCAGCGCACGACCGGTCTGACCTACGCCGAGTATGTCCACCAGGGATTCGGCCAGCTGACGGTCGCGACCATTTTCACCCTGATCGTCGTGGCTCTGGCGATGCGCAAGGCCCGCACGGCCGAAGCCGGTGACCGCCTGCTGACCCGCGTCACCCTCGGTGTCCTGTGCGGGCTCACGCTCTTGGTGGTCGCGTCGGCGCTCTATCGGATGTCGCTCTATCAGGCCGCCTATGGATTCACGGTGCTGCGGCTCTTCGTCGACGCCTTCGAGGTGCTGCTCGGGATGTTCATCGTCCTCATGCTCATCGGGGTGCTGCGGCTCAATGGCGCCGGCCTGGCCCGAGCAGGGCTCCTCGCGACGACGGCGACCCTGCTCGTGCTCATCGGCATGAACCCCGCCTCCTGGGTCGCGTCCCACAACATCGACCGCTACGACGCGAGCGGGCGGATTGATGTGTCCTATCTGGCCAGCCTCGGTCCCGATGCGATGCCGGTTATGGCCGAGCGGCTGCCGACGGAGATGTCGAGCTGCGTGGTGTGGCAGATGGGGACCTCTCGGCTCCAGGGCAACGCGGACGTGCTCGACTGGAACCTCGGCCGCGCGCGCGCTCAGGAAGCGGCGGCGCCGCTGCCTGAGGCGGTCGATGGTCAGTGTGGGTCCTACTTCTATAGCTCGGACTACCGCCGCTAGCGGGTCCCGATCTTGACCTGGGTGTGCGCTCGCACGGGTGCGCACACCCAGGTTGGTGCGAAGGGCAAGGGTCGGCGCCGTCGGGGATGCGCGCGGCCGCGCACCCGCGTCGGGGATACTGCACGACATGCAGCCCCGGATCGTGGTCCTCAACGGCCCCAACCTCAACCTGCTCGGTGAACGACAGCCGGAGGTCTACGGCTCGGCGAGCTTGGACGACGTTCACGCCCTGTGTGCGGACCGGTGCGTCGAGCAGGGGTTCGCGTTGGACTTCCGGCAGAGCAACCACGAGGGGGTCCTCATCGACTGGGTCCAGGACGTGCGGCATTCGGCGGCCGGGCTGGTGCTCAACGCCGGTGGCTACACCCACACAAGCGTGGCCCTGCGCGATGCCATGGCCGCCGTGACAGCGCTCAAGGTCGAAGTGCACATCAGCGACATTCATGCGCGTGAGCCGTTCCGCCACAACAGTTATCTGACGGATGTGTGCGATCACCACGTGATCGGGCACGGCATCGCGGGCTATGGCGAGGCGATCGACTGGATTGCGTTGCAGCGCAGCGCTCGTCGCTGACCTCTGACTGGGCTCGGCTGGGCTGTGAGGCGGCGGCCTAGTCGTCGGAGAGTCGGCCAGCTGTCCGCCTTTCCGAACAGGTGAGCGACCGGGTGTCGGCAAGTCGGCCAGCTGTCCCCCTTTGCGAACGGGCCGTCGTGTTCAGGCGTTCAGGCGCTCCGTGAGCCACGCGATGTCAGCGCTCTGCCCCTCCACGTCCCCGGGGGTCTCGACGACGGCCGGGGCTCCTGCCTGTCGCACCACCTCGACCAACTCGTTCGGATCGAGGTGCCCCTGACCGAGATTGGTGTGCCGGTCTGCGCCGGAGTCGAAGGCGTCACGGCTGTCGTTGGCGTGGACGAGGTCGATCCGACCGGTGATGGCGGTGACCTTGTCCACGACCGTCGTCAGGTCGAGACCGGCCGCGTGAGCGTGGCAGGTGTCGAGGCAGAAGCCCACGGTGTCGCCACCACGAGCCGCGCCGATCGCGTCCCACAGCCGGGCGATGGCTTCGAGATAGCGGGCCATCGCGTTGTCGCCGCCGGCGGTGTTCTCGATGAGCAAGGGGACGGGCATCTGCAGGCCGTCGATGCACTTGCGCCAGTTGTCAAAACCCACGGCCGCGGCCTCGTCTTTGCCGAGATAGCCGCCGTGGACGACCAGGCCCTCGGCCCCGATCTCGGCAGCCGCGTTGAGGTGTTGCTGCAGCAGCTTGCGCCCGGGGATCCGGATCCGGTTGTTCGTCGACGCGACGTTGATCGGATAGGGCGCGTGGACATAGAGGTCGACCCCGGCCGCCTCGGCATCAGCCTTGAGGGCGGCAGCGCCCCCGGCATAGGACACCACCGGTCCCTTGTAACTCTGCATGTCCCCGAGCGAGATCTGGGAAAGGGTCCCGCCGCGGGCCCGGGCCTGCGCGATCGGGTCGTCGGTCCCCACGTGTCCACCAAGTCGCAGCGTCATAGCGACACGGTATGCCGTGAGGCGCCGGTCCCGGCCTGCCGCGGTGTCCACAGCCCCGCGGATGGCTGGGCCTTGTCCACAGATTGGCTGCGTCTTCCATCACGAGGGTCGCAAGCTCGCAGGCTGGTCCAGGACAGCAGGGAGGAGCACCATGGAGGCCATGACCTATGTTCTCGACGATCGCGAATGGACTCGCGAGGAGCGGGACGCGCTGCCGGATGACGGGTCGCGCTACGAACTCATTGATGGAGCGCTCGTCGTGACGCCAGCGCCGCCGGTGAGGCACCAGCGCATGGCAGGCGGGCTCTACCGAGCGCTGTACGCGGCGTGCCCACCGGAGTGGGAGGTGTTCTTCGCTCCGTTCGACGTCGACCTCGATGTGCGCACCTCGATGCAGCCGGATCTCGTGGTCGTTCGCCGCAGCGCCCTGCAGCTGCGCGGCATCGCCGAGGCACCCCTGCTCGCGATCGAGATCCTGTCCCCGAGCACCGCGATGATCGACCGCAACTTGAAGTTCCGCAAGCTGCAACAGTCGGGCTGCCCGAGCTACTGGCTCGTGGACCCGCAGGAGCCGGCCCTCACGGCATTCGAGCTCGTGGACGGTCGCTACGAGGAGGTCGCTCACGTCATCGGCGACCAGACGTGGACAGCGTCGGCGCCGTACCCCCTGGCCCTCACCCCGAACGCCTTGATGACGTGATCATGACGCCGGATTCGCCGGGCGCGCCCTCCCACGGCGACCCGGTGTCCGGCAGGATGGCTGCATGAAACTCGCTTCGACCGCAGCCCTGATCACCGGTGGCGCCTCGGGCCTGGGTGCCGCGACGGCCGCCGCGTTTGCCGCCCAAGGAGCCCAGGTCTACGCGCTGGACCTTTCGGCCTCGATCGACAAGGCTCCCGAGGTCGAAGGCATCACGTACGTCCCGGCCGATGTGACCGACGAGGACGACGTGCGGGCTGCGGTGAGCCGGGCCAGCGCAGATCCTGACCGGCCGCTGCGGGCCGTGGTCAGCTGCGCTGGGATCGGTCCGAGCGCGCGCATCCTGGGCAAGAAGGGCATCCATGACCTGGCTCTCTATCGCAAGGTCGTCGAGATCAACCTCATCGGGTCGTTCACGGTCATGGCCATTGCCGCCGAAGCCATCGCGGCCACACCGGCCGATGAACACGGTCAGCGGGGGGTCATCATCAACACCGCGAGCATTGCCGCCTTCGATGGCCAGGTCGGTCAGGCTGCCTACAGCTCGAGCAAGGGTGGCATTGTCGGCCTGACTCTGCCGGCCGCGCGGGACCTGGCGCAGTACGGCATTCGGGTCATGACGATCGCCCCCGGCATCGTCGAGACGCCCATGCTGGCGACCGTCTCCGACGACTTCCGCGCCGGCCTCGCCGCGGGGGTGCCCTTCCCGCAGCGGCTGGCCCGGCCGGAGGAGTATGCCCAGCTGGCGTTGGCGATCGTGGACCACGACTACCTCAACGGTGAGACCATTCGGATGGATGGCGCCCTGCGGATGGCGCCCCGCTGAGTCGCAGTGGAGACGCGTGATGACCTCGGTGCCCGGGTCGAGTTGGCCCGGGTGCCGCAGCGCGTCGTCTCCCTCGTTCCATCCCTGACCGAGGCCCTGGCCGCCAGTTGCCCGGACCGGCTCGTGGGGGCGACAACGTGGTGCACGCACCCCGCGGGCTTGGACGTCGTGCGCGTCCGGGGGACCAAGAACCCCGACCTCACCGCGATCGCGGCTTTGCGTCCCGATCTCGTCGTCGCCAACAAAGAGGAGAACCGCGAGCTCGACGTGCAACGGTTGCGAGCGCGCGGCATTCCCGTGTGGGTGACGGACATCGAGACCGTCCCGCAAGCTCTTGCTGCGATGCGTCGCCTGCTCGTCGACGGCCTGCGAGTGTCCGAGCCCGGGTGGCTGGGCGAGGCAGCAGACCGGTGGGCCGGCCCGACGCCGGCGATGCACACCCGCGTCGTGGTCCCGATCTGGCGTGACCCCTGGATGGTGGTCGGGCACCCGACCTTCACCGCGGATCTGCTCGCCAGAGCCGGGTATGCCGTGTGCTCCCCGGGTCCCGGCCGCTATCCCAAGGCGGAACTGGCCGCCCTCGATGACGAGGACCTGGCGGACCTGGTATTGCTCCCGGACGAGCCCTATGTCTTTACGGAACGCGACGGCCCTGGTGCATTCCAGACCCTGCCCACGCGACTGGTGTCGGGTCGGTTGCTCACGTGGTACGGCCCGGCCCTGGTCGAGGCGGCCAATTGGGCCGGTCGGTAACGGTGCCGATTTTCGTGCCGGACGGGTCTGCGTGTAGTCTCACGGTCGCGCTCTTGACGATGTACATCGCGTGAGAGACGCCCCCTTAGCTCAGTCGGCAGAGCGTTTCCATGGTAAGGAAAAGGTCGTCGGTTCGATTCCGACAGGGGGCTCAGGTCCGACCGGCCGGCGCAGTCCGGACAGGTCGAACCCCTGGCGGGGTAGCTCAGCTGGTTAGAGCGCACGACTCATAATCGTGAGGTCGCGGGATCGAGCCCCGCTCCCGCTACAGTCCGCGATTACCGGATCGGTCCGGGAATCGCGTAGTCTTGTGCGTCGTTGTCGTGTCTGCAGCGTCTGCGCTGTGACCCACACCCCCACTCGTTACGAAGAAGGTTGCCCCGTGGCCAAGAAGTCACTCGACGTCCGCCCCAAGATCACCATGGCGTGCACGGACTGCAAGGAGCGCAACTACATCACCAAGAAGAACCGGCGCAACGACCCCGACCGGCTTGAGCTGGCGAAGTTCTGCCCCCGTTGCGGCAAGCACACCGACCACCGCGAGACCCGCTGAGCCTCGCGCTGCGGCGTTCGCGCCCCAGCGTTGTTCCATCGAAGGCCGCCTGCACCCCTGGTGCGGGCGGCCTTCGACGTCGAGCCCTAGAGTGGTGCGCATGTCCGTGAACCTCGACTTCGTGGGTCAGACGTACCCACCCGCGGGACCCTTCCAGGTCAGCGCGGCCGACATCGCGGCATTCGCTGCCGCTGTCGGCGCCACCGACCCGATCCACACCGATGCTGATGCTGCGCGAGCAGCGGGCTACCCCGACGTTGTGGCGCCGCCCACGCTGGCCGTGAAATACGAGCAACAGGCCCAGCAGGTCTATGTCGCCGACCCGGCCGCCGGGATCGACTTCAGCCGTGTTGTCCACGGTGAGGAGTCCTTCACCCATCATCGGCCCATCGTCGCCGGCGACCAGCTCACTGCTGGTGTCGTCGTCGACGCCATCCGCCAGGCCGGGGGGCATTCGATGATCACGCTGCGGGTCGAGTTGTCGGACGCCGCCGGAGCCCCGGTCACGTCATGTCTGTCGACCCTGGTCGTGCGGGGAGGAGAGTGAGCATGAGTCGACGTTCGTTTGATGACGTGGTCGCCGCGCAGACGTTCGGTCCGGTCGAGGTCTCGGTGAGTCGCCCAGCTCTCAAGGCTTATGCCGACGCATCTGGTGACCAGAACCGCATCCATCAGGATGAGGAGTTCGCCACGTCCGTCGGTCTGCCGACGGTCATCGCCCACGGGATGTGGACGATGGGTGCGACCAGCTCGGTCCTGACCGACTGGGTCGGGGATGCCGGTGCCGTCCTGCAGCTCGGGACTCGTTTCACCAACATGGTCCTCGTCCCTGCCGAGGGCAACACGATCGAGGTCACCGGCGTCGTCAAGTCCGTCGACGAGGTCACCAGGCAGGCCAAGATCGACCTGACCACCACGTGCAACGGCACCAAGGTCCTCGGCCGGTGCCAGGCCCTGGTCCAACTCGCCTGACCCGCCCAGCGATGACCATCCACCCCCTGGGGGCGCTCCGTCATGCGTGAGTTCGAGGACGAGCCGCTGGCCCGGCATACGACCATGCGGGTCGGGGGACCGGCCGCACGCTTCGTGGTCGCGCAGACCACGGATGAGTTGGTCGATGCCGTCCGTGAGGTCGACGACGCCGACGAACCGCTCCTGGTGCTTGCGGGTGGGTCCAACCTCGTCATCGCCGACAGCGGGTTCGCCGGCTCGGTGATCCAGGTCGCCACGAACGGGATCCAGGTCGAGTCTGCGGATGCGTGCAGTGGTGCCACGGTGACCGTCGCGGCGGGCGAGGACTGGGACGCGTTTGTTGCCCGGTGCGTCGATGAAGGGTGGTCGGGGGTGGAAGCCCTCTCAGGTGTCCCTGGCAGCGCGGGCGCCACACCGGTCCAGAACGTCGGCGCCTATGGCCAGGAGGTCGCCCACACGATCGCCCGCGTTCGAGTCTGGGACCGGAGGACCCAGTCGGTGCGCACCATGCCGGCCTCGGAGTGCGGCTTTACCTATCGGCATTCGGTGTTCAAGGGCACCGACCGGTTTGTCGTGTTGGAGGTGACCTTCCAGTTGCGGCTCGCGAGCCACAGCCAGCCGATCGCGTATGCCGACCTGGCCCGAGAGCTGGGGGTCGCCGCCGGTGAGCGGGTGCCGCTCGCCGATGCCCGCGAAGGGGTGCTGGCACAGCGCCGGCTGCGGGGAATGGTGCTTGACCCCAGCGATCACGACACCTGGAGTTGCGGCTCGTTCTTCACCAACCCCGTGCTGTCGACCCAGCGTTTCGACCGGTTGCGGCAACGCGTCGCGGAACGGCTCGGGGCCCAGGTGGCGCCACCGACGTTCGAGGCTGGTGAGGGCCTGGTCAAGACCAGCGCGGCCTGGCTCATCGACCGTGCTGGCTTCGGCAAGGGCTTCGGGTTGCCGGGCGCAGCATCCCTGTCGACCAAGCACACTCTGGCCGTGACCAACCGGGGCTCGGCGACGACCGCTGACATCCTCGGGGTTGCACGGAGGGTGCGAGACGGGGTGGAGACTGCCTTCGGGGTGCGCCTGGTCAACGAACCCGTGATCGTCGGCGACGCTCTCTAACCACTCGACCTGTGGCTGAGTCGGGTGGGCACTGCCCACCCCCAAGGCGTTAGGTCGGGTTGTCGACGTCCGGATGCACCACGTGCCGGGCCACCCTGTTCCCCGGCGACGTCGGGCCTTGTCCCGCTCGTGTCAGCACGTCACCGCGCTGGCAGGCTCTAGTCCGCACCGGCAGTCCCCCAACTCACCCCGGCATGGGCAGACCCGACCGGCAGCAGCGGGCGAGCGCAATGAGGGCCGGCCTGACGGGCGTGTTCCGGGGGACATCGTCCGTCCGCCGAGTCCGTGATCGACTCAGCCGTCCGTGCCTGAGGCCATCGTCCTGGTGCCCAGTACCTGACCACCGTCCCCGTAGATCACCCGGAGCGCCGGTGGCCCTGGCCGCGGTGGCGGGCACGCACCGCCGCAGTCCCAGCCCGGGCAACCGCCCTCGAGACCTCCGCTGCCGGGAACTCCGCTGTCGGGACAGCCGCCCTCGGGACCTCCGCCGTGGGGACAGCCGCATTCGGGACCAGGGCTGTCGGGACGTTCTCCATCCCTCCCATCTCCGCCCGGATTGCTGCCGGGAGGTTCGCCGACCCACTCCCCGGGGCCCCGGCCGCGGCTGAGGGGATGTTCGCCGCTGCCCCGATGATCAACGATCGCGCCCTCACCGCCCACACCACGACCTCCCGAACTACGTCGGCCTGGTGTCTCGACGAGTGAAGTCCCACCGGCCTTAGTTGTTGCGCCGATCCGGCCCAAGAGTCGAGGGTGCTCCTGCGGCGAGTACCACTCTGGCTCCTGCGTGCTGCCATTGAAGAACTCGTGGATCCACCACCATGCCGGCGCCATGGTCACGAACTCGGTGTGGCGGTGGGCAGGGAAGCGGCGCCCGATCCCGCGGGTTCTGGCCAGGAGCTCGGTGACTGGCCAGGACATGGGATCCACGAGCTCAGGTGCGGTTGCCAAGGTCGTCTCTTGGGGTCCGGTGAGGTGGGTCGCCTCCGCCGGTCCGGTGAGGTGGGTCGCCTCCGGCGGTCCGGTGGGGTGGGTCGTCTCTTGGGGCCCGGCCGGGTCCGGGCGAGGCGGGAACTCCAGCCACCCGAACCGGCCAGCCCCGCCGCGTGTGATTACTCGGTCCCGGCCGCCCTGCCCGAGCACGTCCGCGGCACGCAGCACGTCGGTTGGCGTCCGTGGATGGTCGGAAAGCCGGACCAGTGCGAGCGCGAAGCCCGTCCCATCCAACGCGCCGACCACATCCTGGAGTCGCGCGTCATCCGCTCGTGCCTCAAGGCGCGCGAGTGTGCCCCGCCCCCAGCCTCGCAATGCCGCGTATGCGCGCTGGGACACCCCCAGCCGGTGTCGGTGGTCTCGCAACGCCAGCCCGACCTGGTCACCCAGTGTGAGCCGGTCGAGGGCGGCGCCGACGCGTGCGGCGGCGTCCCACGGCATTCGTGTCATGGTGGTCATGGGGCAAACAATCCAGTGAACCGATGCTCGCCGAAACCGAAACTGCCGACCTGTGGAGAACGGCGAAGCCCGGTGACGCCTTGTGGATGACCCGCCTGCCGGCGCGCCCACTGGCCTCCCAGCGCCTGGCTGCAGGTCTGACGCGGTCCCCTGAACCGTGGCTCGGGAGAGGGTGCATCCGGACGTCCCTGACCCCCAGTTCCTCAGGGCGCTTCTCTCATCCCCGCCACCTGGGCGCCGCTCGGTCTCCCACCGTCCCGGATCATGGCTCACGCTGTCGTCAGGGCCAGGCCGCGACCACCCGACAATCGTCACCGGTGCGGTGCCTGCTGCGGAGCCGATCGCGAAGGGGGACGCGATCAGGCCGGACCGGCCAGCCAAGTGTCCACACCCGCCAGCGCGGCGTCGCGCACGGCATTCGGGGCTCGGGACGCGTGCAGTGAGGCCCGGGCCAGCGCCGCGAGCTCGCCGTCGGTTAGGTCGTGAGTCGCGCGCGCCATCGTGTACTGGTCGACCAACCGCGTCCCGAAGATCAAGGGGTCGTCCGCCCCCAGGGCGAGTTGCGCCCCCGCGCTGATGAGGTTCCGCAGCGGCACGTCGGCCGGACGGTCGTAAACGCCGAGGGAGACGTTGCTCCAGGGACACACCTCCAACGCGATGCCCTCCTGCACCACGAGGTCGAGCACTCGCGGGTCCTCGACCGACCGTACCCCGTGGCCGAGCCGATCGGGGGCCAGCGCTGTCAGGGTCTCCTCGACCGCCGTCGGACCGAGGAGCTCACCGGCGTGGGGGACCAGGGCCAGGCCGGCCTCGCGAGCAATGCGGAATGCCGCCGCAAACTCCTCCGTCGCGCCGCGCCGCTCGTCGTTGGACAGTCCGAAGCCCACCACCCTGCCGGCGCCCTCTCCCGCGAAGCGGGCAGCTAGTCGAGCCAACGTGCGGGCCTCAAGAGGGTGGCGGATCCGGCTGGCGGCGACGACGAGCGCCACGGGCGCGGCATTCGGCTCCGCAGACACCTGGCGGGCTTCGTCGAGAATGATCTCCAGGGCGGGGGTGATGCCGCCGACAAAGGGGGCGTACGACGTTGGGTCCACCTGGAGCTCGAGCCACCGCGATCCCTCGGCGAAGTCGTCAAGGGCGGCCTCGCGCACGACCTGACGCAGATCCGCCTCGGAGCGGACGCAGGCCCGCGCGGCGTCGTAGAGCCGCTGGAAGCGGAACCAGCCCCGTTCGTCACCAGCGTCGAAGGTCGGCGGCCACTCGTTGGTCAAAGCGGCCGGCAGTCGGAGGCCATAACGCCCGGCCAACTCGTGCACGGTTGCTACCCGCATAGACCCCGTGAAGTGCAGGTGCAGGTGAGCCTTGGGCAGGCTGGCCAGGGAGCGGGGCGGGCTCGACGTGACCCGCGGGTTTGGTGGCGTCAGAGGTCGTCGTCCTCGTCGTCCTCGATGATGTGCATGGCGGCCTCCTCGGCGGACGCAGCGCCCCCGTCGACCCCGACGTCCGCACCGACCAACTCGCCGTCGACATCGGGATGGGCCCCCTGGTCGGGGGCGACCAGGCGGCCCGCCCGGACGGAGCCGACCTCGTGATCGCGCAGCAGGTCGTCCTCGTCGACGTCCCGGCCGCCGACCCGTTCGTCATCGAGGCCGGACTCGTTGTCCGGGGCGCCGTACGCAGAGTGCGGATCGGGGACCTCTTGCCGAATGCGGTCGTCGATGGTCTCCGGCTCGACCTCGTTCCACTGGTCGATCGTGAATGCGCCCTCGCCGAAAGGTCGGTCGTTCGCAACGATTCCGGTGTCCAGAGGATCGCTCACCGGACCCTGATCCAGTGTGTCGCTGGCGTCGAGTTGATCGGCGACCTCAATGTCAGCGGCGTCGTCGAAACCCTGAGAATCCATCGGTCGGTCGCTCATGACCTGACCCTACTGCGCACGCTTGGCACGCGGCATTCTGTCGGCCCGTTCGCCGGTCAGGCGCCTTCAGGGTTGCCCACGCTCGGCTCATAGCCGGTGTCATCGGCCCCCGACGTGAGCGACTCCGCCGCGGCGAGCGCGACGCACACCGCGACGGCATTCATCGCGGCCTGCACCTCCGAGAGCGGCGGGAACGACGGGGCGAGGCGAATGTTGCGGTCGTGCGGATCCTTGCCGTGCGGGAACGATGCGCCGGCCGGGGTCAACGCGATGCCAGCCTCCTTGGCCAGGGCCACGACGCGCGAAGCTGTCCCATCCAGAACATCGAGGCTGACGAAGTACCCGCCGGCCGGCTCGGTCCACGTCGCGATCCCCAGCCCACCCAGGCCGCCTTCCAAGGCCGCCTGCACCGCGGCGAACTTGGGCGCCAAGATCTCACGGTGCTTGACCATGTGATCCCGCACCCCTTGCGCGTTCCCGAAGAACTGGACGTGGCGCAGGTGGTTGACCTTGTCGGGGCCGATCGAGGCGTACTGCTGGTGGCGCAGGTACCAGGCCACGTTGTCGGTGCTGCTGGCCAGGACGGCCACGCCGGCGCCGGCGAAGGTGATCTTGCTCGTCGAGGCGAACACGAAGGCCCGGTTGGGGTAGCCGCCGGCCGAACAGGTGGCAACGATGTCGGCCGACTTGGCCTCGTCCTCGGTCAGGTGGTGGAAGGCGTAGGCGTTGTCCCAGAAGATGGTGAAGTCTGGCGCCGCGGTGGGCATCGCGGCCAGCCGCGCGGCCTTCGCCTCGCTGATTGTCGACCCGGCTGGGTTGGCGTAGGTCGGCACGATCCACATGCCCTTGACGCTGGGGTCGTCCTTGACCAGGGCCTCGATCGCGGCGACGTCCGGTCCGTCATGTTCCATCGCGACGGTGACCATCTCAATCCCGTACGAGGCGAGCATCGTGAAGTGCCGGTCATAGCCGGGCACCGGGCAGATGAAGGTGAGCTTGTCCTCGTGCGCCCACGGGCGAGGCGAGCCCACCGCGCCGTGCAGGAGGAGCTGCACGAGGACGTCGTGCATCATCGTCAGGCTCGAGTTGCCGCCGGCCACCACCTGCGCGGGGTCCACCCACAAGAGCTCGGCGAAGATCTCCCGCAGCTCGCGCAGCCCATTGAGGCCGCCGTAGTTCCGGACGTCGACTCCGTCGGCATCGAGGTGGCCCTCGGGCAGGGTCAGTAGGGCTTCGGCGAGATCGAGCTGCTCAGCGCTGGGTTTGCCCCGCGTGAGATCCAACTTCAGTCCCTGGGCACGCACGTCCTCGTAGGCTGCGCGCTGCTCGGCCAGGAATGCCGCGAGCTCGTCGGTGCTGCGCTCGGCGAGGGGCCGTGGGGTGGGCTGGGTCGACTGGGCCTGGGTGCTCACAGGCCCTATGTTTCCACTCCTCGCGCGGGCGCCGCGCATGCGTCTGCTCGGCGGCGGCCAGATCCACGGAGAACCCGGGGCCTGGCGGCGGGTTTCGCGGGTGCAGACCCCGTCCCGTATGCTTGTCGCTTGGTGTCTCCCATCGTTCCGGCCTGCCCGGACGGGGTGGCGCCTCCCGGGACGCTTCACCCCAATGAAGCCGTTCCGTAGGGCAGTGGCTCAATTGGTAGAGCACCGGTCTCCAAAACCGGCGGTTGGGGGTTCGAGTCCCTCCTGCCCTGCGTCGCACGTGTGGTTCGCCCACGCTGCGGAGCTGGATCCGTCCACTCCGCCGTGTTCGGTGATGCCGCGCGGGTGGCCCGAACACTGACAACCGAAAGAGGCATCGTGACCGATGTGGGCACCTCCCGGCCGGCTCCCCGCAAGGGCGCCAAGCAGGGCAACCCCGTGTCGCGATTCTTCGCGTCCGTTGCCTTGTTCGTGCGCCAGATCCTCGACGAGTTGCGCAAGGTCGTGCGGCCGACGCGCGCCGAGCTGTGGCAGTACACCCTCGTCGTCATCGTCTTTGTGACGGTGATGATGCTGATCGTGTCCGGCCTCGACTTCGGCTTCTCCCGGCTCGTCGGACTTGTCTTCGGTGGCTAACGCGCCGACCGCGAGCCATCAATCCTGCACGACGTAGAACGGAAGTTGAGGTCAGCCGTGTCCGACCAGTGGACCAGCGATCACCAGGACGTCCTGTCCGAGGACGCCCCTGAGGTGCTCCCTGACGCCGATGCGGAGGTTGCCGATGAGGCGAGCGACGTCGAGGCGACGCAGGACGTGGCGACCGACGAGGCCGCATCGGAGGATGAGTCGGGCAGCGAGGATGACGTTCTGATCGCGCCCACCGAGTCCGACGAGGACGGCGATGTCGTCCCCGACGTTGACCCCATCAAGGCGTTCAAGGCCGACCTCGCGAGCCGCTTCGGCGACTGGTACGTCGTGCACTCCTACGCCGGTTACGAGAACCGCGTCAAGGCCAACCTCGAGACCCGGATCGTGTCCTTGAACATGGAGGACTACATCTTCGAGATCGAGGTCCCCATGGAGGAGGTCACCGAGATCAAGAACGGCCAGCGCAAGCTGGTCCGTCGGGTCCGGATGCCCGGATACGTCCTGGTGCGCATGGACCTCACCGACGAGTCGTGGGGCACGGTGCGGCATACGCCCGGCGTGACCGGGTTCGTGGGCAACGCCCACCAGCCCGTCCCGCTCTCGCTGGACGAGGTCTACTCGATGATTAAGCCCGCTGACCTTGAGGCGCAGGCCCAGGTCGGCCAGGCCGCTGCCGGTGGTGGCGCTCCCGGCAAGTCCGGCTCCGGGCACGATCAGGTCGTCGTCGACTTCGAGGTCGGCGAGTCCGTCACGGTCATGGATGGTCCCTTCGAGACCCTCCCGGCCACGATCAGCGAGATCGACGCTGTGCACAGCAAGCTCAAGGTGCTCGTGTCGATCTTCGGCCGCGAAACTCCCGTCGAGCTCTCGTTCAGCCAGGTCTCCAAGCTGTAACCACGCGGGGCTCCGCCCCGTGAACCCCGAGAAACTGACCCGGCTTCGCCGGGGCGGACAAACTCCATAAGACGTGACGAGGCGCTGAGCGCCTCGTTGACACCCAAAGCCTTCGGCTTTGGGTGTGGCAACCGGGTCATCGCCCCACGGCGTGGGCCCACAACACGAAAGAGGCAACATGCCCCCCAAGAAGAAGGTCTCGGGTTACATCAACCTGCAGATCCAGGCCGGTGCCGCGACGCCGGCTCCCCCCGTCGGCCCCGCGCTCGGTCAGCACGGTGTCAACATCATGGAGTTCGTCAAGGCGTACAACGCGGCGACCGAGCACCAGCGGGGGAGCATCATCCCCGTCGTTATCACCGTCTACGAAGACCGCACCTTCACGTTCATCACCAAGACCCCCCCGGCCTCGGAGCTGATCAAGAAGGCCGCCGGTGTCCCCAAGGGCGCGGGCAACCCGCTCAAGGACAAGGTCGGCAAGCTCTCCAAGGACCAGCTCCGCGAGATCGCCGAGACCAAGATGCCCGACCTGAACGCCAATGACATCGATGCCGCGATGAAGATCATCGCCGGCACCGCGCGTCAGATGGGCATCCAGACCGAGCTCTGACGTCGCCGACACCCGTCGACGACGTCACGGAATGCCGTGCGCTCCCCCCGAGCGCACGGCATACCGACACCGCCGGACCCGAAGGGGACCGGCGGGTGGGAGGGCCCGCGCAGGCCCGCACCACAACTCCACCCGTATGCACACCAGGAGCAATCATGAAGCGCAGCAAGGCCTACCGCGCCGCCGAGGAGCGGATCAACCCCAGCACCGTCTACGTCCCCCTCGACGCCATCCGGCTCGCCAAGGAGAACGCGTCGGCCAAGTACGACGAGACCGTCGAGGTTGCGTTCCGGCTCGGCGTCGACCCCCGCAAGGCCGACCAGATGGTCCGTGGCACCGTCAACCTGCCCAACGGCACCGGCAAGACCGCCCGCGTCCTCGTCTTCGCTAACGGCGACAAGGCCGAGGCCGCCCGCGAGGCCGGCGCCGACTACGTGGGCAGCGATGAGCTGATCGATAAGGTCGCCGGCGGCTGGCTCGACTTCGACGCTGTCGTCGCCACGCCCGACCTCATGGGCAAGGTCGGACGCCTCGGCAAGGTCCTGGGTCCGCGCGGCCTCATGCCCAACCCCAAGACCGGCACCGTCACCATGGACACCGCCAAGGCCGTCACCGACATCAAGGGCGGCAAGATCGAGTTCCGCGTCGACAAGCACGCCAACCTGCACTTCATCATCGGCAAAGTCTCGTTCACTGATCAGGCCCTCATCGAGAACTACGCGGCCGCCATCGAAGAGGTCCTGCGGCTCAAGCCGTCGGCCTCCAAGGGTCGCTACCTGCTCAAGGGCACGCTGACCACGACGATGGGCCCCGGCATTCCGCTGGACGTCACCAAGACCCGCAACCTCCTCGAGGACGACGCGGCCGTCGCCTGACGCACCCACGCCCACGAAGGCCCGGCACCCCTGGGGTGCCGGGCCTTCGTGTGTGCCTCGACGCCTGCGCGGGTCAGGACCCTGCGCGGGACCGGGGCGTGGGATCGGGTCGGGGACGCAGCGGTGTGTCGAGGGCAAGCTCGGCGTAGGCCACAACGCTTTCGCGGATCTGGGCTCGGTCGCCCGGAATGCCGATGACGGGGTAGAAGTCGTAGGCATCTTCGAGCGCCACGATGTGGCGGGCGATCGTCGGCGTCGGCAGCCGGGGCCGGAAGACGGCCAGGCCGGACCCGATGTCAAGGGTCGTCAGGTACAGCTGGACCTGACGTTCGACGACCGAGCGGGCCAAGGGCGCCAAGTGGGACCGAATCCGCACCAAGGCGGCGGACTCATAGAGCAGCCGCAGGTCGTCGCTGATTTCATCGGGGATGCCGGCCTCGATCAGTGCGAGCAACCGAGCCTGGACATCGGGAATGCCCTCGGCGAGGGCCCGACGCCGGTCATAGAACTCCTCCATCACACCTTCCACGGCGGCCGTGATGAGCTCGTCGAAGGTGTCGAAGTGATAGAGCACGGAGCCGGTGGAGACGTTGGCCTGCGTCGCGACCGCTCGCACGGTCAGGCCCGCGACGCCTTTCTCGCGGGCGACAATGCGCGCGGCCCCGATCAGCCGTTCCCGGCGATCGGGGCCACGCGCGGTGGTGGAGCTCACCGCTGCACTTTAGGCGACGTCGTCAGAAACGTCGGCGACGAGGTTCTCGTACTTCTCCGGACGGTTCGACTTCATCCAGTAGGCCGTGATGATGCCGACGATGAACAGGATCGGCGTCGGGGACAGCAGAAGCAGGTTCTCGGTCTGCCCGAGACCCGAGATCACCTCGAAGTTGAGCACGATGAGGATGAACCCGACCGCGAGCCCCAACGCTCCGAGCACGGGGGCCACGATGACCCGGAAGACGTTCTCCCCGCGCCGGTCCCGCAGGAAGAACACGACCACAGCGATCGCCGTCGCGGCCTGGCTGAAGATGATGCCGGCCACGCCTGAGGAGTAGGTCCACAGGCCGAACTGCGTGAACGGATCCGCCTGGAGCACGATGGCGATGACGATCGCGACGAAGCTGATGATCGACATGGTCAGGCTCGCGGTGGCGGGAGCACCGGTCGAGGTGACGTGCCCGAGGCGACGGGGCAGCAGTCCCTCACGCCCGAACGCGAACAGGTAGCGCGAGGCCCCATTGTGGAAGGCGAGCAGGCACGCGAAGAAGCTCGTAATGATGAGCACTTCCATGACGTAGGACGCCCAGGTGCCCAGGTAGGTGCCGCCGGCGATGAGGGTGAGGTAGGGCCAGTCCTCCGTCTGGGCGGCCGCCTGAATGCCCTCGATGCCGAAGGCGTAGGTCAGAATCCAGAACATGAAGCCGTAGAGCAGGGCGAGCATCGAGACCGCGATGTAGGTGGCGCGGGGAATGGTGCGCCGGGGCTCCTTGGCTTCCTCGCTGTAGATCGCCGTGCCCTCGAAGCCGACGTACGCGCCGAAGGCGAGGACGAGGAGCGGGGCGGCTGCCGAGGTGAGCAGGAAGTTCTGCGGGTTGAAGGGCGCAGCCGACGGCGCCTCGGGGCCGCCCTTGATGAGCACGACGACGGCCAGGATCACCAGGATCGCGACCTCAGCAGTGAGCAGGACGCCCAGGGTGCGCGCGCCCACTTCCACGGACCGGCGGCCGAGGAAGGCCACGGCGGCCAGCACGGTCAGGCTGAAGACCCACCACGGGATGTCCGCACTGAACAGTCCGAAGAAGTCCTGGAAGAGGAGGTTCCCGAAGAACCCGATGTAGGCATAGAACGACAGCGTCAGCACGATGTAGCTGAAGATCGTGATGACGGCGACACCGAGCCCGTACGGCTTGTTGACGCCGCGCGCGGCATACGCGTAGAACGCGCCGGCGTTGCGCACGTAGCCCGTCATGGCGGTGAAGCCGGCGGCGAAAAGGAGCAGGACCAGGCCGCCGAACATCATGGCGCCCGGTCCGCCGATGCCGCCGAAGTGGAAGGCGCTCGGGGCGGCGGAGACGACGACCGTGAGCGGCGCGGCCGCAGAGACCACGAGGAAGACGATGTCAACGACGCCGAGGCGGCCTCTGGCCAGGCCTTGGTCCGCCGTGTTGGCGGTTTGGGCGGTGCTGGGAGACGACACGGAGCATGCCTCTTTTCTGCCGACAGCGATGGCGGCTCTTCTGAACAGTTGTTCAAGATTGCCTGGCCTAGGGGTTGCGGTCAAGGGGGTTGGCCCGGTTTCCTTAGGTTGACCGTGCGTTCAGAGTAGAAAGCAGAGGGATCCCATGTCCGACGGAACACAGGACCGAGTGCGGGCGCGAGATCTGGGGGTTCCCTTCGACGGCACCCCGGGACCGCACAACGCCATCACCGATGTCCCCGGCGTCGAGGTCGGGATGGTCACCATCCTCGACCCGGACGAGGCGACCCGAAAGGCCTGCACCGGTGTCACCGCCATCCTGCCGCGGGGACGCGATGGTGTCGGCGACCCGTGCGCGGCCGGGATTTACTCCCTCAACGGCAACGGTGAGATGACCGGGCGTTCGTGGATCGAGGAGTCGGGAGCGCTCGCGCTGCCGATCGCCATCACGAACTCGCATGCCGTCGGCGCGGTGCACACCGGCGTCGATCAGTGGGTGGCCAAGGTGCACCCCGAGGTCGGAGTGCAGTGGATGCTGCCGACGGTCGCCGAGACCTGGGATGGCTACCTCAACGACATCAATGGGGGGCACGTCCGCCCCGAGCACGCGCACCAGGCGCTCGACGGGGCCACCAGCGGTCCGGTCCAGGAGGGCTGCGTCGGCGGCGGGACCGGCATGAACTGCTACGGCTTCAAGGGCGGCACCGGCACCGCGTCCCGCGTCGTCAGCCATGGGGGCACCGACTACACCGTCGGCGTGCTCATGCAGGCCAACTTCGGGGTGCGCAAGGAGCTGACTCTCCACGGCGTCAAGCTCGGCGCGCAGTCCGCCGCTCCCCAGCCGATGACGACGACGAGCTGGTTCGCCGACGAGATGGCGGCCGCGGGTGTCCGCCGCGGGGCCGGCAGCGTCATCGTCATTGTGGGCACCGACGCTCCGCTGATCCCGACGCAGTGCGAGGCGCTGGCCCGCCGGGTCGCGCTGGGCCTGGCTCGCACCGGCACCCCCGGTGGCCACTTCTCCGGCGACATCTTCCTCGCCTTCTCCACGGGCAACTCGGGGACGCTGACCTCTCGCCTGCCCCGAGCCGAGGCCGGGCCGGAGGACTACGACACCATGCGGCTTATCCCCTGGGGATACATCGACGCGTTCTACGAGGCGGTCGTCCAGGCCACCGAAGAGGCCGTCATGAATGCCCTTGTCGCCGCGGTCGACACGGTGGGGCGCGATGGCCACGCCAGTTACGCCCTCCCGCATGACGAGATCCGGGCGGCATTCGGGACCGCCTGAGATCCTGCACGCCCGATGTCGGAATGCCGTCCGCTCACGTGAGCGGGCGGCATTCCCATCGAGATGCCGCGACACGCGGACGATTCATCGGAAACGTCCGCGTGTCGGGTCATCTCGTCGGGGTGGACGACGGGCGATTTGGGTGGGTGGTCCCCGTCCCGTAGGCTGGAGTACGACCGAAGACCGCTGTGATGCCGGGGCAACCGCCCCGACCGAAGGTCCCGCCACAAACGGGTGTCCAGCGCAGGCCACGTTTTCGCCCGGCAGGGTGTCACGTCGACAGACATTGACCAGTGCCGTGCCGAGCCCCGTGCGCCTCGCGCCGGGGCTCTTTTCGTGACAGGCCCTTCCCGGTGGTCCGAACCGACGGAAGGAGGCCCGATGTCGCGTTCCGAGAAGGCAGCTGCCGTTGCCGAGCTGACGGACAAGTTCCGCAGCAGCAATGCCGCGATCCTCACGGAGTACCGCGGACTGAAGGTGAAGCAACTCACCGATCTCCGCAACACCCTGCGTGGCACTGCGACCTACGCCGTGGTCAAGAACACGCTCACCGAGCTCGCCGCGAAGGAGGCCGGTGTCACGGCCTTCGACGGGCAGCTCGTTGGCCCGTCGGCCATCGCTTTCGTCGAGGGTGACCCCGTCGAGGCGGCCAAGGGCCTGCGTGACTTTGCCAAGGCAAACCCCCTCCTGGTGATCAAGGGCGGTGTCCTCGACGGCAAGCCGTTGACCGCCGCGGAGATCACCAAGCTCGCGGACCTCGAGTCCCGCGAGGTTCTTCTCGCCAAGCTGGCCGGCGCCATGAACGCCTCGCTCAGCAAGGCGGTCTACCTGTTCGCCGCTCCGCTCAGCAAGGCCGCTCGCACGGTCGACGCGCTGCGCGCCAAGGTCGAGTCCGAGGGTCCGGCAGTCGCCGCCCCGGCCGCGGCCGGCGAAGAGGCCCCTGCCGAGGCAGCCGCCGAGGCCACCGCAGACGTCGCCGAGGGTGGCGACGAGGCCTGATCCCGCACCGCGGGATCGTGCCGACCATCAATTAGCCACTCACGGCAGAACAGTTCAGAAAGGAAGCCAGACATGGCCAAGCTCAGCACCGACGAGCTCCTTGACGCCTTCAAGGAGATGACCCTCATCGAGCTCTCCGAGTTCGTCTCGCAGTTCGAGGAGACCTTCGGCGTCACCGCCGCCGCGCCCGTCGCCGTCGCCGCCGTTGGTGGCGCCGCCGGTGGCGACGCCGCCGAGGCCGCCGAGGAGCAGGACGAGTTCGACGTCGTCCTCGAGTCCGCCGGCGAGAAGAAGATCGCCGTCATCAAGGAGGTCCGCGCGCTGACCTCCCTCGGTCTCAAGGAGGCCAAGGACCTCGTGGACGCGGCCCCCAAGGCCGTCCTCGAGAAGGTCGACAAGGCTGCGGCCGAGAAGGCCAAGGAGCAGCTCGAGGGCGCCGGAGCCACCGTCACCCTCAAGTGAGTTCCGGCCCCGTCGGGCCGACTCCCGCCGCGTGACGCGGCATTCCGCGAACGGGCGGGGCGAGCAATCGCCCCGCCCGTTCCGCATTTCCGAACGCTCCAATTGCTTTGGGAGACAACCGAAATCCGTGAATGCCGCGTGCTCGCCTCCGCTGTCTAGCTGGGGGAGCGGGCGGGCTGGGGCGGCGAGTCGTCGGCCCGCGATAGCGACGCCGCGGCGCGCCGAAGCCAGCCGAGTCTTGACGCCGCCGCGCCGGGCCGTCATTGTTTACGCGTCTGATCCGCTCCGGTGGGTCGGCCTCAGCCCGTCGGCGTACGCTTGACCGGGCTTGTTGCGCGTGCCTTCATGGTGTACAGTTAGTCCTTGCGCTTCCTCTGCCCACCCCGCCTCGATGTCGAGTCGGGTCTCGCCACGCCCGGCGGCCTGGGACGAGGTGGCTGCCCACCTGAAGTCCGACAGGCCAGTGGAAGGACCATCCTTGGCTGCGCGCCCCGCGTCCCAGACCCAGACCACCTCACGGACGGCTTCAGGCCGTCTGTCATTCGCGAAGATTCGTGAGCCCTTGGAGGTCCCTGACCTCCTCGCTCTCCAGACGGAGAGTTTCGACTGGCTGCTCGGCAATGAGCGCTGGCAAGAGCGCATTGCTGCCGCCCAGGCCGAGGGTCGCACCGACGTCCCCGACCGCTCAGGCCTCGAGGAGATCTTCGAAGAGATCTCCCCCATCGAGGACTTTGGGCAGTCGATGTCGCTGTCGTTCTCCAACCACCGGTTCGAGGATGTCAAGTACTCGATCGACGAGTGCAAGGAGCGCGACCAGACCTACTCGGCGCCCCTGTTCGTCACCGCTGAGTTCATGAACAACGTCACCGGCGAGATCAAGAGCCAGACGGTCTTCATGGGCGACTTCCCGCTCATGACCGAGCGCGGCACCTTCATCATCAACGGCACCGAGCGCGTCGTCGTCTCCCAGCTCGTGCGGAGCCCGGGTGTCTACTTCGAGTCCTCGCGGGACAAGACCTCGGACAGCGAGATCTACACCGCCAAGGTCATCCCGAGCCGGGGCGCCTGGCTGGAGTTCGAGATCGACAAGCGCGACATGGTCGGCGTCCGCGTCGACCGCAAGCGCAAGCAGTCGGTCACGGTGCTCCTCAAGGCCCTGGGCTGGACCAACGACCAGATCCTCGAGGAGTTCGGCGACTACGAGTCGATGCGACTCACGCTCGAGAAGGACAACATCGCCGACCAGGACGCTGCCCTGCTCGACATTTACCGCAAGCTGCGCCCGGGCGAGCCGCCGACGCGAGAGGCCGCGCAGACGCTGCTCGACAACCTCTACTTCAACGGCAAGCGCTATGACCTGGCCAAGGTCGGTCGCTACAAGATCAACAAGAAGCTCGGCATCGAGACGCCGCCGTCGACCTCGACGCTGACCATTGATGACGTCGTCGCCACGATCCGCTACATCGTCGCCCTGCACAACGGCGACGAGACCCTCCCGGGTCGCCGCCGCGGTGAGGACGTCGACATCCGGGTCGAGACCGACGACATCGACCACTTCGGTAACCGTCGCCTCCGCAACGTCGGCGAGCTCATCCAGAACCAGGTCCGCACGGGTCTGTCCCGGATGGAGCGCGTCGTGCGCGAGCGGATGACGACTCAGGACGTCGAGGCGATCACGCCTCAGACCCTGATCAACATCCGCCCGGTCGTGGCCTCCATCAAGGAGTTCTTCGGCACCAGCCAGCTCTCCCAGTTCATGGACCAGAACAACCCGCTGGCCGGTCTGACGCACAAGCGTCGGCTCTCGGCCCTGGGCCCGGGTGGTCTCTCGCGAGACCGCGCAGGCATGGAGGTCCGTGACGTTCACCCGTCGCACTACGGCCGCATGTGTCCGATCGAGACGCCGGAAGGCCCCAACATCGGCCTCATCGGCTCGCTCGCGTCGTACGGACGGATCAACCCGTTCGGCTTCATCGAGACGCCCTACCGCAAGGTCGAGAAGGGCCGCCTCACCGACGACGTGCACTACCTGTCGGCGGACGAGGAGGACCTGCACGTCATCGCCCAGGCCAACGCCACGTTGACCGAGGACGGCAGCCGGTTCGCCCACGAGCGCGTGCTCGTGCGTGTGAAGGGCGGCGAGGTCGAGTACGTGCCGGCCGAGGACGTCGACTACATCGACGTCTCCGCGCGCCAGATGGTGTCCGCAGCGACCGCGCTCATCCCGTTCCTCGAGCACGACGATGCCAACCGGGCCCTCATGGGCTCGAACATGCAGCGTCAGGCTGTCCCGCTGGTCAAGGCCGAGGCGCCGCTCGTCGGCACCGGCATGGAGTACCGCGCCGCGGTCGACTCCGGTGACGTCGTCATCGCCGACAAGGCCGGTGTCGTCACCGAGGTCAGCGCCGACCTGGTCACCGTCGCCGGCGATGACGGGACGCAGCGCACCTACCGGATCAACAAGTTCACCCGGTCCAACCAGGGCAACTCCTACAACCAGCGCGTCGTCGTCTCCGAAGGCGACCGGCTTGAGGTCGGCGGACTCATCGCCGACGGGCCGGCCACCGATGGTGGCGAGATGGCGCTGGGGCGCAACCTGCTCGTGGCATTCATGCCGTGGGAGGGCCACAACTACGAGGACGCGATCATCCTCAGCCAGCGCCTGGTGCAGGACGACGTCCTCTCCTCGATTCACATCGAGGAGCACGAGGTCGACGCCCGCGACACCAAGCTGGGCCCCGAGGAGATCACCCGGGACATCCCCAACGTCTCCGAAGAGGTCCTGGCCGACCTCGACGAGCGCGGGATCATCCGGATCGGTGCCGAGGTCCGCGACGGCGACCTGCTCGTCGGCAAGGTCACGCCCAAGGGTGAGACCGAGCTGACCCCGGAGGAGCGCCTCCTGCGCGCCATCTTCGGCGAGAAGGCCCGCGAGGTCCGCGACACCTCCCTCAAGGTGCCTCACGGCGAGACCGGCACGGTCATCGGCGTCAAGGTGTTCGACAAGGACGAAGGCGACGAGCTCGCCCCCGGTGTCAACCAACTCGTCCGGGTCTACGTCGCCAACAAGCGCAAGATCACCGATGGTGACAAGCTCGCTGGCCGGCACGGCAACAAGGGCGTCATCTCCAAGATCCTCCCGGTCGAGGACATGCCGTTCCTTGAGGACGGCACGCCCGTCGACGTCGTGCTCAACCCCCTGGGTGTGCCCGGTCGAATGAACGTCGGGCAGATCCTCGAGCTCCACCTCGGCTGGGCCGCCAGTCGCGGCTGGGAGGTCGTGGGCAACCCCGAGTGGGCCAGCCAGCTCGCCGAGGACCAGCGCGACATCGAGCCGGGTACCCGGGTCGCGTCGCCGGTCTTCGACGGTGCTCGCGAGGACGAGATCATCGGGCTGCTCGACAGCACCCGTCCGACCCGCGACGGGCAGCGCCTCGTCGACGGTTCGGGCAAGGCCCGGCTCTTCGACGGTCGCTCCGGCGAGCCGTTCCCGGAGCCGGTGTCGGTCGGCTACATGTACATCCTCAAGCTGCACCACCTCGTGGACGACAAGATCCACGCGCGCAGCACCGGTCCCTACTCGATGATCACCCAGCAGCCGCTCGGCGGTAAGGCCCAGTTCGGTGGCCAGCGCTTCGGTGAGATGGAGGTCTGGGCCCTCGAGGCGTACGGCGCGGCATTCGCGCTCCAGGAGCTCCTGACGATCAAGTCCGACGACGTCAACGGTCGCGTCAAGGTCTACGAAGCCATCGTCAAGGGCGACAACATCCCCGAGCCCGGCATCCCCGAGTCCTTCAAGGTGCTCATCAAGGAGATGCAGTCGCTCTGCCTCAACGTCGAGGTCCTGTCCAGCGATGGCCAGACGATCGAGATGCACGAGGCCGAGGACGACGTGTTCCGCGCCGCCGAGGAGCTCGGCATCGACCTGTCCCGGCGGGAGCCGAGCAGCGTCGAAGAGGTCTGACGCACGGGGGGCTCCGCCCCCCGTGCCCCCCCGAAAGCGGGGGGCCGGGAGCGGGCCCAGTCCGAGCTACGACAACCCACACCTCAGACCTGATTGACGAAGAAGGAAAGAAGGAACCACGTGCTCGACGTCAACTTCTTTGACGAGCTACGTATTGGTCTTGCCTCGGCCGAGGACATCCGCGCCTGGAGCCACGGCGAGGTCAAGAAGCCCGAGACGATCAACTACCGCACCCTGAAGCCGGAGAAGGACGGGCTCTTCTGCGAGAAGATCTTCGGCCCCACCCGCGACTGGGAGTGCGCCTGCGGCAAGTACAAGCGGGTCCGGTTCAAGGGCATCATCTGTGAGCGCTGCGGCGTTGAGGTGACCCGTGCGGCCGTGCGCCGTGAGCGGATGGGCCACATCGAGCTCGCCGCCCCGGTCACCCACATCTGGTACTTCAAGGGCGTGCCGAGCCGCCTGGGCTACCTGCTCGACCTCGCCCCGAAGGACCTTGAGAAGGTCATCTACTTCGCGGCGTACATGATCACCAGCGTCGACGACGAGCAGCGGCACGCCGACCTGCCCTCGCTTGAGGCTCAGATCCAGGTCGAGAAGAAGGAGCTCGAGAACAAGCGCGACTCCGAGATCGAGGCCCGCGCCAAGAAGCTCGAGGACGACCTCGGTGTCCTGGAGGCCGAGGGCGCCAAGGCCGACCAGCGCCGCAAGGTCCGCGACTCCGCCGAGCGCGAGATGAACGCCATCCGCCGCCGCTCGGAGCAGCAGATCGAGCGCCTGGGCCAGGTCTGGGACCGCTTCAAGACCCTCAAGGTCCAGGACCTCGAGGGCGATGAGATGCTCTACCGCGAGATGCGGGACCGCTTCGGTCTCTACTTCGAGGGCGGCATGGGCGCGGCGGCCATCCAGAAGCGTCTGGAGACCTTTGACCTCGACGCCGAGTCCGAGAACCTGCGCGAGATCATCGCCACGGGCAAGGGCCAGAAGTACACCCGGGCCCTCAAGCGCCTCAAGGTGGTGTCGGCCTTCCAGACGACCACGAACAAGCCGGTCGGCATGGTCCTGGACGCGATCCCCGTGATCCCGCCGGACCTGCGTCCCATGGTGCAGCTCGACGGTGGTCGGTTCGCGACCTCGGACCTGAACGACCTCTACCGTCGCGTCATCAACCGCAACAACCGTCTCAAGCGACTGCTCGACCTGGGCGCGCCCGAGATCATCGTCAACAACGAGAAGCGGATGCTCCAGGAGGCCGTCGACTCGCTGTTCGACAACGGTCGCCGTGGTCGTCCGGTCACCGGCCCGGGTAACCGGCCGCTGAAGTCGCTGTCCGACATGCTCAAGGGCAAGCAGGGTCGGTTCCGTCAGAACCTGCTCGGCAAGCGCGTCGACTACTCCGGCCGTTCGGTCATCGTCGTCGGCCCGCAGCTCAAGCTGCACCAGTGCGGCCTGCCCAAGCAGATGGCGCTGGAGCTGTTCAAGCCGTTCGTGATGAAGCGCCTGGTCGACCTCGACCACGCCCAGAACATCAAGTCGGCCAAGCGGATGGTCGAGCGTCACCGCAGCGTGGTCTGGGATGTCCTCGAAGAGGTCATCACCGAGCACCCCGTCCTGCTCAACCGCGCGCCCACCCTGCACCGCCTCGGCATTCAGGCCTTCGAGCCGCAGCTGGTCGAGGGCAAGGCCATCCAGATCCACCCGCTCGTCTGCACGGCATTCAACGCCGACTTCGACGGGGACCAGATGGCTGTGCACGTGCCGCTGTCGGCGGAGGCGCAGGCCGAGGCTCGCATCCTCATGCTCTCCAGCAACAACATCCTCAAGCCGGCCGATGGTCGTCCCGTCACCATGCCCACCCAGGACATGATCATCGGGCTCTACCACCTCACGTCGGCCGTCGATGAGGGCAAGGGCGCCGGGCGCATCTTCTCCACGGTGGCCGAGGCCCGCATGGCCTACGACGCCGGTGAGATCGCGCTCGGCAGCATCGTCAAGATCCGCCTCATGCACCTGGTGCCGACCGTCGGCAGCGCGCTGCCCGAGGGCGTCGAGGTCGGCGAGGACGGCTACATCGAGCAGCTGCTGGTCGAGACCACGCTGGGTCGCGCCTTGTTCAACGAGACGCTCCCGGAGGACTACCCCTTCGTCAACGACCAGGTCGACAACAAGCGCCTGTCGACGATCGTCAACGACCTCGCCGAGCGGTACAGCAAGGTGCAGGTCGCCGCGAGCCTGGACGCGCTCAAGGAGTACGGCTTCCACTGGGCGACCCGGTCGGGCACGACCGTGGCCATCTCGGACGTCGTCACCCCGCCGCGCAAGTCCGAGATCCTCGAGGGCTACGAGACCAAGGCCATCAAGGTCCAGACCCAGTACGAGCGGGGTCTGATCACCGACCAGGAGCGCCGTCAGGAGCTCATCGAGATCTGGACCCAGGCGACCAACGAGATCGCTCGCGAGATGGAAGCCAACATCCCGCGGGACAACACGATCTACCGCATGGTGTCCTCGGGTGCCCGTGGTAACTGGATGCAGTTGCGCCAGATCGCCGGTATGCGTGGCCTGGTGTCCAACCCCAAGGGTGAGATCATCCCGCGACCGATCCGCGCGAACTTCCGCGAGGGTCTGACCGTGCTGGAGTTCTTCATCTCCACCCACGGTTCGCGTAAGGGTCTGGCTGACACCGCGCTGCGGACCGCCGACTCCGGATACCTGACCCGGCGGCTCGTGGACGTGTCCCAGGACGTCATCATCCGTGAGGACGACTGTGGCACCGAGCGTGGCCTGGCCATGCCGATCGCGACGGTCGACGCCCGCACCGGCGAGCGCCGCCTGCACGATGACGTCGAGGCCTCGGTCTATGCCCGATCCCTTGCCGACGATGTTGTCATCGACGGGGAGACCCTGGCGGAGGCCGGGATCGACCTGGGTGACGTCGTCATCGCTCGCCTTTTCGATGCGGGTGTCGACTCGGTCAAGGTCCGTTCGGTCCTGACCTGCGACAGTCACGTCGGCACCTGTGCCAAGTGCTACGGCCGTTCACTGGCCACCGGCAAGCTCGTCGACATCGGCGAGGCTGTCGGCATCATCGCCGCCCAGTCGATCGGTGAGCCCGGCACCCAGCTGACGATGCGGACCTTCCACACCGGTGGTGTGGCCGGTGACGACATCACGCAGGGTCTGCCGCGTGTCGTCGAGCTCTTCGAGGCTCGCACCCCCAAGGGTGTGGCCCCGATTGCTGAGGCCACCGGTCGGGTTCGGGTCGAGGACGCGGACAAGGGACGTCGGATCGTCCTCACGCCGGACGACGGCAGCGACGAGCACGAGTACAAGCTCACCTCGCGCTCACGGCTGCTCGTGGCCGACGGGGACCACGTCGAGGTCGGTGCCCCGCTCACGCAGGGCTCGATCGACCCCAAGAACGTCCTGCGGATTCTCGGCCCGCGTGCCGTTCAGATGCACCTGGTCGACGAGGTCCAGAAGGTCTACCGCCAGCAGGGTGTGTCGATCCACGACAAGCACATCGAGGTCATCGTCCGCCAGATGCTGCGCCGGGTGACGATCATCGAGGCCGGCGACGCCGACCTGCTCCCGGGTCGACTCGCCGAGCGTGGCGCGTTCGAGAACGAGAACCGGCGCGTCGTCGCCGAGGGCGGCAAGCCCGCGTCGGGTCGTCCCGAGCTCATGGGCATCACCAAGGCCTCGCTCGCGACCGACTCGTGGTTGTCGGCGGCGTCCTTCCAGGAGACGACTCGGGTGCTCACCGAGGCGGCCATGGAGGGCCGCTCCGACCCGCTGCTCGGCCTCAAGGAGAACGTCATCCTCGGCAAGCTCATCCCGGCCGGCACGGGCCTGCCCCGCTACCGCAACATCGCGGTGGAGCCGACCGAGGAGGCCCGCGCCGCGATGTACTCGCTGCCGACCTACGACGACTACAGCTACCAGGCCTTCGGGCCGGGCAGCGGCGAGGCGATCCGCCTCGACGACGCCGAGCTGGGTCTGGATCGGTTCTGATTCGTCGCTGACGGCATTCGTCGAACGGCCCCGGTCCCTCGCGGACCGGGGCCGTTCGGCATTCCCGGAATGCCGCTTCGCCACGGATAGCCATTTGGGTCGCCACGGCTGACCCAGGACAATGGGGCACGTGAGCGCGACGATCCAGGCGGCAGGGCTGGCTGCCGGCCATGGCGCCAAAGAGCTGTTCTCCGGGCTCGACCTCGTCGTCGCGGCAGGGGACGTGGTCGGCTTGGTCGGTCCCAACGGATCCGGCAAGTCAACGCTGCTGCGCATCCTCGCCGGTGAACTCGTCGCGAGTCAGGGAGCAGTGCGGGTCACGCCGGCAGGTGCACGCATCGGGTACCTGGCTCAGGAGATCACGCCCTTGCCAGGCGAGAGCGTGCGGGCGCTGGTGGGTCGCCGCACGGGTGTCGCGGCGGCCACGACGGACTTCGAGGCGGCCGCACATGCCCTCGGCGACAGCGCCGACGACGACGCTGCCGCCCGATACAGTCACGCCTTGGACACCTGGCTCGCCCTCGGCGGCGACGACCTTGACGAACGCCTCGAGGCCTTGGTGCGCCGCATCGGCCTCGGGGTCGACCTCGATCAGGAGGTGGCCACCCTGTCGGGGGGGCAGCGGGCCCGAGTGGGCCTCGCGGCGCTGCTGCTCTCGCGCTATGACGCCTATCTGCTCGACGAGCCCACGAACGACTTGGATGCCGACGGCCTCGATCTGCTCGAGGACTTCGTCGCCGGCTTGTCCAGTCCCGTGGTCCTGGTCAGTCACGACCGGGAGTTCCTCACGCGGACGGTGTCCCAGGTCGTCGAGATCGACCGCAGCCTGCAGCGGATCGTCACGTACGGCGGCGGCTATGACGCCTACCTCGATGAGCGTTCGGCCACACGTCGGCATGCCCGCGAGGCCTATGACGCGTATGCCGCCCGCCGTGAGGAGCTCAAGGACCGGGCCCGGACCCAGCGGGCGTGGCTGGACAAGGCGGCGCGCCAGTCGGTCCGCAATGCGCGCGCGGGCAAGGGCGGTGAGCGGGACAAGTTCATCCGTCACCACAGCAAGGCCACGAGTGAGAAGCAGGCCGCCAAGGCGCGCCAGTCCGAACGACTTCTCGAACGACTGGACGTCGTGGAGGAGCCACGCAAGGAGTGGCGCCTGCAGTTTGCCATTGCCGATGCCGCGCGTTCAGGCGATGTCGTCGCCACTGCTCGTGCGGCAACGGTGCAGCGCAACGGTTTCCGGCTGGGGCCGATCGATCTGCAGTTGGACCGACTCGACCGGGTCGCGATCACCGGCCCCAACGGAGCGGGCAAGTCCACGCTGTTGCGCCTCCTGCTCGGGCAGCTCCCGCCGACCTCGGGCGCCAGCTCCCTCGGCTCGGGCGTCCTGCTTGGTGAAGTCGACCAGGCTAGGGCGGCGCTCGACGGCATGACACCGTTGGGGGACGCCTTCGCCGCGCAGGTGCCCGACTGGCCCACCGCCGACGTGCGCACCCTGCTGGCCAAGTTTGGTCTCGTGGGGGACCACGTCTCCCGACCGGTCTCCTCGCTCTCGCCGGGGGAGCGGACTCGGGCGGCTCTGGCGCTGCTGCAAGCCAACGGAGTCAACCTCCTCGTCCTGGACGAGCCGACCAACCACCTCGACCTCCCGGCGATCGAACAGCTGGAGGAGGCCTTGGAGTCGTTCGACGGCACCGTTCTGCTCGTCACCCACGACCGCCGGATGCTCGAGACGGTGCGGCTGACCCGCCGCTGGCACGTCGAGGACGGCGTCGTCACCGAGGTCGACCGATGATGCCGGGCGGTGTGGCATTCCGGATGAGCGAGGTGACGATCCGTCCGGAACAGCCCGAGGACGCCGGCGCGGTGCACCGGGTGCTCGACGCGGCGTTCGGGACGGCGCAGGGCTCCTCCGGGTCGGCCGAGAGCGTGCTGCATGGCCACCTCCAGGCCGCCGGTGACGTGCTGCCGACACTCACTTTTGTCGCGGAGTTGCGCGGCGAGGTCGTCGGGCAGGTCACGTGCAGCCAGGGTCGGCTGGGCGAGCGGCCGGCGGTCGGCCTAGGCCCCATCGCCGTCGCGCCCCGGGTGCAGCGGCAGGGGATCGGAGCTGCGCTCATGTCGGCCGTCATCACGACAGCGGACCAGGCCGGTGAGCCGGTTATCGTCCTGCTCGGCGACCCCGAGTACTACGGCTTCTTCGGTTTCGTCCCGGCTGCCAGCCTGGGGATTACGGCGGTCGGCCCGTGGAACCGCCCCGAGTTCATGGCCAGGCCGCTGCATGCCTGGCGGCCGGAGCTGTCCGGACCGTTCCGGTATGCCGCGGCATTCGACCGGTTCGCCTGAGTCCGCCGACATCGCCTCGCCACTCCGGCTGCCGCATCAGCCTCCCCACCCCGGCGCGTCGGCAAACGAGTCGTTTCGATACGCGTTTCAGCGGTCGGCCCGCTTGGGTCGCGGGCCAACGAATCGTCTCGATACGAGTTCTGGCGGAGGCTCACGACGAGCCCTCAGGAGGCTCACGCGCAGTCTCTCGGGGAGGGCGCGAGGCGCGGGCACCCGGCTGCATGCCGCACGATTTGGCCGCTGTCAAGGGGTGCCGGTAGTCTGGAGCACTGTGTCTGGCTAGGTCCGGGCACATCCGGGTCACGGACGTCGGTTCTCGATGTTGGTGACGCGCCCCACCTTCCGCCGGGCGCTCCATGACATACCTCCCGTCACCGCTGTGATGGGTCAGGCATGGGGAAAGCAGGGGGGAGCACCCGAGGCGACACACCCGAACGCGGGGGTCGTGGTCGCGGGTATGACAAGGAGCTACCGCAGCCGCGGTGGCACGAGCAGAAGCAAAGGAACCAGGTTGCCTACCATCAACCAGCTGGTGCGCAAGGGCCGGCAGGACAAGTCGAGCAAGACCTCGACCCCTGCACTCAAGGGCTCGCCGCAGCGCCGTGGTGTGTGCACGCGTGTGTACACCACCACCCCCAAGAAGCCGAACTCCGCGCTGCGCAAGGTTGCGCGCGTCAAGCTGACCTCCGGCATCGAGGTCACCGCCTACATTCCCGGTGAGGGTCACAACCTCCAGGAGCACTCGATGGTGCTCGTGCGTGGTGGGCGTGTGAAGGACCTCCCCGGTGTCCGCTACAAGATCATCCGCGGCGCCCTCGACACCCAGGGCGTCAAGAACCGCAAGCAGGCGCGTAGCCGCTATGGCTCGAAGAAGGTGAAGGGCTGATGCCTCGCAAAGGTCCCGCTCCCAAGCGTCCGCTCGTTGTCGACCCCGTCTACCAGTCCCCGCTGGTGACCGCGCTGGTCAACAAGGTCCTGCTCGATGGCAAGAAGTCCATCGCCGAGACCATCGTCTACGGCGCCCTCGAGGGTTGCCGCGACAAGACCGGCACCGACCCCGTCCAGACCCTCAAGCGGGCGCTGGACAACATCAAGCCCACCTTGGAGGTCAAGTCCCGCCGTGTCGGTGGTGCGACCTACCAGGTCCCGATCGAGGTCAAGCCCAACCGGGCCACGACCCTGTCGCTGCGTTGGCTCGTCGGCTACTCACGGCAGCGTCGTGAGAAGACGATGACCGAGCGCCTCATGAACGAGATCCTCGACGCATCCAACGGCCTGGGGGCCGCGGTCAAGCGTCGCGAGGACACGCACAAGATGGCCGAGTCCAACCGGGCCTTCGCGCACTACCGCTGGTGAGTTCGTCCGGTATGCCGTGCGCCTACGCGCGCACGGCATACCGGACCGCTCCCGGTTGTTGTCCCTCTTCGGGCCGCGGCATTCCGCTGGTCCGAGACAGAGTTCCAAGCTCGAACGAGAGAAGAAGACGAGAACGTGGCACAGGACGTCCTGACCGACCTCACCAAGGTCCGGAACATCGGCATCATGGCGCACATCGACGCTGGCAAGACGACGGTGACCGAGCGCATCCTCTTCTACACCGGCGTCAACCACAAGATCGGTGAGACCCACGACGGCGCCTCGACGACCGACTGGATGGAGCAGGAGAAGGAGCGCGGCATCACGATCACCTCGGCCGCGGTGACCTGCTTCTGGGGCCAGAACCAGATCAACATCATCGACACGCCCGGCCACGTCGACTTCACCGTCGAGGTCGAGCGCTCGCTGCGCGTCCTGGACGGCGCGGTTGCCGTCTTCGACGGCAAGGAAGGTGTCGAGCCGCAGTCCGAGACGGTGTGGCGTCAGGCCGACAAGTACGACGTGCCCCGCATCTGCTTCGTCAACAAGATGGACAAGCTCGGTGCGGACTTCTACTTCACCGTGGACACCATCAAGGACCGCCTCGGAGCCGAGCCTCTCGTGCTGCAGCTGCCCATCGGTGCCGAGAACGACTTCGTCGGTGTCATCGACCTGGTCGAGATGCGCTCCCTGGTCTGGCCTGGCGACGCCAAGGGTGACGTCACCATGGGCGCCAAGTACGAGATCCAGGAGATCCCGGCCGACCTGGCTGACCGCGCCGCCGAGTACCGGCACGCGCTGGTCGAGCGGGTCGCCGAGTCCGACGATGCCCTCATGGAGAAGTACCTCGAAGAGGGCGACCTGTCCGTCGAGGAGCTCAAGGCCGGCATTCGGGCGCTCACCGTGCGCTCCGCTGTCTACCCGGTGCTGTGCGGTTCGGCGTTCAAGAACCGCGGTGTCCAGCCGATGCTCGACGCCGTTATCGCCTACCTGCCCAGCCCGATCGACGTGCCCCCGATGCACGGCCACGCCGTCGGCAACGAGGACGAGGAGATCGTGCGCAAGCCGGACGTCACCGAGCCGTTCTCGGCCTTGGCGTTCAAGGTTGCAGCGCACCCGTTCTTCGGTCAGCTCACCTTCATCCGTGTTTATTCTGGCCAGATCAAGGCGGGCACTCAGGTGCTCAACTCCACCAAGGTCAAGAAGGAGCGCGTCGGCAAGCTCTTCCAGATGCACGCCAACAAGGAGAACCCTGTTGACGAGGCACTGGCGGGTCACATCTACGCGGCCATCGGCCTCAAGGGCACCACGACCGGTGACACCCTGTCCGATCTGGACAAGCCCGTGGTCCTGGAGTCCATGACCTTCCCGGAGCCGGTTATCCAGGTCGCCATCGAGCCCAAGACCAAGGGCGACCAGGAGAAGCTCGGCACGGCCATCCAGAAGCTCGCCGAAGAGGACCCGACCTTCCAGGTCACCCTCGACGAGGAGACCGGCCAGACGATCATCGCCGGCATGGGCGAGCTCCACTTGGACATCCTGGTGGACCGCATGCGCCGCGAGTTCAAGGTCGAGGCCAACGTCGGCAAGCCCCAGGTGGCTTACCGCGAGACAATCCGTCGCTCGGTCGAGCGACTCGACTACACCCACAAGAAGCAGACCGGTGGGTCGGGTCAGTTCGCCAAGATCCAGATCGCGATCGAGCCCCTGGATACGGCCGAAGGCGAGCTCTACGAGTTCGAGAACAAGGTCACCGGTGGCCGCGTTCCGCGCGAGTACATCCCGTCGGTTGACGCCGGTATCCAGGACGCCATGCAGTACGGCGTGCTCGCCGGCTACCCGCTGGTCGGCATCAAGGCGACGCTGATTGACGGCGCGGCCCACGATGTTGACTCCTCGGAAATGGCGTTCAAGATCGCCGGATCCATGGCGCTCAAGGAGGCCGTCCGCAAGGCCGACCCCGTGCTCCTGGAGCCGATGATGGCCGTCGAGGTGCGCACGCCTGAGGAGTACATGGGCGACGTTATCGGCGACATCAACTCGCGGCGTGGCCAGATCCAGGCCATGGAGGACATCGGCGGCGCCAAGATCGTGCGTGGCCTGGTCCCCTTGTCCGAGATGTTCGGCTATGTCGGCGACCTGCGCTCCAAGACGCAGGGTCGGGCCAACTACTCCATGGAGTTCGACAGTTACGCCGAGGTTCCCAAGTCCGTGGCCGAGGAAATCATCAAGAAGACCCGCGGCGAGTGAAGTTAGACTGATCGCCGGTCTTCAACCCGTCCCGGGCTGACCGGGAAACAACCCAAGAACGACGCCACGTCCTGTCCGGCCGTGAAGCGTTAACCGAGAAAGAGTCCTGAGGAGGACAGACAAAGTGGCGAAGGCAAAGTTCGAGCGGACCAAGCCGCACGTCAACATCGGCACCATCGGTCACATTGACCATGGCAAGACGACGCTGACGGCTGCGATCTCCAAGGTCCTGCACGACAAGTACCCGGACCTGAACCCGGTGTTCGCGTTCGACGACATCGACAAGGCGCCCGAGGAGAAGCAGCGCGGTATCACCATCTCCATCGCGCACATCGAGTACCAGACCGAGGGCCGTCACTACGCCCACGTTGACTGCCCCGGTCACGCGGACTATGTGAAGAACATGATCACCGGTGCGGCCCAGATGGATGGCGCCATCCTCGTGGTTGCTGCCACCGATGGCCCGATGCCGCAGACCAAGGAGCACGTCCTCCTGGCCCGCCAGGTCGGTGTTCCCTACATCGTTGTGGCCCTGAACAAGTCCGACATGGTCGACGACGAGGAGATCCTCGAGCTCGTCGAGATGGAGGTGCGTGAGCTCCTCTCCACCTACGAGTTCCCGGGCGACGACCTGCCGGTCGTGCGCGTCTCGGCGCTCAAGGCCCTCGAGGGCGACGCCGAGTGGGGCCAGACGGTCCTGCAGCTCATGGACGCGGTCGACGAGTACATCCCCGAGCCCGAGCGTGAGACGGACAAGCCGTTCCTCATGCCCGTCGAGGACGTCTTCACGATCACCGGTCGTGGCACCGTCGTCACCGGTCGTATCGAGCGTGGCATCCTCAAGGTCAACGAGGAGGTCGAGATCGTCGGCATCCACACTGGCCCGGCCACCAAGACCACCGTCACCGGTGTCGAGATGTTCCGCAAGCTCCTCGACGAGGGTCGCGCTGGCGAGAACGTCGGCCTGCTCCTTCGTGGCATCAAGCGCGAGGACGTCGAGCGTGGCCAGGTCGTCGTCAAGCCGGGTTCCATCACCCCGCACACCGACTTCGACGCCAACGTCTACATCCTGTCCAAGGATGAGGGCGGCCGTCACACGCCGTTCTACGACAACTACCGTCCGCAGTTCTACTTCCGTACCACGGACGTGACGGGCGTCGTCAAGCTGCCCGAGGGCACCGAGATGGTCATGCCCGGCGACAACACCGAAATGATGGTCGAGCTCATCCAGCCGATCGCCATGGAGGAGGGCCTGAAGTTCGCCATCCGTGAGGGTGGTCGGACCGTCGGCGCTGGCCGGGTCACCAAGATCCTCAAGTAGCACCTCGGGGCGCCTGCCCCATGCATGACCGAAAGGGCCGCTCACCTGGTTTCAGGTGGGCGGCCCTTTGGTGTGCGGGGCCTGCCAGCGAGGTCGAGCGAACGTGGCGGAATGCCGTATGCCGCTCGTGGGTGACCTGGGTGGGGTCCAGGCCCCAGCCGGGTCACCCACGAGAAGGTCGGAGCCACCCGGAGCCGTCTGTGCCAGTGCCGCGACTCGAATGCCGTGCGGTCAGGGCACCTCAGGCATGTTCCAGCATGGCCGTTTCGGGCTCGGTGGAGCCGACGTCGAGGACAGTCCAGGACGGCCGGAGGAGGTGTGAGCGCCCCCGTGGACTGCTTCGTCGAAAGAACGCGGGGACGAC
>JAGOME010000016.1 GCA_017993715.1 Phycicoccus sp.
CCTCGCCGCCAGCGACGTTGACCCAGACCCCCCCCGCGCCCGACGGGCCGTCGTCCACCGCCTCCCCCCGCCCGCCCCGGCCCCGATCCGGACCCTGCTCCGACTCCCCCCCCCGGGCCCCCCGCGGAAACTTCACCCCCCCGGCGGAAACTTCACACCCGCGCCGGATATAACGCCCGCTCCCGTGAACAACCCGCGCCTCCCGCGGAAACTTCACTCCCGCGCCGGATATAACACCCGCCCCCGTGAACTACCCGCGCCCCCCGCGGAAACTTCACACCCGCGCCGGCTATAACACCCGCCCACGTGAACAACCCGCCGTGGTGTCCGGCGACGTGGCTGAGGCTGCCCGACGTCAGCGGCGCGAGCGCGCGGCATACCCTTGTGGGCATGCGTATCGACGTCTGGTCCGACCTGGTCTGCCCGTTCTGCCATGTGGGCCGCCGCTACCTCGACCTGGCCCTGGCCGACTTTCCGCACCGCGACGAGGTCGACGTGGTGTGGCACAGCTTTGAGCTGGACCGCAATGCGCCGCCGGTCCTCGATGGCTCGAACACTGCGCGCGTCGCCGATAAGTACGGCGTCCCGGTCGCCCAGGTCGAGGAGCAGCAGCGGCAGATGGCCAATGCGGCCGCGCAGGTCGGGCTCGACTTCCAGTGGGAGCAGGTGCAAGGCGGCAACTCCTACGACGCCCACCGCGTGATCCACTTCGCCCGGAGCAAGGACCTCGAGGAGCCGGTGACCCGCTCGCTCATGCATGGCTGGTACACCGACGGCGAAGCGCTCGGGGAGAAGTCCACGCTCGTTCGCCTCGGCGTGGCCGGCGGGCTCGACGAGGCCGAGCTGCGCGCAGTCCTGGACTCCGACGACTTCGGCTACGACGTGCGCGAGGACGAAGCCATGGCGACCGAGATCGGCATCTCATCGGTGCCGACCTTCGTGCTGGACCAGAAGTACGCCGTCGTCGGGGCCCAGCCGGTCGAGGTGTTCCGCAACGCGCTGGCCCAGGTGTGGGAGGAGCGCGGCATCGAGCCCCAGCAACGCGAGGCTGGCTGCGGTGCGTGTGGTTGCGGCGCCGGCGGTTGCGGGTCCTAAAACCTGCCGAATGCCGCCCGCTCACCGCCCGTGTCAGCGGCGTGTGCCCGCGCGCACCATCTCGACGGCCTGAGCGACCCGGTTGCACTGCTGACACCTGAGGATCTCGCGCAGCCACGAGATCCATGAGCAGACGCGAAGACACCCCGCGTACCTGGAAGAGCTCACCTGCCCTTGCTGCATTCCTGCCCTGGGGGAGTTCAGTGAGGTACCACCACACGGGGTGTCGGGTCCGAGTCTAGGCACCGGCGCGGCATTCCCCAATTTTCCGGCGGCTGCAAGGGGTTGGCGGTGCGGTCGGCGGGCGGCTGGGACAGAGTCCCGTGGGGTGGTGGGCTTTCAAGGGTGACCTTGGTGCCTACGTGCCGCTGCTGATGGCGGCGGTGTCAGTATCGCTGGTGGTGGTCAGGAGCGCCATGGATGCTTCGGAGAGGTAGCGGCGGTCGGAGACTTGCCATTCGTCGTGGGCGTCGGCCAGGACGGCGCCGACGAGGCGGATGACGGCGGGTTCATTGGGGAAGATCCCCACGACGCGGGTGCGTTTCTTGATCTCTTTGTTGACCCGTTCGATGGGGTTGTTGGACCAGATCTTGGTCCAGTGCGCCCTCGGGTACGCGGTGAACGCCAGGACCTCGACCTTCGCGTCGTCCATCAGCGGCGCGATCTTTGGGAACGGCGTGGCGAGCTGGTCGCGGACCTCGTCCCAGGCGGCGTGGACGGCCTTGGCGTCGGGTTGGGCGAAGATCGTGCGGAACAGGGCGGCGACCATGTCCTTGTGGGTCTTGGTGACCAGGGAGAGCAGGTTGCGGGCGAAGTGGACCCGGCAGCGTTGGTGCGCGGCCCCGGCGAAGCATCGGGTGAGGGCTTTGACCAGTCCGGCGTGCTGGTCGGAGATGACCAGCTGGACCCCCGAGAGGCCGCGCTCTTTGAGGTCGGTGAGGAACTTCCGCCAGAACGTCTCATCCTCGCTGTCGCCGATGTCCAGGCCCAGGATCTCGCGGGTGCCGTGCTCGGTGACGCCGGTGGCGACCACGACGGCCTTGGAGACCACCTGCCCGCGGGAGGTCTCCCGCACGTGCAGGTAGGTCGCGTCGAGGAAGACGTACGGGAACCTCGCGCGCCCCAGAGTGCGGGTGCGGAACGCACCCACGGACTCATCGAGGCCTGCGCAGATCCGGGAGACCTCGGACTTCGACATCCCGGACCCGCCGAGCGCCGCGACGAGGTCGTCGACCGCGCGGGTTGAGACGCCGTGGACGTAGGCCTCCATCACGACCGCGTGCAACGCCTGGTCGATCCGCCGCCGCGGCTCGAGGATCTCGGGGAAGAACGAGCCCTTGCGCAGCTTCGGGATCGCCAACCGGACATCGCCGGCCTTGGTGGTCAACACCCGCGCCCGGGTGCCGTTGCGTTCGTTGCGGCGCGACTCGGTCCGCTCATAGCGGGCCGCGCCGATCACCTGCTCGGCCTCGAGCTCGATCAGGTCCTGTAACGCGACCCGTACCGACTCACGGATCAGGTCCACGCCCTCCCCGGCGCGGAACACCTCGAGCAACTCGGACAGGGCAGACTGGGACAAGGTCATCGGTGAGATCTCCTTCGGTGCGTGCTTGGCCGTACACACCAAGAATCTCGCCGATGACCCCACCTACCTCAGAGCCACTCCGCTACCCCTGAAACCCCACCACCCCCGGGGACTCAGGCTGGCGCAGCTTGGTAGCGCACCTGACTGGGGGTCAGGGGGTCGCAGGTTCAAATCCTGTCATCCCGACGTAAAAGCCCCGATGAGAAGCCATTTTCATCGGGGCTTCGTCGTGTCCGGCGGAGAGTTTTCGCGGACCAGCCCGTACGGGGCCCCCGCCGCCGTCGCGTGGCCGATCACCTGGGCGAGGCGGGCACGGGCCGTGCGGTCTACTCGGACGATCCTCTCCAGCCGGTCGGCATGGCATCGCCCTATCCCTGGCTGCTCTCACAGGCGGGCACCATCGACATCAACGGCGTGCGTCGGCCGATCTCGTACTGGCGAGAGATCGTGTGGGGCCTGCGTGACGCGCCGTACATCGCCGTTCATCGCCCGCAGGCTCACGGCCGGTCGCTGACCGTGGGTCGGTGGGGGTGGGACGACGTGCTCTCGAGCTGGGCCTGGGACGTGGAGGACGGAGCGCCGCTCATCGTGGACGTGTACTCGGACTCTGAGGAGGTCGAGCTTCTTCTGGACGGCGAGAGTTTGGGCGTGCGGAAACTCAGTGTCGACGCTGACGGGCAACCGCGCACATCCATCGCCCGATTCGAGACCGAGTACCAGCGCGGAACTCTCGTCGCCGTGGCGCGGCGGAACGGCATCGAGGTGAGTCGATCCGAGCTCAGCAGCCTCGACGGAGAGGTCGTCCTGACCGCGATGGCCGAACGCCCGCGGATCGACGCGAGTTCGGACGACCTCGCATATGTGCACATCACCCTTCAGGACGACGCGGGAACTGTTGCGGTCGACGATTCTGACACGGTGACGGTAACCGTGAGTGGCCCCGGCGAACTGGTCGCGCTGTCCAGCGCCAAACCCGACGACGAAGAACCGTTCCACACCTCCACCCACACGATGCACGAGGGGCGGCTGCTCGCGATTGTGCGCCCCACCGGTCCCGGCCGGATCCACGTCACCGCCGCCTCGGCCCGCTCCCAGACATCAGTCTCTGTGATAGCTGAATGACAATAGCGCGCGTTGTCGGCGCGAGGACGTGCTGAGCGTCGAACCCGGTCGAAATCCTCGAGTCCCCCGCGCCGGATGTGGGCAGAGACCCTTACGCCGACAGACGAGACCTCGAATTCGAGGCGAAAGACGACGCCCAAGGCGAGGTAAGGCCCGCTTCGAGCGACGGATCAGAAGCCGTGCGTAATGAATCACTGCCCGGTCAGGAGCCGTCACTCTCCACCGATGCGGACGTTCTTCCAGTTGTCGTTGAGGGTGATCTCTGGGGTCGTGCCGGTGAAGGCTCCGGCGGCGTCCTGGTCGTGCTGGAGCCAGTATCGGAACCATGCGGTCATGTAGCCGCTTCCGGTAGTGAGGGTATCGCTGTGGTCGGTGTCGTCGCGAAGGGCGATCACCTTGGTGACACTATCGGGAATGTCCGCGAACGTGTCCTCGAGAGACCAAAGGGGGGAGATGCCTTGCCCGTCCGTCGCCGAGATGTCCGTTGCGGTGCCCGCGTCGAATGCGCCCGTACCGGCGATGAGGAACGAGGGGATGGCGAGCCTGGTGGCATCGTAGGACCACTCCGGCCCGAAGACGGCGTCTTGTCCCCAGTATCTTCCGGTGGGGCTGGCGGCGAACAGTGCAGTGAACCGGTCTCCGCCGGGTCGCGCGGTGGCGGCGTTTATCGCGCCGACACCGCCTTGGGAGTGCCCGGCGATCCCGACGTTGGACGTGTCGACGTGGTCATGGAAGGTGCTGTGGGGATCATCGTTCGAGTCGAGGATGAATTGGAGGCTTGCGACGGACGACTCGCCCGTCCGAGAGTTCTCGTCCTCGTTCCCGATCACGATGAATCCCCACGACGCGAGGTGCCTCAGGGCGGGCTCCGTCTTCGAGGCGGGCACCCCTGTTCCGTTCGCGATGACCACGACGGGGTAGCTCCCCTCAGCGCCGGGCAGCTCGCTCGGATACCAGACCTGCTGTATCCCTTCGGGGGCGCCGGTGGTGTCGATCTCCTCGTGCGACACATCGAACGGCCCCATCGGCGTGTACATGGCCTCGATGGGCCCACCTGTGGCTACGAAGTCGTAGTAGTGGGCGCCGCGATATGTCACGAAGCCGATGATCGCGACGACACCGAGCACACCCACGCCGATGAGACTTGCGAGGACGATGAGGGCCCATTTGGCGATTCTCATGAGTGATGCTCCAACTCCGCGCCGGCAGGCAGGTTAAGGAAGGAGGTCGAGGCCGACATCATGACAGAGTCCCGTGGGGTGGTGGGCTTTCAAGGGTGACCTTGGTGCCTACGTGCCGCTGCTGATGGCGGCGGTGTCAGTATCGCTGGTGGTGGTCAGGAGCGCCATGGATGCTTCGGAGAGGTAGCGGCGGTCGGAGACTTGCCATTCGTCGTGGGCGTCGGCCAGGACGGCGCCGACGAGGCGGATGACGGCGGGTTCATTGGGGAAGATCCCCACGACGCGGGTGCGTTTCTTGATCTCTTTGTTGACCCGTTCGATGGGGTTGTTGGACCAGATCTTGGTCCAGTGCGCCCTCGGGTACGCGGTGAACGCCAGGACCTCGACCTTCGCGTCGTCCATCAGCGGCGCGATCTTTGGGAACGGCGTGGCGAGCTGGTCGCGGACCTCGTCCCAGGCGGCGTGGACGGCCTTGGCGTCGGGTTGGGCGAAGATCGTGCGGAACAGGGCGGCGACCATGTCCTTGTGGGTCTTGGTGACCAGGGAGAGCAGGTTGCGGGCGAAGTGGACCCGGCAGCGTTGGTGCGCGGCCCCGGCGAAGCATCGGGTGAGGGCTTTGACCAGTCCGGCGTGCTGGTCGGAGATGACCAGCTGGACCCCCGAGAGGCCGCGCTCTTTGAGGTCGGTGAGGAACTTCCGCCAGAACGTCTCATCCTCGCTGTCGCCGATGTCCAGGCCCAGGATCTCGCGGGTGCCGTGCTCGGTGACGCCGGTGGCGACCACGACGGCCTTGGAGACCACCTGCCCGCGGGAGGTCTCCCGCACGTGCAGGTAGGTCGCGTCGAGGAAGACGTACGGGAACCTCGCGCGCCCCAGAGTGCGGGTGCGGAACGCACCCACGGACTCATCGAGGCCTGCGCAGATCCGGGAGACCTCGGACTTCGACATCCCGGACCCGCCGAGCGCCGCGACGAGGTCGTCGACCGCGCGGGTTGAGACGCCGTGGACGTAGGCCTCCATCACGACCGCGTGCAACGCCTGGTCGATCCGCCGCCGCGGCTCGAGGATCTCGGGGAAGAACGAGCCCTTGCGCAGCTTCGGGATCGCCAACCGGACATCGCCGGCCTTGGTGGTCAACACCCGCGCCCGGGTGCCGTTGCGTTCGTTGCGGCGCGACTCGGTCCGCTCATAGCGGGCCGCGCCGATCACCTGCTCGGCCTCGAGCTCGATCAGGTCCTGTAACGCGACCCGTACCGACTCACGGATCAGGTCCACGCCCTCCCCGGCGCGGAACACCTCGAGCAACTCGGACAGGGCAGACTGGGACAAGGTCATCGGTGAGATCTCCTTCGGTGCGTGCTTGGCCGTACACACCAAGAATCTCGCCGATGACCCCACCTACCTCAGAGCCACTCCGCTACCCCTGAAACCCCACCACCCCCGGGGACTCAGGCGCGGCTGGCACGGCAATCGTCAGTCTGGTTGGGCCAATCGTGCTCAGCGGTCGGGCTGGCAGGGTCGTTTGCCGTGCCAGAGGCTCGCGGACTGGTCGCAGCAGGGAACAGGCGGGCAGCGGGCACTGGCTGATCGCTGGACGTGGCCGCGGATTTCGGGCTAAGCCCGTGCTCCGGTAGCCTCCTCGGCGGAGGATTCGCATAGTGGCCTAGTGCGCACGATTGGAAATCGTGTTGGGGTAAAACCCTCGCGGGTTCAAATCCCGCATCCTCCGCCAACAGGGAAAGCCCAGCCGTCTCGGCTGGGCTTTCCCTGTTGGCGCAGGTGCGGGATGCAGGCAGTGTCCGACATGCCTCTGGCCGCGTCTGCACCGCACGAGCCAACTCCGCCCACCGCGGGCATAGGTTGACGGGATGACCGAGGCTGCCGAGTCACCACTGCGTCTGGGACCGCTGCTGCGCCATGTCGGCGAAACCCACGCGACCCTCTGGGTGCAGACCTCCCACGCAGCCACCGTGACGGTCACCGCTGGCGCAAGACACGCCAGCACAAAGACCTTCACGGCATTCGGGTTCCACTACGCCCTGGTCCTCATCGAGGGCCTCGAGCCCGGCAGCGTCACCGACTACACCGTCGACATCGACGCACAACGGGTGTGGCCACCCGCGGACTCGAACCTCCCGCCGAGCCGGATCGCCACGCTGGACCGGGCCAAGCCGACGCGTCTTGCCTTCGGCTCCTGCCGCACCTCGTCCACCCACGACCGCGAGGGCAACAAGCGCCACGGCGTCGACGCCCTGCGCGCCTACGCCGCGGGCATGGCGCAGGACGATCGCAGTGGATGGCCGGACCTGCTCGTCTTCCTCGGCGACCAGGTCTACGCCGACGAGCAGATGCCACCGGAGATGGTCGAGTTCATGCGGGGGCGCCGCGACGTCACGCAGCCCCCGGGCCAAGAGGTCAAGGACTACGTCGAGTACGACCAGCTCTATCAGAGGGCCTGGGGCGACCCGATCATCCGCTGGGCCCTGTCGACGATCCCCTCGACGATGATCTTTGACGACCACGACGTCCGCGACGACTGGAACACCTCGTGGGACTGGCGCCAACAGATGGAGCAGACCTCCTGGTGGGACGAGCGGATCCGCACCGGGTTGGCGTCCTATTGGGTCTATCAACACGTCGGCAACCTCGCTCCCGACGAGCTGGCCACCGACGAGATCTGGCAGCGCATCGCCGCTCACCACGCCGTGACGAACGCCGGGAATGCCGAGAATGCCGGGGAGTTGGACCTCACGTCGGCCCTCGATGAGTTCGCCGCTCGCGCCAACGCCCACCCGGACAGCTACCGCTGGTCCTACACGCGCGACCTCGGCGAGAGCCGATTGCTCGTCATCGATAGCCGCGCGGCCCGCGAGTTGCACCCAGACAAGCGCTCCATGCTCGACGACGCCGAGATGGCCTGGTTGCACGACCAACTGACAGGAGAATGCCGCCACCTCTTCATCGGGACGAGCCTGCCAGTCCTCCTCCCTCCGGGCCTGCACGACCTGGAGGCGATAGACGAGGCCGCAGCCCAAGGCGCCTATGGCCGGATTGCGAGCCGGGCGGCCGAAGCGCTCCGCCAGACGCTCGACCTCGAGCATTGGGCTGCGTTCTCCGATGCCTTCACCGAGGTAATGGACTCGGTCATGGCCCTGGCCCGTGGGGAGCGTGGGACGCCACCGACAATCATCGCCTTCCTCTCCGGCGACGTGCATCACTCCTACCTTGCCGAGGTCGACGAACCCACGCAGTACGGCGCCCACTCACGCATCGTGCAAGCGGTCTGCTCCCCCATCCGCAACCCCATGCCGCGCGCCATCCGAGTGGCCATGTCGCTCTTCGCCCGAGGCGTGGATCGTCCGATGCGGCTCTTGTCACACCGATCCCGGCATGTGGAGACCGTGCGCTACCCCTGGTCCGTGACGCGGGGTCCCTGGTTCGACAACAGCCTGGCCGTCGTCGAAGTGGAGGGCGAGGATCTGCACTTTCGGTGGTGGACCGGGGAGGTCGCCGGAGACGATGTGGACCGACCCTGCAGCCGCATCGTCGCCGATCTCACGGTCCGGGCCGTCGCCGACAGTTCTGGCCGCTCGTCGCGGCATTCGGACCGCTGACCCAGATCACACCGGGAGGACTGGCCGCAGCGACCCGCTCCCGCCACGATGGCCTCATGAGCAATGGTGCCTACGCAGCGGCCTACGCCCAGTCCATCAGCGACCCAAACGCCTTCTGGGGGGAGGCCGCAAAGGCGATCGAGTGGATCACTCCCCCGACGACCGTGCTCGACGACAGCAACCCTCCGTTCTATCGATGGTTCGTCGGCGGCAGCCTCAACACCTGCTTCAACGCCGTCGACCGCCATGTCCACGACGGGCGGGGCAACCAGACGGCGCTCTATTACGACTCCCCCGTCACCGGCACCAAGGCCTTCTATACGTATGCCGAGTTGCTCGATGAGGTCTCCCGCCTCGCGGGAGCGTTGTTCGCGCTCGGTGTCGAGAAGGGCGACCGGGTCATCGTCTACATGCCGATGGTGCCCGAGGCCGTCTTCGCGATGCTCGCGTGCGCGCGGCTGGGGGCCATCCACTCGGTGGTCTTCGGCGGGTTCGCGCCGGCCGAGCTGGCCGCCCGGATCGAGGACGCCAAGCCCAAGGTCATTCTGTCCGCGAGCTGCGGCATCGAGCCCAGCCGGGTCGTCCCGTACAAGCCGATGCTCGATGGGGCCTTGGACCGCAGCACGCACAAGCCCGAGTCGGTCATCGTCCTGCAGCGCCCCCAGCTCGAAGCCGAGGTCGGGACCCGGGACACCGACTGGGAGGAGATGACCTGGGAGGAGGCGACCGCCGGCGCCGAGCCGGCGGACTGCGTCGAGGTCGCCGCGACCGACCCCCTCTATATCCTCTACACCTCGGGCACGACGGGGCGCCCCAAGGGCATCGTGCGCGACAACGGAGGCCACGCGGTCGCCCTGCGGTGGTCGATGAGCAACATCTACGACATCCAACCCGGGGATGTCTGGTTCACGGCCAGCGATGTCGGCTGGGTGGTCGGCCACTCCTACATCGTCTATGCCCCGCTGCTCACCGGTGCCACAACCGTTCTCTACGAGGGCAAACCGGTCGGCACCCCCGACGCGAGCGCATTCTGGCGGATCATCTCCGAGTACGGCGCTAAGGCGATGTTCACCGCCCCCACCGCCTACCGGGCGATCAAAAAGGAGGACGCCGGTGGCGCCTTCATCGCCGAGCACGACCTGTCGACGCTCAAGAACGTCTTCCTCGCCGGCGAGCGCCTCGACCCCGACACCTACGAGTGGGCCAGTGCGGCCCTGGGTGTCCCCGTCATCGACAACTGGTGGCAGACCGAGACGGGATGGCCCATCGCCGCCAACCTGCGCGGGCTGGACCCCATGCCGATCAAGGCCGGCTCGCCGTCCGTGGCGGTGCCCGGCTACGACGTCCAGATCCTCGACGAGACCGGCAACCAATGCGATCGCGGCAACGAGGGAGCGATTGCGATCAAGCTGCCCCTCCCTCCCGGGACCCTGCCCACGCTGTGGCAGGACGACGAGCGCTATGTCTCGGGATACCTGTCGGTCTACGAGGGCTATTACCTGACCGGCGACGGCGGCCTCATCGACGAGGACGGCTACATCTACGTGATGGGCCGCACCGATGATGTGCTCAACGTTGCGGGACACCGCCTCTCCACCGGTTCCATCGAGGCAGCCCTCGCGGGCCACCCCGACGTGGCCGAGTGCGCCGTCATCGGCGTCGCGGACGACTTCAAGGGACAGGTGCCGCGCGGCCTCGTCGTCCTCAAAGCCGGGATCGATGCCGACACCCAGGGTGACCGGATCACCAAGGAGCTCGTGCAGCGGGTCCGCGATGAAGTCGGAGCCGTCGCCTCGCTGCGTCAGGTCGACATCGTGTCCGGACTGCCCAAGACGCGTTCGGGCAAGATCCTGCGCAAGACCATGCGCGAAATCGCCGACGGCAAGGTTCCCACGATCCCGGGCACCATCGAGGACGCCTCGGTCCTCGATGCCCTTGGACCCGTCCTGCGCCCAGGTTCCTGACCCAGACCTCCCCGAATGCCGCCCGCCCCGACCCGGGGATCGGGCGGCATTCGTCGGGCGCGCCACCACGGCGTGAGCCGACAGGTCGGCGAGCATGAAGCGTGCTCGGGGTGCTGCAGGGGTTCGCGACGATCGGCATCGTCATCGGCACCGGCGCCTGGCTCGCCCATCGAGGCATCGTTGATCTGAGCGCCCAACAGCTCTTGGCGCGACTCGCGTTCACGGTTGGCCTCCCGGCATTGCTCATCACGATGCTGGCCGATGCGGACGCCTCGGCCATGGCGAGCCGGTCCACGGTCGTCACGGCCAGTGCCATTGCGGTCGTCGCGCTCGCGTATGCCGTGCCGGCCCGGCTGATCTGGCGGCGCCGCCTGGGACACGTGGTCATGGGAGCGCAGGACGCCAGCTACGTCAATAGCGCCAACCTCGGCATCCCGATCGCGGCCTTCGTCCTGGGTGACCCCGCGCTGGTGGCGCCCGTGCTGTTAATCCAGGTGCTCGTCATGCAGCCGATTGCCCTCATGCTGCTCGACCACGACGCCGCCACGGGGCCGGCTCGACCAGGCCGGATCCTGCTCGATGCCCTGACCAATCCCATTACCCTCGGCACCGCCATCGGGGTCGCCCTCTCGCTCACCGGGACGCAGTTACCTGTCTTCCTCGATGCTCCCGCGCGTTTGCTCGGTGGGCTGGCTATCCCCGCGATGCTGATCGCGTATGGCATCTCGTTGCGGCTCGGCCCCGGGCTGGCCGGGGGTGAGCAGCGCTCCGAGCTGATCTATACCTCTGCTCTCAAGCTGCTCGCCCAGCCCGCGGTGGCCTGGGCGGCAGGCCTCGCTCTCGGCCTCACCGGGCCCGACCTGTTCGCCGTGGTGGTCATCGCCGCTCTGCCGACGGCGCAGAACATCTTCATCTTCGCCCTGCAGTACGACCGGGCGGTGAGTCTGACCCGCGACACGATCCTGGTCACGACGATTGGCTCGGTCCCGGTCATTGTCCTGGCGGCGGCACTGCTGGGCTGAGCATCGCCCTCACCGCCACGCGCAGCCGGTCGAGCTCGCTCTCGGTGAGCCCGGTGGTGAGATCGGCTGCCGCCGCGACCACCTCGTCAGGCGTCAGCTCGCGCCATTGCGTCGGGTGGCCCGGTCGGCGCTCGGTGAGAGCGCCGACTCGCTCAGCAACGGTGACCGCACGGTGGGCGCCGTCGACGTGCCGAGTGACGGTCAATGTGGTGACGAAGTGCGACTGGGGGTGGGTCGCGGTGTAGTGATGCCCGAGCCGCACATCGACCGGGCGCACGAAGCCCTCGTCGGTCGTGTGCATCTCCTCCCACTGGTCGTGGAGCTCGCGTTCGAGGAGCCACCCCGGCTCGGGATCGACTTGTCGGCGCAGCCGGTGAACCCAGCCCTCGACGCGCAGCTCAGCGTTGTCCTGCAGCGTGATTGCCCCGAGTGGTGGGCGGCCGATCCCCGGATCGGCGAGCACGACCTCCCCATCGGGCAGGGTGACGACGAGGTCGAGATGGGTCCGCGCCACGGTCCACGTGTCACCCACCCGGCCCAACCGACGGTCCACGACATACCCGAGGCGCTCCAATGCCGCCCCCACGAGCGTGGCGTGCTCGAAGCAGTAGCCGCCACGCCCACGGCCGATGAACTTCTCCTGCACCGCAACGAGATCCACTCCGGGGTGCTGACCCAGCAGGACATCGATGTTGTCGAACGTGAAGGTCGCCGCGTGCGCCACGAGGAGCTCATCGAGGGCCGCGCGGCTGGGTGTCCGCTCGCTCACACCGATCCGCCGCAGATAGGCGGTCAGGTCGAGTGCGTCCACATCCCAGAGATCCACCCACCGCACCTTACAAACTCGAACCGACATCCCGCTGCCATCGGCGCCACGAAAGGAATGCGCCGACCAGTCGACGGCAAGCGCAGTGAGGGATAGCGTGGCGAATGCCGCCAGCGGAGGGCCTGCGACGGTCAGTGGGGAAGGAATCTTCATGGCGCTTTTTCGCGAGAATGCCGTCGTCGTCATCACCGGGGCAGATGGGGGGATTGGCAAGGTCTTGGTCGCCCATCTCACAAAGCTCGGGGCCACTGTCGTGCGGTGCGACCGCGGCGAGCCCGATCCCCACAACTTCGATGTGCGCGATCGGGCCGGCTGGGACCGCATGCTCGACGCCGTGATCGAGGAGCATGGCCGCATCGATGCCCTCATCAACAATGCTGGCCGGCAGGCCCAGGGCGTCGACACCGTCGTCGATCTCGACGATGACGAGTGGCAAGCGGTGATGGACGTCAACGTCAAGGGCGTACGGCTCGGCATGAGCACCACCATCCCCCGGTTCGGGCCGGACGGGGGTCGCATCATCAACACCGCGTCGGTAGCGGGCCACCTCGCCTCTCCGGGCTCGAGCGTGTACTGCACCTCCAAGGCCGCCGTGCTGCACATGACCCGCCAGGCGGCCGTCGACTACGCGGGTAGCGGTGTGCTGATCAACGCGATTGCGCCCGGGATGATGGAGAACACCATGCATGACGGGAAGGCCAGCAAGCAGCGCGATGCCGTGATCGCCGCTTCCCTGACCGGGCAACCCGTCAGGGACAGCGAGATCGCGCTGTGCGCCGAGTTCCTGCTCGACGGCCGGATCACCTCCATGGTCGGCTCAATGCTGGCTATCGACGCCGGACCCGGGGGAATGCTGCACGCATAGCGGACACCAGCGGTTGGCCGATCAGGTCCAGTCGAACGTGAGCACCGCGGTCCGGGTCTCGGGTTCGAAGAAGAGCAGGATCGCGTCGGCACCCTGATCGCGCCACGGATACCCGGACGTCGCCGCGATGAACGTGAAGGGTCGCCCGTCGGCCAGCCGGAGGACCGGGCTGGTGTCGTCGGACTCGTCGAGGGCGAATGCCGCCGGCGGCGGGTCGCCGGTCCAGTTGCCGTACCCGGGCTGGCCGCCCAGTTGGTCCAGCAGCGGCAGGTCGCTCCCCCAGTCGGCGCGCAGCCGAGTCCGGTCGCTCGGATCCCCCCACCCGAGAATGCCGTGGCGGGCATACCGCGCACGGGTGCCGACATACTCCGCCTCCGCTTCGGCATAGAGCGCGCGGTAACCCGCCAGATCGGCCCCAGGCGCATCCGATGCCTCGAGCTTCTCGATCGCGAAGTAGCGTCGATCGCCGAGGAAGCGGTAGCGCCCGTCGTCCTGCAGATGGAACGCGATCCAGTTCTCCCGCTCGTGCTCCCCGTGGTGCCTCGCCGTGGTCTCACCGAGGAGCCCCTCGATGGGCTCGACCGGGCTGAGCAGATGGGCCCAGCCGGACCAGGCGGGGTCGATGGCGCCGAGATCGACGGACACCACCGGGTGCAGGAGCCGAGCCAACCAGGGCTGGTCCGCGCTGAACACCTCGGCCGGGTCGGGGAGCACGCGTACCCGCGGGTCGTGACCGAGGACCTGTTCACAGTCGTCCGGGTCGTCGGCGTCCCCCTCGCCCGGCTGGTGAGCGTCCCGCAGGTCGGGCACCAGGCGGCGGCCGGCCTCGGTCGGCCCCACGTCCGGCCCGGGGTCCGCCGCATCCTGCGGGCCGATCCCCCAGGTCGCCTCGAATGCCGTCGCCGCACCGCGCAGGTCGGTCTCGGCGCGCGCCAGCAGATCCCGGGCGGCGTCCTCGTCATCGGCCGGTACCCGGGCCACCTCGACCCGGTCGTCTAGGCGCCGGACGACGAGGTGGCCAAGCGGCCCGGTTGGCCCCCAGTTCGGTTCGAAGACCGCCTCATAGAGGGCATCAGCAGCGACGTCACCCATGGCCGGGACCCTAAGCCATCGCGGTCGCGCCCTGGCGCCGCGTGACCGGGCACGGTGACCGGTCATGGGAGGACTTTGGGGATTCATCGCCAGGACCACCAGGATGGGGCGATGATCACCGTTGAGCTCGCCCGCCGCCTGGCTCATGAGGCCGGTGTCCTCTGGGAGCCGCAGGCTGGGGATCGCTTCGTCATCGACGCTGAGTTGCTTACGTCGGATGTGTTCTGGATCAGCGATCTCACGGTCGAGCCGCAGCATTTTGCCGACCAGACCGTCCTGGGCTTCAACGGCACGACGGAGTGGGCACTGGACTCGGTCGGCTTGGACCAGGCCCTCTGGCTGCCCCGCGAAGACCAGCTCCGCAGCCTGCTCGGTGATCGCCTCGAGAGCATCCACCGTCGCGTCGACGGCTGGGAGGTCCAGTACACGGGTGGCGGGAGCGCACGGCATTCGGTCACGGATCCGGACCTCGAGTGTGCCTATGCCCTGGTCCTGTTGACCCTCTGAAGCGAAGTCCAGCACACCTGAGCGCCACCGACCGTCACCGATTCTCGATCCAGTGGTCGGGTGGCGCCTCCGGCCTGTGGGGCACGGCACGGGCCGTCTCGTCCCATCGGCCGACACCAAACGCCTCGTCGGCGACCCGTCGCCAGAATGCCGCGGCTACAATGTTGTTCTCCTGGAACGGTATTGACCACGGCCCGGGTGCGTGGCGATGGTGTGTCGGGCCAGAGTGAGTCCGATCCGGTCGCCCCGCGCTGCCGGAGCGACCCAGAATGCCGTGAGGGTGCGCCGAGGCAGGTCCAGGCCGGTGGCGACCGAGAACGCGACAGGTGCCCGCTCACCGGTGTTGGGATGCGCGCGCCAGGCGAGGTACCCCGCGGTGTTGCGGGACGGGACGTGCAGCAGGCGTCCCCACTGATGGCGGCCATCGGCATACGGCAAGGCGCCGAGCACCGGTGCGAGGTCCTGCTGGAACGCCTGCCACAACCAACCGACGACGGGCCACTCGTCGTCGCCGACCGGGGCGATCCTCAGGGTCACCGGGCTGTCCCGCGGCGGCGACTCAGCGCCGGCGGGACGTGCCGAAGATCGACCGGGTGATCTCTCGGCCGATGACCGTGCCAGCCGAGCGCAGCATCGAGCGGAAGGCGCTGCTCTTGACGACCTGCTCGACCAGGCCAGGGTCCTCCTTGGGGGCCCGCTGGGTCGTGCGGCTCGGGGTCCGAGCCTCCTTGCCAGCGCTCGTATCACGCGTGGCTTGGTCCTTGGCCGCCTGCTCCTTGGCAGCCTCCTCGGCAGCCAGCTCGGCTGCGGCCGCCCGGGCCTGGTCCAAGGCCTCCGCGGCCGAGACGCGCTCGATCGCGGTGCCGTACTGGGCGAGCAGCGGCGAGGAGGCGACGATGTGGTCGAGCAGCGCGTCGGGAGACGGACCCATGAGCGACTCGGGCGCGCGCATCCGCGTCCAGGCCACCGGCGTCGGCGCTCCTCGCTCAGAGAGCACCGTGATGACTGCCTCGCCGATCCCCAGGGAGGTGAGCAGCTCCTCGAGGTCGTAGTCCGACGTCGGATAGGTGCGCACCGCAGCCTTGAGCGCCTTGGCATCCTCGGGGGTGAAGGCGCGCAGGGCGTGCTGGACGCGGTTACCGAGCTGGCCCAGCACATCGGAGGGCACGTCCTTGGGCGATTGGGTCACAAAGAAGATGCCGATGCCCTTGGACCGGATGAGCCGCACGGTCTGCTGGATCGCGTCGAGGAAGTCCTTGCTCGCGTCGTTGAAGAGCAGGTGTGCCTCGTCGAAGAAGAAGACGAGTTTGGGCTTGTCGAGGTCGCCGACCTCGGGCAGGTCAGCGAAGAGGTCCGCCAGCAGCCACATGAGGAAGGTCGAGAACAGCTGGGGGCGGTCCTGGACGGCGGGGAGCTCCAGCACCGACAACACCCCCTGGCCGTCCTCGGTCGTGCGCAGCAAATCACGGGAGTCGAACTCGGGCAGCCCGAAGAAGGCATCGGCGCCCTGATCCGCGAACGTGATGAGCTCACGCAGGATCACCCCAGCGGTCGCCGACGACAGCCCACCCAAGGACTTCAGATCGGCCTTGCCCGCCTCGCTGGTGAGGAACTGGACGACCGCGCGCAGGTCCTTGAGGTCATCGAGCCACAGCTGCTTGGAGTCGGCGTAGTGGAAGACCAGGCCGAGGCTGGACTCTTGGGTGGCGTTGAGCCCCAACACCTTGGACAACAGAACGGGACCGAACGAGGACACCGAGGCGCGGATCGGCACGCCCTTGCCCTGTCCGCCGAGTGAATAGAACTCGCAGCCGAATGCCGTGGGCGTCCAGGTCTCGCCGATGGCGGTCGCCCGGTCCTGGATCTTGTCGTTGGAGACGCCGGGTGAGGCCAAGCCCGACAGGTCGCCCTTGACGTCGGCGAGGAAGACCGGCACGCCCTGGCCCACGAGCTGCTCGGCCATCAGCTGCAGCGTCTTGGTCTTGCCGGTGCCAGTCGCGCCGGCGACGAGACCGTGCCGGTTCATGACCGACAACGGAATCCGGACCTTGGCCTGCGGGTATGCCGTGCCGTCGACGACTGCAGCGCCGAACTCCAATGCCGGGGCGTCGAACGCGTAGCCGGCGGCGATCTGCTCGACCTGGGCGGGCACCGGCTCCGCGGGGGTCACCGGCACGAAGGCCGTCGGTGGGGCAGGCGGGTCGATCGGCGGCGGGGCTGTGTCACTCACGGGCCCAAATGTAGTGACCGGTCGCGACATTGGTGAGGGCGTGCTGCCGCGGACTCGTTGAGGCCGCCAAACCCGGCCGGTGCGAAGCGGCAGGCACACGGCATTCGAGGTCCGTCGTGATGAACCCATTGGGCGCGCCGCAGAACCCGGTCCAGATCACGGCCCAGCAACACTGCTCGCGTCTGCAGCCTGCTGTCCGACCCAGTGCCTAGAGTGGGGCGTGTGATCTTCAAGGCGGTCGGCGACTCGCGGCCCTACCCTGACCATGGGTATACCCACCGTCAGTGGTCCAACGTGCCGCCGCGCCTGGTCCGACTCGATGATCTGGTGACCACCAAGCGCGAGCTGGACTTGCAGCAATTGCTCGCCGAGGACTCGACCTTCTATGGCGACCTGTTCGCCCACGTCGTCGAGTGGCGCGGAGTGCTCTATCTCGAGGACGGTCTGCACCGGGCCCTGCGCGCTGCCCTGCACCAGCGCCCGACCTTGCACGCCAGGGTGCTCGTCCTGTCATGACCGGGGGGAGGGACCAGTGAGTGGCTGGCGCGGGGACGGCTGGGAAGACGCCCGGTCCGATACAGATCCCGATGCCTGGGCGCGGGCCTATCGGGAGGCGCGGGAACAGGAGTCCTGGGAGGCCCAGGAGATCGAGGACGCCGAGCTCCAAGCGCAGGCCGAGGAGACTGCCGAGCGGGATCGGGTGCGCAGCCGACGGCGCCGGAGCCTCATCACCTTCCTCGTTGTCCTGCTCGTTCTCTTCCTCGGCTTTTGGTATGCGTACTCCTACATCCGCACCGATCAGCCGACCGCGACACCGTCCCCGACGGCCTGTGTGCCCGCGGACACCGGCGCGGTCCGGCCGGCCGACGTCACGCTCAACGTGTACAACGCGACCGGGCGCTCGGGACTGGCAGCCTTGACCTCCGAAGAGGCGGTGACGCTGGGCTTCATCGCGGGCGCTGTCGCCAACGACCCGCTGGGCAAGACCATCGAGGGCCCGGCCGAGGTCCGCTATGGCCCCCAGGGCAAGCAGGCTGGCGCACTGGTGCTGGCGATCATCGGCGCCGGTGCCATCCCGGTGGAGGACACCCGCGAGGACTCGACGGTCGATCTGGTCCTGGGGCAGACGTTCAATACGCTGGGTGCCGTGCCCTCCCCTGGTTTGCCTGTCTGTCCACCCGCGTCCCCATCGCCTTCGGCCTCCGCGTCGGCCTCATGAGCGCTGAGATCACCACCGCGCCGCGGCGGGCGCAGGCGGTGGACCTCACCGGCTGCGACGGCGCCTCGGAGGCGTTCGTGCGGATTGTGCAAGAGTGCACGGAGCACTGGCAGGTCAATGAGGCCGCGGTCCTCGCGGGGCGCACCCCTGAGAATCTGCATCAGATGCGCGTGGGGATCCGCAGGCTACGGTCGGCCTTCTCGCTGTTCCGGCCGGTCCTGAGCGCAGTCCCGGCCGCGGAGATCGTGGCTCATGGTCTGCGCGCGGCTGCCTTGCCCTTCGGGCGGGCGCGCGACCTCGACGTGCTCCTCTCCGGGCCGCTCGCCGCCGATCTGGACTCGGCCCAGCTCGATGGTCTGCGTACCGAGCGAGAGGCGGCCTACGACGAGGTCATCGCCATCCTGCGCTCGCCGGAGTGGGGGCAGGTGCGGGCGGACCTCGATGCGTTCGTGGAAGCCGCGCCCTGGGGGTTGGCCGCCGACCCGGCCCCGGACGTGCTCGCTGATGCCGCGCTCACCAAGCGGCGCCGGCGGGTCGTCAAGGGCGGCGCCGATCTGCGAGCCCTGACTTCTCACGCGCGGCACGAGGTGCGGATCGAGGCCAAGAAGCTGCGCTATGGCAGCGAGTTCTTCGCCAGTGTGTATGCCGACTCCGGCCTCGTTGTCGACAAGCCAAGCGGGACCGTCCTCACCGGCGGGTTTGCCTACGCCTATCTGGTCGAGCAGGTCACCGACTCCCTCGGCCAGCTCAATGACCATGCGACGGCCGGTGGGCTGCTCGCGACCGTGGGTGCCCAGGCGCCGTCCATCAGCGAGGACGCACTGCTCGGCGAGGCTCAGGACGCGATCACCCGCTTGGCTGCGACCCCGGCATTCTGGGTCTGAGGGTCGACGTCCCGGACCACGGCTGGGCTACCCGTCGGACGATCCGTCGGCGACGGCGGCATTCGGGATGGTCTGCTGCGCCGGGCCCACTCGCCGCTCTCGACGACGCCGCAGGTGCCAAGCGATGAGCGCGGCGATGACGGCGAGGGCGACGACCGCCGCGGCTCCCTCCCCGAGCCAGGTGGCGACCTGGCGGTAGCTGCGGCCGGCGAGGTACCCCGCGCTGACGACGAGGACGCCCCAGGTGATCCCTCCGATAGCGTTCCAGGGCAGGAATGTCCGGTAGGGCATCTTGGAGGCACCGGCCAGGGCGGGCATGACGGCTCGGAAGAAGGCCGTCCACCGACCAAGGAAGACGGCGGTCCCGCCGCGCTGGCGCAGGAAGGCGCGGGCGCGATCCAGTTGGGCCTGGCGTGAGCGCAGCAGGCGCATCCCGAAGATCCGGTCGCCGAAGTGGTGCCCGACCTCGTAGCCGACGCTGTCGCCGATGATCGCCATGAGGACGACGCCGCCAATCATGAGGGCGAGGCTCGTGTGGCCGAGGCTGGCGGAGACCCCGCCGAGGATGGCGAGGGTCTCAGCGGGGACGACGAAGCCGACGAAGAGGGCGTCCTCGACGAAGACGGCCCCGAACACCACGAGATAGATCAGCCAGCTGGGCTGGTCGAGGATCTGGGCGAGGAAGGCATCCATGGCGCACCCCAGTGTGCCCGGCTTTGCTGACAGCTTCCGGAGTGTGAAGTCCGGTACGGCTGTGGAATGCCGCCCGCTCGATTTCGGGCGGCGGCGCCCCCTCTAGTAACCTCGTCGGCGGTGGCGTGGGGATGCCGGGAGAGGGAGCGGGTCGGGCGAGGAACGAGCCCGGGCAGCGACCTCGGCGTCCCACCGCCACCGCCAAACGAAGCAGGACCCCGACACGTTGTTCGTCGGGGTCCTGCTTCGTTTATCGAACGTCGCGGGATTTGGGAGGACGACCGAGCGCCAGCGAGGAAGGACGGGTCCCACCGCCCCCGTTCCCTGCGTTGAAGAGCGCAGATGCGATCCTTGCGAGGTCAGGGCGAGAAGTCCGGAGGGTGAAGTGGGCAGAAGTTCGCAAACTCTGGATCGATGCCCGGGCGTGGGTACTTCACAACCTCGCCGAGCCGCTCGTAGAGCTGCCAAAGCGCATCTCGTGATTCGGTAACGCTCGATTCTTGCCAGGACTCACCGGGACGGAGAACGACGGCGTGGAAGGCCCCGTCGCGAGCCAGGGCATAGATCTCGTTGTTGTTGCCGTGCGGACCCAGGTTCACAAGACGTCGACGTTCACCATCGGAGAGCGGAGTGATCGCTATCGGGCCGGGGGGTAATGGGCGAGTCGTCAAGTAGTCCTCGCCCCTGTGGTTCGTGACCCACCAGTCGATCTCCCTGCGGGAGAGGTAGAAGTAGTTGATGTTTCGCGACCGGAGAAAGGCGAAAGCCATCTCGAACACCTCGAAACTGCCCGGGGCGTCCGAGCCAAGGAGCGAATTGACTAAGCGCATGCCGCCATAGGTCGCCCAGCTGCCACGGGCTCTCGCTGCATGGCTCACCGCAGCGGTGAAGGCTGCCGGATCTGCGATGGCTTCGCCGTAGTACTGAGGCTCCAACTGTCCCGCCCGTGCGGCTAGGGCGGGTGAGGCCTCTAGCGGGTTGATCTCGAACAACCCAAAGCTGTAGAGATCGTCGCTCAGAGCATTAGGTGCTCTGTGTGGCCCGCTCGATGTCACGCTAGAGCCACCTTTGAAGATCCGATCAAGAAAGCCCATCGGTCGCGACCCATCCTCCCCTTGCCCTCGCCAGTAGTTCCCAACCTAGGTGCTGGAGCTGCCTCGGAGGACGCAATCGGGGAAAGCCGCGAGCCCGGATTCGACGACTGCGCCGAGTGCCTCGCACGAGGTCAGCGAACGGAATGCACGACCGGGCGTTGGATCCGCCCCCAACCGAAAATCCGCGCGGGGGCGCAGGGTCAGCGGCGGGACTGAAAGAACGCGGCCAACACCGCCGCACACTCATCCGCCAGAACCCCGCCCACGACCTCGACCCGATGCAACGCCTTGCGATCGCGGGCCAAGTCCCACACCGATCCGCAGGCGCCGGCCTTGTCGTCCCACGCCCCGAACACCACGCGATCCACGCGCGCCTGCTGCGCAGCCCAGCAGCACATGGGGCAGGGCTCGAGGGTCGCGACCAGCGTGCACCCGTCCAGCCGCCATGACCCTGTCGCGGACGAGGCCGCTCGCAGCGCCACCACCTCCGCGTGCGCGAGCACATCCCTGTCAAGCTCGCGACGATTGAGTCCGGACCCGACGATCTCACCGCTCCGATCGACGATCAGCGCACCGACCGGGACATCTGAATGCCGTGCCGCCACGTCTGCCAGCTCCAGCGCGGTCCGCATCCACCCGGCATACGCCGGATCAACCGGCTTCAATGACGCACCCACGCGGTAAGTTTCGCCCATGCGCGTCCTCGTCGCCGACCACCCGCTCATCGCCCACAAGCTGACCTACTTGCGCGATAAGCGGACCGACTCCCCCACGTTTCGACGTCTCGCCGAGGAGCTCATGACGCTCCTGGCCTATGAGGCAACCCGTGAGGTGCGCGTCGAGCCGTTCTCCATCGAGACGCCGGTCTCGCCGACGGTGGGCATCAAGCTGTCCAACCCCAAGCCTCTGGTCGTGCCCATCCTGCGGGCCGGGCTCGGCATGCTCGAGGGCATGGTGCGCCTGTTGCCCAGTGCCGAGGTCGGCTTCCTGGGCATGCAGCGTGACGAGGAGACCCTCGAGGTCACCACCTACGCCAACCGGCTCCCCGACGACCTATCCGGACGGCAGGTCTACGTCCTGGATCCCATGCTCGCCACCGGCGGCTCGATGGCCGACGCGATCCGTTACCTCGCCGAGCGCGGTGCGGACGACATCACCGCCGTCACTCTCATCAGCGCCCCCGAGGGCATCGCCCATCTCCAGCAGGCCCTGGCGGATCTCGAACCCCCGATCACCCTGGTGACGGGCAATATTGATGAGCGCCTCAACGAGCGCGGCTACATCGTGCCCGGCCTGGGGGACGCCGGCGACCGGCTCTACGGCCTGGTCTGACGCGCTCGGTCTGACGCGCCCGGTCTGACGCGGTCCGCTGCGACACGGCATTCAGGATCGACAGCGCAGCCCTCGACGGCCACACTGGCAGCCAGAGCGGCCGACACGCCAACACCCATCGGCCTGGCCTCAACCGTCACATCTGACACATGGGCCACAATGGGAACGGCGGTGTGCACCCGCCGACCACCAGACCAGGAGTTCCGATGACCGCGCCACCCCTGAAGAAGACCCTGATGTGGCTGCTGCTCATCTTCGTCCTCTACGCGATCTTCACCTCACCGACGTCGGCTGCTGCCATGTTCGGCAACGCGTGGGACATCATCGTCAACGGCGTCAACAACGTCTTCCGGTTCTTCGACGCCCTGATCAGCCGGTAAACGCATGGCCCGGTCCGTGCTGCGGCAACGCATCGACCGAGACCTCGCCCGCTACCTCATCCGGGGCGAACGCCTCGTGCACCCTCCCGTGCGCCAGCACTGGGTGTCGCAGATCGTGCCCATTCTTGGTCTGATCGCTGCCCTGACGTTTGCGCTCTGGATCGATGTCACGGCGCCACCGTCAGACGGAGGGCGGGTGGCCAGCAACGGCGCCTGGTACGTCTTCTTGGCGGTGCTGGCCTGGTTCGGCTGGCGGATCTTCAACTGGCGCCACGACTGGTTCGTCGCCACCGACAAACGGTTCCTGCTGTTCGAGGGCTTCATCCGCCGCCGCGTGTCGATGATGCCGCTGCTCAAGGTCACCGACCTCACCTTCGACCGCTCCGTCGTCGGCCGAGTCCTCGGCTACGGCGCCTTCCGCCTCGAGTCCGCCGGCCAGGAGCAGTCGCTATCCCACCTGAACTACCTACCCCACGCCGACCGGCTCTACCACGACATCTGCACGGTCCTTTTCGGCACCGAGGCCGTGCCAGACGTGCGATGGGACGATCAGGACGGGGACGACGACGAGCCGTGGGACGCGAGCCCGCCGGGACCCTCCCGTCCGCCAGGCGGCGCACGACCCGGACCACCGGGCGACGTGGACTCCTCGAATGCCGCCTCGCCCCGCCCGACGCGGACGGCGGCACCTCAGCACCCGGCATTCGACGACGACCACGACGACTGGCGCCCGGGAGCGGACCGGTCCACGGATCTGCCCCATCAGGCGGAGTCGATCTATCGCAGCGCCGACCTGACCGACGACACGGACGAGATCCCGATCGTCCAGGCCCGCCGGATGCCGACGAGGCGGCGAGCGGGGCGCCGTCGACGGCCCACGGGTGAGTTGCCCCTCTATGTGCCGCCGGACTGGTCGCGCTGACCCGCTGAAGCGCGCGCTCGGTGCACACAACGTGGGGGTTCGCAGGGGAAAACAAGCCATGCGAACCCGCACCAAGGCGCATCAGGCGGGAAAGTTGGGGCAGCTGGGATTACGTGTGAGCGCAGCGCCGGCGGGGTCACTCGGCGAGCAGGTCTCCATCGGCGACCCCAAGGTGATGGGCAAGCTCGGCCGGCGTTGACACCGTGAGGAACTCGGCGAACTTGGCCACCGCGGCATCAAGGTGCTCGCGGGCGACCCCCTCGGTGATGTACAGCGACTGCGCCACTCGCGCCCAAGGTTCGCCACGGGCCCGTGCATTGAGGACCTGCCGCTGCCGACCGGTCAGGGTTGGCAGCCCGCCGCGCCGGTCGATGAGCTCGGCGAGGCCAACGAGCGACTGGGTGACGACCGGCTCGCCCGCTGCGATGCGCTGCATCGCGTCCCACACCACGTCGGCCGGGTCGGCCTTGTGGACGATCCCCAGGGCCCCGAGCCGGATGCACTGCGCCAGCACCAGCCGACGGCGTTCGTCGGTGTAGAGGCAGATCGGGTAGCCACGCCGGGCGACCTGCTGAATGGCTTGGCCACCCTCGATGACGGGGTTTAACCCGTCGGACAGTTTGAGGTCGAGCATCACCAGATCAACTTCGGGTGCCGCTTCGAGGAACGACTCGACGCTGGAGTGGATCGAGACGAAATCGGCCTGCGGCACCAGGACCGGCAGCCCCACCCGGATCGCCGAGCTGTCATCGACCAGGGCTGCTTGGAGCCGGGGCATCTCGTTGTCAACTGTCATGTTCCGACCACTTCGTGCGTCATTGTCCGACTACTCTGCGCTCTCGATCGGCGGCGGGGAACCCGTGGAATCTCGGGTTCGACCGTCGAAATGGATCGACGTGCCCTGGCCAGGCTGGGCATAGATATCGACGTCGACACCGAACCTCTCCATGGCGGCGAGGACCTGGGTGGCCAGTCCATAGCCGAAGGGTTGGGTCTGCGGATCGAAGCCCACCCCGTCATCGGCGATCGACAGGGACCACACAGGGCCGACCCAGTCGGCGTGCACGACAACCTGATGGGCCTGCGCGTGCCGGCGCACGTTGTGCAACACCGTCACCACGGCACGACGTAGCCCGTCGGCGACCTCGGGGGCGAGCGGCGCCTGGGCACCAAGGTCGACCGCAAACTCCAACGGCAGGTCCGTGAACCCCTGTACCGCAGCGTCGATGACTTCGCCCAGGGTCTCCGGCTGCCCTTCGCGCAGACGATGAGGGCGGCGATCCCCAAGGTACTGACGCATCCGCGCCGCCTCGGCGACAGCCTGTTGCCGCAGGGCCTGATGCATCGGCTCGGGCACCGAGTCGTCGCCGAGCATGCGCAGCACCCCCGACGCATCGTGCACGAGCAGGCGATAGCGCTCCCGCTCCAACTCCGCGACAGCCAGGGCTTCCGCAGCCCGGGCCGAGTCCGCCTCGCGCGCCAGCGCCCGCAGGTAGGCAGCCACCCAGGCGGCGGCGCCCGCGAAGAGGGGATACGAGGCGGCATTCGCGAGCAGCGACCACACGTCCACCCCCCCGGGCACGATCATGACCGTGAAGTACGCCAGCCCGATGGCGGTCCCGATCGCGATGGCCGCGCGCGGACGCCGCGCCCAGCCGCCGGCTCCGGCGGCCGTCCCGATCGCATACCCCGGGATCCACACGACCCAGCTCGTGATCCGCATCGAGGCAGGAAACAGTTGTGGGAGAACGATGAGCGTTGCGATGGTGACGATCACGTCAGCGATCCCCCAGCGCAGCGTCAGCCTCCCCTGGCGCCAGGTACTCACGACCATCGCCGTCGAGAAGAGCGCAACAGCGATCGTCACCGCGAGGAAGGCCGATGCCGACGAGGCCGACGAAATGGCTCGGGGCAGGGCCAGCGCCACCGTGACGGCCTGCGTCATCCGGATGACGATGAAGGCCCCTGCCACAACTCTGTCGACATCGCGCCGCACATCGCCACCGACGCGGGCTTGGATGAACCCCCGCAGACCCGCCGCCTGATCCGCGCGCTCGCTCTCCCCCATCTGGGCGATCCTAAAGCGCTCCGGCATACCCTCGCCGATGCCTCGTGCTGACCAGCGCCCCGACGTGCCCCCCACGGCCCCTGATTCCGTCCCCGGAGCCAGACTCATACGGACAGAGGCAAACGCAATCGCGCACTGATCCACCCTAGGGATAACGCGCGTCGCGTCCCACCCCCGATTCAGGGGGTATCCGAATGCCGTGAGGTCACGACGCGACCCGATCCCCACGCGCCGCGCGTCCGGTGGCGCCCACGGCATTCACGGGTCTAGGTTTGCTCCCCGTGGGGCGAGGGATGCGCTCTGCGAACCGAGTTTCCAGGAGGTGCGGGCGTGGATGTGCTGCGGACTAAGTCCATCGAGCAGACGGTACGAGAAGGCGATGAGCCGGAGTACCAACTCAAGAAGCAACTGACCGCCACGGACCTCACGGTCTTCGGGGTCGGCGTCGTCATCGGGGCGGGCATCTTCACCGTCGCGGGACGCGCGGCGCACTCCCTGGCTGGCCCGGCCATCATCATCTCGTTCATCGTGGCCGCCGTGTGCTGCGGCCTGGCCGCGTTGTGTTACGCAGAGTTTGCCTCCTCGATCCCCGTCAGTGGGTCGGCCTACACGTTCTCCTATGCCTCTCTGGGTGAGATCGTCGCCTGGATCATCGGCTGGGACCTGCTCCTGGAGCTCATGCTCGGCGCATCGGTTGTTGCGCAGGGCTGGTCGGCGTATCTCGGGGTGTTCCTCGGGCATCTCGGCGTCACGATCCCCGAAGGCATTGCCTACGGGTCATCGTTCGACCTGCCCGCGTTCGTGCTCGTCGCCCTGCTCACGGTCCTGGTGTCCATCGGTATCAAGGAGTCGATGCGGGTCAACCTCGCCCTAGTCGCGCTCAAAGTCTTCATCGTGCTCTTCGTCATCTTTGCCGGCCTGAGCTACATCAACACCGCGAACTACACGCCCTTCATCCCCCCGTCGCAGCCCACTGAGTCGCTCAGCACGCTTGAGGCGCCGCTTATCCAGACGCTGTTCGGGCTCGATCCCACCGTCTATGGCGTGGGCGGCATCTTCGCGGGTGCGTCGCTGGTCTTCTTCGCATACATCGGCTTCGACGTCGTGGCAACCACCGCCGAGGAGGCCAAGAACCCGGCGCGCGACCTGCCCCGCGGCATTCTCGGCTCCCTGCTCATCTGCACCGTGCTCTACTGTGCGGTGGCCCTGGTCATGACTGGCATGGTCCGCTATGACCAGCTGTCCTCGGAGGCCTCGCTCGCGCAGGTGTTCACCGATGTAGGCAAGCCTGGCTACGCCACCCTCATCTCCGCGGGCGCGGTCGCTGGCCTGACGACCGTCGTCATGACCCTGCTCATCGGCACCTCGCGGGTGATCTTCGCGATGTCGCGCGACTGGCTGCTGCCCGCCTCGTGGGGCAAGTCCAACCCGCGCACCGGCACCCCGGTCAAGATCACCGTCGGCGTCGGCGTCATCGTCGCCCTCGTGGCGGCCCTCACCCCGGTCGGCAAGCTCGAGTACATGATCAACATCGGCACGCTCACGGCATTCTTCCTGGTCTCGCTCGCCGTGCCGGTGCTGCGCAAGCGGCGGCCAGACTTCCACCGGCCGTTCCGGGTGCCGTTCAGCCCGTGGCTGCCGTGGCTGTCCGCAGCGATCTGCGCCTACCTGATGCTGACCCTGCCGCTGGAGACCTGGTACCGCTTCATCATCTGGATGGTGCTCGGCTTCGCGATCTACTTCGTCTACAGCTACAGGAACTCCAAGCTCGGGAAGTCTGAGGCCGCCGCCAAGGCCGCTGCCGGGTCGGAGGGTTCGACCTCCTGAGGTGTTCTCGCACCTAGGCCCAGACCAGGACTCCACCCAAGGCCACGGCGTAGACGAGCGCTGTGGCCAGGGCACCGAGGATCAGGGGGCGTCCGGCCTGCCGGAAGGCGGCAAGCCGGACCCCCAGCCCGAGGGCGAACATGGCCGCGGCGAGCAGGAGGGTCTGCGCATAGCCGGCCGCGGCTAGGGCGGCCTGCGGGATCGGGACGAACGACCGCACCAGGACCGCGGCGATGAAGCCGGCAACGAACAGCGGGAGCAGGGGCGGGCGGTGCGCCTGGGTCCCCGCCTGACGGCGCCGCTGCCACAGGCTGAGGCCGGCCATCACCGGGGCCAGGAGCGCCACCCTGGCGAGCTTGACGACGACGGCGACGCTCAAGGCGGCGCTCCCCACGAGTCCGGCTGACGCGACGACTTGAGCGACCTCATGGACCGACGCCCCGATGAACACCCCCGACCACTGTTCGCTGAGCCCCGCCCACTGGGCCACCAAGGGCGCCAAGGGGATCGACAGGGTGCCGAAGAGGACCACCAGTCCGACGCCGGTGGCGACCTCTTCCTCCTCGGCGTCGATGACCCCGTCCGCGGCCGCGACCGCCGCTGCGCCACAGATGGAGAAGCCGCAGGCAATGAGAATGCGCTGCGTGACCGGCACCCGCAGTGCCGTGCCCAGGGCTAGGCCGCCCGCCATGCCCAGCGCCACGACCGCGACGGCAATGCTGACGACGTCGGGTCCGAGCTGCACGATGTCCTGGAGCGAGAGCTGGAGACCCAGAAGCACGATGCCGATCCGCAGCACCCGTTTGCTCGCCACGGACACGCCGGGCGCCCACGCAGTCGGCACCGGGACGACATTGGCGACAACGACACCAGCGACAATCGCGACCAGGAGCGCGCTGACCGACGGCAGCACGACATTGAGGGCAAGGCCCGCCACCGCGACGCCGAAGCACACCAGGAGACCCGGCCGGAGACTCGTCTCTGGCCTCGGCTCGCGGGTCGACGGCTGCGCACGCCCGGCATCGCGCGAGGCGCCCGCTCCGGGGGCGCCCGCCCTCGGGGCGTGAGGATCGCGATCCCCGGAACGTTCCTGCGTCATTCTTCGACAGTGCCGCGAGGAAGCCCATGCCGATAGCCCCCAGATTCACCCTGGCTCATATCATTGCGATATGGGCTTGCACAGCAGCACCCCGTGGCCGGACCTGGCTCTGCTGGAGTTGCTTGTCGCCATCGACAGCACCGGCTCGCTCAGCGAGGCCTCGCGCCGGGTCGGCGTGAGCCAACCCAACGCCAGCCGCACCCTGCGGCGGGTCGAGCGGACACTGGGACTGGCTCTGGTCGAGGCCGATACCCGCGGATCTCGCCTCACCCCGCACGGGGTCTTGGTCGCCGAGTGGGCGCAGTCCGTGTTGGATCCCGCCCGAGCGCTCCTGGTCGCCGTCGAGGGATTGCGGACGGATTCGCGAGGCCATCTCGCGGTGGCGGCCAGCCGCACCATTGCCGAGTATGCCGTCCCGGCCTGGCTCGCGCTGTTGCGCAGCGAGCAGCCTCAGGTGCTGGCCACCTTGACCGTGGACAACTCCAGCCAGGTCTGCGATCTGGTCCTCGATCACGCGTGCGAACTGGGTTTCATCGAGTCCCCAGGCGTCCCGAAGTCCCTGCGCCACACGACGATCGGCGTCGACGAGCTCGTCGTCGTCGTGGCGCCGAGTCATCCGTGGACGCGTCGACGTCGCCGGCCAGTTACGGCGGCCGAATTGGCAGCCACGCCTCTGGTCGTGCGCGAGAGCGGGTCCGGGACGCGAGCGACCGCCGAGCGGGCGCTCACGGCATTCGACCGGGCGGCACCGGCCCTGGAGTTGGCGAGCAACGAGGCCGTACGGATCGCGGTCGCGTCAGGGGCCGGACCGGCGATCCTCAGTCCACTGGCCGTTGCCTCGGCCCTCGCCTCGGGACAGCTGACCCAGGTCGCCGTGGAAGGCGTCGACCTGCGCCGCCGATTCCGTGCCGTCTGGAGCAGGAGCCGCACCCTGGCCCCCGCGGCCGGAGAGTTGCTCCGCATCGCACGGATCGCGCGTCCCTCGCCATCGGTTCGAGGTATCTGACGCATCAGTTCCGTGCGTCTATTACCTCGAACCGATGAGCGGGCCTCTGGCCAGCTTCTTGTCAGAGAGCCGCGATGATGTCCTCGACCCGTTCCTTGGCGTCCCCGAACAGCATCTGGGTGTTGTCGCGGAAGAAGAGCGGGTTCTGCACGCCGGCATAGCCCGTGGCCATGGATCGCTTGAAGACGATGACGTCCGCGGCATTCCACACCTCCAGCACCGGCATTCCGGCAATGGGTGAGGTGGGGTCCTCAGCGGCGGCCGGGTTGACCGTGTCGTTGGCGCCGATGACGAGCACGACGTCGGTCTCGGGGAAGTCCTCGTTGATCTCGTCCATCTCCAGGACGATGTCGTAGGGGACCTTGGCCTCGGCGAGCAGGACATTCATGTGTCCGGGCAGGCGACCGGCGACCGGATGGATCCCGAACCGCACGTTGACGCCGCGCTCCTTGAGCCGACTGGTCAGGACCGCGACGGCGTGCTGCGCCTGAGCCGTGGCCATGCCGTAGCCGGGGGTGATGACGACATTGCGCGCCTCACCGAGGAGCGCGGCCGCACCAGCGGCGTTGATCTCGTGGTGCTCGCCATACTCCTTGGCTTCGCCGGTGACCTGACCATCGGATCCGAAGCCCCCCATGATGACCGACGCGAACGAGCGGTTCATCGCCTTGCACATGATGTACGAGAGGTAGGCACCCGAGGAGCCCACGAGGGCACCGGTGACGATGAGCAGATCATTGCCGAGCATGAAGCCGGATGCGGCTGCGGCCCAACCGGAATACGAGTTGAGCATGGAGACCACGACGGGCATGTCGCCGCCGCCGATCGAGGCCACCAGGTGCCAGCCGAAGAGCAGCGCGATGACCGTCATGATGGCCAGCGGCACGATCGAGGGGGCCACGACGAACCAGGCGAGCAGACCCGCAGAGACCAGCAGGGCCAGGAGGTTGAGCAGGTGTCGCGCGGGCAGCACGAGCGGCGAGGACTTGATCCGGGCGGACAGTTTGAGGAATGCCACGATCGAGCCGGTGAAGGTCACCGCACCGATGAAGACCCCGAGGAACACCTCGACGTTGTGGATCGTCGTCATGCCGGCGGCATCCATCGCCGCCTCGGCCGCGGCATTCCCGTGGACGTCGAGATAGCTGTTGTAGCCCACCAGGACCGCGGCCAGACCGACGAAGCTGTGCATCATCGCGATGAGCTCGGGCATGCCCGTCATCTCGACGACCTTGGCTCGCCAGATCCCGATCGCCGCGCCGACCGCCATGGCGGCGGCAAGCATCCCGAATGCCGTGAAGCCGTCGTTGTCGATGACCGAGGCGATCGTGGCGACCAGGGCGATCGTCATCCCGATCATGCCGAAACGGTTGCCGTTCTTGGCAGTTTCGTGCCTGGACAGGCCAGCGAGGGCCAGGATGAAGAAGAAGGCGGCGACGACGTATGCCGCGTTGACCAGGTTCGTCATGGTCTCAGGCCCTCCGGAACATGTTGAGCATCCGCTGCGTCACGGTGAAGCCACCGAAGACGTTGATGCTGGCGACCAGGGTGGCGATGAGGGCCAAGATGACCACCGTCGAGTTGTCCGATCCCACTTGGAGCAGCGCCCCGACGACGATGATCCCGCTGATGGCGTTGGTGACCGACATCAACGGCGTGTGCAGCGCGTGGTGGACGTTGCCGATGACGTAAAAGCCGATGACGACCGCGAGCACGAACACCGTGAGGTGGCCGAGGAAGGCCGCCGGCGACACGGCCGCCAAGAGGAGGAATGCCGCCGAGCCGATCCCGACCCACCAGAAGCTCCGGTTGGGGTTGGGCTCCTTCTTCTCCTTGACGACCAGGGGGGCGGGCACGGCCGCCGGGGCTGCCGACACCTGCACGGCTGGTGGTGGCCACAGGACCTCCCCGTCTCTGGCGACGGTCAGGCCGCGCTGCACCGGGTCCTCGAAGTCCAGCGTGAGCTCGCCGTCCTTGTCGGGCGTGACCAGCTTCAGGAGGTTGACCAGGTTGGTGCCGAAGAGCTGGCTAGCTTGAGTAGGGAGGCGACCCGGAAGATCGCTGTAGCCGAGGATCGTCACCCCGTTATCGGTGACGACCTTCTGGTCCACGACCGAGCCCGCGACGTTGCCGCCGTTGGAGGCCGCCATGTCGACGACAACCGAGCCAGGCTTCATCGAGGCGACCATCTCCTCGGTAATTAGTCGCGGCGCCGGACGTCCCGGGATCAGTGCCGTGGTGACGATGATGTCGACATCCTTGGCCTGCGCGGCATACAGCGCGGCGGCCTTGGCGTCGAAGTCCTGGCTGGTCTCCTTGGCGTAGCCGTCGGCTGAGGGACCGGTGTCCTCGATGTCGATCCGGAGGAACTCCCCGCCCATCGACTCGACCTGGTCAGCCACTTCGGACCGGGCGTCGAACGCGCGCACGATGGCGCCGAGCGAGGAGGCGGTGCCGATGGCCGACAGCCCGGCCACCCCAGCGCCGATGATGAGGACCTTGGCGGGGGGCACCTTGCCGGCTGCGGTGACCTGTCCGGTGAAGAACGAGCCGAACTCGTGCGCAGCCTCGATGACGGCCCGATATCCGCCGATGTTGGCCATCGACGACAGCACGTCCAAGGCTTGGGCTCGCGAGATGCGCGGCACGGCGTCCATGGCCAACGCCGTCACGCCCCGATCCGCGAGGGCCTGCACCAGGTCCGGACTGAGGGCGGGCGCCATGAGGGACGCCACCGCCTGCCCTGCGTGCAAACGCTCGATCTCGGCTGGCGACGGGGCGTTGATCTTGAGGATGACGTCGGCATCCCAGACCCCAGCACCCACGATGTCGGCGCCGGCGGCGGCATACGCATCATCGGTGAAGCTGGCGGCCTCTCCGGCGCCGGACTCGACGGACACGACATAGCCCAGGCCGATCAGCTGATCGACGGTCTTTGGTGTCGCCGCCACCCGAGTCTCTCCGGGGCGGCTCTCCACTGGAACACCGATACGCACGGTTCATCTCCTAGAGGTTCGGGGCCGAGATCGAACTTAGCGTTTCCCTGGGCCGGCCGGACTCGGATGTGACGGTCGTCCATGTGGTACCTGGCAAGGACATCACGCCCAGGCCGACGCCGGAGGTGGCGATCAGAACGTGACCGATCCCGGGTGGTCGTTCCGCTTGCCGACAGGGCTCACACGCGGTAGACCTATAGCATGTTCGCTATGTCCCCAGGGGGGACCTCGAGGCCCTCGGCACCGCGAAGCCCGCGTGATCGCCCCGTCGCCCGACTGCGCGACCGCCTGGCCCAAGGCCCGATCGACAGCGACGACCAGCCCCTGTATCGGCAGATCGCCGAGCAGATCACGACCCGGCGCCAGGACCTCCGGCTCTCCCAAGCCGAGCTCGCCTCCCTGTGCGACACCACGCAGTCCGCCATCGCCCGCCTGGAGAGCGGCGGCCGACCCCCCCGGATCGACACGTTGCTGCGCATCGCGGGCGCCCTGGACTGTGACCTGCGGATCGAACTACGGCCGCGCACGCGGCGGAAAGGGGTTTCGTCATGACCGAGACGACGGGCGGGCCGACGCCGACAGAGCCGACGCCCACAGAGCCGACGCCCTCCGACGCTTCGGCCACCAACCTCCAGCCCCGCCCCGGGAGGGCCACCGCGGTCCGGACCGACGAGCTCGAGACGACGCGCGGCGAGATGTTCCTCGCGGTCGTCTTTGCGATCTTCGTCGTCATCGGCCTTATCTGGGGCTACGCCAAGCTCGACGAGCCGTTCCGGCCGCCCGCGATCGTCCAACTCGAACAGGCGCAGCAGGCGCTCTCGCAGACAGAGAGCGCCCGCTTCGAGATGCAGATCGTCCTGGACAACGCGCGGGCTCGGACCACCCAGAGCCGCGAAGCGTTCCGCACGGCTCTGGATGCTGGCCGCCCCGCCACTGAGACCGACCCCCTGGAGCAGGCGTACCTGGAGGCCCAGGCCGCCGAGGAGCAAGCGCAGATCGACTACGACGCGGCCAACCGCACCTACACGACAGCCTCCAAGGAGGTCCAGCGACTGGAGGCCGAGAACGGTCCCGAGCTCGTCCAGCAGGAACGTGATGCCCGACGGTGGATCTTCCTGACCCGACTGGCCTATGTCATCGGCGTCCTCGCTTTCGCCTTCTTTGCGCTGTCCCGGTGGCGGATCCGGGCTGGGCGCCGGGCGCCCCTGCTGTATGCCGCCGTCGGGGCTGCGACTCTGCTGGCCTGGGTGATGGCGATCGACTACATCACCGACTACATCACGTGGCAGGACCTCGGGCCGTTGGTGTTGTCTCTCATCGGGATTGCGTTCTCACTGGCGGCATTCCTGGCTCTGCAACGCACGATCGTGCGCCGTATCCCACCCCGGCGGGTACGCCGCGGTGAATGCCCGTTCTGCGGGTATCCCGTCCGGCTCGAGACTCCTGGATCCCATCAGCATTGTGAGGGCTGTGGTCGCGATGTCGTCGGGGCCTGCACAACCTGCGGATACGCGCGGCGAGTGGGGGCGCCGTTCTGTCCGACCTGTGGCAATCCCTGAGCCGCTCTCGCTCAGTCCTTCTCGAGCATCGTGCGGTACATCTGGATAAGTGCGGCCTTCTTGGAGGTGCTGAGGTCCGGGTCGGCGGTGATGGCCTCGACGACCCCGATCCGCTCGTCGTCCTGCGTCAGCCAGCCCATCCGGCGATACAGCGCCTCCGGGTTCATGCCCAGACCCTCGGCGATCCCGCGCAAGACCTCCGGCGATGGTTGATAGAGCCCACGCTCGACCTGACTGAGATACGAGTCTGATACCCCGGACAGCCGGGCGAGGTGACGCACCGAGAGCCGAGCGATCTCACGTTGGGCGCGGATGAAGCGACCGAGATCGGCAAGGACTCCGTTGTCGGTAGCCATGCACCCTCCCGGGGCGAATGCGTCCCGGGCGATCCCGGCCATCCTCGAAGTGAACTATGCCCGAAGGACAAGGGCAAGAACTCGGCCGAATGCCGCCTGCTGGAGGGCAGCCGGAGGCGCCGCCGCGCTCGGCGTCAGGGCGCTACGAGGTCAGCCCTGTGAGGGGTGATAGCCCGCGCGCTGCGCAGACCATTCGTCGAAGAACCAGACATCGGGCTCGGCGCTGTCATATCCCGCCGCTCCCGGTACCCGGTAGCTCATGGTGTCGCGGTAGGCCTGGATCGGGTGGCCCAGCGGTTGTGCCCCATCCCAGACCGGGGCCGCTGACCCGACGCCGTGGCCCCCGTCCTGCACCTCCGAGAGCTCGGAGATCCGGCGCCCGGGCGCCGTCGGCTCCTCAGCCTCGGGCTCGACGGCCGCCTCGGGCGCCTCGGGCGCCTCGGGCTCGACAATCGCCTCTGCGTCGGCCGGGACTTCGGCCACCACCTCGACGTGCGACTCAGGTGCAGCCGCGACCTCTGCCTCGACGTGCGCCTCGGGTGCCATCACGGGCTCCTCGACCACGGCCTCATCGATGACGAGTTCAGCCAGGTGCACTGGCTCGGCAACCCAACGATCGCTGGCCACATCCGCGGCAGAATCGGCGACCGCCTCGGATGACGCTGAATCCGCAGGATCGTCCACCACGCTCGAGAGCGCCCGCTCACCGGCCGCCTGCGCCGTGGTGTGCTCGGGCAGATCCGCGACGGGTGCCCCTTGATCGGTCATGTCGAGCGACTCGGCCGCATCCGCCGGATCATAGTCCGCCGCAGCGACGATCGGCTCCACGACCGGGGTGCCCACCCACTCATCGACATGCTCGCTCGCCACGGACTCGCCCTCGGCGTCGGCCGGATCGAGGTGGACCGTGTCATAGGCGGACGACGGCATCGACGGAACTGGCGGCGCTGATGGCGCTGGTGACTCCGGCACGTCGTCCCCGAAACCGCGCCCCGCAGCGATGTCTGCGCTACTCGGGGCGTCGGGTCCGGTTGCGTCCCAAACCGGCGGCGCCGGGACAGGCCCTGCGGTCGGAGCGGGCGGGGGCGCGGGGGGGCTCCACGCGGGGGCCGGAGGAGCGGGAGGCATGGGCGGCACGGGGGATAGCTGGCTCACGGCGGGCGCGGCGTCGAACGTTGGGGAGTTCGCCGGTTGTCCGTGGGGTGTCCCTGCCTGCGGCTGCCCCGCCGCAGCCTGCTGGGTGTAGCCCTGCTGGCCGACGGAGTGCTGGCCGTAGTCATGCTGGCCATAGACCTGCTGGTCCTGCGGGTGGGGTGCCTGACCCGGCTGGGCGCCATAGGTCGGCTGGCCGTAGCCCTGGCTACCGGACTGACCGCCATAGGGCAGCTGCTGAGGAGCGCCCGAAGACGATGTCTTCCCGGAGGATCCGCGACGCGCGATGAGCGACCCCAACAGAACGATCAGGCCGACCAGAACGAGAACGAGCAGGACGTACTTCATGCGAGGGCCTTCGTCGAGAGGAGGGCAGCGCCGGCCGGATAGCCCGCACCACGAACCTACCGGCTGAACAGGCAAAAGACCCGCACGGCGTCCAGGTGTCAGACCCGCCACCACCACTGAACGAGCCTGGTCACGCCGCGGACTCAGGGCGCTCGGCATACTGCCGGTATGAGCGGCCGGCCCGACCCCGATTCGTCTCCGAGCTTCGGGGACCGGGCCGCCGCCGATGCCACCAGAGGACCGCTCGCGACGGGCCGCTACCGCTTCAACGGCCACATCCTTGGTGTCGGGTCGAGCAGCGGCGTGCGGGTCGTCGTGGGGATGTGGGCAGACTCGCCGTTCGGGGCGTTCGCCGACGCCATGGTCGAGGACCACCGCGGCCATCGCATCCTGGTCGCGCCCTCAGCCCAGGTCGCGCAGTTCGTGGCCCAGACCTATGCGTTCGATGAGACCCGCGTGGAGCCGTTTCACGCCGAGCGCACCCCGCACACTCTTGAGGTGGTCAGTTCCAGCCTGACCCTGAATGCCGTCGTCGCCGGCCGCACCCCCCTCGGCCGGCTGCTGCGCGGCATTCCCCCACCGGTGGGCGCCCACCCGGCCTTCGCCACGGCCGTCGACCCGATCGCCCGCCTCGTCCTGCGCGGGGTCCGCACCCGAGGGACCGCCCGAGCCGGTCGGCGGGAGTGGTATGCCGCCCGAGACCACCACCGCGTGACCTCGCTGACCGGACGCTGGGACGGCGTCGACCTCGGGAGGCTGGCACCGGTCGACCCACCGACCCGGTTTGGCTTCTCCTCGACCCCGCGCACCCCCGCCCTCACGGCCGTGACCACGACCATCCAGCTCGAGATGACGTAACACGCGGGCGGCATTCGAGATTCGTCCGCGTGTCCCGTCATCTCGTCGGCCGGCCCAACGCCGTCGCGAACCGGCGCAAACACGCATCCTGGCGCGGCCCCGGACGCACGTCCTCGGCGTACACCTCGATGAGCGTCCAACCGTCTTCCTCGGCCAGGGCCCGCCGGCTTTCGTCGTGGCTGCGCCGTGTGATCGAGGCGTGGTCCTTGCCCTGGTACTCACCGATGACCTTGTCCTTTGGCCACACGAAATCCCCCTCGAGCACAAATCCCCCGTCAACGAAGACAAGCTGGTTCAATCGCGGTTCCGGCAGCCCGGCGCGCTGCATGATCAGGCGCCAGCGGGTCTCCTGCGGGGAGCGCGAACCCTCCCGCACGAGATCGAGGGACTGCCGGAGCGCCCGAGCCCCGCGTGGCCGAACGCGGCGCTCCAAGGCCTGACGCAGGAGCCGAATGCCGCGCGCATCCTCCCGCTCCCCGAGCGGTTCCCCGGCCTCTTCCGCCCCGATCTGCGCCCACCACTCTTGGCTGCCCTCGTCGGCGCAGGCGAGCCGAGCAACGACAGCATCACCGACCACGACAAAGTCATCGACGCCGATCGCCCCCCGTGGCAGCTCACCGAGGTCGACCCACGTGTCCGCGAGACCAACCACTCGCAGCCCATGCACGATGCCGATCTCCCTCGACTCCAGCCCTCGGTGACCGCGGCAGCCGGTGCGTCGAACCCAGCCAAAGGCGCTCTCGCGCATGACATGCAGCACAGGGTCGTCCTGGAGGGATCCGCGCAGGGGCAGTCCCCAGAGCAGCGCTGCGGTCACATGACTGAATGCCGCATCGTCCGGGAGCGCTCGCGCAAAGGCCCGCGCGCGCTCGACGACGTCCTCGTTCGGCTCGCAGCTCTCGAACTCCGCGAGTCGGGCGCACCAGGGTCGGCGAGCGCCACCGGTAACCGGGCACTCCGGCTTCGCTCAGGTCGGCAGCGGTGAACGCACCAGTCGACAAGGCGGGAGGAAGCCACGAGAGAGTCATGACACGACAGTGGCCGATCCGCGGAAACCACCACGGCGGTTATCCACAACCCCCGCCGAACCCACCGTCGAGATGACGCGACACGCGGGCGGCATTCGAAACTCGTCAGCGTGTCGGGTCATGTCGACCGGGACGTCGCTAGCCTGTCCGGCGTGACCGAGTACCAGATCACCTCGTGGCGCGAGCTCCCATCACTCGTCGTCGCCCGCGACGGGGACGACGTTGTCAAGGTGTCGTTGCCCAGCCGCTTCCAGGAGGCCATCGACGAGGCGGCCATGCGCCTGGGCGAGGCCGACGCCGACGCCTACCTCTCCGGCTGGGCCCGCGGGCCGTGGACGCCGACCGAGGGGCCACCCGCCGATATCGCCGGTCAGGTGGCGGCGCGACTCGAAGAGCAGTGGACGCCGGAGTCGCTCACGGCCTATCTCGACGCGCTCGGCGCCACCTGAGCGGGCCATAGACGCGCATCGAGATGACACGACACGCGGACGGAAATCGAATGCCGCCCGCGTGTCAGGTCATCTCGATGGAGAGGAATGCCGTTAGTCGCCGATTACTCCGGCCGGCCGAGGTCCGCGCCGATCTCCCACGGCGCAATCGGCGAGTGGTCCAGCACCCAGATCTCGACCTGCTGCATGAGACCGGTGAGGATGAGCACCCCCACGATGATGAGCACGAGGCCGAGGCCGCGGCGCACCAGCGAGTGCGGGTCCGCACCCCAGCGCAAGCGCCGGACGACGCGCTGACCGCCCAGCGCCACCGCCAGCATCACCGCTGAGAGCCCCAACGCATAGGCCAAGAGCAGGATCATGCCGCGAGCCGGCTCGGCGGGCAGCACCGTGACGACGACGTAGGCATAGAGCGGGCTGCACGAGGTAAACACCGGGCCGAGGGCCGCACCCGTTAATGCCGCCCCGACCAGGCCGGGGGACCGAGACGCCCCTGCCAGCGCGCTGCCGCTACGGGATCCCAAACCCATCGCCATCGACGCACGATCCCAGGCTGCGGGGAAGAGCCCGGTCAACCCGAGGGCCACGAGCAGGCCACCGCTGATCCAGCGCCACACCGACGGAGAGACCCCGATGAGCGAGGTGCTGGCCTTGAGCAGCAGCGTGAAGGCGATGACGGATGCAGCGAGCGCACCGGTCACGACCAAGGCCCGGGTCAGGCCCGCCCGCGCGCGCAGCGCTCCATCGGCGCTCCCGGCCACGATGACCGGCAGCAGGGAGAGTGCGCAGGGCGCGAGGACGGTGAGCGCGCCGGCAAGGAGCGCTCCGGCCACCGCGACCAGCACGTCAGACCGTCTTGGCCAGGATGGCCGCGCCGTCGGCGGAGCCGCTCCACTTGCCGAGCTCACCGCCATCGGAGCCGACCTGCACGAAGGTGTGCTGCTGGGTCACGCCGTACTTCTGGCGCAGCTCGGTAGCCGTGTCATAGTCCACCTTGACGATGGTCAGGCCCTCTGGCACACCGGATTCGAGCAGGGCCGCGTCGGTGGCGCGGCAGTCGGGGCACCACGGTGCGTGGAAGAAGTAGACGACCTTGGTGCCAGCGCGCTTGTCCATCTGGCTTTCGTAGGCCGCTTGGTCCAGGTAGGCGCCGGCCATCATCGCTTCGGTGCTCGGTGACTCCGACGCCATGTCGTGGTCCATGGACTCGGAGGGTGACATCGACTCGCTCATCGAGGCGGTGGCCGAGGCCGCTGCCGCCTCCGAATCAGACGAGGAGGTGCCGCAAGCGGCCAGGGTCGTGGCGGCCAGGGCGGCCACGAGGATGTGCATGGGGCGGGAGGTGATGTTCATGGTGCTACTGAACCGGATGGCGGCGGCATTCCCAACTTATTGCGCCACACCGCAATCCCTCGGTAAGAACTCTCAGAGAGTCAGGGTCGCGACGCACCCGGTGCCATCGTCGAGATTGGTGAACGTCAGGGTGCCGCCGTGCGCGTGGGCGACCTCACTGGTGATCGTCAGGCCGAGTCCCATTCCGCCACCTGAACGGGCGCCGTCACCGCGCCAGCCCGCCGTGGTCAGGTGGGGCAGATCCTCATCCCGAATGCCGCCACACCCGTCCTGGACTGTCACCAGCTTGGTCCGGGTTCCCACCTTGACCACCCCACCGCGGGGGGTGTGCTGCACCGCATTTCGCACAAGGTTGGTCACGGCGCGACCGACCTGGGTGGGGTTGGCCCGCACGACACCGCCCGCCAGGCCATCGGCGACGATGACGACGCCGAGGTCATCGGCGAGGGGTGACACCGACGCCACCGCATCGGAGACCAGGTCATCGAGGTCGACGTCATCGAGGGCGAGCTCGCCGGGGGCCTGAAGTCGGGTGAGCATCGTCAGGTCATCGACCATCGCGTCGAGGCGATCCACCTCGCGGACGATCCGACTAGCCGCGGAGCGAGGATCACCGACGCCATCGGCGACGCCCTCGGCGAGCAGCCGGACACCGGTCAGCGGGGTGCGCAGGTCGTGGCCGAGCCAGGTGATGGTTTCGCGGCGGCTGGCTTCGAGGGCGAGCGCCTGGGCCGCCGCGGCCCGCTCCGCCGCCATCGCCCGTTCCGCCGCCGTGATGCGCCGCCCGAGCAGTAGGCCGACGACGAGGGCGACGGGCGCCCCAGCGAGCAGGACAAAGAGCATGGTGCGGTAGTCGGTTTCCTCGATGAGCATCGAGCGAGTGGCAGCCGCGATCCCTGCAGCCAGGGCCACGACCACGACCAATGGGGCCGCGAATGCCGCCGCCCGTGGCCGTCCCCGGGTGAACCAAGCCATCACCAGGGCGCCGGCGGCGCCGACGACAGCGGTCACCCCGGCCGAGACGATGATCGCGGACAGGTCAGGGGCCATGCGTGGACTCCTGCGCGGGCACCCATCGGTAGCCCTTGCCAAAGACGGTGACGAGTCGGCGCGGCGACGACGGGTCGCTTTCGACCTTTTCGCGCAGCCGGCGCACGTGGACCGTCACCGTGGAGTCGTCGCCGGCCTGCCAGCCCCATACTTCGCGGATGAGGTCGGCGCGAGAGCAGACCTGCCCCGGGTGGGCGATGAGCCAGTCGAGCAGATCGAGCTCACGCGCGGTGAGCCGCAACGGGGTTCCTCCCCGGGTGGCGGTGCGTGCCACGCGGTCCACGGTCAGGTCACCGTCGACGAGTTCGGTGACGACCGCCTCGGGGGGCGGTGCCGAGCGGCGCAGCACCGAGCGGATGCGCAGGTCGAGCTCACGCAGCGAGAACGGCTTGGTCACGTAGTCGTCGGCACCGTGCTGCAATCCCTGGACGCGCTCATGTTCCTGGCCACGCGCGGTGACCATGATCAGCGGCAGGTCGGCACGGAGCGTCCGCAGCCGGCGACACACCTCGAGCCCACCCATGCCGGGGAGCATGAGGTCGAGCAGGACGATGTCGGGCTGCCCGCTCGCATACGCAGCCAGGGCGCTGGGGCCGTCGTCGACCGCGACGACGGCATGACCACCGCGAGTCAGGTGCGCGGCCAAGGACTCACGCACGACCTGGTCGTCTTCGACGACGAGTACTCGGACCACGGTCCCAAGGCTACGGGCGGCCCGCTCCCGAGCTCACCCCAGCCGATGGCACCGTCACCGACCCGTAAGAAGTCGCGCCCGCCCGTGGACCCCCGACGAGATGACCCGACACGCGGGCGGCATTCGCAATTCCTCCGCGTGTCGGGTCATCTCGACTGAGGGTCTGAGGGGTCGGGAGGTCAGCGCACGGGGACCCGGCGCACGATCGCCCAGGCGCCGACGGCGAGGATCACCGCCGCCACAAGCGGATACCCCACGGTCAGCTCAAGAATGCCGCGCTCCCCGAGGAAGGTCAGGGTCGCCTGCCACCGGTTGGCCCACGTGATCCCGACGGCGATCGCACCGAGGATGCAGATGGCACCCAGTGAGGCGATCCAAATGCCGACCGCGCCCCAGCGAGTCCGGGCCGCAGCGAGCGCGGCCCCGAGCGCACCCATGCAGGCAAACAGGCTGGCGAAGACGGCGAACCTGCCTCCGACGCCGAGGTCACCGAGGAAGAAGGGTTGGAAGAACTCCAAGGCGATCCCCCAACCACGTGTGGCACGCTCCACTGACCCGAGGGCGGTCAGGAGCACACCTGCGAGCACGGCTTGTCCGCCGAAGAAAAGGAGCGATCCGCGCAGGAAGTCGGCACGGGTCACGCTGAGACCGACGACGAACGGGAGCATCTGCTTCCAGCCCTGCAGAACCGCGAACGGCAGGGTGACAAAGAGCGAGACGACACCCCCGGACTCCCGGACGGGAATGCTCTGGCCGGCCGCAAAGATCGCCGCATTGACCGCGAGCGAGATGAGCAGGACCAGCCACGGCCACATCGTCTCCAGACGACCGCGGGTGTAGATCCGGGCGACGGTCACGGCGGCGCTCATGACAGGGCGCCGATCGTCCGGGGTGCTGGGGCATCCGCCGGCGGCGGCTGGTGCCCGGCCATCGCGACAACGACCTGCTGCAGCGTGAGGCGCTCCGCCCGCAGGCCAAGGCGTGCGGCGATGCCGGCGTCGGCGCCACGCACGAGGACCCGGGTCGTCCCCGCGAGTGCAGTGCGGTGCAACACCTCGAGCTCCGAGCAGATGTCGTCCACGACGACCGTCGGACCGGTCAAGGCCAGCACGCCATACCGCAGGTCATCGGTCGCCACGTCGGCGACGACCCGACCGGCATCGAGGACGACCACGTGTTCCAGGAGGTCGGCCACCTCGTCGATCAGGTGTGAGGACAGGACGATCGTGCGCGGCTGGTCGGCATAGGCCTCGAGCAGTCGGTCGTAGAAGAGCTGCCGGGCGACCGCATCGAGTCCGACGTAGGGCTCGTCGAGGAGTGTGACCGGGCTGCGCGAGGCGAGGCCGATGATGACTCCGACGGCGCTGCGCTGGCCCCGGGAGAGCTTGTCGACGAGCTGCCCCTGGCGTAGTCCGAACTGGTCGGCGAGATCGTCGGCGAGGGCGGCATCCCAAGTGGGGTAGAGCCAGCTCGCGGCGCGCAGCACAGCGGACACCGAGTACTTGCCCGGGTAGCTCTGCGCCTCGGTGATGGCGCACACCTGGCGGAGGACGTCGCGGCTCTCGAAGGGCTGACGGCCACTGACACGGACTTCGCCGGAGGTCGGCAGCCTGTGGGCGCTCACGAGGTCCAGCAGGGTGGACTTGCCCGAGCCATTGCGTCCGAGAAGCCCAGTGATCCGGTTCTCCGCGAACGTCACGCTCACATCGCTCAGCGCGACGATGTCGCCGAATCGCTGCGTGACGTGCTCGAGTTCGATGGCCCCCATGACCCCTCCCCCCCGGTGATGAGCGTGACGAGGTCCTGAGTACTCAGGCCGAGCAACGCCGCCTCGGCGCGCAGCGGATCGACGAATCGGTCGACCAGCTCGCCCCGGCGTCGCTCCAAGAGACGCGCCCGCGCCCCCGGCGCGACGAACATCCCGATCCCCCGTCGCTTGTAGAGCAGGCCGTCGGCGACGAGTTGGCTCACGCCCTTGGCCGCCGTGGCTGGGTTGATCCGATGGAATGCCGCGAGCTCGTTGGTCGATGGCACCTGCCCCTCCTCGGGGAGGGAGCCATCGACGATGGACGACTCGATCAGGCTGGCCACAACCGCGAAGAGCCGTTGACTGTCGTCAGACATATCTACCTCCTTGGTTGCCTAGTTCACTAACTAACCATGAAGGCTCGGTCGGTGATTGTCAAGCCGAGGCTGACCCGCCCGGTCGAGATGACATGACACGCGGACGGCATTCAAAAATCGTCCGCGTGTGACGTCATCTCGACAGGGGGGTGTGGGTGGCGCTCAGGTGGGGGTGACGCGCAGGATGCGGTCGTTGTCGCCGTTGGACGTCGTCACAAAGAGAATGCCGTCGCCGCCGGGGACGACGGCCCGCAGCCGCCCGAACTCTCCATCCAGCGCTGTGGGCGTCTGGACCGCGCCGGACGTGACGTCCACGAGGATCAGGCGCGACCCCTTGAGCGCTGCCACCGCGAGCAGTCCACGGCTGACGCCCCAAGCCGGCCCCTCCAGGAAGGCCGCCCCCGCCAACGCCTGGGTCGGCGTCCCGGTCGACCAGATCGCCGGGATCGCGTCCGGGAACCGGGTGAGGTCGGTCATCGGGACGCTCTCGTCATAGCCTCCTCGGGTCCCGCCTCGACTCGGATCCCAGCCATAGTTCCCCGCGGGCACGATCCGGTTGACCTCGTCGTCGGTGGCCGGCCCGTGCTCGGCGGTATAGACCTCGCCCGAGCCCGGCTGCACCGCCAAGCCTTGGACATTGCGATGGCCATAGCTGACGATCCGGCGTTCATTCGGGTCAGTCGATTCGCCAAAGGGGTTGTCCGGCAACCCTTCTCCGGTCGCTGGATCGATCCTGAGGACCTTGCCGCCCAGACTTGCCAGGTCCTGGGGCACGTCACCACGGGCAGTGTCGCCGGTCCCGACGAGGAGCCCTCCGTCCGCGGACAGGGCCAGTCGACAGCCCGAATGCCGCCCGCTCCCGGCCACCGGAAGTCCGGTCAGCAGGTCGGCCACCTTCACCGCCGAGGCCCGATCAGCGGAAAGTTGCCACGTCACGAGGCGGATATCGGTGAGGGCATCCCCCTCGGCATGTGTCTGACAGGTCGTGAACTGCCGGGACCGCGTGAAGTCCGGGTGGACCCAGAGGCCCATCAGGCCCCCCTCGCCACGGGCACCGACATCATCGAGCTCCGCCGCGATCGCTGTGGCCGTGGCCCCCGGCTCCCCAGAGGACACCAGGGACAGCCGCCCCGGGCGCTCGGTCACGAGCAGCGCCCCATCGGGCAGGACGCCGACATCCCACGGGTTCTCCAGCCCGTCGACCACGGTCTCGACGCGCAGACCCGACGGAGCGGGCACGGAGATCGAGGATGTCGAGGTCGGGGACGGGGGTTGCCCACCCGAGCAACCGAGCAGACCCAGCGCCCCCGCGACGGCGAGGGGCAGCATGAGGCGAGCGCGCGGCATACGTCATCCTCCCCCACACCAGGACCGCGGACCCTGCACCCCCGCGATCTCCCGCGGCGCCGAGGGCCAGGCGGGCGTAGTCTCCCCACGTGTCCCCAAGCGCGGCCGCCGCCGCCGACCTCCCCACCTCGTCGACCCCGCACCCCCACGGCTCCGGCTGGGCCCTCATGCTGGGGGCCCTCGGCGTCGTCTTCGGAGACATCGGGACCAGCCCGTTGTATGCAATCCAGACGGTGTTCGCGATCGACGACGGAATGGTCAAGCCCACTCCGGACGACGTCTACGGGGCGATCTCGCTGATCGTCTGGTCCGTCATCATCGTCGTGTCGATCAAGTACGTCACCTTCATCCTGCGCGCCGACAACGACGGTGAGGGCGGCGTGCTCTCCCTGGCGCAGTTGACCCGGCAAAGGGTGCGCCCCGGTGGCAAGCGCTTCACCTTGGTCATGGTGCTCGGCGTGCTCGGAGCCTCCCTTTTCTACGGCGACAGCCTGATCACACCGGCGATCTCAGTGATGTCTGCCGTCGAGGGCCTGGAGGTCGTCAGCCCCGGGCTCGCCCCCGTGGTGCTGCCGATCGGGGTCGCCATCATCACGGCGCTCTTCGTCGTCCAGCGCTTCGGGACCGAGAAGGTGGGGCGGGCGTTCGGGCCGATCATGATCCTCTGGTTCGGCACGCTGGCTGCGCTCGGGATCCCCCACATCGTCGCCGAGCCGGCCGTGCTCGGGGCGCTCTTGCCACACCATGCCGTGCTGTTCTTCCTCGCCCATCCCTATATCGCGTTCATCGCCATGGGGGCCGCAGTGTTGGCGATCACCGGCGCCGAGGCGCTGTATGCCGACATGGGGCACTTCGGCCGGCCACCGATCGCCCGCGGCTGGTTCTTCCTCGTCTTCCCGGCCCTCACGCTGAACTATCTGGGGCAGGCCCAGTTGATCCTGTCCAACCCGCAGGAGGCCAAAAGCCCCTTCTTCCACCTCGCGCCCGACTGGGCGCAGCTGCCACTCGTGGTGTTGGCCACGGTCGCCACGGTCATCGCGAGCCAGGCCGTCATCTCGGGGGCCTACTCGGTGTCCCGGCAGGCTGAACGGCTGGGCTATCTGCCCCGGCAGACCGTCCTGCAGACCTCCGACAAGACGGGCGGGCAGATCTACGTCCCGACCGTGAACTGGCTTCTCTACGGCGGCGTCCTGCTCCTGCTCGTCACGTTCGAGCGCAGCGAGAAGCTAGCGACGGCCTACGGACTGGCCGTGACCGCCACCCTGTTGCTCACCACGGCCCTGTTCTGTGTCTATGCCGAGGCGGCGCTGGGGTGGGGACGCTGGCGCCTCGGCGCAGTTATCGTCGGCTTCGGGGTGCTCGAGCTGGGGTTCTTTGCCGCCAACGTCACCAAGATTGCCCACGGCGGCTGGTTACCCATCCTGGTCGCCACCCTCATCGCCACCCTGATGTTCACGTGGCGGCGCGGGACCACGATCATCAGCGAGCGGCGCCGACGCATCGAGGGACCGTTGAGCACCCTGATCGACGAGGTGCACCGCTCCCACATCCAGCACGTCCCGGGAACGGCCGTGTTCCTGCACCCCAACAAGGACACGGTTCCTCTGGCCCTGCGCGAGAACTACATGGTCAACCGGGTGCTCCACGACGAGGTCATCATCGTCTCGACCGAGTCGACGAACGTGCCCTTTGTCCCGGAGAGCGAGCGGGTCATCGTCGATGATCTCGGGGACCCGTTCGACCACATCACCCACATCGCGTTGAGGTTCGGCTACCTCGATGAGCAGGACGTCCCGCGCGGGCTGGAGATCGCCAAGGAGCTGGGGCTGTTCGATGTTGACCTCGACCTCGCCTACTACTTCGTATCCCGGATGGTGATCCACCGCAGCGACAAGCCAGTCATGTCCCGGTGGCGCAAGCGGCTGTTCATCGCCATGGCCCACAACGCGGCCAACCCGGCCGAGTACTTCCGCCTCCCGGTGGCTCGGACCGTCATCATGGGCGCGCGCATCCTGCTGTAGGCAGTGGTCGGCGCGGCAATGCCGCCACCGCCCGAATGCCGCATCGGCAGGCCGCGACGAAACTCACGCGCGCGCGGCATTCGGGGCCTGGAAGAATCGCCGCCATGCCTCCCATGCGACCGATCACTCAGAGCCGCAAACTGCACAAGGTGCGTTACGACGTGCGGGGGCCGATCCTCGTCGAGGCCCAGCGCCTGGAGGCCGAGGGGCACAAGATCCTCAAGCTCAACATCGGCAACACGGCGCCGTTCGGTTTCGAGGCGCCCGAAGCGATCCTCGCCGACATGGTCCACAACCTGCCCGAGGCCCAGGGTTACAGCGACTCGCGCGGCATTTACTCGGCCCGTACCGCGGTTGCGCAGTACTACCAGTCCCGCGGCCTGCGCGACACCAATGTCGAGGACGTCTTCATCGGCAACGGCGTCTCCGAGCTCATCACCATGGTGCTGACGGCCTTCATCGACGACGGCAACGAGATCCTCGTCCCGGCCCCCGACTATCCACTGTGGACCGGCGCCGTCACGCTGGCCGGCGGTATCCCCGTGCACTACCGCTGCGATGAGAGCAACGGGTGGAACCCCGATCTGGACGACATCGAGTCCAAGATCACCGACAACACCCACGCGATCGTCATCATCAACCCCAACAACCCGACGGGGGCGGTGTACTCCAAGGAGATTGTCGCGGGGCTCGTCGACATCGCGCGGCGCCACCACCTGGTCGTCATGGCCGACGAAATCTACGAGAAGATCATCTTCGACGACGCCGTGCACCACCACGCGGCCGCAGCCGCCGACGACGACGTCCTCTGCCTGACGTTCTCCGGTCTCTCCAAGGCGTATCGCGTCTGCGGCTACCGCGCCGGCTGGGTCATGATCTCGGGTCCCACGCATCTGGCCGAGGACTTCCTCGAGGGCCTCACGCTCCTGGCCAATATGCGGATGTGCGCCAACGTGCCCGCCCAACACGCGATCCAGACAGCCTTGGGTGGATACCAGTCGATCACCGAGCTGACGGTCCCCGGTGGCCGCTTCTATGAGCAGTCCAAGCTCGCGTCCCGCCTGCTCAACGAGATCCCCGGAGTGTCCTGTATCGAGCCGATGGGGGCGCTCTACTGCTTCCCACGCCTCGATCCCGAGGTCTATCGCATCGAGGATGACCAGCAGTTCGTCATTGATCTGTTGCGTGCCAAGAAGATCCTTGTCACCCACGGCACCGGCTTCAACTGGTTCGAGCCGGACCACTTCCGCCTCGTCACTCTCCCCGACGAGGAAGTCCTCACCGAGGCGATCAGCCGGATCGCGGACTACCTGGAGTCGATCCGGGCATCATGACTACGGCGCCGCAGCGACCCGATACCGGGGTGCTCGTCGCCGTCGCCACCGGGGGGACAATCGGGGCCCTGGGGCGGTATGCCGTGGGCCTGCTCCTCCCGCCTGCACCCGGGACCTTTCCCTGGGCGACCTTCACCGTCAACGTCACTGGGGCGCTGGCGATCGGGCTGCTCGTCGGCTGGCTGTCGGTGCAATACGCGCCAGCTCCCTTGCTCCGGCCCTTCGTCGGCGTGGGCATCCTCGGGGGCTGGACGACCTTCTCCGCCTTGGCGGTCGATGCAGTTGGACTCGCCCGTGCCGGCCATGACGCGCTCGCCCTCGGCTACGTCACCGCAACCTTTGCCGTGGGCACCCTGCTCGTCGGAGCCGGCATCGCGGTGGCACAACGGCTCTGGGCCCCCGTATGACCGCCCTCCTTGTTGCCATCGGAGCCGCCGTGGGCGCGCCCGTCAGACTGTTGGTCAACCATGCGTTGCGGGTCCAGTGTGGCGCGACCCCGATGGCCGGGACACTCACGGTCAATGTTGTCGGCTCGTTCCTGCTCGGGCTGCTCGCGGGATGGGGCGTCCACGGCAACTCCCTGGCCTTGGTCGGCGTGGGCTTTTGCGGGGCGCTGACGACCTTCTCCACCCTGGCGCTGGAGATCTGGGAAGCCTTCGACGAGGGTCCCCGACGGTTGGCACTGATCAACGTCGTGGCCTCGCTCACGCTGGGCGTTGGCGCCGCCGCACTGGGCTGGTCCCTGGTTGCCTGAGCCGGCGCACCTTCCTGTCTTCCTCTGCCGGACAGCCGAATGCCGCCCGCTCTCCGGTGAGCGGGCGGCATTCGGTCGGTAGGGCGTGACTCAGCGCTGCACGACGTTCAGGGCGTTGACGATGCCCCAGCCGTAGATCGCGTTGTGCCGGGTATTACCGGTGCACTGCGCGGTGTACTCCGCCGGGCGACCCTCCTGGACGTAGCTCTGCACGCCCCCCTCGGGACAGGCATGCGCCACGACGGTGTTGAGCAGTTTGCCGCGGACCTGTTGCGGGCTCATCCCAAATCCGGTGCGCCCGTTGACCTTGCCCTTCTGGCTGATCAGCAACGCCACCACACCGGTCGCGTGAGGTGCGGCCATTGAGGTGCCTTGGAGGTACTGGTAGTAGCCACAGTTGCTGGCACCAGGTGCCGGGTTGTCGGTGCAGTCTTTCTGGACGCCGAGCACCTCACCAAGTTCGGTGATGTTCCCGTCCTCGTCGACCTGACCGAGGTCCTGCAGGACCGCCAGCGGGGCAGCCGAGAGGATCAAGTTCTCGTTGGTCCGGTAACTCTCCGTGCCGAAGCCATCGCGGAACCAGCCACCTGGCGCCGAGAACTCGAGCTCGCCGGAACCGACGTCGGTCGCGTAGTTGGAATAGTCGGCCTTAGTGCCCGAAGGGCCCACCGACGAGATACCCAGGACATGGGGTCCCTCGACCGGCAGGTCGACGCACGAGTCGTTGTCGATCGTGCGCGGGTAGGCCACTCCGTCAGGGAAGTCCGGGCTGGAGGTGTCGACCCGCGGGTTGGACAGGTCCTCATGGTTGTTGCCGAGGGCTCCGACCAGGGTGACGTTGCCGGTGTTGGCGTACTTCAGCGCACGATTCATCGCCGTGATGATGGTCTGTTGCTCGGCCGCCGCCTCCGGGCTGTCCTCGGGAGCGCCACCCGTGCAGTTGTACAGCCATGGGTCGACGTAGAACGACATGTTGACCACATCGAGTCCGGCGTCGGCGGCGTAGGTCAGGGCATTGACCGTCGGACCGACGAAGAAGTAGCCGCTGTCCTGGCCCGCCCGCACGTTGACCAGGGTCACGTTGGGTGCGACACCGCTCACGCCCATGCCGTTCATCGCGGCCGCGATGGTGCCGGCGACATGGGTGCCGTGCTCGTTGTCGTCGACGTTGTTGGGGTCGACACAGTCGGCCGTCTCGCATTCCCCGTCGATGTCGGGCATGTCGGTGGTGAAGTTGCGCGAGAGGTTCGCGTCGAAGTTTGCCGCCAGGTCCGGGTGCGAGGCGTCGATTCCAGTGTCCATCACGCCGACGAGGACGCGCCTGTCCCCGAGGGTGACGTCATGGGCCTGCGGAACCTGCATCATGTCCATGCCCCAGAGCAGGGGGTCCAGCGGGTCGCCAGGACCGGGAGGAATGGCCGGCGCCGCCGTGGCCGCCGCTGCCGCCTCTGCCTGGTGCTCCTTGAGGACGTCGTCGGCGGCGACCTTGTCGTCGGGGGCTTGCCCAATGACCCCGTTGCGGGCGGCCCCTTGGACGTCGGCGAGGCCGCGGGCCGCCTCCAGGAATCCGTCCCCTGCCTCGCTGACGACGACCATGCCCACGGCGGCATTCACCGAGGTGACGGTCGCGCCCTGCGCGCGCAGTTCCGCCGCGAGTACCTCCGCGGAGGCGCCCTCCTTGGCGAGGACGATGTAGCCCGCCGCCTCATCAGCACCGGTGGACGTGGGTGCCGCGGCCGTGCTCGGTGCTGCCGCCGCGGCCGAACCGGTCCAGGTTGCCAGGACCAGCGCCCCGGCGCCGGCCATCGCCACCAATCGTGGATGTCTCACGTTGTTCTCCCTCCGTCATGCGCCCCTTTACGCATGTGTCGGCAACCTACGGGCGCGGCCGTCCGGGCGCCCCCCGAGAGGTCTCTGGGGCTGATCGCCAGGCTCGGACTGGGGGGACTTGCCCCCCCTCCCCCTAGTCCGTGTGGGTGGTGTACCTCGCGAGGCACCTGCGACCTTCGGAAGCCGCCGGCCCCAGCGCAGGGCGTCCTGGCCCACGGCCCGTTGGGTGGGGTCAGTGCGGACATGCACCACGGCCGGCACAGCATGCGGCAATGGCCAAGGCCCAGCTGGCGCACGCCGTGACGTCACTGATCGGACGCGCGCGCGGTGACTGCGCCCCGTCAGGCACGGTTGTTCCATGAGCGCCAGCGAACATGTGCTGTTGTTGTCCTGCCCCGACCGGCCCGGGATCGTCGCCGCCACGACGACCCGCCTCTTCGAGCTCGGGGCCAACATCGAGGACAGCCAGCAGTTCCAGGACCCCGACACAGGACGCTTCTTTATGCGCATCCAGTTCCGCGACCTGGTCGGCAGCGTGGACTGGGTGACCCAGTTCGGGTCAGTCGCCGAGGACTATGCGATGGAGTGGTCTGTCCGGCCGACGGCCGAGCGCATCCGCACCCTGATCCTGGTCAGCAAGTTCGGCCACTGCCTCAACGACTTGCTCTACCGCTGGCAGTCCGGCGGCCTGGACATCGACATCGTCGGCGTGGCCTCCAACCACGAGGACATGCGGGCTCTCGTCACGGCCTACGGGCTGCCCTACCACCACATTCCCGTGACCAAGGAGACCAAGGCCGACGCCGAGGCGGCCCTGTTGCAACTGGTGGATGAGCACGACGTCGAGCTCGTCGTCCTGGCCCGCTATATGCAGGTGCTCTCCGATGAGCTGTCGAGGCGCCTCGAGGGTCAGGTCATCAACATCCACCACTCATTCCTGCCGTCGTTCAAGGGCGCCAAGCCCTATCACCAGGCATACGCGCGCGGCGTCAAGACCGTCGGGGCGACCGCGCACTACGTCACCGCCGACCTCGACGAAGGCCCGATCATCGAGCAGGACACCATCCGGGTCGACCACCGCCAGGCGCCCGACGCGCTCGTGCGCGCGGGTGAGGAGTGCGAGGCTCGGGTCTTGGCACGAGCGGTCCGTTGGCACAGCCAGGGCCGCGTCGTGCTCAACGGCGACCGGACGGTTGTCTTCTCCTAGCGACCTGTTCGGCTCAGGCCTAGCCAGGGGCGCCGACCAGGCTCAAGCTATACGTCGTGCCCCCGACGGTCGCGACCAGTGTTGCGTTCGCTGCCGCTATTGGGGCAGTTGGCGTCCACGTTACCGTCAAGGCAACTACCCCTTGAGCGGCGACAGACTCGACCGACTGCGGCGTGACACTGAACGCCGCGCCTCCTTGCTGGATCGAAAAGGTCACTGGCCCGAGGGCTCGACTGTCGGCATTGATGAGGTGGACGGTCCGCGCCGACGACCCAGTTCCTGGGCCACCCGACCCGGCCGTGGAGATCTCCGTCCGCGGTGGCCCTTGAGCGCTGGGACTTTCAGCACCAGGAGGTGCCGCGGGGTCGCTGGAAGGGCCGGTCGTGCGATTGAACGAAAAGGCATAGTGGGGACCCGAACCGGCAACGGGAGTGGCGCCTGAGAGCGTCACCTGAACGGCCGACCGGGATTGACTCGAAGAGTCAACCGGGGCAAGTGCCTGCTCCGGTCGATGCGCCTTCGGCACAGGCGACGATTCCTGCGAGATCCCTTCCGCGGCCCCCGCCGGGGCTTCAGAGGGCTCGTCAGTGGCCGCGACCGGCCCAGTATTGTCCTGGGAGGGCGTGGGGGACGCTCCGGGATCACCGCCGCCGGGGGACGAGCCAGGCGCCTCAGGATCCGGGTCGGACCCGGACGGAGCGGGCAACTCGACCTTCGCCGGGAGGAACCAGACCCCCGCGCGCCCCCCCTCCTCCTCCGGCTTGGTGAACAGCAGGTCAGCTACCCGCTTGACGAGTTCACGGAACGAAGCCTCGCGGTAGCCCACGACGAACGCGACAACGAACATGAAAGCCTGCGCAGCGCCGTCGTAGGGCTTTGTGGGGTCAACCGCGACGGCACCGGCGCCTCCCCCACTCATAGCCCGCAGGACGAACAGCAGGATGAGGACAGCGACCGACCCGGTCACCAGTCCCAGTACGGGACGCGCAAGATGCCAATAGGCGTACCGCGCCCCGTCCCACTCGTGAGCATGCCGGGAGATGCCGACGATGCTGATCGTGATGCCCCCAATGAGGCCTCCGAAGATCGCCCAGGGCGACAGGACCGTCACGAACGAGGGCGCCCGGACCGGCTGGATATGGGGATGTCCCGACGTCAGGGCCAGCACAAAGATGACAGCGCACCAAGACCACACCACCTGATACCAGAAGAACACTCCCGGCCGCCACAAGCTCGGCGGGGCCCAGTGGGATTGCCGCCGACCCCACGGCCGGAGCCCAGCGAGCACCGGAAAGGCCACCACCGGAAGCGCCAGAATCATCAGGAGCGTCACCCAAGACATTCCGGATGGACCTGCGGGTAGCCCGACCAGCCCAGGGGCCAACTCCCCCACCATGCCACCACCTCCGTAGGCCGCTGAAGCCCCCACGCATCCAGCATTGACTCCACATGCGAGCGTAGGACGGGTATACACCCAACGCCTCCCGCCGCGATAGCCCTCCCTCGCGACCGGCTCGGCCTTGCCACGTTCGCCCAAGGCCAGCAGGGACCGGTTGGCACCGGGGCATTGCCGCTCCGACCCGGACGAAGGATCACTCACACACAGCAGACTTAGCCGCCTGCGGCCATGCTCTACGACTCCTGAACCGATGCTGAACTCCGTCGTTGCCTTCAGTGAGAGCCACACATCAACGAGCGATTTCGGCTCTCGCGCAATCACTTCGCGGCACAGGCCGCATCGAAGGCGACCCCCGAGAGCGCGATGAACGCCGCGTCGAGACGGTCCAGGATCGAGCCGTGCATCTGGGCTGCTCGGTGTTGCGCCAGCGCGGCACGAAAGGCAGCCATGACGGCCCTGGCCGTCACCCCCGTCTCAATATCGGTGGCGGGGTCGGTGCCCATGCGCAGGAATGCCGCCTGCACCAGGGCCTCTTCAAGTCGGGTCCCGCTGCCGCTGATGCGGGCGGCCAGCTCGGGTGTGCGATCGGCGAGTTCACGGCGCATCCGCCACAGCTCGGCGTCCGCGGTGAGATGGGCTGCGTGTCCCATCACGACCGCTCGGAGCGCGACTTCCAGGGGCTCCCCCGGTGGTCGCGCGACCAGCCGCTCGGCGAGCACCTCCAGGGTCTGCGGGTCGTGTCCGAGCAAGGCGTCGATCTTGGTCGGGAAGTAGTTGAAGAACGTGCGCGCCGACACGTCAGCCGCAGCCGCGATCTCCTCGACGGTGACCTCCTGACCACCTCGCAGAGCGAGCTCGACCGCGGCGCGATGGATGCGTGCCCGCGTCTCGCGCTTCTTGCGCTCCCGAGCCGATGCCGGCTCGGCGGCATTCGTGGGTGGGAGCCCCACTTCGACCCGGTCCACGACAACGCTCACCCATTCAGTATGTCGCCCCTTGGGCTCTTTTTGCACATTCTGCAAGTTTCCCCATATAGTTGCGCGGTGCAAGGGAAAACGGACACCTACCGCCTCAGTCCTCAGGCGAGCCGCGTCTTCATCGGGCTCATGCTCGGGATGTTCGTGGCCTCGGTCAGCCAGACCATCGTCGGACCCGCAATGCCGCTGATCGTCGCCGAGCTCGGCGGGATGGCGCATTACAGCTGGGTCGCCACCGCCGCCATGCTGGTCTCGGCCATCACGGTGCCCATCGTCGGCAAACTGTCGGACCTCTTCGGTCGGCGCGGCTTCTACATCGGCGGGCTCGTCGTCTTCATGGCCGGCTCCACACTTGCGGGCTTCGCCCCCAACTTCTGGACGCTCGTCGTGGCGCGAGCCATCCAGGGCTTTGGTATGGGGACGCTGATGCCGTTGTCCCAGACCATTATCGGTGACATCATCCCGCCACGGCAGCGCGGCAAGTATCAGGGCATGATGGGCGCGGTCTTTGGCGTGACCTCTGTCGCGGGGCCGCTCGCCGGTGGGGTTATCACGGACCATTGGGGGTGGCGCTGGCTGTTCTTTGCCGCGGTCCCCATCGGGATCGTCGCGACGATCGTCATCGCCCGCTTCCTCAAACTGCCGCACGAGCAGCGCGAAGCCCAGATCGACGTCCGGGGCATCGTCACCTTGACGATCACCCTCACGACCACCCTGCTGGCGACCTCATGGGGCGGGACGACCTATCCGTGGGGGTCGTCAACGATCATCGGCCTGTATGCCGTCGGCGCCGTGGCGCTGGTCGCGTTCATCTTCGCCGAGCGCCGCGCGGTCGAGCCCGTGCTCCCGCTGCGGCTGTTTAGGTCGTCGCTGTTCACCGCGAGCAACATCGCGAGCTTCGGCATCGCCATGGTCATGTTCGGCTCGATCATCTACATCCCGGTCTACGCCCAGGGTGTGCTCGGCGCCGATGCCACCAACTCCGGCCTCATCCTGGCCCCGCTCATGCTCGGCCTGATCGTGATGGGCATGGTGACCGGGCTCCTCATCACCAAAACTGGGCGCTACAAGATCTTCATGCTCATCGGCGTCCTCATCATGGGCGCCGGCATGGGGTTGCTCACCCAGATGACCTGGCAGTCCAGCCAGGCCGACCTGACGATCGCCATGGTCGTCCTCGGGCTTGGGCTCGGGATGGCCATGCAGCAGTACACCTTGGTCATCCAGAATGCCGCCGAGCGGCGTGACCTTGGCGTCGCCACCGCGTCGAGCCAGTTCTTCCGCAACGTGGGCTCGACGGTCGGCATCGCCATCTTCGGGACGGTCATGACGACCGGTCTCGGGGCGGCCATCGCCTCCCACCTGCCTCCCGGGGCGGCGGGATCGGCCGCCGCATCCGCCGATGTGGGCTCGGTGCTCGATCCTGCCGCCCTGGCCGGAATGCCGCCCGCGATCGTCGACGCGGTGCGTCAGGGCCTGGCCGAGCGACTGCACGACGTGTTCCTCCTGGGTCTGCCGATCATTGCCGTCGTCTTCCTTGCGACCCTGGCCATCAAGGTATTGCCCTTGCGCGAGACCCTGCATGCCGAGGAGGAGACCACGGTCGAGGAGCTGGGTCACGAGTTGCTGGACTCGATGTCCATGTCGGCCCCCGAGCCCCCGGCGGCCGACACGTCGGCCCCAGGCCGCGCCTGACCCTCCCCGGCCTGAGTTGGGTGCGCTGGCCCCCGCTCCAGCACGGGTGAGCGCACCCAACACGAGTAGCTGGACGGCCTGCCGCCTCAGCCCAGGGCTGTCTTGCCGATGGTGATGGCGTTGGCCGGCCCGTCGGCGAGCCGCATTCCGGTGATGCCGGGGCGCACGGCGGGCCGTACCTCGAGCGAGCCGCTGGGCCACGTGAAGGTCAGGGCGTCGTCACCACCCTCGACCTGCGCTCCAAGGGCCTCGACAAACAGCTCGCGCGACCGGGCCAGGTCGCTCGATCCGAGGAGGGTGGCGCCCAGGCGTGCTGCGCCACGGCATTCGGTGTCCCACAGGTTTGCCCACCACAGCGGATCGGTCGCTCCCCGGGTGCTCGGAAAGGTGGCCACGTCGCGCTCCTGGGTCGCCAGCAGTTCGCTGCGCGTCGGATAGGAGCGGTCGGTCTGGGCCAGCTGGATGACCGTGCGATGTGCGGGCTCGGGCACGATGAACGCCTCCTGCCACGGTGAGTGGTCATACTCCTCACCCGTCACGACAAAACCGAGCTCCCTCACTGCCGCGACGCTGGCCCGCACGTCGGGGACCATGAACGTCACGTGGTGCGGGCCTTCGCCGCGGACGTTGAGGCTGCGGCTGAGGAAGCCGTCAGCGACGGGGTCCAGCAACTCGACCATGGCCCCGTCGTCCGCGGTGCCGACCCACAGCATCAGGTAGCGGAACTCGGGCAGCACTTCCCCGCAGACGGGCACGGCACCCAGCTCGCTGCGCAGGCGGCGCGCCCAGGCCAGGCCGTCATGCACGGCGAAGGAGGTGTGGTCGAGGTCGGGAGTCTGCATCATGAACGCGCCGGATGCGTGGCCGCGATGACCGCGGTCAGGGCGGCATCGCGTCGGGCGACCAGTTCCGCCATGGTTGTCTCGCCAACGCCTTCCGGAATGCCGGCCGCGAGTCGTGCGATGGTCCCCTCGTCGAGGCGGGGAGAGCCCAGGTCGTCCCACCAGCGATGGAAACTCGCGGCATACCGATCGGCGAAGTCGGCGATGCCGCCATCGTCTCCGCCGAGGTGGAACAACTGGGTGGGACCCATCACGGCCCACCGCAGGCCGGGGCCAGAGGAAATGGCGACGTCGACGTCCCGCACCGAGGCCACGCCTTCGTTAACCAGATGGATCGCCTCCCGCCACAGGGCCGCCTGAAGCCGATTGGCCACGTGACCCGGGACCTCCTTGCGAACCTCAATGGTCACCTTGCCCGCCGACTCGTAGAAGGCGCGGGCCGCATCGACCACGCCCGGGGCGGTGCGCTCGTTGCCCATGACCTCGACCAGAGGGATGAGGTGAGGTGGGTTGAAGGGGTGTCCGAGGACGAGGCGGCTCGGGTCCGTCCAGCCAGCCTGCAACTCGCTGAGGGTGAGGCCGGAGGCGGAGGAGGCGACGATTGCCTCGGGCGGCAAGACAGGCTCGATCAGGGCGTACAGCTCGTGCTTGAGGGCGACTCGTTCGGGGATGCTCTCCTGCACGAATCCTGCGCCGTCGACAGCTTCCCGCGGGTCGGTGGTGAAGCGCAGCTCGCCGACCGGGGCGGCCGTCTTGGCGATCCCCAGCTCAGTCAGCACTGGCCAGGCCGCTTCCACAGTGTCCTGGATACGCCGCGGCGCAGCCGGATCGGGATCGCAGGCGATCACGTGGTGCCCGGCGGCGAGAAACAGCGCAGACCAGCTACGGCCGATGAGTCCGGCGCCAAGGGTGGCGACCGAGGCGACTGGTCGGTCAGAAGGTGACAAGGTCGACTCCCTTGAGTCCGAGGCGTTCGCGCGCCTGCGCCGGCGTGGCCACGGTGTGACCGAGTGCTTCGATGATGCCGCGGATCTTGGTGACTTGAGCGGCATTCGACGGCGTGAGCGCCCCCGGGCCGATATAGAGGCTGTCCTCCATGCCGACCCGCAGGTTGCCACCGAGCAGGGCCGCCTGGGTGGCGAACGACATCTGGTGCCGCCCCGCGGCGAGCACCGACCATTCGTAGCTGTCGCCGAAGAGCTTCTGCGCGATCGTGTGCATGTGCATGAGGTTGTCGAGATCGGCGCCGACCCCACCGAGAATTCCGAAGACCATCTGCACGAAGAACGGCGGCTCGATCCAGCCCTGGTCGATCAGCCAGGCCAGGTTGTAGAGGTGGCCGAGGTCGTAGCACTCGAACTCGAACTTCGTGCCATGGCCCTGGCCGAGCTCCTTGACGACATACTCCATGTCCCCGAACGTGTTCCGGAAAATGAAGTCCCGGGTCATCTCGAGGAACTTCGGCTCCCAGTCGTGCTGCCAGTTCGTGTACTTCTCGAGCATCGGGAAGATCCCGAAGTTGAGCGAGCCGACGTTGAGCGAAGCCATCTCCGGTGAGGTCGCGACCGCCGCGCGTAGCCGCTCCTCCCGCGTCATGCCCAGCCCCCCTCCCGTGGAGACGTTGAGCACGGCATCGGACTCGGCCTTGATGCGCCCCATGAAGTCAAGGAAGAGCTCTGGATCCGGGTCCGGCTGACCGGTTTCCGGATCACGGGCGTGCAGGTGAATGACGGCCGCGCCGGCGTGGGCCGCCTCGACCGCCGCATTCGCGATCTGCTCCGGAGTGATCGGCAGGTGCGGCGACATGGTGGGGGTGTGAATGCCGCCCGTCGGCGCGCAGGTGATGATGACCGGCTTGCTCACAACGCCACACCTTCTGGCGAAGCGTGGTCGGACGCGCCCACCAGATCGCGATACGCCGCCAATACCAGACCATGGAAGTGGTGGACGCCGTGCTCGGACAACCCCGAATCACCGGGGTCGACCACGATTCGGCCTTGGTCGAAGGCGGGCGTCTTCATGCCCCGCTGGACGCTCTCGACGATGGTGATGTCCTGCTGCTGCAGGATCGTGTCGATATAGGTGATCGCCTGCTCCTCGGCGGGCTCGATGTCGGTGTTGGGGAGGAAGAAGTCCCACGTCTCCAGGGTGTGGTCGGGCCCGTCCGGCACGACGTGCAACACCATGAAGTTGCTTCGTCCGGGGTATCGCAGCAGGCAGGTGTTGGGCCAGAGCCACCAGACGGCGTGCTGGCGGACGTCGGCATTCGAGACGTCGTAGGCGACGTTGTCGTGAGTGCCGGCAGCGGCGAAATGGCTGCTCCAGATGCCGTGCGTCTTGACCTCGTAGGTGTCCATGTCGACCAGGTCGACAAACTCTTTGTGCGCCACGTGGCAGTGATAGCACTCGAGGAAGTTGTCGATGATGTTCTTCCAGTTGGAGTTGATCCGGTAGGTGAGCCGCTTGGCGTGCGTGAGCGCGGCAACATCGGGAGCCCAGTGGGCGATCTCCGCAGCGAGGTCCGCGGCCTGCTCTGCCAGGGGCGCGGCACCCGGATCGAGGTTGACGTAGACAAAGCCACCGAACTCCTCGACCTGGATCTGGTCAAGGCACACCTGGCTGTTGTCGAAGGTCTCCATCTTGTCGGCCCGCCGCGACCCCTTGAGCTGGCCATCGAGGTCGTAGGTCCACGCGTGGTAGGGGCAGACGATCCGGCGGGTCGTGCCCGCGCCGCTGAGGAGCTCATGGGCCCGGTGCTTGCAGACGTTGTAGAAGGACCGCAGGGCACCGTCACGGCCGCGAACCACCGCGATCGGCATGCCCGCCACGGTCGTCGACACATAACTGCCGGGCGTGGTCAACTGCTCGATGTGACAGACCCACTGCCACGTGCGGGCGATGATGGCCTCCTGGTCGGCCTGCGCCCAAGTGGGGTCGGTGTAAGCCGCGGCCCGCAGGGACAGGGAACGGGAGGGTTCGGGGTCGTAGCCGGTCGCAATGTCCCGGACGTCGTCGACAGTGACGGAAGCCATGGCCGAACGCTACGACATCCTGGACGATCGTTCAATATTCTTGTACGTCCGTTCAATCGAGGAGGTCTGCGGTGAGCCCGACGACAGCACTCGTCACGGGTGGTTCGCGGGGAATCGGCGCTGCCATCGTCGCGCGGTTCCTCGCCGACGGCGTCCAGGTCATCACGTGTGGACGAGGTGGGCGACCGCCGGAACTGCCGACTCCGGCATTTTGGGTCTCCTGCGACGTCGCCAGTCCTCGCCAGGTGCGATCCCTGATCGAGGCGGCGCACACGGCATTCGGACCCATCGACACACTGGTCAACAACGCTGGCGTCCAAGTCGAGCGGACCGTGGTCGAGTCAAGTGACGACGACTGGGATACGGTCGTCGGGATCAACGCAAAAGGCGTGTTCAACACGTCCCGGGCCGCCCTCCCTGAGCTCACCGAGCGTGGCGGCGTGATCGTCAATGTCGGGTCGATCTCCGGAGTGGTGTCCGATCGGTCGCTGGCGCTCTACAACGCCTCGAAGGCATTCGTGCATTCGCTGACCCGCTCGATCGCCGTGGATCATGGGCCACGCGTACGCTGCAATGCCGTCCTCCCAGGATGGATCGAGACGGGTTTGGCGACGGCGACCTTCGAGCTGGCCTCCGATCCGTATGCCGCCCACCGGGACGCCATCGCCCGCCACCCGGCCAGCCGGCTGGGGCGGCCCGACGATGTCGCCGACGTGGTCGCTTGGCTCTGCTCAGATCAGGCACGCTTCGTCACGGGTCAGCTGATCAGCGTCGACGGCGGACTCACCGCGGCCTCGCCGATCGACCCGCGCCAGTTCTGACCGTTCGCGCTTTTGCCCCCCCCACCCCCCTCTACAC
>JAGOME010000070.1 GCA_017993715.1 Phycicoccus sp.
CGGATCCGCCGCTCATCATGAGCTGTGGGCCCGTCACGGCGGCACCGGCCTCGGCCATGAGACCCAGGGAGAGCCGCTCGACATGCGCGACTCCTTCCAGGTAATCCCGGAAGCGATCGGCGTCGTCCTCAGGGGCGCCGACCTCGAACCCGCGAGCCTGCGGCGCTCGAAACGGGAAGTACTCCCCCACCGTGGCCAGGGGCAACACCAGCAGCGAGCTGGGGGTGTCACGGGCTGAGGTCAGCGCGTCCCAATCTTGTCCGGGGAAGTGGTGGGAGATCGAGTCGCCGCCGCAATGGGAGGTGCCCGAGACGATCCAGCCGGAGTCCCAGTGCCGGTGCGCGTAGAGCGCCCCGCTGTCATCGCGCAGCCGGGCGCGGCTGACCGCCTTGATACTCAGGCCGGTCCCGATCGTGGTGACCGCGTCGCCGGGCCGCACTGCGCCAGCGGCGATCTGGGCCGCGGTCGCATCGGTGACCCCGAGTCGCACCGAGGTATCGGGACCGATGCCGACCACCGCGGCGAAAACGGGGTCGACGACGCCCAGGGCAGAGCCCGGCGCCGCCACGGTCGGCAGAAGGGGAGAGGCCAGACCCAGCTCCGACAGGGCTTTCGGCCAGACGAGGGTCTCGAGGTCGAGGCCGAGCTTGAGTCCGTTGGTGTAGTCGGTCACCGGGGTCGCGCCCGGCAGAGCGAGCCGAGCCAGCAGCCAGTCACCGGCAGACAGGACCCAGCGCACTCGGTTCCAGAGCTCCGGCTCCTGGGCGCGCACCCAGAGTGCCTTGGCCGCGGTAAACCCAGGCCTGATCGCGGGATCATCCAGCGCCCGTGAGAGGTCAGCGGCCTGGGGTTGAGCGCGCTTGTCGTTCCACATGATGGCCGGCCGCAAGGGGACCAGGTCGTCGTCGGTGAGCACCAGCGTCCCCGAGGTGGCCGTGACGCTCAGAGCCCCGACCGACCGGGGCCTGACCTGGGCGACGACCTCGGCTGTGCACGTGCACACGGCCGACCACCACAGCTCTGGGTCCTGCTCATGGGCGCCATCTGCACGTACCTGCAGCGCAAAGGCCTGGCTGCTGGTCGCGAGCACATCGCCCGCCGAGTCGACCGCGACGACCCGGGCCCCCTGGGTCCCGACATCGATCCCGAGGACCAGGGCCTCAGACATCGGCCCCAGCGGCCGACAGGTTGCGGAACACCTCGACCCCCGTGGCCGCATCCGCCCCATCGTGGATCACTGCTCGCAAACCAGCCAGGACTGCGCGCGGGGTCGCCGAGCCATAGATCCGACGCCCGAACATGGCGCCGGCGCCTCCGGCGGTCACGATGTCCTCGGCCAACTGCATGGTCTCGGCGATCTGGTCGTCTCCGGCCGAGCCGCCGGCGAGCAGCACGGGGACGGTGCAGTCGGCGACGACCTGGGCGTAGGCCTGCACCGAACCGGGCCAGATGGACTTGACCACGTCGGCGCCGATTTCGGCCGCCATCCGGCAGTACCAGGCGAGGAGCTCGGGGTTCTCGACCTCACTGCGCTCGCGATAGTCCAGGGTCGATCGGGGTTCGATGATCAGAACGATTCCCAGACGATCGCACTCGGCCGCCAAGCGGGCGTTGCGCTCGATCTCGCGGCGCTCGAGATCGTTGTCCTGCTGCCCCACGTAGAGATAGCTCATGACCGCGTCGGCGCCAGCGGCTGCGACCTGCTCAATCGTGGCGAGCTGGGCCAGGGTGCCCTCTGATCGGCCGTTCTCACCCGGCGTGAACTGCGGACGCCCGTGCGACTTCCAATCGACGTGAATCACCAGACTCGGTCGGGGCCGGCCGACGAAGATCTCCTCGACGTGCCTCACGGAACCAGGCGCCACCATGATGCCGTTCGCTCCGTCAAGCTGTCCCAGGGCCCGCGTCATGTCGCTCACCGTCTGCAGGCCCTTGGGTGCTCCGGTGAGCACACCATGCGATGCCGCCACGACAATCCCCCGGCCAGTGGCAGGGTCCAGGATGCGGCCCAGTCGGATCTTCTTGCCGGTGCGGGAATCCATGACTCTCCTAAAGTTCAGTTAACTGCTTATTGCAATTTAGCAGAGCCGCTCAGACACAGGCAATGGGCCGCAGGCATCTCGACCCATCGTCCTCGCCTGCGCGACACCGCGGGTCCGCCAGGCGGCGCGCCAGGCCATCGCCGCCCGTCAGGGGCACCTGCCAGACGCCTTCCCGAGAGCGAGCAATCAGGAGTTTCTGGACCGTGCCAGATCAACGCTGCGCGCTCTGCGCCCGGGTGGCGGACCTCACGGACCTCGAGCCCGCGGCATACGGGACACTGGACGCGGTCAGCGTCGACCGTGCCGCATCCACACCCACCCGGAAGAGCAACCGCAGTGAGCGACCCGATCACGATCCCCACCGACCTCCTCCCCCACGACGGCCGCTTCGGCTCGGGACCCAGCAAGGTCCGCCCGGAGCAAATCGAGTACCTCGCGTCACTGGGCGGCACCGTCATGGGCACCTCCCACCGTCAGGCTCCGGTCAAGAGCCTCGTCGGCCGCGTCCGCTCCGGCATGCGCGACCTGTTCGAGCTGCCCGAGGGCTACGAGGTCATCCTCGGCAACGGTGGCGCGACGGCATTCTGGGACGTGGCCGCCTTCGGCCTGGTCCGCGAGCGAGCCCAGCACCTGGCCTTCGGTGAGTTCTCGAGCAAGTTTGCCTCGGTCACCAACAACGCCCCGTTCCTCGGCGAGTCCACGATCATCAAGAGCGACCCCGGCAGCCTGCCCACGGCGCAGGCCGAGGCGGGCGTCGACGTCTACGCGTGGGCGCACAACGAGACCTCAACCGGTGTCATGGCCCCGGTCCAGCGGGTGGCCGGCGCGGACGAGGGCTCCCTGGTGCTCGTCGACGCAACCTCCGGCGCGGGCGGGCTGGCGGTCGACGTGAGACAGACAGACGTCTACTACTTCGCCCCGCAGAAGTGCTTCGCCTCCGACGGCGGCCTGTGGATCGCGCTGTTCTCCCCCGCTGCGCTGGCTCGGGTCGAGGAGGTCGCCGCGAGCGGCCGCTGGGTGCCGGACTTCTTCAGCCTGCCGACGGCGATCGACAACTCGCTCAAGGACCAGACCTACAACACCCCGGCCGTCGCGACGTTGGCGATGCTGGCCAACCAGGTCGAGTGGCTCAATGCGCAAGGTGGCCTGGCGTGGGCGAGCGCCCGCACCGCGGACTCCAGCGGTCGCCTTTACGACTGGGCCGAGCGGACCTCGTATGCCGCGCCGTACGTCGCAGAGCCGGCGCACCGCTCGCAGGTGGTGGCCACGATCGACTTCGACGACTCGATCGACGCGGCGGCGATCGCCAAGGCGTTGCGCGCCAACGGCGTTGTCGACACCGAGCCCTACCGCAAGCTCGGTCGCAACCAGCTGCGCGTGGCGTGCTTCCCGGCGGTCGAGCCGGACGATGTGAGCCGGCTCATCGGCAGCATCGAGTACATCGTCGAGCGCCTCTGATCGCGCACCACGCCTCACCCGGCGGGCGCTGGCACCTTCAGTGTTGGCGCCCGCTGGGCGTATCTGCCGGTGCCCGCAGTTCCGTCGGCACGGCAATCACCGGCACGGCGACCGATCCCACGCTCAGCGCCAGCGCCAACCAGAGCCTTTGCCGTGCCAGCGGCACACCCCAAGCCAGTCAGCCAGCCCCAGCGGCGGAGTCAGCGGCCCCAGAGGGCGACAGCGGCGGTGATCAACACGACGACGGCCAGCACCCCAAGCGTCATCCGGCGACGAAAGCGGGCGTTCACTTCACCAGCTCCGGGATGATCTCGACGTCCGCGTCGCCGTCGCGAGGCGTGCGCTCGATGAGGACGTGAGGCCGAGCAGTGGTCTGGAAGCGCACCTGGTAATCATCCTCCTTGGTCAGGGCCCGCCAGGCCACGACCAGCGACAGCGCGACCGCGATCCCGCCGATGAGCAGGGTCCAGCGGGCACCGGCCACCTCCCCGAGCCAGCCGATCAAGGGCGCACCGATCGGGGTGCCACCCATGAAGATCGCCATGTAGAGCGCCATGACCCGTCCCCTCATGATCGGGTCGGTCCGGGTCTGCACCAACGTGTTGCCAGTGGTGAGCGCCGTCAGGGCGGAGAATCCAACCGGCACCAGGGCGATCGCAAACGTCGCATAGCTCGGCGCCATGGCGGCCAGGGTGGTCGCCACCGCGAACCCTGCGAGCGCGACCAACAGGATCCACAGGCGGGGCTGAGCCCGCCGTGCGGTCATCAGGGCGGCCGCGAGTGAGCCGATGGCCATGACCGAGCCGAGCAGCCCGAACTCTCCAGCGCCCATCCCGAACACTTCTGTGGCCATCAGGGCAGTGGTCACCGAGAAGTTCATCCCAAAGGTCCCGAGCATGAAGACCAGGAAGAGGATGAGTTGCAGGTCCGGGCGCCCGCGGACATACGCAAACCCTTCACGAATGCCGCCGCGTCCCTTCAGGCGGGGCGTGGGCCGCAGCTCCGAGCGCCGCAGCAGGGCCAGCGACACGAGCACGAAGACGAACGACAAGCTGTTGAGCAGCAGCGCCTGGCCGGTGCCCGAGGCCGCGATGACGAGCCCTGCGAGTCCCGGGCCGATGAGTCGACCGAGGTTGAAGGACGCGCTGTTCAGGCCCACGGCATTCGGGAGGTGTTCTGCCGGAACCACTTCGGCAACGAAGGCCTGCCGCGCGGGGTTGTCGACCGCGGTGAACGCGCCCTGGATCAGGGCCACGGTATAGGCGTGCCAGAGCTCCGCAGCGCCGGAGAGGACGAGCGCGGCCAGCACGAGGCTGGACACCAAGAGCCCGACCTGGGTGGCCACGAGCAGGCGACGCTTGGGGAGCCGGTCGACCAGCGCGCCCGCGAAGGGTGCGAGCAGGAGAACGGGCAGGAACTGCAGCCCCGTGACGATGCCGAGGGCCGCGCCACTGTGGTCGGTCAGCTCGGTGAGGACCAGCCAGTCCTGGCCCACGCGGCCAGCCCACGTGCCGATGTTGGAGATGGTGGCGCCGAGGTACCAGATGCGGTAGTTGCGGACGCCGAGGGAGGCGAAGGTCGGGCTCATTCGGCAGCGATCCTCGCCAGGATCGCGGAGGCATCGCGCAGCAACCGGACCTCGTCGTCGCTCAGGCCGGCGAGTCGCACCGCCATCCACGCGTCGCGGCGGCGGCGCGTGTCGGTGAGGAGCTGCCGGCCCTCGGGGGTGAGGGTGAGGTTGACCTGCCTGCGGTCCTGCGCGTCCGGCGTGCGGTCGACCCAGCCGCCAGCGACGAGGGAGGCGACGGTGCGGGTCATCGACGGCGCGGATACCCGTTCGAGATCGGCGAGCTCGCCCGGCGTGCGGGGTTGCTCGTCAATGCGCGCCAGCACGCTGAACTGATGGGGAGCCAGGGAACCCGCACCCTCGTAGCGCACCCGGCGAGAGATCCGCATGCAGGCCAGTCGCAGGTCATTGGCGATCTGGGCACGCTGTGCGGGACGCAACACGGGCGGGGCATGGGTGGGCATGGGGTCACTCCTGACGACGCGATAACACTACGCCAAACTAATTACTCTGCCTAAGTATTCCCGAGCGGGGAATCTCGGCACCGCCTGACTCGTTGGTCGTTGTCATGCCGTCCACAGCCACGACACGCGCACCACAATCTCTCCGGGCGAATGCCGCCTCCCCCACCATCGGGGACCGGCTCGGCTGGCTCGTGCTCACCGGATCGGTCGCCGCAATGCTCGCGTTCGTGGGGTTGGACCTGTTCGTCGGGCTCCCCGGCAACGGAGCCGGCAGCACGATCTCGGCGTACGTGTACACCGATGGCGCCTGGGTCTTCCGTCTCGCCGTGCTCGCCCTCGCCGGCGCGGCGACCGCACTCCTGATCGCGCTGACTCGCCGCGCGGTCATCCGTTGGTGGTCCCTCCCCTCAATCCTCCTCGCGCTCACGGTGATCGGACTCCTCGCCGTGGCCGGCTTCCCCAAGACGGACTGGTCCGTCGGCGACTCCTTGCCTGGGCAACTGCATCGACTCGGCAGCCTGGTCGCTTTCCTCGCTCCCCCCTTCGCGACCATGGCCCTGACCCGACGCCGCGGCGCCGCTCAGCGGCCGCACCTCGCCGCGCGCGGAGCGTTCTGGTCCTCCCTCGCCGTCCTCGGCGTCCTCGCCGGAGTCATCGCGGTCGTCGCGATCGCCGTCAACGCTGGCGGGGCCTGGTGGCACGCCTTCCCCCTCGGGCTCATCGAGCGCACGGTCGTCGGCCTCGAGCTGGTCTCGATGGCCCTGCTGGGGATCTGGCTCACCCGCAACCCCGGGACGAGGTGACGCGACACGCTGACGTTCGCTCGGCAAACGTCAGCGTGTCGCGTCACCTCGACGGCTTCCCTGAGAGGCCGAATGCCGCCCGCTCGAGTGAGCGGGCGGCATTCCGTCGGCTCGAGGGCGTCAGACCCCCAGCAGTCCCTTGATCGGGTCAATCGCGAAATAGAGGACGAACAGCCCGGACACCAGCCACATGAGCGGGTGCACCGAGGCGGCCTTGCCACGCATGACCTTGATGAAGACGAAGGCGACAAATCCCGCGCCGATGCCGGCCGTGATCGAGTACGTGAACGGCATGAGCACGATGGTGAGGAACGCCGGGATCGCGATCTCGAGGTCGTCCCAGGCGATCTCCTTGACCTGCTGCATCATGAGGAAGCCGACGAGAACGAGCGCCGGGACGGCCGCCTCGGACGGGATGACCTGCACGAGCGGCGCGAACACCATCGAGATGAGGAACAGCACACCGGTCACGACCGAGGCGAGGCCCGTGCGGGCGCCCTCCCCGACACCGGAGGCCGACTCGATGTACGACGTGTTGGACGAGACCCCAGCGGCGCCACCGGCGGCGGCGGCCAAAGAGTCGACGATGAGGATGCGCTCGGTGTGCGGCGGCGTGCCGTCGTCTTGGAGCAGGCCTGCCTCGGCGCCGATCGCCGTCATCGTGCCCATGGTGTCGAAGAAGTCGGCGAGCATGAGCGTGAAGATGAGCAGGATCGCGGCAACAATCCCGACCCGCTCGAACGAGCCGAACAGCGAGAAGTGACCAAGGGTTGCCAGGTCGGGGACATCGAAGATCCGGTCGGGCAGGCCGGGCACGACGAGGTTCCAGCCGACGGGGTTGACCTGGTCTCCGGCCACCTGCGGACCGATCTTGGCCACGGCTTCGACAATGATCGCGACGATCGTCGTCACGACGATGGCCACGAGGATCGCGCCCTTGACCTTGCGGACCCAGAGGCCGATGACGAGCAGCAGACCGATGACAAAGACGAAGGTCGGCCAGCCGTTGATGAAACCGTCGGTCCCGAGCTGCACCGGCACCGGTCCGACGGCCGTGCGCCGCACGAACCCAGCATCAACGAAGCCGATCAGGGCGATGAACAGGCCGATCCCGACCGAGATGGCGACCTTGAGCTGGGCCGGAACAGCGTGGAACACGGCAGTCCGGAAGCCGGTCAGCACGAGCACGAGGATGATCAGGCCTTCGAGCACGACCAGGCCCATCGCGTCCGCCCACGTCATTTGGGAGGCGATCGCGAAGGCCACGAAGGCATTGAGGCCAAGCCCCGTGGCCAGGGCCAGCGGGTAGTTGGCGACGACGCCCATGAGGATCGTCATCAGGCCGGCGACCAGGGCGGTGCCGGCGGCGATGGCGGGCAGATTGGACCCGTCTCCGGACCCGCCGCCGAGGAACGCGCCGTCGGCGTCCTGGGCGAATCCGAGGATGAGCGGGTTGAGGACCACGATGTAGGCCATCGTGAAGAACGTGACGACGCCACCGCGGACCTCGCGGGCGAGCGTGGAGCCCCGCTGCGTGATCTGGAAGTAGCGGTCGAGGGCCCCGCTGGCCGGCGGCGAGGTGCTGACTGGTGTGGACATGGCGCGAACTGTAGCGATCCTGGGGTCCGCCATGGCGCTGATGACCGCCGTATGCCCACGGACGTCACAGCAACGCCTCTCAGGGGACTTAGGCTGGCCAGGTGAGCGACCCGCAGGACCCCGCGGCCATCCGGCGCACCGACTGCTTCCCAGGTGACCCCAACGCCGCCGACGACAGCACCGTGCAGGCCCTGGAGCCATTGCGAGTCCCGACGCGCCGCATCATCATCATCGGGCAGATCGGGTGGGTGATCGCCCTCGCCCTCACCCTCGCGATCCCCTCCTGGCACAGCGGGGACCGGTCCTGGTGGCCCTGGACGTGCGTCGCGGGGCTCGCGCTCGGCGGGATCGGCTATGTGTATGTCTCACGTGGCCGGGGGAATGCCGCCGGCGCCGAATAGGCCGCACCCCTGAACACCCCACCCGACGGAAACTGCACACCCGCGCCGGCAATAACACCCGCAGGCGTGAAGAACCCGCGCTGGCCGCGGAAACTTCACACCCGCGCCGGCTATAACACCCGCAGGCGTGAAGAACCCGCGCTGGCCGCGGAAACTTCACACCCGCGCCGGCAATAACACCCGCAGGCGTGAACAACCCGCGCTGGCCGCGGAAACTTCACACCCGCGCCGGCAATAACACCCGCGCCCGTGAACAACCCGCGGGAGATGCTTGCTCGGGGCGCCGGTCGGGGCGCCGGCCAACGCCGCTCAGGGTGTGAGGACGCAGGGAGTCGTCGTCGTCACGGCGTGCAGCCCCAGTCGCGTGAGAATCGGGCGACTGTCCGGCGAGGTGTCGACCCGCACGTAGGGAGAGCCGGCCGCGAGCGCAACACCAGCACGGTAGGCCGTGAGTGCCCGATAGAGACCGTGTCCGCGATGGGACGCCAACGTCGTGCCACCCCACAGGCCGGCGAAGTCACTGCCTCGCGTGAGGCGGAGGGTGGCATAGGAGACGACGCGGCATTCGCCATCGACCTCCTCGGCCAACACCGAGCGGAGCAGGGCGGGCTCGCGCGCCTGCTCCTCGCGCATCGCATCGATGACCCACGTGTGCTCAGCGCCCCACACGGAATCCTTGAGGGTCCGCACCCGTTCCCAGTCCAGCGGAGAGGAGAACTCCCGCACCCTGATCCCGGCCGGCGCCGTCGCGCCCGACGTCAGGTCGGCCGCCCGCCCAAGGAGGACTACCTCCTCGTCCTCGGCGACAAACCCGGCCTCGACGAGGCGTGCCACGAGATCAGCAGGCTCGTCATCGGCATACGTCTTCCACTCGACTCGCTGTCCGCGACCACGGAAGAAGGCCACCTGGGCGGCAATGGACCGCGCGATCTCGCCATCGCTCGCCCCGAGACCCTCGGGCGACTCGATCATCGCCCCGTCGGCAGCGGGATCCTCGGGGTAGGACCGTCGCACCAGGCCGTCGCGCTCGGATACCAGGGTCGGGTCGACGTCATGGTCGGTCAGGCGCACCTGGCGCCGAAATTCGGCGAACAACTCGGCGGGTGTCGGTGCCCCTGAGGTCACAATGCCCCTGAGCTCAGGATCGCAGGTCGAGGACGAAGTCGTCGACGAGCGGCGGCGGCACGACGTCGGCCGCGGCGGGCGCAATGTCGACCTCGGAATGGGCTCCGCACCCGTGCTGCAGCGCGACCACCCGGCCGTCGCTGGGGGACCAGGCGTTGGCGCAGACCCCGAAGGCCTGGCGCAGGAGCCCGGGCATGGGCAGGAAATAGCCACAGGTCGAGCAGGCCGCAGGCGCCTTGTCCGCGATGCTCGCGGCCGGGCCATTCTCGCCGTCGTGCCACCGCTGAGCAGCGACCTCGCGTCCGTGGGCAGACAGCACCCGGGACCGCCCGAGCCCCAACTCCCACAACGCCATCTGGTCCACGTCCTCGTCGCCGGTCGCCTCGAACCCCGACTCGAGGTTGGGGTCGTCGGCGATGTGCGGCGTGATGTCTCCGGGACCGATATCTCCCGGGGCGAGGCGCGCGGCATACGGCACCCAGTCTGGGGACAGCATGGCGCCGTCACCGGGCATCAGGCTCGTCTCGCACACCGTGGCGGCCTTAGCGCGCGGGACCCGCGCGACGCTGACCGCCCACCGCCACCCCGGATAGGCCCGGGATGTGCACGTGAAGTAGTGGACACCGAGACGTTCCTGGACCATCGTCAGGCCCAGGTGGTCCCCCACGGCCCCGAGGTCGGCAATCTCGACCGCGGCCTCGCGGGCCAGGTCGACTGCGGCCTCGAGCACCTTGTCCGCCTTGGCGAGCGCCGCCATCAGACCTCGAGATCGGCTGCCACGGCGCGCAGCACCTGGGCGACCTTGTTGCCGTGGTTCTTGTCGGGGTAGTGGCCGCGGCGCAACTGCTCGGAGACCTGGTCGAGCAACTTGATGACGTCCTCGACGATCACCACCATCTCGTCGACCGGCTTGCGGTCGCGCACCTTGCGGTTGGTCGCGACCGACGGAGCCGGGTCCAGGACCCGCACCGAGAGCGCCTGGGCGCCGCGCCGCCCCTCGACGACCCCGAACTCGATCCGCGTCCCGCCCTTGAGCGTGGTCACGCCCGGCGGCAGCGCGCCCGCCGGGATGAAGACGTCGGGGCCATCGGCTGGATCATCGTGGGCGACGAAGCCGAATCCCTTATCGGCGTCGAAGAACTTCACCCGTCCTGTGGGCACGAAGGCACCTCTTCTTGCAAGGCCAGAACGCGGCGAGCCGCCGCGATCCGGAACATGAGTCATGGAGCGGGCGTGCGCCCGCACCGTCAAGGCTATCCGAGGGTCCGCGTCCACGCGGCGTCCATGCCCGATCCAGGCCCCGATCGGGACCTTTCTCGGACCACGCAGCGCCCCATCCGCGGACGGCAGGACTGGTGCGAATGCTGTTCGATGCCGGTCGACATGCCGGCCCGGGACCCGCCCGAATGCCGCCCCGCGCGGCCGCCGGGGCCGCAGCCTCGGCGGCCGCCCTTGCCAAGGCGGTCACCCTGGCCGGGAAAGGCGTTCGACGGGTGTCGGTGCCGACTGCGAGGCTGTCGTTCGTGTCCGAGACTCCCGCCCCGAGCGCCGCCGCCCCGCGGTCCAGGGGCCGAGCTGGCCTGCGTCAGTTCTGGCGGGACCTGCCTGCAGAGGGGCGCTGGGCCCTGTCGACGACGGCATTCCAGACCATCGGGCGGGGGATGACGCTGCCGTTCACGGTCATCTACCTCAATGAGGTCCGCGCGGTGCCGCTATCGACAGCCGGGATCCTCCTCGGCGTCGTCGGCGTCGTCGCGCTCCTGGTCACCGCCCCGGCCGGCGCCCTCGCCGATCGATGGGGCGCACGCCGACTGCTCATCATCGGGACCGTCGCGGCTGTGCTCGGTCCAGCGGTACTGGGCGTGGGGACCACGATCGGAGCCTTTGTGGCCGGCTTCGTGCTGCTCGGGATCTCCTTTGGCGTCTCCTGGTCGAGTTGGAACACGCTGATCGCCTCGTTCCTGACGGGCGCCCTGAGGCAGCAGTTTTATGGAGTCAACTTCGCCCTGATCAACCTCGGTATCGGCATCGGCGGCGTCGTCTCCGGCCTCGTCGCGGATGTCGAGCGGCCCTCGACCTTCACGCTGATCTTCCTCATCGATGCCGCCTGCATGCTCATCCCGCTGGCCCTCCTGCTGGGGCCGTTGCGGCACCTCGACGGCCGCCCTGACCATCCAGCCGCAGACCCGTCGGCAGCGAGCTACCGCGCCGTGCTGCGCCAGCCGACGGTGCTGTGGCTGACGACGCTGACCTTCATCCTCACCCTCGTGGGTTATGGGCAGCTCGAGGCCGGCTTCCAGGCGTGGTCGCGTCAGGTCAGCGAGGTGTCCACGCGCACAATCGGCTTCGCCTTCGCGGTCAACACCGCCGTCATCGTGGCCCTCCAGTTCGTCGTCATGGCCCGGATCGCGCAGCGCCGTCGGACCCGAGTCCTGGCCTCGGTGTCAGTCATCTGGGCCCTCGCGTGGTTGCTGCTCGGAGCCACCGGGCTGGTGCCAGGGACGGCCGCCGCCGCGGTGGGGGTGATGGGTTTCACGGCGGTGTTCGGGTTCGGCGAGATCATGATGCAGTCGACAATCCCCGCCCTGGTCAATGATCTGGCCGACGATCACAGTCGCGGTCGCGCCAATGCCGTCAACGCCGGGGCGTTTCAGCTCGGCGCGATCCTCGGGCCGATCGTCGCTGGCGTGCTCCTCCAGCACCACCTCGACGTCGAGTTCCTCGTCGTCATGGTGGCTGGCTGTGGGCTCGTGGCGGTGTCGGCGCTGGCCCTCGAGCGGCGCCTTCCAGCGGAGATCAACCGGGTGGGCGAGGCGCCGAGCGTCGGGGAGGCGCCCGATGGCTCGCCCGACGCAGTTCTCGGCCAAGCAACCTCGGGCAATCTGGCCGACTCGTCCGGCCTAGCCGACCAGGCCGTTGCTGGCGACGAGGTCAGCCGGGGCTGATCCCCCACGTGCCGCGCCAGGTCTGCCCCGGGGCCACGAACACCAAGTCGTCCCCGGAGTTGAAGGCATCGGCGGGGCAGGTCATCGGCTCGACCGCGATCCCGTGCTCGCCGGACTGCCCAGCCTCCGCCTTGCCGGAGAACACCTGGGCCCAGGGGAAGTCCGTCGCCCGGGCCCACAGCAGCCACGGCGCCCGCCCGGGCGCGGCCACGCGCACCCGCCACGTCCCGTCCTCCTCGGCGACCAGGTCGGTGAAGGCCGTATCGAGCCGCCGGTCCCCGATCTTCCGCGGCGCCCTGAAGTCGAATGCCGTGCCGCTCACCTCTCGCCGGGCCACCGGCAGCAGCCGCTCATCCACCTCAATCCAGGTATCGGCCGGGATAGTGACCTCGACCTGCTCGACCGGTGTGTCGCCGATGGCGAGATAGGGGTGGGTTCCCAGGCCGAACGGCGCCGGTGTCGTCGACAGGTTGGTCACGGCATGGGTGACCTGGAGTCCCGCGGGTGAGACGGCATACCGCGTCGTACAGTCCAGGACCCAATCCCAGCCGGGCACCGGAAAGAGGCGAACGCCAACGGTCATGAAGTCCACCCCGCGCTCCACCAGGTGCCAGGGGGCCCAGCGCAGCAGTCCGTGGCTGGCGTTGCCATGCGCCACTTCCGTCAAGGGCAACTGGCGCCGCACGCCATCGAGGGTCCACAGCCCATCCCGGATCCGGTTGGGCCACGGGATGAGTTGTTGCCCCCGACCCGACTGGCACATCTCGGCCTCGTCATATCCGGCCAGGACGGCGACGCCGGCTCGATCCCAGCGTCGCACGCCGCCCCCGACTTCGACGACGACAAGTTCGTCATCGCCGTGGCGCAGGGCCCATTGCTCGCCGCTTGGACTTGTCATGGCCGCCAGGCTAGAGGACTCCGCGACCTGGCGGGACTGCCTCAGCCGGTCACCGTGATCAGGGTGGCCAGCGAGCCCTCCTTGGTGGCGATGACCCGGACGGTCACGCCGGTCGCGGGGGCTCCGACCACCTGCGAGGTGCCCGAGATCGTGTAGGTCGCGGTGAACCCATCCGAGCTCTTGACGGCGATCGACGAGCCTTGCGTGTAGGCCGTCACCTGGCCGAATTGGACCAGCATGACCGTCGGCGCGCCATTGAGCTCGGCGGTGATCTCACCGTGCAGGAGCCCGTCGAGTCCAGACAGCGCTCCGGGGTTCTGCGGGAGGGTGCCTGTGCCGCCGTTGGGGTCCAGCGGCAACCCCTGCCCAGCCTGACCGTTGGGGTCGCTCGGGAAGCCTTGGACGTTGGGTCCCGGGATCTGCCCCTCCATGCGGCCGTGGCCATCGCCATCGCCGTCGTGGTCCTCGGACCCGGCGCAGGCCCATCCGTCCTCGCCCTGCTGGCACGCTTGGGACTGCTCGCCTCGCCCGTCACCGGAGCGGTGATCGTCCCCGCCCCGAGTCACCGCGAAGGCGAGGCCGCCCACAAGGCCCAAGGCCACGAATGCCGCCAGCACACCGGTGCCGATGATCAGCACCTTGCCCAGGGTGTGGCTCCACACCGAGCGGGCGGTGCCGCCTAGTCCGGCGCGCGGCATGCGCGGGGGGACTGAAGCGCCGCCGGCAGGCCCAGAGCCATAGCCAGATGCGGTATGCGCGGCCGCCGCAGCGGCACTGGACGCCGAGGCGGGAGCAGCCGCACCGGCGGGAGCACCAGCCTCGGGTGCCGACATCCAGGCCGCCTGCGCAGCAACGGCAGGGTCCTGCACTGGCTCGTGTGGAAACAGCTCCGGGATTCGATCGGGCTCAGCGGTGCTGGCCTCGGCGGTGCCCGACTCGGGCTCGGCTGCGCCGGACCCGAGTGCAGCGGCCTGCACGATGGTCTCGTCGGCCGGCAGGATCGTGGTCTCGTCGGACTGTGGCTGCGGGGTCAGGGCCTGGGTCTCGTCTGCGGCGTCACCCGTGGGCTCCTGGGGCGGCAGATCGTTGTTCGTCATGGCCGACATGCTGGGCCCTGCGCCTGTGCCCACACGCTCATCCCGGCGCTTTCATGGGACATTCACAGCGAACTTTGAGCCAGCCCCCCCCCCCCCCCCC
>JAGOME010000104.1 GCA_017993715.1 Phycicoccus sp.
GATCTGCACGTTGAGGGCGTTGCCGGTGGGGGTCTGCTTGCGGGCTTCGACTGCGGCGGAGAGTCCGGTGATGGCGTCCCTGATGGTGTGCCCGTTGAGGAACCTCATGCGGTCGCCTCCGCGGCGGCTTCGGTGCGGGCGGCGACGGCCACATCGACCAATTCCTGCGCCTCCTTCGCGTCCACGCCCGCCTTCGTCGCCAGTTCGACGGCCAGCCCGGCGAACGCGTCCACCCGTGCGGCCAGTTCGGCGATCCTCGCCGTCAGGGTGTCCGCCTGCGGCTGTTCGGTCGGGGTCATGTCGGCTAGGGTCTGCAACCGTTTGATCTCATCGGCGATCTTGACCACCTGCGACTCGGCGTCCACCTGCTGTTCGGTGTTGAGTTCGCCCGTCCCCAGGTCGAGGATCGTCGCCTGCGCCGAGTTGGCCAGGGCGACCACGCGGTCCCTGATGTGGGCTTGGCGGACATCTTCGGGCAGGTTGGCGCCGATGGTGGCGAGGGCGTCGTCAAGTGCGGGCATGGGCGTCTCCTTAGACGGGTGCGGTTGCTTGCGTTCCTGGCAGGCTAGTCGGGATGGCCGTGCTGACGGGGAACACCGCCGACAGATAGGCGCCCGCATAGGCTTTGATCCCAGCCGACAGCGCCATGTGACCGCCAGCCGGTGAGTTGAACGTCATCGCCCCGACCGTCCCGTCGAACTTGACGACCGGCGCCGCGATGCCATCCGTGCCGCTGCCGGGGGCGAAGCCTGCCGGTGCGATGTAGATGGTGCCGCTGCTGTTCGTGACGTTGAACGATAGGACATGCACGTTCGTGGCGGTGCGGCGGATCAGGAGGGTGCCCGAGGCGCCCGCTTCCAGGGCCGCGCTCACGTCACGCCAGCCCGAGTCGTAGACGGCGAGGCGCCAGCCCGGCACCGTCTCGTCCCACAGGTAGGTGGCTTTCCCTGCCGTGTTGTCCGTCTTGTGCCCGATGCCCGTAACCGGGACGCCAGGAGGCGCCCACACCCCTCCTGCGCCAGCCCAGAACCCGAGGGAGTCCAGGTAGTGAACGTCACCCACAGTGTTGCCAGACGTGACCGCGATCACCGTGCCGTAGGCGGCGGTGGCAGGGGCTACCCCGGTCACCGCGTAGACGGTCCACCCCGAGGTGCTGCTGTTGACGGCGGCTGACTCAACCGATGAGATTGGCGAGCCACCAGACGTGTACCAGTCGATGCGCGCAAAGGTGGATCGTGCGGCGCTCGACCGGAGCGCGAACTGCCCCGTGTAGGTGGCCCCGGCAGCCACCGGAGTACCTGACGTGTTTGCACCGGGAGCGTAGATGATTCCGGCTGCGCCGGTCATTGTCGCCTTGAGCGACTTGGAGCCGACTAGGGCGTAATCGGTGGACGATGCCAGGGTTGATGCGTCAGCGAAGAATCCGGTCGTGTCCCCCAGAGTGTCGGTGCCGGTCGCCACGTTCGCCGGGAACAGGTTGCCGACCGTCGCCGACGCCGCAACACCCGACAGTTTCGACACGTCAATGGCAGCAGACCCCGACACGTCCGCGTCCACAATCGTCCCAGCGGCGATCTTCGCCGACGTCACCGCATCGGCAGCCAGTTCCGTCGTCCCCACACCCCCAGCAGCGATCCCGATGGTGCGATCCGTCGCCAGCGAGCCACCACCAGTCAGACCCGTTCCGGCGGTCAAGGTGCGGGCCTGCACCACCGCCGTCCCCGCAACCTTCGCCGGGTCAATCGCGGCAGAACCGGACACGTCCGCGTTCACAATGGTGCCGTCCGCGATCTTCGCGGACGTGACGGCGGAATCGGCGATCTTCGCGGTCGTCACGGCGCCATCCGCTGCGACTGCTGCCACATCGGTATTGACGTCGTCGGCGAGTTTCTTCAGGTCGCCGGGGACATCGGTAGCGGAGGCGTCGCCTGGGTAGCGGTAGCCGCGGGACGTGGTGCCGGCCGTCGTGGTCAAGGGTCCTCCTAGAAGCCGACCCAGGCGAGCGACACGGACGTCTCCTCGCCGGGGGTGATGGTCAGGTCAAGCGCCGAGCCGGATGTCTGGTAGGCGTGGCACGTCAAGTAGTCCGTGGTGCCGTTCAGGTGCACCAGCCCGTGAACCCAGCAGGGCGTCGTCAGGCCGGCGGCGGCCCGCTTGTCGGTGTGCAGATTGGTCGCCCCATTGAGCATCACCTTCGCGGCGTAGTAGCCCGAGGCGGCGGCGGCCCACCACGTCTTAAACGTCACCAGGTAGTAGCCGGCCACCTGCGGCTTGAGCCGGTCCGGGTTGGAGCCGGACGTCCACGTCTCGACGGTTTCGAAGTCCGCGACCTGCCACGGCACGGCGGTCCACGAGGCGTTAGGCACGGACAGGGTGGAGGTCCGGCCCAGGGAGACGGCTTTGGCGGTCGCGGCAAAGGTCAGGTTGTCGCGTAGTTGTGTGTTGAGGGTGGCGGCGGTGACGGTCTGGCCGCTGGTCCACGTCGTCGGGGTCGTCCAGGCCATAGCGGCTCCCTAGAGTGCGATGAGGTCCGACCCGTCGAGGGTGGACGTGTCGAGGCGGAACGTTGCGAGGTTCTGCGGCGGGGCCGGCGTGACTGTCATCGTGCGGAGCCATCCCGACGTGCTGACCTGGTCGGCGATGCCCTCCACAACTACGCGGGTCAGGCCCGCGGGGGACTCGGCGGGCAGGCCGGACACGGCGACGATGGTGCCCGGGCCGAGGGTGGCGAGCGCGTCGAGGTCCACGGTCGCCTGGCAGGCGACGAGGTCCACGGCGACCTCGGTGGAACGTTGCTGGGGCAGGGCGTGGCCGGTGATCCATGATTGGGCGATGGCCTCGGCTTGCGGTTGGGAGTCCACCAGGACCGCCTCGGTACGGTCGTACACGCCGAGGGTGCGCCAGGCGGGTGCCCGGATCACGACGTCGGGCCGGTCGGGCCGGGTGACCGTGGCGACGGTCACGCGCCGCTCGTTGTCGAGGTCCCAGGCCAGGCCGGCGTCAAGGGACGTTGCGGGAATCGTGGTCGCCGGGTTGGCCTCCCACAGCCAGGACCGCGGCAACAGGTGCGGCAGACCGGCGCCGTCCACCAGCCACATGGA
>JAGOME010000017.1 GCA_017993715.1 Phycicoccus sp.
TCTCCGGGATCTCGCCGGGGACCCCGCCGTCGAGCACGACGGCAGTCGGGGCCCAACGGCCGGGCAGCGCGTCTGGCCGCCGCAGGGCCTCGATCTGCGTCAGTCCTGGGCGGGCGGCGAGGGTGACCTTGGCCGGCTCGTTGTCGGCGGCTAAGAGGGCCGCCACCTCGGTGTCAATCGTCTCGGTCGTCGCCGCGTGATGCCCGAGCAGGGCCTGGCGCAGGGCGGTGACGATCCACTCCGGATGCGACTCTCGGACCGCGAGCGCCGCCAGTCCACCGTCGGCCGGCCCGACGAGCTCGCGCCACTCCCCCAGGGGGCGTTCGCCGATCCGACGGACGACGGCATTGACGAAGCCGCCGGCGCCGTGCCCGCTCACGGCGCGAGCCAGCGCCACAGTCTGGTCGGTGGCGGCATGCGGCGGGACCCGCATGCCCAGCACTTGGTGAGCCCCCAGGCGCAGGACGTCGAGCACCCGAGCATCGATGGTGCGCAACGGCCGGTCCGCGAGGGTGGCGATGATGGCGTCGTAGAGGCCCTGCCAGCGCAGGGTGCCAAAGGCCAACTCGGTGGTGAACGCGGCATCTCGCCCGGCGAGGTGGGCTCGGCGCAGAATCCGCGGCAGTTCGAGGTTCGCGTAGGCCCCCTCCTCGACGGAGCGCAGCAACGTGAACGCGGCATACCGGGTCGGTTCGGCCTGCCGGCTGCGCTGCGCCGGAGTCGTGACCGATCGCCGCCGACCGGGGGTATTGCGGTGATTCTTGGGTGCGGACTCAGTCACTGGCCAAACCGTTCGCCGATGTCGATGCGGACTCCACGAGCCCAGTCGGCCGCCGCCATAGCCCGTTTTCCGGGTGGGGTCACCACGTCAAGGGCGACCGGTCCGGATCCGGTGCCCACGATGACCGAGCGCTTGTCGGCGAGGAGCAGGCCGGGCGTCAACGATGCCTCGTCGGTGCCGAGCAGGCGGACCGGCCCGATGCCCAGACGTTGTCCCCGAAAGAGGGTCCATGCTCCAGGCGCCGGTGTGCATCCCCGAATGTGCCGATCGACGGCATACCCGGGCCGATGCCACGGCACCTCTGCCTGCGCCACCGTGAGCTTGGGGGCAAGCGAGACGCCGTCCAGCGGTTGGGGGGTCGCGTGCAAAACCCCTTCGGCGAGGCCGTCGAGGGTTGCGACGAGTAGTCCGGCACCCGCGCGGGCCAGCCGGTCAAGCAGAGTCCCGGCGGTGTCGTCCGCTCGGATGGCTTCGGTCATGGTGCCGAGCACGGGGCCGGTGTCCAAGCCCTCCTCGAGGACGAACGTCGAGGCTCCCGTGACGGTGTCCCCCGCCATGATGGCCCGTTGGACGGGAGCCGCGCCCCGCCAGGCTGGCAGCACGGAGAAGTGCAGGTTAATCCAGCCGTGCGTGGGCGCCGAGAGCAGGGCCGGTGGGATCAGGCCGCCATAGGCGACGATCGCGGCGGCCTCGAGATCGAGGTCGACGAGCGTGCTGCGCAAGGTGTCGTCCCGCGTGGAGGTCGGCGTGAGCACCGAGATCCGGTGGGCTAGTGCGACGTCCTTGACGGGTGAGGGCGCCAGCGCTCGGCCGCGACCGGCCCGAGCGTCGGGCCGGGTCAGCACGGCAACGACCTCGTGATCGCTGGCCAGGAGCGCTTCAAGGGCGGGGACCGCGGTGTCCGGAGTCCCGGCGAACAGCAGTCGCACGCCGATGATCCTAGGCGAATGCCCCGCCGGCCCGCCCGCCGGGCGCCGTGGGTGGCCGGGGCGGCTCAGCGGGTGGGGTCTCGTGGGTCCATCCGCACGTGAACCGGCTCGGCCTCCCGCCGGGCGACACTGCGCGCGCGCACCGCCTTGGCCGCCCGGGCCAAGGCCTCGCCCTCATCGCCGTCGGTGGTGACGAGCACGCGTTCGTGGTCCGCGTCCACGGGCAGTGGCCCCAAGACGTGAGCGCCTGCAGGCCAAACGCCGGAGTCGCGGGCCGACGTCAGGGCTTCACGGGTCCCGGTGAGGGCGGCCATTCGCACGGCCGGTGGCAGTCGGAGCGCGGCTCGTTCGTCGAGCTCGCGAGCGGCGAATCCCGTGGGGTCCCAGCGCACCAGCGCCTGGATCACGGGAAGCACGACGTGGGTGGGAGCGCCTGCGAGGACAACCTGCCCGCCCTGGTCGGCGCCACGCACCAGCGCGACTGCCGCGAGCCAACGCCGCAGAGTTTCCTCGCCGGCATCGAGCTCTGGCCGGTCGAGCAGCGCCCAGCTGTCCAGCAGCAGGGCCGCGGCGTAGCCCCCCTCCGCCACGGGCTCGGCGCCCGGGGTGGCGATCACCAACCGAGGCAGCGCATCGACGGTGTCGACAACGTGCGCCCCCCCACTGGTCAGGACAGGAACCTGCGGAAACGCGCGCCCCATTTCCTCGGCAGTCCGCCGGGCCCCGACGGCGCGCGAACGCAGCCGTGCTCCCCCACAGTGCGGACAACGCCAGTCCACGGCGACCGCGCCGCACCAGCGGCACCCCACGGGTCCGCCGTGGCTCGCTACGGCCAACGGTCCGGAGCACACGCCGCAGCGAGCCGTCTGGCGACACTGATCGCAGGCCAGGGCCGGCACGTAGCCGCGACGCGGCACCTGCACCAGGACCGGTCCCCTCTCCAGCGCCGGGCGGGCGACAGTGAATGCCGCTGCTGGGAGCCGGGCCGACCGCGCGGCGGCGTCCCGGGCCACCTCAACGTCGTCCCCGGCGACGACAATCCGCGCGACCGCGCCCCGGAGATGGCGACGGGGGGCAGCGATTTCCTGGATCTGCCCGGCCTGCACCCATGAGCTCACCGCCACGGAGCGCGCGAATCCAGCAACGAGGATCGCCGCTCCCTCGTTGTGGGCCCGCATTCGCAGGACCTCTCGGGTCGCCGGATAGGGCGCTCGTGGCTCGATGAGGCTGTCATCGCCATCGTCCCAGCACGCGACCAGCCCCAGATTCTGGACGGGGGCGAACGCCGCGGCTCTGGTGCCGACGACCACCTTGACGTGCCCCCGCAGAACCTTGAGGAATGCCGTATAGCGCGCTTGTGGGCCCTGGTCGGCCGTGAGCCGCACGTGACGATGGGGTCCGAGAAGGTCCGTCAGGGCGGCATCGGCTCGGGCGACGTCCCGGGCGTCGGGGACGACAAGGAGCGCCCCCCGTCCGGCCGCGAGGGCGGTCCCGGCCGCCTGAGCGAGCAGGGCGGGCCAATCGCGCGATGGGTTGGTGGTGGGCATGGCCGCCAGGGCACCGGCGGGACCCTCGCCGGCTGCGAGTCGGCGCAGAAACGGCTCGGCCGCGGCATACGGCTCCCACGCGGTAGGGACGGGTGGGGCCAGAGGTGCGAGGTTACCTCCGGGCATCGGCAGGGCCCGTTCGGCCGCAGCATGCCTGGGTGGGACGGCGAGGCGCAGGACATCGGTCAGGGTCCCGGCATACCACGCGGCCACGCCCCGAGCCGTCTGCAGGACGGCTGGCGTCAACACGGGCTCGGGGGACACGACCCGGCGCAGTGGCGCCAACCGCCCCTCGTGACCACTGTGAGCCACCCGATCGAGCACGAAGCCGTCATGATCGCGCCCAGCGAACCTGACCTTGACGCGGACACCGGGTCGCACCTGCTCGTCGAGCTCGGCAGGGACGACGTAGTCGAAGGGCCGGTCCAGGTGCGCCAGGCCGGTATCGACCGCGACCAGGGCGATCGGATCCTGGGTCGCCGGACCGTGGCTGGCGGCCGGACGACGACGCGCGCCCGCGGTGAGCAGGGTCAACTGCTCACCGTCGGGCGACTGCGTCGGACTCACGCCGTGAACCTATCCCGCGTCTGCGACACCTCAGCGGTGTCGAGCCGTCAGCGTCGGGCAGCCCGCTGCAACTCCTCGACGCGATCGGTCCGCTCCCATGTGAAGGCCCCCTCGACCCCGGGCGCGCTGGTCCGGCCGAAGTGGCCGTATGCCGCAGTAGGCCGGTAGATCGGGCGCAACAGATCGAGATCCTCGATGATGGCCGCCGGCCGCAGGTCGAACACCGTGGTGATGGCGCGCTGGATCTTGTCGACATCGACCGTCTCGGTGCCAAAGGTCTCAACGTAGAGGCCGACCGGCTGGGCCTTGCCGATGGCATAGGCGACCTGGACCTCGCACCGCGTCGCCAAGCCGGCAGCCACGACATTCTTGGCGACCCATCGGGTCGCATAGGCCGCGCTGCGATCGACCTTGGAGGGGTCCTTACCCGAGAAGGCACCGCCGCCATGGCGCGCCATGCCGCCGTACGTGTCCACGATGATCTTGCGTCCGGTCAGCCCGGCATCCCCCATCGGGCCGCCGACGACGAACTTGCCGGTCGGATTGATCAGGGTGCGGTAGTCGGCGGTGATCAGGGTGGAGCCGGCCTCACGCAGGTCCGCCAACACCGGCTCGATGACGTACTCAATGATGTCCGGGGCGAGCATCCCCTCGAGCGAGATGTCCTCGGCGTGCTGCGAGGAGACGACCACCGTGTCCAGCCGCACAGCACGATCACCGTCATAGGCGATGGTGACCTGGGTCTTCCCGTCAGGGCGCAGGTACGGCAAGGTCTCGTTCTTGCGGACGGCCGTGAGCCGCTCGGCGAGACGATGAGCAAGGAAGATGGGCAGCGGCATGAGTTCCGCGGTGTCGTCGCAGGCATAGCCGAACATCAGCCCCTGGTCGCCAGCCCCCTGCTTGTCTTTGGGGTCCACCGTGCCGGTCCGGGCCTCGTAGGCGCTGTCGACCCCCTGGGCAATGTCAGGGCTCTGCTGGCCGATCGAGACCGACACCCCACATGAGCGCCCGTCAAATCCCTTGGTCGAGCTGTCGTAGCCAATGTGGTCCGACACCAGGTCCCGAACGATCGACGGGATCTCGACATAACCGCTGGTCGTCACCTCTCCGGCAACATGCACCAGTCCCGTCGTCACCATGGTCTCGACGGCAACCCGGCTAGTGGGATCGGTGGCAAGCATCGCGTCGAGAATGGAATCCGAGATCTGGTCGCAGATCTTGTCGGGGTGACCCTCGGTGACCGACTCGGACGTGAAGAGGCGTGCAGACACGCGGGAACTCCGTATCGCCTGGGGGGAAAGGGGCGCCGGCACGAACCGGCCCTGCCATGGTACCGATGACCGATGGGCGCTCTGGGTCTCGCCGGAGTGAGGCAGACCCACGGCGCAGGCGCACCTCACCGGGCGGCGCCTCCTGCGACCCTGAGGGCAACCCCCGACCGGACCCTCGACGCGTTGTTGCCCTCGCCAACGGTCTGCGATCATGAATCCGTGGCTGCCTCCCACGACACAGTTCCCCATGCTCCGCCGACGCCGCCGATGGCGTCCGCGGGCATCGATGTCGTTGCCCAGGCTGCCAACCTGCTGACCCGCGCCCAGCTCCTGGCTGATCAGGTGCGGGGTGAGGCCGACGCAGAGGTGGCCACTGCTCAGGCGGAAGCCATCCGGCTGCGGGCCGAGGCGGCCGCGACCCGCACCGAGCTCGAGGCTGCTCAGAGCCATCTGCAGACCGTGCGCGCCGAGGCCGAGCGCTGGTTACGCGAGGCTCACGACGAGGCCCAGATTCTGCTGGCCGACGCCGCCGACCAGGCCGCCTTGCTGCGTGAGGCCGCTTCCAAGGCCAATGCCGAGGCGGAGGACCTCGCTGAGGAGCGTGCCGCCAAGACGGTGGCGGCCGCGCAGGCTCAGGCTCGCGAGATTGTCGAGCGAGCCCAGGCCGAGCACGACGAGACGCTCGCGCGGCTCGCCACCGAGGAGATCGCCCATCAGCAGCGGTGGCGCGAGGCGCACGAGGCCCACGAACGCGAGGTCTTCGCTCTGCGTGAGGAGGCGACGGCCCACGTCGCCCAGGTGCGCCAAGAGGCCGACGACCAGGCGGCTGCTCGCCTGGCCGCCGCCGAGGACGCCGCGAGGACTCGCCTGGATGAGGTCGAGGCCCGCGATGCTCACAACCAGGAAGAGATCCGGCTCCGGGTCGCGCAGGCGCACGAGGAGGCCCAGTCCGCGCGCGAAGCCGCCCGCGCGGAGGCCGAGGGCGTCTTGCAGTCGGCACAGGCCCATCTGACCTGGGCTCAAGGCACGGTGCGCGAGGTCATCTCGCGCACCGAAACCGAGACCGAGGAGCGGGCCAGGGCCCACCACGCCGAGCTGGCCGAGCGCAGCCGACGGGAGCGGCTGCGGCTGCAGACGTTGGTGACCAGTGTGGACACCAGGTCCGTGGACCGGATGGCCGAGGCTGAATCGACGGCCACGCGACTACAAGAACGCGCGCAGGCCGTCCTGGCCGAGGCCCAGGCCGACGCCGAGCGCACCCGCGCCGCTGCTGCCGCTGAGGCCGAGCGGTTGCTGGCCGACGCCCGGACGCGCGCGGCCGACGCCGAGGAACGCGCCCAACGACGCCTCTCGGAGTCCGAGCACGGGGCTCGGCTGGTCCGCGAACGTGCCGCCGCCGACATCGAGCGCATGCAGCGCGAGGCCCACGAGACCCATCAGGCGACCCGCGCCGATGCCCTGCGCGCCTCCGACGAAGCCCGCGAACACGCATTGGCCTTGCGGGCCGAGGCGCGGGCCGCCGTCGAACGCGCCCGGGCCGAGGTCGCGACCCTGGCCGCCCGCCGGGACTCGATCAATGCCCAGCTCGGTCAGTTGTCCGGGGTGATCGACGCCCTGGCCGTGGATCCAGAACTAGACCATCATGAATGAATGCCGTCTCGACCCTCGTGACTGAGTCAATGCCTCCGTTGCCGTCCCTGCCTTCCCCAAGCCCACGACACCCGTCCAGGAGTATCTCCGCATGAGCACGCCGAACTTCCCACAGGTCTTCCGCGGTTACGACCCGGCCCAGGTCGACCACCACCTGGCCCAATTGGGCCAGCGCCTGGGTGAGCTCCAGGCGGCGGCCGACGCCGCCCGTGACGAGGCAGCGCGCGCCAGTGTCGAGCTCACCAAGGTCAAGCAGACTCACGATCAAGAGGCGGCCCGCCTGGGGCAGGCTCTGGACTCCGAGCGCAGCAAGGTGTCAGCCCTGGAGGAGGCCGGGCGCACGGCCTCGACGCCGACGTTTGCCGACCTCGGCCAGCGGGTGGGTTCCATCCTGACCCTCGCCGACGAGGAGGCCGCCCAGATCCGCGCCACCGCCACGCAGGAGGCCGACGCGGCCCGTGCAGCCGCCGACGCCCATGCCGAGCAGACGCGCGCCGAGGCTGCGCGCTACGCCGAGGAGACGCGGTCCCGCACCGACCTCGATGCCGCCAACCTCATGGACCAGACCCGCGCCAAGGCGGACTCGATCGTCGAGGACGCCGCCCGCGAGGCCGCGGCCCGCCGGGAGGAGGCCGAGGCCTACTTCGAGAACCACCGGGCCAAGGTTGCGTCGCAGGCTGCCGACTTCGAATCGACCCTCACGCAGCGCCGTGATGTGGCGGCGGCTGAGTTCGCGACGCAGCTGTCCAAGAACGAGGAGCACCTCGCGGATATCCAGGCGCGGGCCGACCAGCTCGCCAAGGAGGCCAGCGAGCGGCATGCCGAGAAGACGGCCCGCGCGCGGTCCGTCCTCGACCAGGCCCAGGCTGAGGCCCAGGCCATCATCGAGGCGGCCAAGGAGCAGGCCGAGCGCGTGCGTCGCGACTCGGACCGAGAACTCGCCGCAGCCACGGCTCGGCGGGATTCGATCACGGCGCAGCTCAGCAATGTGCGCAACATGCTCGCCACCCTCGGCGCCCCCGGCGTCGCTCTCAGCACCGCCCAGGATGAGGGCCACGAGGAGCCCTCGGACGCCATCTCAGACACCGATGAGGCCCCAGAGGACTCCGAGTCGGCCCAGGATGTCGCACCGGACGAGTCAGGCCACGACGAGGCGGATGACCAGGCTCACGAGGGCGACCACGAGAGTGCCGACCAGGGCGAGCCCGTTCACCGCTGAGCCCACCCAGCATCACACCGGCGGCGGGCCTGGCGGCCGGCTGAGAAGGCAGGGTGCCAGCGGGGAGAGTCGGCCAGTTGGCCCACTTTCCGGAGCCCCAGACCAGTCGCGCCCGCAGAGTCGGCCAGTTGGCCCACTTTCCGGGCGCCCGGGCCCTGGCCCTGCCCTGCGCGAGCTCGTCATGGGGCTGCCCGACCGGGCGGCCTTCCCCGTCTGCGTCACGTCGGGCGCCACACAGGCAGACACCGTCGGCCCGATCACCACCCATGACCGGCACTCATGTCAGCAGGCCAGGCGAATCCCGATCACCCGGCACGAGTCCGGTCGGATGGCAGGGCCGTCAGAGGCGGGCCTGCACCACATCCCAGATCGCCTCGGACACCTCGGCCTTGCTGGCTGGGCCCACATCGGTGACGACGTCGCTGCCGCGCTCGAGGAGATGGACCGTGGTGTCGTCGTGACCGAAGGTCTTGTCCACCCCGACCTCGTTGATCACCAGGACGTCGCAGCCTTTGCGCAGCATCTTGGCGCGCCCGTGCTCAAGGACGGAGCCGTCGGCATCGCCGGTCTCGGCAGCGAATCCGACAATGATCGGCGACGGTCGGGCACCGCGGCGCAGGACGAGCTCGGCGAGGATGTCGGGGTTGCGGACCAGGGTGATGGTCGGCGCGGACTCGTCGGCGGCGCCATCGGGGGCGTCGTCGTGCGACTTCTTGATCTTGTGGTCGAGATACTGCGCCGGGCGGAAGTCGGCGACGGCTGCCGCCATGATCACGACGTCGGCCTCGCGATCGTGGGCCACCATCGCGTCATGCATCTCCTGGGCGGTCTCCACCGGGACGAGCTCGACTCCGGCCGGGGGCGCCAAGGCCGCGGCGGACACCAACGTCACGCGCGCCCCGCGGGCCAGGGCCGCAGCTGCGAGCGCGTGTCCCTGTTTGCCCGAAGATCGGTTGCCCAGGAAGCGGACCGGGTCGAGGGGCTCTCGGGTGCCGCCGGTAGAGATCACGACGTGACGTCCGGTCAGCGGCCCCTCAGGCGCCAGCTCCCCTGCGGTTTCCGCGGGGGTAGTCACCGTGGGTGACGCTGCGGCCGTGAATGCCGTGCGCTCCGGTGTCCGGCGCTGCCCCACCCGCGCGAGCTCGCGTTGGCACACGGCATACAACTCTTCGGGCTCGGGGAGCCGACCGGGACCGGTGTCCTTGCCGGTGAGGCGACCGGATGCCGGCGGGACGATGTGCACGCCGCGTTCGCTGAGGGTCGCGACGTTGGCCTGGGTGGCCGGGTGGTCCCACATCTCGGTGTGCATAGCTGGCGCCATGACGACGGCGCAGCGCGCCGTCAGCAGCACATTGGTCAGCAGGTCGTCGGCCTGGCCGCTCGCCGCTCGGGCGAGCAGGTCGGCTGTCGCGGGCGCGACGATGACGAGGTCGGCCTCCTGGCCGATGCGCACGTGGGGAACCTGCGTGATGTCGGACCACACGTCGGTGTGGACCGGTTTCCCGGACAGGGCACTCCACGTCGGGGCGCCGACGAACTGCAAGGCCGCAGCAGTGGGCACGACCGTGACGTCGTGCCCGGCCTCGGTGAGCAGCCGGAGCAGGGAGCAGGCCTTGTAGGCCGCGATCCCGCCCGCGACACCGAGGACGACCTTCACCTCACTCCTCGGTCGCGGTCTTGGTCAGCAGACCCTGGTTGATCTCGCGCAGAGAGATCGACAGCGGCTTCTCGTGGACCTCGGACTCCACGAGCGGACCGACGTACTCAAGCAGCCCCTCCTGGAGCTGGGCGTAGTAAGCGTTGATCTGTCGGGCCCGCTTGGCGGAGTACAGCACCAGGGAGTACTTGGAGTCTGCCCGCTCGAGGAGGTCGTCAATGGGCGGGTTGGTGATGCCGATGGGGTTCGCCTTGGTTCCGGACATGCGTCAGGACTCGCTTCGTCAGTCGGGGGTGGAGTCGGACCCCGAGGACGGGGCCACCATCCATGATACGAGTTCCTCGGCCGCGCGCCGGACGTCGTCGTTGACGATGGTGATGTCGAACTCCTGGGCCGCGGCGAGCTCACCGGTGGCGGTCTCCAGCCGACGGGCTCGCTCAGCCTCATTTTCGGTGCCTCGACCGACGAGGCGATGGACCAGCTCCTCCCACGAGGGCGGGGCCAAGAAGACGAACCGGGCCTGCGGCATGCTCACCCGAACCTGGCGAGCTCCTTGGAGGTCGATCTCCAGCATCGCGGGTCGTCCTTGCGCCAGGGCCGCCTCGACCGGGCGTCGGGGCGTGCCGTAACGGGCCCGGCCGTGGACAACCGCCCACTCGAGGAGATCGTCGTCGGCAATCATCGCGTCGAACTGATCCTCGGAGACAAAGTGATAGTGCACCCCGTCAATCTCTCCGGGTCGTGCGGGTCGGGTCGTCGCGGACACCGACAGCCAGATCGCCGGGTGATGCTCGCGGATGAAGGCCGCCACAGTGCCCTTACCCACAGCCGTGGGTCCCGCGAGCACCGTCAAGCGGGCGGTCGTCACGTCGTCGGAAAGCGCTCGATGAGCGCAGCCACCTGGTTGGGTCCCAGCCCGCGCACGCGACGGCTCTCAGCGATGCCCACCTCATCCATGATCTGACGGGCCTTGACCCGTCCGACGCCGGGCAGGGACTCCAGCAGGGCGATGACCTTCATCTTGCCGATGGCGTCGTTGTCGCGGCCCTCGTGCAGAACGGCAGCCAGCGAGCCGCGCGCATTCTTCAGGCGGTTCTTGACCGCAGCGCGCTCCCGGCGGGCGGCAGCCGCCTTGTCCAGGGCCTGGGCACGCTGCTCGGGGGTCAGTGGGGGGAGTGCCACAGCGGGTCTAGCCTTCCGACGAGGTCATCAGCAGGTCCCGGAGAAACGTGCGACGCACCCCCGGTCTCGCCTGTGACTATAGGCGAGGCACCCCGACGCCGCGCCTATGCCCCGCCCAGAACGTCGGACAACGTGCCTGACTCGCGCACAGCCGCGGCTCGCAGGGCGCCGGCATCGGGCCCCGCGGAGAGAATGCCACGCGAGGAGTTGGCCAGGACGTTGGGCAGTGCCGCCCCAAACACGGTCTGCAGATCCTCGGCAGTCGCCCCTTGAGCGCCCAGGCCCGGCGCGAGCAGGGGTGCTTTGGCCGCGGCCAGATCAATCTGCAGGTCGGTGACGGCTGTGCCGACAGTGGCCCCGACCACGAGGCCCACATGCCCCAGATCGGCGGCCTCTGCGTTGTCGGCAGCGGCCCCGTCGACGATCTGCCCTGCAACGGAACGGCCGTCGCGCACGGCGTGCTGCACGCTGGGTCCCTCGGGGTTGGAGGTGAGGGCGAGCACAAAGACGCCGCGCCCGGTCGCGGCCGCGAGGTCGATGGCCGGCCGGAGCGAGCCATAGCCGAGATACGGGCTCACGGTCAGCGCATCGGCGGGACTCGGGGAGTCCTTGCCGAGGAACGCGTCAGCGTAGGCATCCATCGTCGTCCCGATATCGCCGCGCTTGGCGTCCAAGATGGTCAGAGTGCCCGCGCTGCGCAACTCATCGAGCACCCGCTCGAGCAGCGCCACCCCACGGGACCCGAAGACCTCAAAGAAGGCCGACTGCGGCTTGACCGCGGCCACGACTCCCCCAAAGGCCTCGACGCACGTCAGGGCGAACCGCTCCACTCCGGCAAAGTCGTAGGGCAGACCCCACCCCTCGACGAGCCCTCGGTGGGGGTCGATGCCCGCGCAGAACGGGCCATGGGCGTCCATCGCCGTGCGCAGACGGACCCCGAAGGGCACGATGGGTTCTGAGGTGAATGCCGCATGCTGGCTCACAGGGTGACCTTCCTGTCGTGGGCGATCCCGATGACCTCGGTGAACGCCGTGAATCCGCGGGCCTCCAAAGCCGCAGCGAGCTCGTCGCGCACCCGCAGGGGCGCCCTCGGGTCATTGAAGGTCGCCGTGCCCACCTGGACCGCGCTGGCTCCGGCGGCGACGAGCTCGAGCGCATCCAGCCCGGTGCGTACTCCCCCGACCCCGAGGATCGGGACCGCGGGCAGGCGGTCCTCGCGGATGGCGGCGGTGACCTGCCAGATCGCCCGGACCGCGACAGGCCGGATCGCCGGACCGGACAGGCCGCCGGTCGTGCCGCCGAGTTGAGGGCGCAGCCGATCTGTGTCGATGACGATCCCCAGAAGGGTGTTGATCATCGTCAGGCCGTCGGCCCCGGCCTCGACAGCAGCAGCCGCGATGGCGACGATGTCGGTGACATCGGGGGTGAGCTTGGCGAAGATCGGCATCGACCGCGGGAGGCGCTCACACACGAGACTAACCACCCGATGCGACGACGCAGGGTCGCAAGCGAAGACCAGGCCACGGTTGGCGACGTTGGGGCAGGAGATGTTGACCTCCACACCCACGACAGCGGCAAAGGCAGGGTGGGCCGCCAAGTGCTCGGCCACCTCACCGAACTCCTCCGCAGTATTGCCCGCGATCGAGACCACCACCCGGGCACCGATCGACTGCAGCCAGGTCAGATCGGTGTCGCAGAAGGCACTGATCCCCGGGCCCTGCAAGCCGATCGAGTTGAGCATGCCCGAGGCCGTCTCGGCCATCCTCGGCGTGCCCCGCCCCGACCGAGGGTCGGCCATGACGGTCTTGGTGACGAAGGCACCCAGGTCCGCGATGTCGAAGAACCGGTGCAACTCACGGCCGTTGGCGGCGCAGCCCGAGGCGGTCATGACCGGGTTGGGGAGCGCCGCCCCCGCAAGGTTGACGGACAGGTCGACACTCATCAGTGGCCTCCCGGTCGGGGGGCACCGACAGCGTCGGCGGGCACCCGGCATACCCCGTCGGAGAAGGCCTCCCAGCGGATCGAGGCCCCATCAAAGACGGGCCCCTCGACGCAGGACCGGACCATCTTGGTCCTGCCATCGGCGGCACGGACCGGCAGCACACACGTCATGCACACGCCGATGCCGCACGCCATGGACTCCTCGACTGCGACGTGGGCCTGAGCGCCGAGGCGCGCGGAGACCTCCGCGACGGACTGCAGCATCCCCATCGGGCCGCAGGAGTACGTCACTGTGGCGGCGCTGTCCGTGAGAACCTCGGGGAGGACGTCGCTCACCCAGCCCCGGACCCCGAGCGAGCCGTCGTCGGTGGTGATGGTGACCCCATCAGCAACCAGGGTGGCCTGCTGCGTGCCGTACAGCCGATCGGGTGTGGCCGCGCCGAGGACGATCTGCACCGGGCAGCCCTGATCCCGCAGGACCTGAGCCAGCCAGAAGAGCGGCGCGGATCCATAGCCCCCGCCAACGAGGACACAGGACGTGCCGGGGTCCGGCAGGGGAAACGGGGTGCCCAGTGGCGCCACGACATCGACAGGCGCACCGGCGTCCAGGCCGACGAGCCACTGCGTGCCGGGGCCCTTGCCGGCGATGACGACATCGAGCGTGTCCCCGTCCGGGCCGGTGCCCACCCCGTGCAGGGAGAAGCACCGACGCAGCAGGTTAGCCGATGTCGGGCCACCGACGGCAACGGCGACGAAATGGCCCGGCTGGGCTGCGCCGGCGACGCCGGGTGCCGCGATGGTCAGGTGCCGGTAGTCCCCGACCGGGCGGGAGGCCAGGACGCGGCCGGTCACCTGCACGACGTCACTCATCGGCCCGCGATTCCGTGCAGGTCGAGAGCGGCCGCGTGCTCCTGCAGCGACGTCACGGTGAGCTCGCCGGTGCGCATGGCCTCGATGGCCTGCACCGCGGCCGCGAACTCCTGGACCGTGGTGATGAGCGGGATGTCGGCGGCGTTGGAGGCTGCGCGGATGGCGTACCCGTCGGCACGCGCCGCTTGTCCAGTCGGGGTGTTGATGACCATCGCGATCTCCCCGTCGAGGATGAGCTCGGCGATGGTCCGACCGTCGGGGATCTCATGGGTCCCGTCGCGCTCGGTGATCTTGCGGACGACCTTGGCGTCGATGCCGTTACGCCGCAGCACCTCACCGGTGCCGACGGTGGCGTAGATCTCGAACCCGAGCTGGACCAGGCGCCCGACAGGGAAGAGCATGGCGCGCTTGTCGCGGTTGGCGACCGAGACGAAGACCTTGCCCCCGTCCGGCAGCCCGCCGTAGGCAGCCAACTGGCTCTTGTAGAACGCCAGCCCGAACGTCTTGTCAATGCCCATGACCTCGCCGGTCGAGCGCATCTCGGGCCCGAGCAGGCTGTCGACGAAGGAGCCGTCCGCCTTGCGGAACCTCTGGAACGGCAGGACAGCCTCCTTGACCGACATGGGCGCGTGGGCCGGGAGGTGTCCACCGTCGCCGGTCGGAGGCAGCATGCCCTCATCCCGGAGCTGCTGGATGCTGGACCCGAGCATGACCCTGGCGGCGGCCTTGGCCAGCGGAACGCCCGTGGCCTTGGCGACGAACGGCACGGTGCGCGAGGCCCGCGGGTTGGCCTCCAGGACATAGAGGATGTCCTGGGCGAGAGCGAACTGGACGTTCATCAGGCCGCGCACGCCAATGCCTTGAGCCAGCGCCAGGGCGCTCGCGCGGACCCGCTCGATCTCCGCGTGGCCGAGGGTGGCCGGCGGGAGCGCGCAGGCCGAGTCACCGGAGTGGATCCCGGCCTCCTCGATGTGCTCCATCACGCCACCGAGATACATGTCGACCCCGTCGTACAGGACGTCGACATCGATCTCCACGGCATCGTCGAGGAACCGGTCGACGAGGATCGGGTGATCAGGGCTGGCCTCGGTGGCGCGCTCGACGTAGGTGACCAGGGTGTCGTCGTCATAGACGATCTCCATGCCACGCCCGCCAAGGACATACGACGGACGCACGAGCACCGGATAACCGATCTCGCGAGCGACGGCCAGTGCCTCGTCCGTGCTGTAGGCCGTCCCGTGCTTGGGTGCCGGGAGCCCGGCCTCGGCCAGCACTCGGCCGAAAGCCCCCCGATCCTCAGCGAGATCGATCGCCTCCGGGCTGGTCCCGACGATGGGCAGGCCCTCGGCCTTGAGCGCGTCGGCCAGGCCGAGCGGGGTCTGCCCGCCGAGCTGAACGATGACGCCCTTGATCGGTCCGGCCGCCAGCTCGGCGGCATACACCTCGAGCACGTCCTCGAGCGTGAGCGGCTCGAAGTAGAGCCGGCTGCTCGTGTCGTAGTCGGTCGAGACCGTTTCGGGGTTGCAGTTGATCATCACTGTGTCGTAGCCGGCGTCGCGCAGCGCGAAACTCGCGTGCACACACGAGTAGTCGAACTCGACCCCCTGGCCGATCCGGTTGGGACCCGAGCCGAGGATGAGCACGGCCTCCCGCTCGCGCGGCTCCACCTCGTTCTCCTCGTCGTAGGAGCTGTAGTGGTAGGGCGTGCGGGCCGCGAACTCGGCGGCACACGTGTCGACCGTCTTGTAGACCGGCCGAATGCCGAGGGCCCGCCGGACCCCGCGGATGACCGCCTCCGGCATGCGCCGGATCTCGCCGAGCTGCGCATCGGAGAACCCGTGCCGCTTGGCCAGCCGCAGCAGATCCGGCGTGAGCTGCTTGGCATCTCCGACGGCGTGGGCAACATCATTGATCAGGGCGATCTGATCCAGGAACCACGGGTCGATCCCCGTGGCGGCATATACGTCTGCGACCGGAATGCCGGCGCGCAGGACCTGCTGGACCGCAACGATCCGGCCATCCGTGGGACGGGCCGCATCAGCGAGGAGGAGGCGGGCGGCATTCTCCGACAACGGGTCCCCACGCCAGTGGAAACTGGAGCCCTTCTTCTCAATCGACCGGAGCGCCTTTTGGAGGGCCTCGGTGAAGTTGCGTCCGATCGCCATGGCCTCGCCGACGGATTTCATCGTCGTCGTCAGGGTGTCGTCGGCGCTCGGGAACTTCTCGAAGGCAAAACGCGGCACCTTGACCACGATGTAGTCCAGCGTCGGCTCAAAGGCCGCTGGATACCACGCTCCGCTTGCGGAGCTCGTCGAGTCGCGAGCGGAGCGAGCCTGAGTCGGCGAATCGGAAGAACGCGCGAGCGAAGCGAGCTCGAGGCTTTGGGGGGAATCCGGGGGGCGCAGCCCCTCGGAGGTGATGTCGTTGGGGACCTCATCGAGGGTGTAGCCGATGGCCATCTTGGCGGCGATCTTGGCGATCGGGAAGCCGGTGGCTTTCGAGGCCAATGCGGAGGACCGGGACACACGTGGGTTCATCTCGATGACGATGATCCGGCCGTCGCGCGGGTTGACCGCGAACTGGATGTTGCACCCGCCGGTGTCGACGCCGACCTCGCGGATGATCGCGATCCCGATGTCCCGCAGCTCCTGGTACTCGCGGTCGGTCAGCGTCAGGGCCGGTGCGACGGTGATCGAGTCACCCGTGTGCACGCCCATCGGGTCGAAGTTCTCGATGGAGCAGACGACGACGACATTGTCGGCGTGGTCGCGCATGACCTCGAGCTCGTACTCCTTCCACCCCAGGATCGACTCCTCGAGGAGGACCTCGGTCGTCGGGCTGTGAAAGAGCCCAGCGCCAGCCATCCGCCGCAGCTCGTCGGGGTCGTGCGCGAAGCCCGACCCGAGACCACCCATGGTGAAGGACGGGCGCACGACGACGGGGTAGCTCAGCGCGTCGGCAGCGGCCAGGGCCTTGGCCAGCGCGTGATCGACCTTGGCCTGCTTGGCGGTCCCGGCGGGCAGGTCTTCGGCGTTGCAGATCTGCGAGCGCGCGACCTGCGCGCCACACCGCTCGACGACGCCCTTGAACAGTTGCCGGTCCTCGCCGAGGTTGATCGCCTCGACATTGGCACCGATGAGGGGGCAGTGGTAACGCTCGAGAACTCCCCTCTCGTGCAACGCGATCGCCGTGTTGAGGGCGGTCTGGCCACCGAGGGTCGCCAGCACCGCATCGGGACGCTCCTTGGCGATGATCCGCTCGACCACCTCTGGGGTGATCGGCTCGACGTAGGTCGCGTCGGCGAACTCGGGGTCGGTCATGATCGTGGCCGGGTTGGAGTTGACCAGGATGACCCGGACACCCTCGTCACGCAGGACGCGGCAGGCCTGGGTGCCGGAGTAGTCGAACTCGCACGCCTGGCCGATGACGATCGGCCCGGAGCCGATGACCAGGACGCTTCTAATGTCGTCGCGCTTGGGCACTACGCCTGCGCCCCTTTGCTGTCGGAACCGGATCGGGCGGCCATCAGGTCGCTGAACCGATCGAAAAGATAGGCCGCGTCATGGGGACCCGCTGCGGCCTCGGGGTGGTACTGGACGGAGAAGGAAAGCAGCTCGCCATCGGCGTCCCGCAGCTCCAGGCCTTCGACGACGTCGTCGTTGAGACAAACGTGGCTGACGTGGGCCGTGCCGAACTCGGTGGCTGCCGGCGCATCGAGCGGCGCGTCGACCGCGAAGCCGTGGTTGTGCGCGGTGATCTCGACTTTGCCCGTCGTACGGTCCATGACCGGCTGGTTGATGCCGCGATGCCCGTACTTGAGCTTGTAGGTGCCGAAGCCGAGGGCTCGACCGAAGATCTGGTTGCCGAAGCAGATGCCGAAGTAGGGCAGGCCGGCGCGCAGCACCTCGCGCAGCAGATCACGTTGGGCGTCGGCCGTGCCGGGGTCGCCGGGACCGTTGGAGAAGAAGACCCCGTCGGGCCGCACCGCCCGCACGTCGTCGATGGTGGCGGTGGCGGGCAGGACATGGACCTCGATGCCGCGCTGCGCCATCAAGGTCGGGGTCATCTCCTTGATGCCGAGGTCGACGGCAGCCACGGTGAACCGCCGCTCCCCCACCGCCGGGACGACATAGGCCGACGCTGTCGTGACCTCATCGGCCAAGGCCGCCCCGCTCATCGCGGGCGCGTCCAGCACGGTGGCGATGAGCTCGGCCCGGGTGCGCGTGGCCGCGTCCCCGGAGAAGATGCCGACGCGCATGGCGCCGCGCTCGCGCAGATGCCGGGTCAGGGCCCGGGTGTCGACGTCACAGATCCCGACGACTCCCTGCCTGTCGAGCTCGTCCTCCAGCGACCCGGTGCTGCGCCAGTTGGACGGTCGCACGGCGGGGTCGCGCACGACGTAGCCGGCCACCCAGATGCGCGACGACTCGTCGTCCTCGGTGTTCCAGCCGGTGTTACCGATGTGCGGCGCCGTCATGACGACGACCTGGCGGCGATAGCTGGGGTCGGTCAGGGTCTCCTGGTAGCCGGTCATCCCGGTGGAGAAGACCGCCTCGCCAACAGTGGAACCGCGGTGACCGTAGGCCCGTCCGGTGAAGGTGCGCCCGTCTTCCAGGACCAGGACGGCGGGCTCGCGCTCAGTGAGCATGGATGGGCTCTCCTCCCTGCGCCGTGATGAGGCCGCGCAGGATCGTCGTGTGGACAGCACCGGTGAGGGTGAGTCCGTGCCAAGGATTGTTGCGGGAGAACGACTTTGATGCAGCCGCGTCCACCTCTGTCGTTGCTCCCGGGTCGATGAGGACCAGGTTGGCCGGTTGCCCCGCCTCGATCGGGCGTCCGTGCTCGGACAGCCCGGCAATCCGTGCCGGGGCCATGGACATGACGCGGGCCACGTCGGACCAGGTCAGCTCTCCTGAGGCGACCAGGGTGTCCGCGACAACGGCTAGGGCGGTTTCGAGTCCGAGCATCCCGAAGGCCGCTGCCTCGAAGGAGTGCTCCTTGTCCTGCCGGGCGTGCGGCGCGTGGTCGGTCGCGACGGCATCGATGGTGCCGTCGCGCAGGCCCTCGCGCAGTGCTTCCACGTCGAGGGCCGGGCGTAGCGGCGGGTTGACCTTCCAGACCGGGTCGTAGGACGCGAGCCGGTCGGTGGTGAAGTACAGGTGGTGGGGGGTCACCTCGCACGTGACCTGAATGCCGCGCGCCTTGGCCCAGCGGACCACGTCGAGCCCCTCGGCGGTCGAGACGTGCGCGACATGCACGCGCGAGGAGGTGTGCTGGGCGAGCATGACGTCGCGCGCGATGATGCTCGACTCGGCGACCGCCGGCCAGCCGGGCAGGCCCAACCGTCCAGACCATTCCCCCTCGTGGCAGCAGGCGCTGGGGCCGGCCAGCGTCGGATCCTGGCTGTGCTGGCTCACCACTCCGCCGAACGAGCGCACGTATTCCAGGGCGCGGCGCATGACGCGGGCGTCGCCGACGCAGCGGCCGTCATCGGAGAAGACGGTGACGCGGGCTCGGGAGCGGTGCATGAGGCCGAGCTCGGCGAGCTGCTCGCCCTCCAGACCGTGCGTCACGGCGCCCACCGGCTGGACATCAACCAGACCGACGCGGGCCCCGAGGTCGAGGATCCGCTCGGCGGCCTCGGCCGTGTCGGTGACCGGCGTCGTGTTGGCCATCGCCAGGACGGCCGTAAAGCCGCCGACCGCCGCAGCCTGCGACCCGGACTCGATGGTCTCGGCGTCCTCGCGGCCCGGCTCGCGCAAGTGCGTGTGCAGATCCACCAGGCCGGGTAGGAGGACGAGTCCGTCCGCATCGAGCCGGGTGATGCCCGACGGCGCGTTGGCGACGGCATTCGGGCCGACCTCGCGGACGACCCCGTCGGTGACCAAGACGTCGGCAGCCTGGCCGCCGAGGATCGCGGCTCCGGTGATGAGGAGGCTACTCATGCCGCACCGCCTTCCTCGCCGGCCAGCAAGTGATAGAGCACGCTCATCCGGACCGCGACACCGGCGGCGACCTGGTCCAGGATCAGGCTCTGCGCGGCATCGGCGGCCTCGGCGCTGATCTCCAAGCCCCGGTTCATCGGGCCGGGGTGGCAGATGACGACGTCGGGATGCTCGGCGACGAGTCGCTGCAGGCGCGGTCGAGTCAGCCCGTAGCCCACGGTGTACTCCCGGGGGGTCGGGAAGTAGCCGCCGGTCATCCGTTCGCGCTGCACGCGCAGCATCATCAGCACATCCACGGGCTTGGCCGGATCGGTGAGGACGGCGTCGAGGTCGTGGGAGGTCGCGAAGCCGTCGCGCTGCGACCACGGACCGATGCCGCTCGGCATGAGGGTGACCGGCGCGACGAGGGTGACCTCGGCGCCGAGCATCTTCAGGGACAGCAGATTGGATCGGGCCACACGCGAGTGCGTGAGGTCACCGACGAGGACGACGTGCTTACCAGCGAGCGAGCCGATCCGCTGCTCGATCGTGTAGGCGTCCAGGAGGGCCTGAGTGGGGTGCTCGTGGGTGCCGTCACCGGCGTTGATCACATGCGCGTCGACCCACTGGGCAACCTGGTGGCAGGCGCCCGAAGCGTTGTGCCGGATGACCAGCGCGTCCACGCCCATGGCGTCGATCGTCCGGACGGTGTCCCGCAGCGACTCGCCCTTGCTCGTCGAGGAGCCCTTGCCAGTGAGGTTGATCGTGTCGGCGCTCATCCACTTGCCCGCGATCTCGAAGGAGCTGCGGGTGCGTGTGGAGTCCTCGAAGAACAGGTTGATGACCGTGCGTCCCCGCAGGGTCGGGATCTTCTTGACCTCGCGATGCTGGACCTCCTGCATCGAGGCGGCGGTGTCGAGGATCGTCCGCATCGTCTCCGGCGTCAGATCGCTGATGCTCAGCAGGTGGCGGGGCATGGTCAGGCTCATCGGTCGCCTCCGCGGATGCTCACGAACTCTTGGTCGTCGGGGCCGGCCAGGCGGACGCGGACGCGCTCGGCGTGGCTGGTCGGCAGGTTCTTGCCGACATGGTCCGCGCGGATCGGCAGCTCTCGGTGGCCGCGGTCGACCAGGACGGCCAGCCGGACCACCCTCGGCCGGCCGTAGTCGCCGAGGGCGTCAAGGGCGGCGCGGACCGTGCGTCCGGAGTACAGGACGTCGTCGACGAGCACGACGACCTTGCCGTCGACGCTGCCGCCGGGGATCGTCGTTGCGGCGGGGGCGCGAGTGGGCTGCGAGCGGAGGTCGTCGCGATACATGGTGATGTCCAGGGTGCCGACGGGGACGACCGTGCCTTCGACCTCGGCGATGATCGTGGCCAGCCGCCGAGCCAGCTCGGCCCCGCGGGTGGGAATGCCGAGCAGGACCAGGTCCTGGGCGCCCCGGTTGCCCTCGAGGATCTCGTGGGCGATGCGCTTGAGGGCGCGACCGATGTCGGCCTCATTCATCACGACCCGCAGGTCGTCGTCGCCGGGAACGGCCAAGTGGGCAGGTGGTGCGGCAGGGTCGGGACGCGGCATTCCGCATCGACCTCCTTCCCCGCCTCACAGGACGGGTCGTTAAAGGATGTCTGGCGCCCGCCAGTCTAGCCCGGTCCGAACGGTGCTCCCGCCCGGCCAGCGCCTCGTCGCCGCGCCCCCCGCGGAAACTTCACACGCGCGCCGGCTATAACACCCGCCCCCGTGAACAACCCGCGCCCCCCGCGGAAACTTCACACGCGCGCCGGCTATAACACCCGCCCACGTGAACAACCCGCGCCCCCCGCGGAAACTTCACACGCGCGCCGGCTATAACACCCGCGCGCGTGAACAACCCGCGGGTCAGGGGTGGGTCAAACCAGGGTGGGCTTGACCTCGGCGACCCGGCCGAGCAGTCCGCTGACGAACTTCGGGCTGTCGTCGGTCGAGAGGTCGGCGGCCAGGGAGACGGCCTCGGAGATGGCCACCTTGTCGGGCACGTCATCGCTGTAGAGAATCTCCCAGGCGCCGATCCGCAAAATGGTGCGGTCGACAGCGGGCATCCGGTCCAGTGTCCAGCCTTGGGCATAGGTCGTCAGCACATCGCCGAGGGCGACCCACTCCCGCACGACGCCCGTGACGATGGCCCGCGTGTAGTCGGGCAGGGGGGTCTGAGTCACGGGCGAGGAGACCCGGTCGCCGAGCAGCTCGGCGGCATTCACGCCCCGCTGCTCGGCCTCGAAGAGCAGGTCGAGCGCCTTCTTGCGGGCCTTGGTGCGCGCACCCACGAAAGGTCAGTTCACCCGGCCGAGGTACGACCCGTCGCGGGTGTCGACCTTGACCTTGGTGCCGGTCTCGAGGAACAACGGCACCGCGATCTCGGCGCCCGTCTCCAGCGTCGCAGGCTTGGTGCCACCGGTGGACCGGTCACCCTGCAGGCCCGGCTCGGTGTAGGTGATCTCCAGGACGACCGAGGCCGGGAGCTCGATGTAGAGGACCTCAGCGTCGTGGCGGGCCACGATCGCGTCCTGGTTTTCCAGCATGTACTTGGCCGCGTCCCCGACCACCTGCGGGGTCACCGGCAGCTGGTCGTAGGTGTCGGGGTCCATGAAGATGAAGTCGGTGCCGTCGTTGTACAGGTACTGCATCGTGCGCTTGTCGACGTTGGCGGTCTCGACCTTGACCCCCGCGTTGAAGGTCTTGTCGACGACCTTGCCGGACAGGACGTTCTTGAGCTTGGTACGCACAAACGCCGGACCCTTGCCGGGCTTGACGTGCTGGAACTCCACGACGGTCCACAGCTGGCCGTCGATGTTGAGGACCAGACCGTTCTTCAGGTCGTTCGTCGATGCCACGGATATCGCTCTCTGTCATGCGCCAGTGCGCGCGACGCCCGGTTGTGAGCGCGCGCGAGATCGCCAAGTGGATGGGGATTACCCCGATTCTATCGCGAGTTCAGGGCCACGCCCGTGTCCGAGGCCAGGCCGCCGACGGGGACGGAATCGACGGGTGGCAAGGTGCGAGTTCCTCGGGGGTCGCGCGATCCTGCCCAGTCTCTGAGTCGCCTGCCCTCGAGCCGGACTCAGCCTCCGGACACCTCGGCGTAGGCAGCGCGCAGCAGCTCCTCGGACGGCCCTTCCAGGCGACCGGGCTCGGCGAGACCGTCCAGCACGACGAACCGCAACAACGCGCCCCGGCTCTTCTTGTCCCGCCGCATCGCCGCGAGCAGGTCCGGCCACCGCCCCCCAGTGCGGTCGGCATACGTCGTCGGCAGACCCAACGACGACAACACCGCCGAATGCCGTGCCGCCAGCGCTGCGTCGGTCCGGCCGGCCAGGCGCCCCAGGGCAGCGGCGAACACCAGACCTACCGACACTGCATTCCCGTGGCGCCACGTGTAGTCGTGAACCTGCTCGACGGCGTGGCCGAAGGTGTGGCCGTAGTTGAGGATCTCGCGCAGGAACGACTCCTTGAGGTCTGCGGCGACGACCCCGGCCTTGACCTGCACCGAGCGCGTCACCAACTCGAGCAGGACATCCCCCGCCGGGTCGAGCGCGGCGACCGGGTCCGCCTCGATGAGCTCCAAGGTCCGGGGGTCGGCGATGAACCCGTGCTTGACGACCTCAGCCATTCCCGGAAGCAGCTCCTGCGCAGGCAGGGTCCGCAGCAGGTCCACATCACACACGACGCCGACCGGCGGGTGGAAACTGCCGACGAGGTTCTTGCCCTGCGGCGTGTTGATCCCCGTCTTGCCGCCGACGGCGGCATCGACCATCCCGGCCAGGCTCGTCGGAACCTGCACGACGACCACCCCGCGCAGCCAGGTCGCCGCGAGGAACCCCGCGAGATCCGTCACGGCTCCCCCGCCAACCCCCATGACCGCGTCCGAACGGGTGAAGTCAGCGCGCCCCAACGCCTCCCAGCCGGCCGAGGCGACCGATGCCGTCTTGCCCGCCTCGGCGTCGGGAACCTCATGCAGCAGCGGCACCCGGCCAGAGCTGGCCACCCCTTCGGCGACAGCGTCCGCGGCCGCCGCCACAGTCCGCGTGTGCACGATCAGCACCTGCGCGGCAGCCTGCGGCAGCAGCTCCGCCGCCGTCGCGACCACCCCGCGCCCCACCGCGACGACGTAGTCGTCTCCGACCGGCACCATCGTGGTCGGGCTCACGACGCGGCCCCCGCCAACCGGTCCGCGATCTCCTCGGCGATCTCCTCCGGGGTGCGCCCGGCGGTGTCCACGCGCCAGGTCGCCACCCGCTCGTACACCGGCCGACGGACCTTCATCATCGCCACCCAGGAGGCGCGCGGGTTGACCGCGAGCAGCGGCCGGCTCCGGTCAAAACCCACGCGGCCCGCCGCGTCCGCGATACCGACATCGAGGAAGACGACGCGGTGACCGGCCAACGCGGCCTCCACGCTCGGCGTCATCGGCGCGCCCCCACCCAGGGCCACGACGCCGGCCTGGGTGCGCAGGGCCCGGTCGACGGCCCCCGCCTCAAGGTCCCGAAAATGGGCCTCACCATGGACGACGAACAGGTCGGCAATGCTCGTGCCCGCCTGCGCTTCGACAGCCGCGTCGGTGTCGTGGACCGGCAGGCCCAGCCGCTGTGCGAGGGCTGAGGCGACCGTGGTCTTGCCCGATCCCGGCGGGCCGATGAGAACCACCCTCGGCCGCACCTCAGTCATCGGCCCAGGTCCGCATGAGCTCGGGGATGGCCGCCAGGTAGGCCGCATGGTTGCGGGAGGTCTCGGCGACCGAGTCGCCGCCGAACTTCTCCAGGCACGCATCGGCCAGCACAAGCGCGACCATGGCCTCGGCGACGACCCCGGCGGCCGGGACGGCACAGACGTCGGAGCGCTGGTGGATCGCCGTGGCCGGCTCACCCGAGGCGACGTCGACGGTCTGCAGGGCGCGGGGCACTGTCGAGATGGGCTTCATCGCCGCCCGCACCCGCAGAATGCCGCCGACGGACATGCCGCCCTCGGTGCCGCCTGCGCGCCCCGTCCGTCGGTGGATCACCCCAGCGGCGTCCCGCTCCATCTCGTCGTGGGCCTGGCTGCCCCGGCGAGCCGCAGTGGCAAAGCCGTCGCCGACCTCCACCCCCTTGATCGCCTGGATCCCCATGAGGGCGCCGGCGAGGCGAGCATCGAGGCGGCGGTCCCAGTGCACGTGTGACCCGAGGCCCGGCGGGAGGTGATGGGCGACGACTTCGACGACGCCACCGAGGGTGTCGCCGGCCTTCTTGGCCTCGTCGATGATCGCGACCATGGCTGCGGATCCTGCGGCGTCGAGGGTGCGGACCGGGTCCGCGTCCAAGGCCGCCACGTCGTCAGGTCCGGGCAGCACGGCATTCGCGCTGACGCCCACTCCCCCAATGGCCACGGTGTGGGACAGGAGCCGAATGCCGTAGGCCTGCGCCAGGAAGCGGGCCGCAACCTCGCCGAGGGCCACCCGAGCGGCAGTCTCCCGCGCGGAGGCCCGTTCGAGGATGGGCCGCGCATCGTCCACGGCGTACTTCTGCATCCCGACCAGGTCAGCATGACCGGGGCGGGGTCGGGTCAGCGGCCGGTTGCGGGCGATCTCCTTGTCGGCGTTGACGTCGCTGGCCGCGGCATACGCCTCGTCGGTGACCGGGTCCGGGCTCATCACGGTCTGCCACTTGGGCCACTCGCTGTTACCGACGCGCACCGCGATGGGCGACCCCAGAGTCACCCCGTGGCGCACGCCCCCCAGGAACTCGACCTCGTCACGCTCGAACTGCATCCGCGCACCACGGCCGTAGCCAAGCCGGCGGCGGGCCAAGGCTCCGGCGAGGTCGTCCGAGGTCACCTCCACGCCGGCGGGCAGTCCTTCCAGAGTCGCCAGGAGGGCAGGTCCATGAGACTCCCCGGCGGTTAACCAGCGCAACATGGCTGCGATCCTCCCACGGGGATTTCAGCCACCGACAAGCCAGGCCGCGATCCGGGATGTCTCCCCGATGGCCAAGACCGTGCCGAGGAGCATGGCGGGCCCGAACGCGAACCGGGTCTTGGGACCGGCCCGTCCCGTGGCGAGCAGGATCAGCGCCTGAAGGCCGCCGAGGACGAAGCCGGCAGCCAGACCAACGACAAGGGCGCCGATCCCGAGCCAACCGAGCAAGGCCCCGAGGACGGGTGCGAGCCGCACGTCTCCGTAGCCGATCCCGCCTGGGAGCAGCCAGAGGACGCCGTAGATGGCGAATGCCGCCGCGGCCCCGATGAGGGCGCCGCGCCAGCGGTCGGTGCCGTCGGCGACCGAGGCCACCGCGAGCAGGACGGCCACGGCGACCCCGGCAGGCTGCACGAGACCGATCGGCAGGCGGTGCACATCGCGGTCGATCCAGATCAGTGGACCGGCCAACCACGCGAGGAGCAGATAGGCCGGCAAGGCCGACCAGTGGGCCAGTCCCCCGATCCGCCAGCTCAGGTAGCCGGCCAGGAGACCCGCCAAGGGTCCGGTCCACCAGTGCGAGTGGGGCAGTCCGGTGGGCTCGTCCTCGGCAATGCGATATCCGCGGGTCGCCAGCTCTCGGCCGGTGAGCAAGCCCAGGACGGTAAAGACCCCGCCCACGGCCACGACGACCGCCGCGGGGGCCATCACGGGGCGGGTGCGACGGCTGCCCGACCGGCGGCCATCATCGCTGCAACGGGCGCAGCCACGCCGGTGAACAGGCTGAACTGGGCCGCAGCCTGATGGACGAGCATGTCCAGGCCGCTGATGATCGTCCCGCCGGTGGCGGCGACGGCCCGCGCCAGCGGGGTGGGCCAGTTGGCATAGACGACATCGAGCAGGGTCATGCCCGCGACGGTGGCTCCCGCCTCGCCGAGCAGGTCACCGGCCGGCTCACTCCCCGCCGGCGGCAGCGTGGAGATGACCAGCCGTGCCGGGTCCTGGGCCCAGGACGACAGCGGGATCGCTCGGGCTGCGACGCCGAGCCTGGCGGCAAGCTCGACCAGCTCAGCGGTGGCCCCGGCGTTGCGCGCCGCGATGTCGACATCTCGGATCCCGAGTTCGTGCAGGGCCAGCAGCGCCGAGCGGGCCGTCGCCCCCGACCCGAGGATCATTCCTCGGCCACCGTGCTCGACCTGCCGCACCGCCTCGACCAGGCCCGCGACATCGGTGTTGGTGGCGTCCCAACCTCCGTCGGCGCGTCGCACCAGGGTGTTGATCGCCCTGGCCCGCACGGCCAATGGGGAGACCGAGGTGGCCACCTCGAAGGCCACCTCCTTGAGCGGCATGGTCAACGACAAGCCCCGCCAGTCGGCATTCAACCCGGCCACGAAGGGCACCAGCTGCGGCTGCGTGACCTCCTGCCGGCCATAGCGCCAGCCAGTCAGGCCGACTGCGGCATACCCGGCTTCGTGGAGGACCGGACTGAGCGAGTGAGCGATCGGTGAACCCAAGACGGCGGCCAGCGGCACGTCACTGGCTCTCGCACGTGGGCGCATTGGCCTCGCACCAGGCCCGCAGCTGGGCGACGTTGGCATCGTGCTCGGCCTGGGTGGAGGAGAAGAGGGTCTCGCCGGTGTCGAAGTTGACGGTCACGAAATAGAACCAGTCACCCTCGGCCGGGTTGGCGGCCGCGGTGATCGCCGACGCCCCCGGGTTACCGATGGGGCCTGGTGGCAGTCCCTTGTGGGTGTAGGTGTCGTACGGGCTGGCCTCGGCGGCGGCAGCATCATCGGCCGACAGATTGCCCCGCTTGGTCAAGGCGTAGTTGCGGGTGGAGTCCATCTGCAGGAAGCCAACGGTGGGACCGGTCGGATTGTCCAGCCGGTTTTCGATCACGCGCGCGACCTTGTCCTGGTCGGCGGGACCGGCCTCGGCTTCGACGATCGAGGCGATCGTGAGAGTGCGCTGGGCCTGGTCGAGATCGACCCCAGCCGTGGCCAACTCCTCGGTCATCTTGGCCACGAGCACAGCAAGCTGCTGCGCCGCGGTCGCGTTCTCGTCGAACTCGTACGTGGAGGGAAAGAGCCACCCCTCGACATTGCCGCCGGCTTGCTCAGGGAGGCCGATTGCGGCGGGGTCCGCGGCGGCGGCCTCGAACTCGGCGACCGGGATGCCGGACTCGTCCGACAGCCGCTGATAGATCTCGCTCGCCCACAGGCCCTCAGGAATCGTCACGCCGGCGGCGACGACGTTCGCCGGATTGCTGATCAGGGCGAAGGCCGCCGCCCCGGTCATGCCCTTGAGCATCGTGTAGGTGCCGGGGCGCACCTTGGCGGCTGCCGCCGGGTCGGCATTCGCGGCGTTCAGGTAGGCCGTGCGCGTCTTGACCACCCCCGCCGACTTCAACGTCGTGGCGATGTCCTCGCCGGTTTGGCCCTTGGTGACCTCGATGGTGACCGAGCCCTCCCCCGGGCCGGGGTAGTCGATGTCGTCCTGGGCAAAGATGCCCAACGCCGAACTGATGGCCGGGCGAGCGATGGCGACGACACCCCAGACGACTCCGACCACGACGACCAGGGCGAGGAATGCCGCGACAAGCCGGCGAGGCCCCGAGCCGCGGCGTCGGCGACGACCTTGTTGCTGACGGCGCGAGGCGCGGGTCTCCACGGTCTCGTCGGCGCCGAAGATCGCCTGGTCCAGCGAATCGGTCACCGTCGCCCGTCCTTCATCCGAGGTTTGCGCCCATGAAGTGGCCGACCGGGAGGGCGACCGGTGCTCCGCTCCAGGTCCAGAGCCGACTGCAGAATAAGGACAGCAGCGGCCTGGTCGACGACCTGTCTGGCGGCGCGCCCCCCGACACCACTGTCCCGGAGGGCACGTTGAGCATCCACTGTCGTCAGCCGTTCGTCAACGAGTCGCACGGGGGTCGGCGCCACCAAGGGCCCCAATGCCGTCGCGTAGGCCACCGCGGCCCGAGCCGCGGGACCGTGCTCGCCGGCCAGGGTCACCGGGAGGCCGACGATCACCTCAAGTGCCTCGGTCGAACGCACGAGGTCGGTCAGGGCCTGCAGATCCGCGTCGTCCGATCCGGGCAGGTCCGGGGAGGCCCGCCGCAGCGTCTCCACGGGCGTGGCGAGAATGCCATCTGGGTCGCAGCGGGCCACTCCGACCCGCACCGACCCCACGTCGACACCCACTCGCACGCCGCGGCGCATCACCCGGCCAGCTCCCCCACCCGCCACTGCACGGCGTCGAGGGCGTGGCCCACCTGAGTGGGGTCCTGGCCGCCACCCTGAGCGAGATCATCCTTGCCGCCGCCGCCGCCGCCGAGGGTCTGCGCCGCAATCCGGACGAGTTCCCCGGCCTTGATCCCGCGGGCGCGGGCCGCGGCATTCGTGGCCACGACGACGACGGGTCGAGCGCCCGCCGCCGCGGCGAGCACGACCACGCTGGGGCGGTCTTCGCCGAGCCGTGAGCGCAGATCAGTGGCCAGGCCGCGCAGGTCATCGGCTCCGGCCCCGTCACCGAGGTCGTGGCGCAGCAGCGTCACGCCCCCGACATCGATGGCCCGATCGGTGAGGGCTCCGGCCGCGGCGCGCGCCTGCTCCTGCTTGAGCTTGTCCAGATCCCGCTCGGCATCCTTGAGTCGGGTGACCAGGCCGTGCACGCGCTCGGGCAGCTCCTCCGGTCGACCCTTGAGCAACTCGGTCAGCTGGCCGACGATCGCCCGCTCCCGCGCGAGGAAGGAGTAGGCGTCTGTCCCCACAAGCGCTTCGACCCGGCGCACCCCCGAGCCGATCGATGACTCCCCGAGGAGGGTGATCAGGCCGAGTTGGCTCGTGCGCTGGGCGTGCGTGCCGCCACACAACTCGCGCGCCCAGTCACCGACGGAGATGACACGCACGGCGTCGCCGTACTTCTCTCCGAACAACGCCATGGCGCCCGTGGCCCGTGCCTCGTCCTGGGTCATCACGTCCGCACGCACCTGCAGGTCGTCGAGGAGGACCGCGTTGACCCGCGCCTCGACGTCGCTGAGCATCCCCTTGGGCAGCGCCGACTGGGCTGTGAAGTCGAACCGGAATCGGCCCGGGGAGTTCTCGGACCCGGCCTGGGTCGCACCCTCACCGAGCGCCTCCCGGATCGCCTTGTGCACCATGTGGGTGGCCGTGTGCGCGCGCGAGATCGAGGCCCGCCGCGCGAGGTCGACCTCGGCGAGGGCGTCCTCGCCGGTCGCCACCTCGCCCGACAGGACTCGTGCCCGGTGGACCACCAGGCCGCCGATGGGGGTTTGGACGTCATCGACCTGGACGAGCGCACCGCCGGCGAGCCGGATGAGACCACCGTCGGCCAGCTGCCCGCCGCCCTCGGCGTAGAAGGGCGTCCGGTCCAGGACGAGCTCGACGTCGTCACCCGCATGAGCCGTGGTCGCGGCGGTGCCGCCGACGACCAGGCCCGCGACCCGGGCCTCGCTGGTCATCTCCGTATAGCCGGTGAACTCGACTGCGTGACCGAGCCGGTCGGCGATCTCCCGGAAGACTGTGGTGTCTGCGTGTCCGGACTTCTTGGCCTTGGCATCGGCCTTAGCCCGATCGCGCTGCTCCTGCATCAGTCGGGTGAAGCCGTCGCGGTCGACCTGCAGCCCCTGCTCGGCCGCCATCTCTAGGGTCAGGTCGATGGGGAAGCCGTAGGTGTCGTGTAGGGCGAACGCGTCGTCGCCGGACAGCACGGCATTCCCGGCGGCCTTGGTGCGCGTGACCGCGGTGTCCAGGATGGTGGTTCCGGAGGCGAGTGTGCGCCGGAACGCCTCCTCCTCGGCATACGCAACCTGGCTGATCCGCTCGAAGCCGGCCTCCAGCTCGGGGTACGACGCCTTCATCCGCTCCATCGAGACGGGCAGCAGGTGCGGCAGGCAGACATCGTCATAACCGAGCAGGCGCATGGAGCGCACCGAACGGCGCAGCATCCGGCGCAGGACATACCCGCGCCCCTCGTTGCCGGGCAGCACGCCGTCGCCGATGAGCATGAGGGACGAGCGGACGTGGTCCGCGACGACCCGCAGCCGGACATCGTCGGGGTGGCTCTGTCCCGCCATGTGGCCGGACTGGGTGCCGTAGCTCTTGCCGGTCATCTCGGCCGCGCGGGCCAGCACCGGGTAGACCTCGTCGATCTCATACATGTTGTCGACGCCTTGCAGGATGGAGGCGATCCGCTCCAGGCCCATGCCGGTGTCGATGTTCTTCTTGGGCAAGGGGCCCACCACGTCGAAGTCGACCTTGGTGCGCACGGCGCTGAGGTCTTCCTGCATGAAGACGAGGTTCCAGAACTCCATGAACCGGTCCTCGTCGACGGCCGGTCCGCCGTCGGGGCCGTACTCGGGCCCGCGGTCGTAGAAGATCTCGGAGCAGGGCCCCCCGGGACCAGCGACGCCCATGTGCCAATAGTTGTCCGCGAGGCCACGGCGCACGATGCGCTCGCGGGGCACATCAGTCAGCTCCAGCCAGAGGGCGATCGCCTCGTCGTCGTCCTCGAACACCGTGGGCCAGATCCGGTCAGGGTCCAGGCCGAAGCCACCCTGGTCCTGGGGCGTGGTGACCAGACCCCAGGCGAGCTGGATGGCCCCCTCCTTGAAGTAGTCACCGAAGGAGAAGTTGCCGTTCATCTGGAAGAACGTGCCGTGCCGAGAGGTCTTGCCAACCTCCTCGATGTCCTGGGTCCGGACGCACTTCTGGACGCTCGTCGCCCGGTTCCAGGGCGGGGTCTGCTGGCCCAGGAAGTAGGGCTTGAAGGGCACCATGCCGGCGTTGACGAACAGCAGATTGGGGTCGTCATGCACGAGCGGGGCGGAGGGCACCACGGCGTGGCCGTTCTTGGCGAAGAAGTCGAGCCAACGGCGGCGGATCTCAGCGGTTTCCATGTGGGGTCAGTCCTTGGGCGTCGTGCCGGGCAACAGGCATCGGCCATCGTATGCCGTGGGCGGCCGTCTGCCCGACCGCACTCCCTCGTGCCGCCCCACCGATCCGGACCGGATCTCCGGCGTCATTCGAAGTCCTCAACGGCCTCGCCCACGCCGTCGACGAGGTCGACATCACCCGCGCATCTCGGGCGGGTCACCGGCCAAGACGCTCCTGGAGCCACCGCCAGCGGTCCTGCAGCCTGGCCTCGAACCCACGATCGGTCGGCCGGTAGTAGTCGGTGGTGCCGTGCAGGCCATCAGGCAGATACTGCTGCTGCGCGACCCCGTCCGGCTCGTCGTGGGCATAGACGTAGGGCTTGGCTCGGCCCTTGCCAGCCGCCTTGGCCGAGGCATCCTTGATGCGTTGGGCCCCGCCGTAGCCGCTGCCCCTCAGGTGGATCGGGACTGCGCCACCTTTGCCGGCCCGGACGTCGGCGATGGCCGCGTTGATGCCGACGTAGGCGGCATTGGACTTGGGCGCCACCGCGTTGTGCACGACCGCCTGGGCGAGGATGATCCGCGCCTCGGGCATCCCAATCTGCGCCACGGCGTGCATGGCCGCCACGGCCGTCTGCAAGGCCGTCGGGTCGGCCATCCCAACATCCTCGGACGCCGCGATCACGATCCGTCGGGCAATGAAGCGTGGGTCCTCGCCTGCCTCGAGCATCCGCGCGAGGTAGTGCAGGGCGGCATCGACGTCGGAGCCGCGCATGCTCTTGATCAGGGCGCTAGCCACGTCGTAGTGCTGGTCCCCGGTCCGGTCGTAGCGCACGGCTGCCGCGGCCATCGCCTGCTCGGCGTGCGCCAGGGTGATTTCGATGGGCTCCTCGGTGGGCGCGCCGACTGCCCGCGCGTCCTGCGCTACACCAGCCGCAGCCTCCAGTGCGGTCAGGGCGCGACGGGCGTCCCCACCGCTCATCCGGACGACATGATCGGTCGCCTCGTCAGTCAACGCGTAGCCGCCCGCCAACCCGCGCGGGTCGCTCACCGCGACGCGCAGGACATCGGCCACCTCGTCGTCGGCGAGGGAGGTCAGGGTCACCAGGACCGAGCGCGACAGCAGCGGCGCGATCACCGCGAACGAAGGGTTCTCCGTGGTCGCCGCGACGAGGATGACCTGACGGTTCTCGACACCAGGCAGCAGGGCATCCTGCTGGGCCTTGGTGAAGCGGTGGATCTCGTCGAGGAACAGCACGGTCTGACGCCCGTAGAGGTCCCGAGCCCGAGCGGCCTGCTCCATGACCGCCCGCACGTCCTTGACCCCAGCGGTCACGGCCGACAGCTCGACGAACTCCCGCCCGGCCGCGGTTGCGACCAGATGCGCCAAGGTGGTCTTGCCGGTGCCCGGCGGTCCCCACAGGATGGCTGAGATCGGTCCCGCGGCACCGCTCCCCCCGTCGATGAGTCGCCGCAGGGGGCTGCCAGCTCGCAGGATGTCCTGTTGTCCGCGCACCTCGGACACCGTCCGCGGGCGCATGCGCACGGCGAGGGGCGGCAACACCGCGCTCGACGGCATGGCGTCGCCGACTCCGTGAGACGCCGCGGCGGCGGCATCAGCGAACAGGTCGGTCATCACAGGCACAGTAGTCGGCTCCCCCGACACCGATCCCAGACCATCATGTCTGCAGTAACTGTGGCCGCCGGCCCGGCTTGCACCCGCACGCCAGCAGGAGGCGGTCGCAGGGCAGTGGCACAGTGTGCCCGTGACGTCCGATCCCCGGCAGCATCGCCTCCTGTCCCGGTGGGGGGCCTTCGTGGCACGCCGCGCCCGAGCCGTCGTCCTGGTGTGGGTGCTGGCCATCGTGGCCGGCTTTGCCGTGTCCCTGGGCCTCTTGGGCGGACCCTCTCTCTTCGACCGGCTCGACAGCGGGGAGATCCTCACTCCCGGGGACAACCAGGACGGCCGTGAACTGCTCGATCGGGGTGGGTCAACGGGGTTCAGCACCTACACCCTGACCATCGAGGACGCACCGCTGGCCGACCCCGCGGTGGTGGCTGCCGCCCAGCAAGCGGTCAGCGACCTGTCCCAGATCGAGCATGTGGAATCGGCCGTCAATCCGTTCGTCATGCCGGACGGCCCGACGAGCCCGCAGGCCCTGGCCATGCTCGGCAAGGGCGGTCTGGCCTCGGGCGCCTTTGCGACGACCGTGACCTACGACCGGTCGATCACTGCCGAGCAAGAGCAGGCTGCCCAGGAACAGGTCGATGTCGTCTTCGACCGACTCGTCGAGGACTCCGGGGCCCAGGCGTCCCAGCGCGGCGGCATTCGCGACCTCGTGGACGCGATCGTCGGGCAGGTCAAGGCCGACGGTCAGCGCGGGGAGGGGGTGGCCCTGCCCCTGAGCTTTGTGGTCATGATCGTCGTCTTCGGCGGGTTCCTCGCCGCCGGGATGCCCATCGTGGGCGCGATCGCCTCGATCTCGGGGGCTCTGGTCTCCCTCCTCGCCTTCTCGTACGTGCTCGAGCTCGACGCGACGGTCGTCAATGTCGTCACCGTTCTCGGCCTCGGGTTGTGCATCGACTACGGCCTGCTGGTGGTTAGTCGCTTCCGCGAGGAGTTGCGCGCCGAGCTCGCGCACCCCGTCCCCGCGACCGAACCCATGATCACCCGGTCCGGGCGGCGCCGTGGCGAGGTCACCCCAACCCAGATCGCGGTTGCCACCGAGCGCACCGTGAACCGGGCTGGGCGCACGGTGATCTTCTCCGGCCTGACCGTAGCGATCGCACTGGGCGGCCTGATCGTCATCCCCGTCGAGTTCATCCGGGCCGTCGCGGCCGCCGGGGTGTCGGTTGTTCTCGTGGCGCTCGCCGTGGCTCTCTCGCTCATCCCCGCGCTCTGCGTGCTCGGAGCCCGGCGCATCCTCGGGCGCGGCACCGAAACAGCGGGCGACACCGGCGTCTTCTCCCGGCTCGCGGCCTTCGTCCACCGGCGCCCGTGGCCCATCATTGCGCTCGTTCTGGCCGTCCTGATGCTGATGGCGGCACCGATCCTGTCGATCCGACTGAGCAGCTCCGGACCCGAGCTGCTCCCCAAGGGGACCCCTGAGCGGACGTACTTCGAGAACCTCGCCGAGGTGTTTCCTCGGCTCGGGGGCCCCGAGGTTGCTCTGGTCAGCACGGCGCCGCCAGCACAGCTCCAGGAGTACGCCGCGTCCGCCGGCGAGCTGCCCGGTGTGCTCTCGGTCGACCCGGTGCAGGTGCTCGACAACGACATCGTCGTCCTCGGGCTGCGCACCGGCGACGGCGGCCAAGGCGACCCCTCGCGCGACCTGGTCGCTCACCTCCACGAACACCCGCCGCCGTTCGAGGCCAAGATCGTGGGACAGGCGTCAGGGATTTGGGATTTCCGGCAGGTGATCGTCGATCACGGACCGACCGCCCTGCTGCTGGTGGCCCTGGCCACCTTCGCCTTGCTGTTCCTCATGACCGGCTCGATCGTCATCCCGCTCAAGGCCCTGGTCATGAACCTCGTCAGTCTCGGTGCCTGCCTTGGCGCGGTGGTGTGGATCTTCCAGGACGCCCACCTGGAGTCGCTGTTGCACTTTGACTCCGTCGGCGGGATCGAGTCGACGATCCCGTTGCTGGTCCTTGCCTTTGGGTTCGGCTTGTCCATGGACTACGAGGTGTTCCTGCTGTCGCGCATCGTCGAGCTGCACGAGGCCGGGCACGACACCGACTCCGCCGTGGGGCTCGGGTTGCAACGCTCGGGACGGATCATCTCCTCGGCGGCGCTGCTCATGATCATTGTCTTCTCCGGGTTCGCCGCAGGCGAGCTGCTCATCATGAAGGAGATGGGCGTTGGGATGGTGATCGCCGTCTTCATCGACGCGACCCTGGTGCGGATGCTCCTCGTCCCGGCAACCATGACCGTCCTCGGCTCGGCCAACTGGTGGGCGCCAGCGCCGCTGAAACGGCTGCACGCCCGCTGGGGCATCACGGAGTAGCGATGAGCGCTAACTGACGAGTTCAGCCCTGGGCGAGCAACTGGTTGATCTCGTCCCCAAGCACCCGGCTCCCGGAGCGTGGGTCATGCCGGATGGCCTGAATGCCGAGAGCCCTCGCCGTCGCGACGTTGTCCACGTTGTCGTCGACGAACCCGACCTGCGCAGGTGGGAGACCGATGCGGTCCAGGATGGCGGTGAAGAAGTCGGGGTCGGGCTTCATGGCCCCGAGCTCAGCCGAGTAGAACACCTCGTCAAAATGCTCGTCGATCCCCAGCTCGTCGCGCATCCACGCGCGCCGATGATCCTGCTGGTTGGTCGCGAGGTAACACCCGACGCCCTGGGCCCGCACTTGGGCAACCAGGTCCAGCGCGTCGTCGTCGACGACGGCCCGCTCCCAGAGGTCGATGAGGCCCTCGATCGAGGTCGTCGTCTGGGGCCAGGTCCGCAGGACCCGATGAAGGGCATCACGCAGCTGCTCCTCGCCGCGCAGCGGTGGCAGCTCGGCGAGGAAAACGGCCTGAGCAAATCCCGGCCCTCCCGCCGCATCCAGCTCCTCGCGCCAGTCCCCGGGACTGTGCTGGAGCACCCCGTCCGCATCCCAGAGGATCGCGCGGATCATGTCCAGCCTCCTTCGCGCAGCACGTCCCGCAGTCGCCCCAGCGCAACCGCCAGGCTGGGCCGATGCTGCCGCGCGAGGACGGCGACGTCCACGATGCCGGCCCAGGCGGCATACCAAAGAACGCGATCCGGCAGGCCAGGATCGGTCGGTCCCTGGTACGCCGCGACCACTCCCTCGTACCCGGTCGCCCCCAAATCGAGCCGCAGGGCAGCCAGGTCGAGGGCGGGATCACCCCACACGGCATCGGACCAGTCAATCACCCCAGCCACGGCTCCGACCTCATCGATCACCAGATGCTCGTCGCGTAAATCGCTGTGGCAGAACACCAAACGCCGGGGCTGCTCAGGAAGGGAAGCGGACAGGAATGCCGTCACGGCCAGGCCGACGTCTGGGTCGAGCAGGTGGGCGGCGGCGCCCCAGCTGGCTGCCGTCTCCTCGTGCCACTGCCCGACCGAGGGCTGCCGGGGCAGCACCGCAGCGACCTCAACGGCCGGGGCGGTGTGCAGGCGGGTGAGGAAGGCCCCCATCGTCGCGGCCAGCCCGGTCGGATCTGCGGGCGGGCGGCGGTTGGCGGTCTCGCCCTGGACGAGCGTGAGCACCATGGCGCCCTCGCCCGGGTCGACCGCGACCACCGCGTTGGTCGGCAGGGAGGAGTAGCGCCGGGCCAGGCGTAGGTTGGCATCGTCGCGGACGACGGCGCGGCGCCGGGCCGCCGCGTACGGCTCTTTGGAGACTCGGAGCAGGTGGGTCTGACCCGCCTGCCAGACGACGTTGTCCCAACCTTCACCGAGGTCAACGAGCACGGCGTCACCCAACTCCGGGACCAGCGAGGCGACGAGCACCCGCGGGTCGACTCCCTTGCGGCGCGGCAACGGGAGGAAGGGATCGCGATCAGCGGGCATCGGCAATCCGATCCAGGAATGCCGCCTGCGCCGCGACCAGGCCAGCGCGCGCCTGCTCATTGTCCCGCCACCCGGCCTCGTCGATCTCGGGAAAAGTGATCCACCGACCACTGCGGGCAGGCCACATCATCCGCACCGTGGTGCAGGACACCAGGGTGACCTCGAGGGGGTCGTCAACGTCGATGCCGAAGGCGTGCACGACCTTGCCCCCGCTCTGGGTCACGGTGCCCAGGTCCCGCCACGAACCCGCAGGCACCTCCGTCCCGGTCTCCTCGCCCCACTCCCGCCTTGCCGCCTCCCGGGGCGTTTCGTCGTCGGGGTCGAACTCGCCCTTGATGATGCTCCAACCCCGCGCCGTCGGGTTGCGGTAGAAGGGGCCGCCCATGTGTCCCAGGAAGACTCGCAGCGCATCGTCGGTCCACGTGTAGGGCAGCAGGCCCGCGCTGACCCGCACAGGACTCACGAGAGCGTGCCGTCGACGTAGAACCACCGTCCGGCCCGTCGCTGGAAGCGACTGCGCTCGTGAGTGATCCCCTCCTGGCTGGTGCTGCGCCACGCGGCGATGAACTCCACGATCCCTTGGTCGTCCGCCGGGCCGCCGTCGACAACGTCGAGGATGCGCAGGCTCACCCATTGCACGGCGGGGTCGGGATCGGTATCGGTGGGGCGGGTCGAGGGGTGCCACGTGCGGAACAGGTGGTCGCCGTGATGGAGCGCGTAGGCGGTGTAGCGCGAGCGCATGAGCTCCTGCGCGGTCGGCGCGAGGACACCGTCCTGCACGAACGGGCCGCAGCAGGCGGCATACGGACGGCCGGTGCCACAGGGGCACCGACCGTCTACGGCGACCTCAGCCAGCCGCGGGAGCACCGTGCGCCCCTGGCGCGGGCTCGGGCTTGGCGTCGACGCCAGCCTCCTTGCGCTGTTCGGGGGTGATCGGTGCCGGGGCCTCAGTCAGCGGGTCGTAGCCGCCCCCGGACTTGGGGAAGGCGATGACGTCACGGATCGAGTCATATCCGCCGAGCAGCATGACGAGCCGGTCCCAGCCGAGGGCGATCCCGCCGTGCGGCGGCGCCCCGAAGGCGAAGGCGTCGAGCAGGAACCCGAACTTCTCCTGGGCCTCGGCCTCGCTCAGGCCCATCATCGCGAAGACGCGCTCCTGAACGTCTCGGCGGTGGATACGGATGGACCCCCCACCCAGCTCGTTGCCGTTGAGGACGATGTCGTAGGCATAGGCCAGCGCCTCCGCCGGGTTGGTGTCGAAGGTGTCGAGCCACTCTGCAGTGGGCGAGGTAAACGCGTGATGCACCGCCGTCCAGGCCCCAGCCCCGACCGCAACATCACCAGCGGCGACCGCGTCCCCGGCGGGTTCGAAGAGGGGTGCGTCCTTGACCCACACGAACGCCCACTCGCCCTCGGTGATGAGGTCGAGCCGCTTGCCGATCTCCACCCGGGTCGCGCCGAGCAGCGCCCGAGACGCCTTGGCGGGACCGGCGGCAAAGAAGATGCAGTCCCCCGGCGCAGCGCCGACATGGGCGACCAGCCCGGCCCGCTCCTCCTCGGACAGGTTCTTGGCGACCGGACCACCCAGCTCCCCGTCCTCGCCGACCAGGACGTAGGCCAGCCCCTTGGCGCCCCGCTGCTTGGCGAACTCCTGCCACCCGTCGAGGGTCCGACGCGGCTGTGACGCCCCGCCGGGCATGACGACCGCCCCGACATAGTCGGCCTGGAACACCCGGAAGGGGGTGTCGCGGAAGTAGTCCGTGCACTCCACCAGCTCGAGACCAAAGCGCAGGTCCGGCTTGTCCGAGCCGAAGCGACGCATGGCGTCGGCGTAGGTCATCCGCGGGAACGGCGTGGCCAGGTCGACCCCGATGATCTGCCAGATCCGGGCCAGCAGGGCCTCGGTCAGGTCGATGATGTCGTCCTCGGTGACGAAGGACATCTCGATGTCGAGCTGGGTGAACTCGGGCTGGCGGTCGGCGCGGAAGTCCTCGTCGCGGTAGCACCGGGCGATCTGGTAGTAGCGCTCCATGCCCGCGACCATGAGCAGCTGCTTGAAGAGTTGGGGGCTCTGGGGCAGCGCGTACCAGGAGCCGGGCGCCAACCGAGCGGGCACGAGGAAGTCGCGCGCGCCCTCGGGCGTGGACCGGGTCAAGGTCGGGGTCTCGATCTCGACGAAGTCACGCTCACCGAGCACGGCGCGGGCGGCGGCATTGATTTTGCTGCGCAACCGGATCGCGTGTCCCGAGTTGTGGTCGCCGGGGCGCCGCAGGTCGAGATAGCGGTACTTCAGGCGGGCCTCTTCACCGACCGTGACGCGCTCGTCGATCTGGAACGGCAGCGGCGCGCTCGAGCTGAGCACCTCGATCGCCTCGGCGACGACCTCGATCTCGCCGGTGGGCAGGTCGGGGTTCACATTGTGGGCATCGCGGGCGGCGACGGTGCCGCGCACGAGGACGCAGAACTCGTTGCGCAGGTCGTGGGCGGCCCCGGTGAGGACCTCGTCGCGGGCGACGACCTGCACAACCCCACTGCTGTCGCGCAGGTCGATGAAAGCCACGCCGCCGTGATCGCGTCGCTTGGCCACCCAACCGGTGAGGGTGACGGGTGAGCCGGTGTCGGCGGCACGCAGCGTGCCGGCCTCGCGGGTGCGGAGCACGAACGATCCTTGTCGTAGCGGTGAGAGTGGAGCGAATGCCGCGCTGCGGCATTCGTGGTCAGTCTACGAAAGCCTGGGTGGACACCCGAACCCTTTGCCCCGTTGGCGGCCCCGCCTCCCCTCCGTGGACGCGGCGACGACGGTCAGCGCGCCTGGGCCGATCTCCACGGTCAGGCCCACCGGGGCCTAACCGTGGAGACCTGACCTTCAGTGACTGACTGTGGTGAGATCCGCCTGTGCGGAGACACCGCGGAGCATGATGCCCGCGAAGATCGCCACGGCGGCCAAGATCGCTGCGGCGATTCCGCCGGTCGCTGCGAGGGCAGTCGTGAACGAATCTGTTGCGGCCATGGCCAGGGCGGCGCCGATCTCACCGGGCAGCTGCTGCGCGTAGAGCAGTGCACCCGCCAAGGTTTCCTGCGCAGCCTCAAGGACCTCACCCGGCAGTCCCGCCGGTGCGGCCTCGGCCAGCCCTCGGCGGTAGAAGCTGAGCATCACGGAGCCCAAGATCGCCGTGCCGAATGCCGTCCCGAGTTCGTAGGCGACCTGGCTGATCGCCGCCGCCTGCCCTGACTTCTCCGGTTGGACCGAGCTCATGATGAGGTCGTTGGTGAGCGTCATGCCCACCCCAGCGCCGAGTCCGACCAGGCACAGCGCGATGGCGATCTGCCAGGGCGGCGTGCCCGGGCTGAGGGTGAGCATGGTCGCAAAGCCGCTCGCGGTGATCAGCACGCCCGCCGCGACGATGTACGAGGTCGGGAAACGCTTGACGAGGGCCACGGCGATGAAGCCGGCCGTGGCCGACACGGCGGCCTGGGGCAGCATCCAGAGCGCCGACTCGATGACGCTGAGCCCCACGACAAGCTGGAGGAACTGGGTGAGGGCAAACATCGCGCCGACCAAGGAGAAGACCGAGAGGAGGTCGGTGACCACCGCACCGGTGAAGGCGCGCACCGTGAAGAGCCGGACGTCGATCATGGGCACCGGCATCCGCAGCTGCCGCACGACGAACAGCACGAGCAAAGCGAGCCCGCCGAAGAAGGTGAGGAACGCCAGGACGGGCTCCTTGCCCTCAGCGAGAGTCTTCACGCCGTAGACCAGGGAGATCATTCCCGCGAGCGACAGCACGATGCTGGCGAGGTCGATCGAGCCGGGGTTCGGGTTCTTGCTCTCGGGCAGGAAGACCGGCCCAAGGATGAGCAGCACGACCATGACCGGGACGGTCATCAGGAAGGTGGCTTGCCAGTTGAACGTCTCAATGACCCAACCGCCGACGATGGGGCCGGCGGCGGCGCCGAGGGCGCCGGCGGCGGACCAGACGGCCATGGCGGTGCGGCGCTCGTTACGGTCCAGGAACATGTTCCGGATCAGCGAGAGCGTTCCAGGCATGATCATCGCCCCTGACACCCCGAGCAGGGCACGGGACGCGATGAGCATCCACGGCTCGCTCGAGAGTGCGCCCAGGACCGAGGCGATGGCGAAGAAGACCGCGCCGATGAGCATCACCCGCCGCCGCCCGAAGCGATCCCCCAGCGAAGACATCGTGATCAGGAAGCCCGCCAGCATGAGGGCGTAGATGTCGAGGATCCACAGTTGCTGGGCGCCAGTCGGCTCCAGGTCTGTGGTGATGTCAGCCAGCGCAAAGAACAGCACCATGCCGTTGATCGCGATGAGGAGCATCGGCAGGACAAGCACTGCCAGGCCCACCCAGGTACGCGCCGTGGCGCGCTGCGGGGCGTCGTTCATGAGGTCCACCTTTCTCGAATTACTTCACCAGTTAGTGTACTACACCAGAAGGTATACTAACGAGGACGAGAAAGGAAACCGAGATGGCCCGACCGAGCGCTCGACCCAAGCTCATTGACGCCGCCCTTGCCGTGGTCGAGGAGCGCGGCATCGCCGGACTCACCCTCGATGCGGTCGCCGACGAAGCGGGAGTGACCAAGAGGGGGCTGATCTATCACTTCCCCACCAAGCACGACCTGCTCCTGGGAATCCACGAAGACCTGGCAGCGCGTACCGAGAGTCAGCTGCTCGAAACCACGGGCCGGGAACCGGAAGGCGCCACCCTCGTCGAGCGGACGCGAGGGTACGTGCGGGCGATGCTCAAGGCGCCGAGCACGGTCGAGATGCGACTCATCATGGAGGCCTCGCGCGAACCCGAGTGGCTCGCCCCCTGGGAACGGGTCTACCGGCGATGGTTCCCCGAAGAGGCCCAACCCGTGGAAGACCTCGACGACCTCACGCTGCGATGCTTGCTGGCCCGAATGGCCGCCGACGGCTCCTGGGCACACGAGGGCACTCTGCAAGCTCCGCTCACGCAGACCGCACGCGCGCGCATCGTGGCGGGCATCCTCGACACGCTAGGCGAGGACTGACTTCCCCCGGCCGTCGGTGGCGCTATTCCTGGTCCAACAGCCGCGCGGCCCGGCGCAGCGCGGCCCGATCGCCCGACGAATCGCCGTCGTGCGGGATCGGGTCGAGGATCGTGGCGGCCTCGACCAGCCGCTGGCGATCACGGCCTCGGAACTGGCCGCCGACCTCCTCTTGGAGCAGGGCGGCTGTCTGCCTGCGCGTGCGGCGTCCGGACGCTCCCCCGATGGCCACGATGGTCTCCTCCCGCTCGAACCGGTGATCCGCGGCGCCCGAGAGAGGACGCCGCGCTCACCAAGCAGGAGCGGTGGAGAGTCGCGCTGATACGTGCGATCTCAGAACTGCTGCGGGACGAAGGTCTGCTCGTGCATGGGCGGGCGCACGTAGTGGATGCGCTCCATCTCGGGCAGGTGCACCACCTCGGGCGCGACGTCCTCGTATTCGAACTGGCTGAGCAGGTGGTTGACGCAGTTGAGCCGGGCTGCGCGCTTGTCGTCACTGGGCACGACCCACCAGGGTGCCTGCTTAATGTCGGTGTACTGGAAGGTCGTGTCCTTGGCCATCGAGTACTTCACGTAGTGCTCGTGCTCGGCCAGGTCCATGTCGGAGAGCTTCCACCGCTTGAGGGGCTCGGCGTTACGGGCCTCGAAGCGCTTCTTCTGCTCGTCGAAGCTGACCGAGAACCAGTACTTGATCAGGATGATGCCGCTGCGCACGAGCATCCGCTCGAACTCGGGGCAGGACCGCAGGAACTCCTCGTGCTCCTCGTCGGTGCAAAAGCCCATGACCTTCTCGACGTTGCTGCGGTTGTACCAGGAGCGGTCGAACAGGACCATCTCCCCGGCGGCGGGGAGGTGCTCGACATACCGCTGGAAATACCACTGCGACTTCTGCCGCTCGGTCGGGGTCGGCAGGGCCGCGACCCGGACGATCCGCGGTGAGGTCCGCTCGGTGATCCGCTTGATGACCCCGCCCTTACCCGCCGATCCCCGGCCCTCGAAGAGGACGACGACCTTCAGGCCCTGCTTCTGGATCCAGTACTGCAGCAACACCAGTTGCTCCTGGAGCCGCTCCATCTCGGCCTCGTAGACGTCCTTCTTGACCCGCCCGGACTTGGTGTGAACGGCGTCGTCAACTGCGACATCCCCCCGCCCGATGTCGTCAGCGCCTTCAGGCACGGCGGACTTCTTCTTCGACATCTGACCTCCTGCGAACGAACGACGGATCTGTCGGCCTGATCGTCGACCCCGAAGCGGCGCACCACAAGCCACCGCTCACAGTGTGAGAACGTTTACGCATCTCTGGATGAGGCCCCGGCGGAACCGGGTTCCGCCGCCATCGTTTCCGGATGCCCGACGATACCGACAACCCGCCCGGGCGAGGTCACGATCCGCCCGAAACCGCCAATCGCAGCGCCGTCAGCAGCAGGGTGCCGTTGTGCAGGTGACCGTCCGTGATTGCCGCAACGACCTCGTCGAGCGCCACCCAGCGGGTCGGCATTCCGGCCTCTTCGTCCGTGCGGACATACCGCTCCCCCTCGGGGACAACGGTGAGACCGCGCGCGACGTAGACATCGATGTGCTCGTCAGACCCGCCCGGCGAGGTGGCGTAGCGCAGCAGGTGTTCCCAGTGCGCCGCCGTGAGGTCCCCCTCCTCGAACAGCTCCCGGCGGGCTGCCTCCAGGGGATCCTCGCCCGGCACGTCGAGAAGTCCAGCGGGCAGCTCCCACTCATAGGTTCCGATGGGGTGGCGGTACTGCTGGATCACCAGCAACTGGCCCTGATCATCGAGGGCCGCGACCGCGACCGCCCCAGGGTGAGCGACAATTTCGCGGACCACGGTTGACCCACCGGGGAGGTCGACAACGTCGCGGACCACGTCCCATACGCGACCCGAAAACACCTCCTCACGCGAGCGAACCGGCGCGCCATCCGGCCGGTCCGCGAGCGTCACGCGTTGACCTCGGCGGGGGTGCTGCGAGAGCGCTCGACCTCGACCAATCGGGAGGCTCTTTGCTGGTCCAGGGCGGCGCCGACCAGCCCGGCAAAGAGCGGGTGGGCGCGGGTCGGTCGAGACTTGAACTCGGGGTGAGCCTGGGTCGCCACGTAGTACGGGTGGACCTCGCGCGGCAGCTCGACGAACTCCACGAGCCCCCACTGCGGGTGCGTCCCGCTGATCACCAGGCCGGCGTCCACGAGCTGGCCGACGAAGGCGTCGTTGACCTCGTAGCGGTGCCGGTGGCGCTCGCTGACGACGGTGGCGCCGTAGGCCTCAGCAACGATCGAGCCAGGGACGAGCACGGCTTCCTGGGCGCCCAGTCTCATCGTCCCCCCGAGGTCTCCGGCGCCCTCGACAAAGGCCTTCTGCTCCTCCATGGTCGCGATGACCGGCGCCGGGCTGTCCGGGTCAAACTCCGTCGAGCTGGCACCCTCGATCCCGGCCACCTCTCGGGCGTACTCGATGACCATGCACTGCAGGCCAAGGCACAGCCCCAGCGTTGGCATTCCTCGTTCGCGGGCCCACCGCAATGCGCCGACCTTGCCCTCGATCCCCCGCACCCCGAAACCGCCGGGGACACAGATGGCGTCGACTCCACCGAGCGCCTTCTGGGCGCCGGCGTCGGTGGCGCATTCGTCGGAGGCCACCCACCGCAGCCGCACCTTGGCGTCGTGGTGGAAGCCGCCGGCCCGCAGGGCCTCAGTGACCGAGAGATAGGCGTCGGGCAGGTCGATGTACTTGCCGACCAGGGCGATCTCGACCTCGTGCTCGGGCTCGTGCACGCTCTCCAGGAGCACGTCCCAGTCGGTCCAGTCGACGTCGCGGAAGGTCAGTCCCAGGCGACGGATGACGTAGGCGTCCAAGCCCTCACGGTGCAGCACCTTGGGAATGTCGTAGATGCTCGGTGCGTCAACGGCGGCGGCGACCGCCTCGGTGTCGACGTCACACATCAAGGAGATCTTGCGCTTGATGGACTCGGGGATCGGTCGATCCGCCCGCAGGACAAGGGCATCGGGCTGAATGCCGACCTGTCGCAGGGCCGCGACGGAGTGTTGCGTCGGCTTGGTCTTCAACTCTCCGGAGGGTGCCAGGTAGGGCACGAGCGAGACGTGCAGGAAGAACACGTTGTCGCGACCCAGGTCGTGGCGGACCTGCCGTGCGGCCTCGAGGAAGGGCAGGGACTCGATGTCGCCGACTGTGCCGCCGATCTCGGTGATGATCAGGTCGGGAGCGTCGGCGCGGGCCACGCCCGGAGACCCGGCGGCCGCAGCGCGCATCCGATCCTTGAGCTCGTTGGTGATGTGCGGGATGACCTGCACCGTGTCACCGAGGTACTCGCCGCGGCGCTCGCGCTGGATGACCCGGTTATAGACCTGACCGGTGGTGACATTGGCCGACCCGTGCAGGTTCACATCGAGGAACCGCTCGTAGTGACCGATGTCGAGGTCAGTCTCGGCGCCATCCTCGGTGACGAAGACCTCACCGTGCTGGAACGGGTTCATCGTGCCGGGGTCGACATTGAGGTAGGGGTCGAGCTTTTGCATCGTGACCCGCAACCCGCGCGCCCGCAGCAGGTGACCCAAGCTCGAGGCGGTCAGGCCCTTGCCGAGGGAAGAGGCGACACCGCCGGTGACAAAGATGTGTTTTGTCTGGAACACCACGGGCTTCAACGATACGTCATCGTCGGCCGGTTGCGGACGACCCGTCCACCAGCGCCCTGCGGTAGGTCTCAAGAGCAGCCGCGGTCGCGTCGCGTGTCGTGGGGAGTTCCGCCGACCGTTCCGTGGCCTGGGAGCGCAGGTCATCGCGCAATGTCCCGTGTCGGATCACATCGGCGAGCGCGGCGGCCAGGGATCTGGGATCGCTGACCGGCACCAGGACGGCGGCCTGGCCCACCACGTCAGCAGTGCCACCGGCATCGGTCGCCACGATGGCTGCGCCGACATGCAGAGCCTCTTGGAGCCAGACGGGCTGCCCCTCCCAGAGGGCCGAGGAGGCCACCACATCGGCCGCGCTGAGCAGGTCGGCGATATCCGAGCGATGCCCGAGCAGCCGCACGGGAGCCCCGGTCGCGTCGATGTGGGCCTGCAACTGCGGGCGGAGTGGACCGTCGCCTGCGACGACCGTCAACAGTGCGACGCCGTCCGTCGCCGCCAGCAAGGTGGCATCGATCAACCCGGTGAGGTCCTTTTGGGCCGCCAGCCGGCCCACGCTGACGACGAGAGCCACGTGATCGGCCAGGCCGAACGTCCGCCGCATGTGGTCCCGGTCATGGCGCACCTCGCCGAAATCCGGCGCGGCTACGACAGCCAGGGCGACGTCGCGTGCTCCCAGTGCGCGTTGCCGCGCGACGAGGTCGCGCGAGACCCCGAGGACGATCGTGGAGCGTCGAGCAACGATCCGCTCCAGACCCGCGTGGATCACCCGGCTCGCCGCACCCTCAGGGGTGGCGTTGTGCAGCGTTGTGATGAGAGGGACCGTAGAGCGGCGCAGGGCCACAGCCGCCAGAGCACCCACCCGGGCACCGTGGGCATGGACGATGTCGGCCTGGGCAGTGACCGCGCCGAGCACCCGCACGGCCTGGGCATCGGCGCGACTGGGCCGGGTGGACACCGCGAGCGGTACCGGGCGCGCGCCACTGTGAGCCACGCCGAACCGCTTGAGCTCCCCCGGTGGCGCCGCCACAACGACCTCGTGACCGGCCTCGACCAGCCCGGCCGCGAGCCCCGCCACGTGCCGTCCGGTCCCACCGGCGCTGGTGCCGAGCACCTGGACGATCCTCATCGGCGTCGCTCCTGTCGTCGGGCCTGGCCGCGGCGCCGCAGCTCGGCCACGCGGGATCGGTCGAGGACGGCGGCCACGGCCAGGCCCGCGAGCAGCGCGACCACCCCGCTCACCACTCCATTGACCAGGGCCGTCCCCAGGCTTTCGATCGGCAGCCAGAAACGAACCAGGTCGGCGGTGACCACGGCCACAGCGATGGCCACGATGAGACGCCCGAGGGTCGCCAGGGTGCCGCTCAGGGCGACCGGACCCCACGACCGGCGCACGAGGAGGCCGAGGAGGACCGCGGTCACGGTCATGCCCAGGGAGCTAAAGCCACCCAGAGCCCGCAGCGTGGCGGCAGCCCCGGCATTCGCCCCGACCAGCAGGAGCGGACCGGCGCCGGCGATCACCCAACCGGCCGCGACGGCCAGTCCGGCACGCGTGGCTTCCCCTTTGACGTACAGGGCACGGATCAGCAGGGCCGACAGGCCGTAACCGATCAGCCCGGGAGCGAAGGCTACGAGCGCTGGGCCCAGCGCTGCCAGCGAAACCGGACTGGCACCCTCGGCACCTCGACGCGCATCCAGCGCCGCGAAGAAGGCACCGACCGCCGGGGCAACGACGACCACGACCGCCGCCGACAGCCCGGTCAACCACAGCACGCCCTGGATCGCCCGGCCCAGGGTCGGCGAGGCATCATCTCCGGCTCCGGTGCGCTCAGCGAGTGCTGGAAAGGTGCTCGTCGCGATCGGCACGGCCAGCACGGCATACGGCAGGAGATAGACGGCCTGCGCATACTGGTAGACCGGGAAGACCCCTCGGGCACCGGCATGGTTGGCCAGCCACATCGTGGCCAGGACCGCGCCTTGTTGGGCCACGAGCCCGATGAGTCCGGCGCCGGCCAGGACGCGGACCCGTGCGCCGACCCCAGGTGGCAAGGTCAACGTCGGGTGCCAGCGCCAGCCGGCTCGCCAGGCCGGTATGAGCAGCGGGACCGAGAGGGCGACGACGCCAGCGGTCGTGCCCCAGCCGAGCACGGCGATTGCCTGGCTGCTGACCTGCGAGGGGGCGGTCAGGCCGCCGGTCAGGGACCCGTACCAGAGGTAGCTGACGAGGACGACGAGACTGGACAGCAGTGGCGCCAGGGCCGCGGCGAGGAAGCGCCGATGCGCGTGCAACACCCCCGTGAGGATGATGCCGAGCCCGTAGAGCGGCACCTGCAGCGCAAAGATCCGCACCAACGTGGTGGCCACGTCCCGGGCGGCCGGGTCGAAGTCCGCGACGAGCCAGGTGGACACGGGCCGGGCGAACACGGCGAGCAGGAGCCCGAGGGGGATGAGGAGCAGCAGGGCCCACGACAGCAGGGCGCCGGCGATGCGGTCCGCTTCGGCCCGCTCCCCCGCGCCGATCCGGTGGGCGACCAGGGGAACGATCACCGCGGCGAGCACCCCGCCCGCAGCCACCTCGAACAGGACGTTGGGCACGGTATTGACGCTTTGGTAGATCTCGCCGACACCCGCAGCTCGGACTGCGTCCGCGAAAACCAGGACCCGGCCGAACCCGGCGATGCGGGCTAGCAGGGTCAGGACTGCGATCAGGCCGGCAGCCCCGGCGATCCCGGTGGCCAGGCGACGCTGGGTCGCCTCGGTCATGAGGCCGTCGCCGGCGGCGTGGGCCGCCCCCACGCGTCGAGTTCGCGCAGGACAGGAGTGCGTTCGATGACGGCCGTGAACGACACGCGTTCGCTGGCCAGGGTGAGGGCCACGATGACTCCAAGGGCGGCCAGTCTGCCGCGTGGACTGAGCCGCTCAACGAGGCCGAGCCCGACCAGCGCTCCGGCGGGGTTGGCGCCGGTGTCACCGAGCATGGCCTGCCCACGCAAGTCTGGGGGCAGGACTCCGAGGGCAGCGCCGACGGCGCCTGCGGCGGCGGTCGAGGGCGTCGACGTCACCAGGAGTGGCGCCCCGGCCACGAAGACGGCCTTGAGGGCGCGCCCAGGCCGCAGATCGAGCAGATTGGCCAGGTTGGCACCGCCGGCGATGAGCGCACCATCGGCGAGCATCATCGCGGCCCGCCCCGCAAGCGAGCGCGGCCCCGCCTCCGGGCGACGGCCCGCCACCATCATTGCCGCGGCGACCCCGGTCAGGGCCAGACCGCCGATCTTGATCACCCCGGTGGTCACCTGTCCGCGGCTCGCGGCGCGCAGGTGCCCGCGCAACCCCTTGGCCTGGGCGCCGCCCTTAAGGTCGTCCAAGGCTCCCACCGCGGACGATCCCACGATCGTGACCAGAGCCGCTGGGTCCTGCCACGCGCCGAGGGCTGCCCCCACGGCGAAGGCAGGGCCCTCAAGCAGCGTGACGGAGCGGCCGGCATGGTTGGTCCGCTCCCACGGCGCCGTCACGGTCGGACCGGCGCCACACAGCATTCGGAATGCCGCCGCGGCCCCTCCCACGGCAAGGACGACGCCCCACATGGGGTGGTGCCGCCTCACGACGACGGGATGGGCGCGTAGGCCGCGTCGACGCCACCGAGCAAGCCGTACTGACCAGCTCCACCCACGACCTGTTCGGCCAGCGCGAAATCGACACTGGCCTGCCCGATCGTGGAGCCGCCATTGTCGATCCCCGAGATGTCGGCGCGGGCGCTGTCCGTCGAGCGCAAGGTGCCCAGGAGCGAGTCCGCGTCGGTGGCCTCGCCATCGAGCTCACTGACGACCACGGTGCCGGTGGAGCGCTGGTCGAACGCCACCGAGAGCGCGAGCCAGGCCTGCGCGCTGGCCAGGCGGTCGGCGCTGTCCCCGTCGGTGATCACGGCGGACAGGATGATCACGCTGGTCGAGGTGATGGCGGGAGCAGCATCGGTGTCGATGAGGTCGGCACTGACCAGAGCATCCAGGACGGTGCGGCGCACCTGCGGGTCGTCCACCGCGCCACCTCCACCGAGCAGGGATGCCGCGAGCACCTCGTTCAGGGTGGTGGCTGCGCCCGCCGCGTCGGTGGTGAGCCCCAGGGCGCTCGCGCCCGCGAGAGCCGCGGCCTGCCGCGCTGCGACGGCGTCTGACCCTGCGTTGACCCAGGTGGGCTGCACCGCAACGCGATGGGCGACCGTCGCCCCGCCGGCCTGCAGCGTCGTGGCGGTCCGATCGATGAGTCCCTGGTCCACGCCGGGCAGCGCCACGATGGTCACGATCTGCCCGCCGAGCGAGCCAGCGACGATCCGCGGCAGCGCATCGTCGTCGAAATCCTCGTGGGCAGCCGCCTGAGCGTTGAGCGCATCGACCTCGGCCCGCAGGGACGCCTTGTCCTCGCGCAGTTGGGTGACCTCCGCGGTCAACGTCGACCCGATCTGCTGCTGCAACGGCCCGGCTCCCAGGACGATGCCGACCGCCAGCGCAACGAAGATCGAGGCGATCGACACCAAGTGGTAGCGGAAGTCGATCACGTAAACACTCCTTTGACGGCAGACCAGAGGTCGTCAAGCCGGGCCCACCCGACCTGGATCAACGCTTGCCCGCCCGCGGTGGACCACAGGGCCGCCCCCAGGGCGAGCAGGGCGATACCCAGCATGACGACGAGCGAGAGGGTCGAGATGCGCGAGCGGTATAGCCGGTTGACGCCCTTGGCATCCACGAGCTTGCCGCCGACCCGCAGGCGGGTCAGGAAGGTGCTGGCCATCCCCGACCGGCCCTTGTCCAAGAACTCAACGAGGGTCACGTGCGTTCCTACGGCCACGATCAGGCTCGCCCCCTTGTCGTCGGCCAGGAGCATGGCGACGTCCTCGCTGGTCCCCGTAGCCGGGAACACGACCGGCTCGACACCGAGGTCGACGACACGCTGTTGGCCCGGGGCCCGCCCGTCCCGGTAGGCATGCACGACGATCTCGGCACCGCAGGTCAACGCCGCGTCGGACACGCTGTCCATGTCGCCGACGATGAGATCGGGTTTCAGGCGCGCCTCGATCAGGGCGTCGGCCCCGCCGTCGACGCCGATGAGCACCGGTCGATACTCCCGGATGTAGTGGCTCAGGTGCGCGAGGTCCTCTTTGTAGTGATACCCACGCACGACGATGAGGACGTGTCGACCATCCAGCTCGGTGCGGATGTCCGGGACGCCGACCCCGTCCAGGAGCAGCTCGCGCTCCTGGCGCAGGAACTCCATCGTGTTGGCGGCGAACGCCTCGATCTCATCGGAGAGGCCGGCGCGGGCCTGCGTGAGCGACTCCTCGATCGACTCGGGCGTCTGCACCGTCCCCACAGCGACCACGTCGCGTCCCAACCGGATCTCACCCTCGTGCAAGACGAGGGGCTGCCCGTCGCGCAACGCGGACATCACGGCCGGTCCGGCATCGTCGACGAGCGGAATGCCGCCCGCGACGAGGATGTCGGGGCCAAGGTTGGGGTACCGACCGCTGATCGAGCGCGACGCGTTAACCACCGCAGCGGGGCGGCAGGCCACCAACGCCTCCGCGCTGACCCGGTCGAGGTCGAGGTGGTCGATCACGGCGATATCGCCAGGCTTCAAGCGCTTGGTCAGGTTCTTGGTCCGTCGGTCGACCCGCGCGGGCCCGGACACCGCACCATCGGGCAGGGCGGTGCCGTCATCGGGGCGAAGACGTAGGCGCATCCGCATCATCCTCGCATGTCAGGAAGTCGCGGCGGCACCATCGGCCAGCAGCGTGCGAGCGTGTTCTCGGGCGACCTCACTGACCGTCCCGGACAGCATTCTCGCCAACTCATCGACCCGCTCCTCCCCGGTGACCACGCGGACATCACTACGAGACACTGACCCCGACTTGGCCTTGGCGACCACGAGGTGGTGATCGGCAAAGGCGGCTACCTGCGGCAGGTGGGTGACCACGATCACCTGGGTATGCCGCGCCAGCTCGGCGAGTCGGGCACCGACCGCCACGGCGGCTCGGCCCCCGACCCCGGCGTCCACCTCGTCGAAAACGAAGGTCGGGACGAGGGCTGACTCGGTTGCCGTGGCCACCTCGATGGCCAGCATGATGCGTGACAGTTCACCACCGGAGGCGGCCCGAGTGATCGAGCGGAGGTCGGCCCCGTCGCGCTCCCCGATCATCAGCTCTACCTCGTCGGCGCCGTCGGCGGTGAGCGCTGCGAGGGGGCGGACCTGCACGGCCAGCCGGGTCGAGGCCATGGCCAACCGCCCGAGTTCATCGGTGATCCTGTCACCGAGCCGGGCCGCCGCCCGTTGGCGTGCATCGGTGAGCTCGCGGGCCGTGGCCGAGCGCTGCTCCGCCACGGTGGCCAGCTCCCGCTCGAGGGTGGCCACACGTTCGTCGTCGCCGAGCAGACCACCCAGTCGTGCCGCAGCATGGCGACTCCACTCCAGGACTGCGTCGATATCGGCGCCGTAGAGGCGCGTCAACTCGGCGAGTCGGGCCCGCCGAGCATGGACCTCGTCGAGTCGGCCAGGTTCGACATCGAGGTTGGCACGATAGCCGGCGATGTCCGCGGCCAGATCCGCGACCAGGTGGGAGACCTCCACAAGCCGGTCGCCGAGGGAGCGCAGGTCGGGATCGACCTCGAGGACAGGACCAAGGGCGCCTCGGGCGCGAGCCAGGGCGTCCAGGATCCCGGGGGCGCCGGCGCCGTAGGCCTCATCATCGCCGGCGAGGATGACTTGGGCCTCGTCGGTGGCCACGCGCAGTTGCTCGACATGACCCAACCGTTCGCTGAGGGCGGCCAGTTCCACGTCCTCGCCGGGTGCGGGGTCGACCTGCTCGATGAGGTCGAGCCCGGTCTGCAAGGCCTGGGCCTCCTGCGCCCGCTCGCGGGCGTGCTGACGGAGTTGCGTCAGCTCGGCCATGAGGTCCGCATGTCGACGGTGCGCGTGGCGGTACCCCTCGAGGAGCTGGCGCAGCTCGTCGCCACCGGCGGCATCGAGGAGCTCACGGTGCTGGTCCAGGCGTTTGAGCCGCCACTGATCTGCCTGGCCATGGATCGCGACGAGCTGTTCGCCCAGCTCGGTGAGCAGGGAAACGGGGGCGGCCCGGCCACCGACGTAGGCGCGGGAGCGGCCCTGCACGCTGACCGTGCGGACCAGGACCATGCCATCGGCCACATCGCCCCCGGCCTGCTCCGCCCGCGCCAAGGCAGGGTGGGTCTGCGGCAGCTCGACCAGGCCCTCGACCACGGCCCGGTCCGCACCGGAGCGGACCAGGCCCGCATCAGAGCGGGAGCCGAGCAACAGACTCAGGCTCGTCACGACCATGGTCTTGCCCGCCCCGGTCTCGCCGGTGACAACACTCAGCCCGGGCCCCAACTCGAGGACGGCCTCATCGATCACGCCAAGATCGGTGATCCGGATCTCTGTCAGCATCTCAGCGGGCCGTCCGGGGGCCTCGCCAGCCGTGGACCGGAAGGTCGAGCTTACGCACGAGTCGGTCGGCGAAAGGCAGCGTCGTAAACCGCGCCAGCCGCACCGGCTCGGCGGAGCGGACGACCTCGATCCGGGAACCCGGAGGGACATCGGTCGCCCGCCGCCCATCGCACCAGACGACGGCCGAGCCATCCGTGTGCGGCAGCACCTCGACGGTCAGTTGGCTGCTCGGCCCGACCACAACCGGCCGCGCGAACAGGGCATGCGCCGAGATCGGCACAACGAGCAGCGCCTCGACATCAGGCCACACGATGGGCCCACCCGCCGAGAAGGCGTAGGCCGTCGACCCGGTCGGGGTCGCCATGACCAGTCCATCGCAGCCCCACGTCGACAGCGGACGCCCATCAATGCCGACAGCGAGCTCGATCATTCGCTCGCGCGCGGCCTTCTCGATGCTGACCTCGTTCAAGGCCCAGCTCCGGAAGACCTCACGATCCCCCGCGGACACCACGACCTCGAGCGCCATTCGCTCGTCGACCACCCATTGCCGGGCCAGGATGTGCTCGACGGTCCGACCGATGTCGTCACGTTCGATCTCGGCGAGAAAGCCGACGTGCCCCAGGTTGAAGCCGAGCAAGGGCACCCCACTGCCCCGGGCGAGCTCGGCGCCACGCAGGATCGTGCCGTCACCACCGAGGATCACCACGAGCTCACATCCGGCCGCGGGGTGCGACGGATCGCCCGCGACGAGCACTCCCTCCTGGAGGAGTCGGTCGCTATGGGCTTCTCCCTCCGGGATGACCAGCTCGATCCCCTCGGTTCGCAACCGATGCACGACCTCGACCGCGACCTCGATGGCCTCTGGTCGCTGGGGGTGCACGAGCAGGAGGATGCGACGGATCAGGGTGGAACTCACAGTCCTCCTTCATTGCCGCGCAGAGCCTCTGGCTGGGACGCCCGACTGGCTGCATGTCGCGTGAGCTCGGCGAGGGTGTCGATGACGACCGCAGTCATTGTCGCCGATGGCTCAGGCCGCAACCACAACAGGTACTCAACGTTGCCTGCGCCGCCGTGGACGGGGCTCTCCCGAATGCCGTGTGCATGCAAGCCGCACTCGCGGGCGGCAAGCAGGACGCCCTCGACCACTTCCTGGCGTTGCTGCGACGACGTGACCACCCCGTCGTTCCCGAGTCGTTCACGCCCGACCTCGAACTGGGGCTTGACCAGAACGACGGCGTGTCCGCCGGATGCTAACTGCGCGGCGAGGGCGCCGACAACGAGCCTGAGGGAGATGAAGGACAGATCGGCAACGACGATGTCGAAGGGTCCGCCGAGATCGGTCGGCCCCATGTCACGGATCGACGTCCCGGACCGATCTGTGACTCGGGGGTCTTGCGCCAGCTCCGAGACGAGCTGGCCATGCCCGACATCGAGGGCGACAACCTGCGCCGCACCGTGCCGCAGCAGCACCTGGGTGAAGCCTCCGGTGGAGGCACCGACGTCCAGGGCCCGACTCCCGGCCACTCGGGCTGCGACGGGCGGCCACGCTTCGAGCGCGGCGACGAGTTTGACTGCGCCTCGGCCAACCCAGGCGTGAGCCTGATGCTCATCCCCGGACGCGGGATCGAGGTCGATGTCGGTCGCTGCTGAGACCGTCATCGCGGGCTTAGCGGCGGCCACGCCGTCGACGATCACGAGTCCTTGGTCGATGAGCTCGCGCGCCCGGGCCCGAGACCGGGCCAGGCCACGCTGGACCAGCTCGACATCCAGCCGCGTGATGTCAGCCGCCGAGATCCGCCAGGCGCCCCTGCAAGGTCCGCTGGACGCGCTCTCCCGCATCGATCAGGTCGTCGAGATCGGTGATCGATGCCGCCGCCAAGTCACTGATCACCGCATCGATGACCAGGTCACCGGTCTCGGGGCGCTCACGGGTGGCCGACTCGGGACTATCGAGGGGCGTGAGGGTCTGCTCGCTCATGCACTCACCCCTGGGCGGAGGCGGAGGCCGGGGACGAGGTGACCTTCTTCGCCACGGTCTTCTTCGCCGGGGGGGACTTCTTGGCCGGGACAGACTTCTTGACCGCCACCTTCTTGGCCGGCGCGGTCTTTTGGGCAGTGGTCTTTTTCGCCGTGGCCTTCGCGGCCGGTGCTGACTTCGCCGCGACCTTCTTCACCGTCGCCGCCTTGGCTGGTGCTGACTTCGCCGCGACCTTCTTCACCGTCGCCGTCTTCTTCACCGTCGCCGTCTTCTTCGCTGTCGTCTTCTTTGCGGCAACCGGCTCCGCGGGCTCCTTTGCGGGCGCTGCTGAGGTGGTGGCCGGTGTCTTCGTCGCTGACCCGGCAGCCGCCCGCCCAGTCACGGCAGCGGTCGCGCCGGCGATGGCGGTCGCCGCTGATGATCCCTGCCCCGGTAGCGACTGCCGCAGCTCATCCAACTGTCCGAAGAGCTGCTGGACAGATTCGTTGAGTCCGTTCAAGTCCCGGGAGAAGGACTGCTCGAGCTGGGCGCGCACGCCATCGACCTCATGTCGGATGAGGGCGACGAGCTGCTCGCGATTCTTCTCTGCGGCATCGAGCAGCCCGTCGGCTAGTTGCGAGGCCTGCTTGGCGAGCTTCTTGCCTGCCTTCGGCGCCGCAGCACTCACGGAGAGCAACTCCGCGGCTGCGTCGTTGGCGGCCGCCTTGGTCATCTCCCCCAGGCCCGTGGCGAGTTCAGCGAATCCTTGGATCGACCTCTTGGCCATGCTCGGCTCTCCCTCGTGTGCTGATCAGCGACTCCCCGGACGGGTGCCTACTCCACCGTAGCGGTCGAGGCCACCAGATCGTGGAGCCGCGTGACGGTCTGTGTCAGCCAGCCATCGTCAACGGGGCCACCATCCTGGTGCGCCCAGCCCCACTCGAGGGTCCGCCGCAGATCCATCAACACGGGATCGTCGGCTGGCCGCGAGAGCCAACGCAGATCGGGGGCGACCCAGGTCGGCCGTCGATGGGGCGGCGCCAGCAGGACATCGCGCAGGTCGTTGACACCGGTCAGGACGAGCAGCGAGTCGATGCCGACCGAGTTGGCACCTTCGATGTCGGTGTCCAGCCGGTCCCCCACCGCGAGAGCGTCGCCAGGAGACACGGCCATGCGCTCAAGACACAGCCGGTACAGCGGCGGGTACGGTTTGCCGGCAACGAGGTCCGGATCGCGCCCTGCCGCCAAGCGCACGGCACCGATCAGGGATCCATTGCCTGGTGCCACCCCGCGATCGGTCGGCAACGTCAGGTCGGTGTTGGTGGCGATCCAGATGGCGCCGCCCTGAATGGCGTAGGCCGCCTCCGCCAGATCGGCGGCTTGGACACCGCGTCCGTAACCCTGCAGGACAGCCGCCACGTCCGAGGTCGCCGTACGCGAGACCACAAAACCCTCGGACTCAGCGGCGGCGGCAACTCCGGGGCCCCCCACGGCCAGGACGGTGGCGCCGGTCGCGATCAGCCTCGACAGCTCCCAGGCCCCCGCCTCGGCACTGGTCGACACATCCCCCGCAGAAACCGCAAGACCCAAGCTCACCAGATGGCCGGCCACCTCCGCAGGGAGACGGCTCGCGTTGTTCGTCGCGAAGTGGACGGGCTCGGTGCCCGCGCTCAGCGCATCAATCGCGTGCGGCACGGCGGCTGGTCCGCGGTAAACGACACCATCAAGGTCGCACACCAATGCGGCGTACCCGTCGCGCAGCGCACCGATCACCGGGGGGGACCTGACTCCGTGACGGCGTCCCCATCCGGATCTGCCATGTCGAGGTCCGGCTCATCGTCATCGCCGAAGTCTTCGTAAACCGTGCCGGCCAGCTCGTCCAGTCTTTCGACGGCGTCGGTCTCACCATCGTGGTCGGCCGATGCTGATCGTTCGAACCAATCCCGGGCCTCCTCGATGCGCCCCAACCCGACGAGCAAGTCCGCATAGGCGTAGTGGAGTCGGAAACTCGACTTCTTCTTCAGCTCGGGCAGTTGCAGGGCAACCAGGGCGGCATCGAGCTGGCCGAGGTCGCGACGAATGCCGCTGACCACGATGGCAAGTTCGGCCCGGTCCTCTCCGACCAGCGCTCGTGCCTCGGCTGAGGATGCCAACTCTAGGGCGCGGGTGTGTCGGCCCAGACCGCGCTCGGCGTCGACCATGAGCGGAATGAGGTGATGCGATCCGGTGATCCGACGCACCGTCCGGAACTCCGCAAGGGCGCGCGAGTAGTCGCCCATCCGATACGCCACCATCCCCAAGGCTTCATGGGCGGCGCCCACCCGGCCGGCCCGCCGGACAGCGGTCTCCGCGTGGGCGAGGGCCGCGTCGATCTCGTCGGCCGCTAACAGGGCCGCCACCATCACGAGATGCTGGGCCACCCCTTCGGCATTCTCCTTGCTCAGCGTGCGCAGCTGCTGGTGCACGGATCGATCGAGCTCCTTGCCGGTCACGCCTTCCGGGATCTTGGGCTCCGGCAGACGGGCAGACTTGGGCACCAGTCGCGGACCGCTGTCCGGTCGCCCGGACCCGCCGCGCGCAGAATCCTCTCGGCGCCCACCCACAGCGGGGCCCCCACCGCCTGATCGGCCATCGCGAGCACCCTGACGATCGCCGCCACGGCCAGCACTCCCCGTCCGCTCGTCGTCGCGGCCTGTGCGCCCGGACTTGGCAGGGAACGAACCGCCACCCCGGCGCTCTCCGCCAAAGCCACTGCCTCGACCACCACTGCCTGAGCCAGCACTGCCTGAGCCAGCACTGCCAGAACCACGGGGACGACCCCCCTGAGGGGACCGGCGCCTTTCGTCACTCACTTCTTCCTCCTGGGCCAAAGCTCCTGGGCCTACCGCCGGCCGCCACCTGAACGGCATCCGTGGCGACTCTAGCGCCGCCTGACGCACCAGTCGTTGACTACCGTGACTACACAAATGCCGAAGGGGCCCGCCAAATGGCGAGCCCCTTCGTGAAAGTATGTCCGGCTGCGTCCTACTCTCCCACACCGTCACCAGTGCAGTACCATCGGCGCTGAAGGGCTTAGCTTCCGGGTTCGGAATGGAGCCGGGCGTTTCCCCTTCGCTATAACAGCCGAAACTCTATGGAGATTTCAGTCATTCCCGACCGTATCTCGGGAACTGCACAGTGGACGCGAACAAACAGAAGTCTTTTAATGTGTGTATCAAGTTATCGGCTTATTAGTACCAGTCAGCTACATGCATTACTGCACTTCCACGTCTGGCCTATCAACCCGGTAGTCTAGCCGGGAGCCTCTCGGGGTAAACCCCATGGAAACCTCATCTTGAAGCGTGCTTCCCGCTTAGATGCTTTCAGCGGTTATCACTTCCGAACGTAGCTAATCAGCGGTGCTCTTGGCAGAACAACTGACACACCAGAGGTTCGTCCATCCCGGTCCTCTCGTACTAGGGACAGCCCTTCTCAAGTTTCCTACGCGCACAGAGGATAGGGACCGAACTGTCTCACGACGTTCTAAACCCAGCTCGCGTACCGCTTTAATGGGCGAACAGCCCAACCCTTGGGAGCTACTCCACCCCCAGGATGCGACGAGCCGACATCGAGGTGCCAAACCATGCCGTCGATATGGACTCTTGGGCAAGATCAGCCTGTTATCCCCGGGGTACCTTTTATCCGTTGAGCGACGGCGCTTCCAC
>JAGOME010000018.1 GCA_017993715.1 Phycicoccus sp.
GGCCTTCCTGCGGATCGAGGATCTCGAGGTGCAGGACACCGACGGGATCCTCGTGCTCCCGGGGGCGGCCGAGGCGCTGGCCGCGATCCGCCATGGGGGAGGACACAGCGCCATCGTGACGTCCGGGACCCGGCCGCTTGCTCAGGCCCGCATCGACGTCACCGGCCTGACCCCGCCGGACCTCGTGGTGACCGCGAGCGACATTCGGCACGGCAAGCCCTCTCCCGAGCCCTACTTGCGGGCGGCCGAGTTGCTCGGTGTGTCGATCGGCGACTGCCTTGTCGTCGAGGATGCGGTGGCCGGGCTGGAGTCGGGTCGATCCGCGGGGGCTGGCGGGCTGCTCGCGGTGACGCACTCGACCCCGGCTCAAGAGCTGGACGCGTGGGCCGACCTCGTGGTGCCGGGCCTGGCCGACGTGACGTTCGGGGTGGACGCACAGGGCTGGGTCACGGTCGCCTGACTCGGCTCTCCTGCGCGGGGACGTGACAGGCGCGGGAACTTCACGCGCGCGGGTGTTATTGCCGGCGCGGGTGTGAAGAATCCGCGGGGGACGCGGGCCGGGAGGGCGGCATTCGGGCTAACGTCGGCTCATGGATGCCGATGTCGTCGTTGTGGGGGCCGGACTCGCGGGCCTGGTGGCGGCCAACGAGCTCGCGGCAGCCGGCCGATCGGTTGTCCTGCTGGACCAGGAGTCTGCGGCCAACCTTGGGGGCCAGGCGTTCTGGAGTTTGGGCGGGCTCTTCCTCGTGGACTCGCCTGAGCAGCGGCGACTGCGGGTCGCCGACTCGGTCGAGTTGGCGTGGCGCGACTGGCAGAACAGCGCCGGCTGGGACCGTCTGACCGATCCGACCGGAGGCCTCGGTCCGGACCACTGGGGACGCGAGTGGGCCCGGGCTTACGTGGAGTGGGCGGCCGGCGAGAAGCGCCCCTGGCTGGACATGCTCGGCGTGACCTTCTTCCCCGTCGTCGGGTGGGCCGAGCGCGGTGACGGACGCGCCGACGGGCACGGGAACTCGGTGCCCCGGTTCCACATCCCGTGGGGGACAGGCACCGGCCTCGTGCGGCCCTTTGCGGCACGGATCCACGACCACATCGCCGGCGGACGGATCATCTATCGTCCCCGCCACCGCGTCGATGAGCTCGTTGTGAGCGGAGGCAGTGTGGTCGGCGCCCGGGGGACCGTCCTCGCCCCGGACGCGTCACCTCGCGGGGTGGCGAGCAACCGGAATGCCGTGGGGGAGTTCGAGTTTGGCGCGCAAGCCGTCATCGTGGCCAGTGGAGGCATCGGTGGCAACCACAGCCTAGTGAGGGACAACTGGCCGGACCGGCTGGGGGCGGCTCCGCAGCACCTCCTCACCGGAGTCCCGGCCTACGTCGACGGTCGGATGATCTCGATCAGCGAGGCCTCCGGTGGTGCCGTTGTCAATCGGGATCGGATGTGGCACTACGTCGAGGGAGTGGCCAACTGGGATCCGATCTGGCCGGGCCATGCCATCCGCATCCTGCCGGGGCCGAGTTCGCTGTGGTTTGACGCCGCTGGCCGACGGCTGCCGGCGCCCTTTCTCCCGGGGTACGACACCTTGGGCACCCTCGCCCATCTGCGGACCACCGGTCACGACCACTCGTGGTTCATCACCAACCGCTCCATCGCCGGTAAGGAATTCGCGCTCTCCGGCAGTGAGCAGAATCTCGACCTGACCGACGGCTCCTCCCGGCGCACCGCCCAGGTCCTCCTCCAGCGATCGCGCAATGCGGTTTCGCCTGCGGTGCAGGCGTTCTTGGATCACGGTGAGGACTTCGTCATGGCTGAGACGCTCGCCGAGCTCGTCGCCAAGATGAACGCCCTGACCGACGAGCCACTCCTTGACCCCGCCGACATCGAGCGGCAGGTGCGCGCTCGCGACGACCAGCTGGACAACGACTACGGCAAGGACGCCCAACTCATGGCGATCCGCGAGGCCCGCCGCTACGTGGCCGATCGGGTCTCCAAGCGGGCACACCCCCTGGTCAAGATCCTCGACCCTGACCACGGCCCCCTGGTCGCAGTCCGCCTGCGCGTGCTCTCGCGCAAGACTCTGGGCGGACTCCATACCGACCTCGCCGGTCGCGTGCTCGGTGCGGACGGCATTCCCGTGTCGGGTTTGTATGCCGCGGGGGAGGCCGCCGGTTTCGGCGGTGGCGGGATCCACGGGTACCGCGCGCTGGAGGGGACGTTTGTTGGGGGCTGCCTGTTCACGGGCCGCACGGCGGGACGAGCCTTGGCCGCCGCGCTGGGGTAGCCAGCCCGGGCAGCGTTCTATTGGCGGTGATCGAGGGTCAGGGCGCGTTGCCGGGACAAGGCCCAGGTGACGGTGATGACGACGGCCAGGGCGATCACGGACCACAGCCGCGGCATTCCGACATGCCCGGCGAGGCTGGTCAGGCCACCGACGAAGAGCCCGGCCGCGAGGACGGAGCGGGCCATGAAGAACACGAGCGTGGTGGGACCGCTCTCAGGCAGGAAGGCGCCCGTCGGCGGCTGGCCCCGGTAGGCCGCGACGACCTGGAGCGCGATCAGGATCACGGCGCAGGCGCCCAGCCAGGCCGCGGCCACCAGGACATTCGCGCCCTGAGCGGCGGCGACACCACCCCCACTGAGGACCAGGACCACGATCGCGGCAATCGTCGGAACGACGGTGTGCGCCAACGCTTCCAAGCGAGGCGTCAAGCCAAACAAGGGCGGGGTCCCGCTGGTGTCCGCGCCCAGACGCAGGCCTTCGCACCACCAGCCCACGCCGAGATATGCGAGGACGCCAGCGAGCACGACAATGCCGGGGGGCACGGCGGGAATCGCGAGTCCCCACCCGAGGGCGGCGCCCGCGGCCGCGGTCATGATCACACCGGTCACCGCCGCCCCCGGCTGTCGGCGCAGGCCCAATAGGTCGCGTCGCGCCATGGTCGTCCACGGGCGGCCGGCCCGCAGCCGGGCCCGCCGGGCGCGTCGGATCGGGGAGGCCACCTCGAGCCGCGCGGCCCGCAGGTCGCCGGCCAGGATCGCGCCGCCCAAGTGCGTGGTCCGCACGCCCTGGGCGCGCAGGGTACCCATGCGCAGGTCGGCCAGGACCCGGCGCGGCCGGGCGACCACGACGCGACCGCGGACGGCATACGCAGGGTCCCTGGCCTCGCCGAGCAGCCAGGCCCACACAGCGGCGCCACCCACGGCCGCCCCACCGACCAGGCCGCCGACGAGGGCGAGGCCGCCGGCGGCACCGGCCCCCCACAGGCCCGCCCCGACCACGCCCCCGCCGAGCACGCCGCCCACGACCGCCAGCGTGGAGCTGACCAGCCACCAGTCGCGCAGCACGAGCGGGCGATCCAGGGCCGAGGTGACCACCAGGTCCGTCCAGGGCAGCGGCGGAACGACCGGCCCCCGCACCTGGCCCGCGCGAAACGCCACGAGAACCACACCCACGACCGCGGCCCCCAGGGCGAGCGCGGCGCCCGGACTCAGCAGGACCGACCGCAACCACTCCCGGTCGCTCGTCGCGAAGATCCCTCGCGCGACCGTATACCCGTAGGTCGCGGCGAGCAGCGCCCCGACATAGGTGGCGTAGAGCACGGTGCGCAGCACTCCTGGCCCGTCGGGTCCGTGCAGGACGTGCCGGGTGTCGGCATACCGTTCGGCGTTTGCCGCGGAGTCGGGAGGCAACGCGTCGTGGTCGTTCACTCGGCGGCCGCCAAGGTGTGAATGCCGTCGGCGATCCGCTCGGTGAGGTCCGGGTCATGGCAGGCCACGACGAGCGTGACCCCCGCGTCGCGGCGTTCCGCCAAAAGGTCACCGATCAGGACGCGCTTGTCGGTGTCGAGGCGTTGCTCGGGCTCGTCGAGGATGATCAGTGACCCGGGGCGGAACAGGACCAACGAGAGCCGGAACAGTTGCCCCTGCCCGGAGCTGAGCTCGTGGGGGAAACGCTCGCCGAGATGGTCGATCTCCAGGTCGGCGAGCTGGTCGGCGACCCGCTGTGCGCACGTGTCGGGGTCGCGCCCCCAGGTCGCGTCAATCAAGGTCAGATGATCGGTCAGGGTCAGATCGCGGTAGGCCGCGGGGGCCCCGATCAGCGTGGCCACCTGGGATCGCAGGACCGGGTCGCGTTCATCGGCGACCCGGTCATCGATGGTCACCTGACCGCTCGTGGGCTCCCACAGGCCGGCGATCAGCCGGAGCAGGGTCGTCTTGCCCGAGCCGTTGACGCCACGGACGACGGCGCAGGTGCCGGGATCGGCGGTCAGGTCGGTGGGGGCCAGCAGGGCGGTGGGGCCCAGTACCTTGCTCACGGCTTGCGCCCGGACAGTGCTCCCGCTCGACATGTCCCCAGTCTGAGTCATCGCGCGGCATTCGGAATGCCGAGGGGAGCCGGCTGGGTGGGGTGGACCACAGGTGCCCTCTGTCGGACCGGCAGATTAGGGTTCGTGTGGTGAGCCAGGCTCTGTATCGCCGCTATCGGCCCGAGACGTTCGCGGACGTCATCGGGCAGGAGCACGTGACAGAGCCGCTCATGCAGGCCCTGCGCACCGGGCGGGTCAACCACGCCTATCTATTCAGTGGGCCGCGCGGCTGTGGCAAGACCACCAGCGCCCGCATCCTGGCCCGTTGTCTGAACTGTGAGCTGGGCCCCACCCCGACGCCGTGCGGGGTGTGTGACTCGTGCGTGGCCCTGGCCCGTGGTGGCCCCGGCACCATCGATGTCATCGAGATCGACGCCGCCAGCCACGGCGGTGTCGATGATGCCCGTGAGTTGCGTGAGCGGGCCGCATTCGGCCCGGCCCAGAGTCGCTACAAGATCTACATCATCGACGAAGCCCACATGGTGACCAGCCAGGGCTTCAACGCGCTGCTCAAGATCGTCGAGGAGCCGCCGGAGCACGTGAAGTTCATCTTCGCGACCACCGAGCCCGAGAAGGTCATCGGCACCATCCGCAGCCGCACGCACCACTACCCTTTCCGGTTGGTCCCGCCGGGACAACTCACCGACTACCTCGACCGGCTCTGTCAGGCCGAGCAGGTGACCGTGGAGCCGGGCGTGTTGTCGTTCGTCGTGCGCGCCGGCGGCGGCTCGGTGCGGGACTCCCTTTCGGTCCTGGACCAGCTCATTGCCGGCTCCACCGAGACGGGGCTGACCTATGAGCGGGCCGCGTCGATCCTCGGCTTCACCGATGTCGAGTTGCTCGATGCGGCGATCGAGGCCTTCGGGGCCGGCGATGCGGCCGGGGCGTTCGTCGCGATCGAGCGGGTCATCGAGACCGGGCTCGATCCGCGCCGATTCGTCGAGGACCTCCTCGAGCGCTTCCGCGACCTCATCGTCGTCCTGGCGGTCCCGGACGCCGCGGCAGCGGTGCTGCGAGGGCACCCCGCGGACCAACTGGACCGCATGCGGGCCCAGGCGGCGGCTTTTGGCCCAGGGGCCCTGTCCCGGGCGGCCGACGTGGTCAACGCGGGCCTGGCCGAGATGACGGGAGCCACGTCGCCGCGCCTCCAGCTCGAGCTCATCGCCGCCCGCCTGCTGCTGCCTGGCGCGGCAGGAGAGCAGGGGTATGCCGCGCGGCTGGACCGGCTGGAGCGTCGCCTGGACGTCAGCGGAGTGCCGAGCGGCGTAGCGGTGCCGCCGTCGAGGATTGCCGTCTCGCCACCCACCCAGGTCGCTCCCGTTGCGCCGATGCCGCCGAATGCCGGCGCCGGCCCGGTCGCTGAGGCGCCCGCGCCCGCGCCCGCCCTGGCCGCGGGCGCTGGGTCCGCGAGCGAGGTACCTGCGAGCGAGGCCTCCGCAGTCGAGCCGGTGAGTGGCGCTGCCGCCGGACAGCCGGAGCCAGCCTTGGGCGGTGTCGGGGCCGCGCCGCCGGCCGGGACAGGCCCGGTATCCCGGCCCGGGCCGGAGTCGGTGACGTCGGAGGGCACGTGGACCCCCGCTGAGTCCGAGCCCACCTTCCCGGTCGAGGCGGTGACCGGGCCGGTCGGGCTGGACACTGCCGCGGTCCGGCGATCCTGGCCGGACATCCTCGCGCGGGTGTTCGCGACCAAGCGAGCGACGTGGACGTTGGTGTCTGAGCACGGCCAGGTGCGCTCCTTTGACGGGCGCGTGCTCGTCATCGCCATGGCCACGAGCGGTCTGGCACAAGCGTTCCGCAATGGACCGCACGCCGAGTATCTCCGCCAGGCACTCATTGACGTGCTCGGAGTGGATGCCCGGATCGAGGCTGTTGATGCTGCCGGGGCCGAGTCCGAGGCCGGGAGCGGCCCGCGACCGGTCGGTGTCCCCCCAGGTCCACCATCGGCTGCGCACCCCACACGCGCCGAGGAGTCGCGACCCGACTCAACCGCGTCGGCCTGGCCCCCCGGCCCCGGTGGGACCCAGGGTCGCAGCGGCCCCGGAGGCGGTTCTGATGACGCCGCACAGCGGCCCCAGGGGAGCCCGTTAGCGGGCATGCAGTCGGGTCAGGCTGCGCCATCGCCTTCGTCCCCAACGCCGTCGGCTGTCGGCATCGCTGCCCCGGGCGGCGCGGCATCCACACCCGACACGGGTGGGACGGCGGCATTCGCGCCCAACAGTGGCGGGCCGACCGCATTCTCGACCTCGGACCCCGCCTCGGCGACCGCTGCGGCTCCTGGTGCCGGTCGGCCCGATCCGGCGGGGCGTGATCGGTCCCCTGGCTCATCGGCGGTCGTCTCGGCGCCGCCGCGAGCCTTCGTCGACACCCCGTCCTCGTGGGGCGCCGCTCCCGCCGGCTCGGCCCCGTCGTGGGCCACGCATGACCCGGACCCTGGCTCTGCTCCCCAGCCGAGCCCGAGTGTCGGCTTTGCGGCTGCCGTCGCCGAGCCTCACGTCGTCGACGACTCGGCCGTGAGTTTCGACGACGAGGACATCGTCGAGCTGGGCGAGGTCGGCATCCCGGTCGTCGAACGTATTCTCGGAGCCACGATCATCAGGGATGAGGGCACATGACCGCGATCTACCGCCTGAGCCGGGGCGTCATCAACCCGATTGCCCGGGCCGCCTGGCGACCGACGATTCTCGGGCAGGGCAACATCCCCATGACCGGTGGCGTCGTCTTCGCGAGCAACCACCTCTCGTTCATCGACAGTTTTGCCATCCCCATTGCGGCGCCACGCCCGGTCAGTTTCCTGGCCAAGGACGAGTACTTCACCGGCAGCGGGGTGATGGGGACGGCCCAGCGCGTGTTCTTCCGTGACGTGGCCCTCGCCATCCCGGTGGACCGGCAGTCGCCCCGAGCCGCCCAGGATTCCCTCGATGCCGGGTTGGGGGTGCTGCGCGCCGGGCGGGCCTTCGGGATCTATCCCGAGGGCACCCGATCACGCGACGGTCGGCTCTATAAGGGGCGGACGGGTGTGGCCTGGCTGTCGCTCACCGCAGGTGTTCCGGTGGTGCCGGTCGGCCTGATCGGTACCGACGAGGTGCAGCCGGTCGGCAACAGCATTCCGCGCCTCGCGCGGGTCACCGTGGCCTTCGGCACCCCCCTGCACCCGCAGGCCTACGCCGATCTGCCGGCGGGGAAGGCTCGACGGCTCCTCACCGACGACGTCATGGACGCCATCGCCGCGCTGTCTGGTCAAGAGCGCGCGATGACCTTCAACGAGCTGCCGGCCGAGTCCGAAGGCACGGGATTGGCCGTCTGACCTGCCGCCCTTCGGTTGAGGGCTGACGTGGCCTGGTCCTGCGAAGGGGCCGACAGCAACGTCGCGCTCACCAAACTGCGCGCTCATCGTCAGATGCAGGCTCATCTAGATGTGAGTAACTTTGGACTCTCTTGACCTTCTCCGTCACTGTCGTGTGGTGTTTGCTGCGCCTTGGCGCAATAGCCTTTGCCTGGAGACGGCCAGCAGGGAGCGGGTGGCGCGATGAAGAGACGACAGATCTTTGAGGTACGGGGACCGGCATCGGGCCCTTTGGCGCGCAGTTTGGGCCAGGAGCTCATCAAGCTCGATGGGATCCGTGAGGTCGCGATTGAGATCGACGCGGAGAACGGCCTGAGCGTGGCCATCGTGGCTTCTCGGTTGATCGAGGGGCCGGAGTTCGACGCGGCGGTCGAAGCCGTCCGTGGGCACCTGCTCGCGGCGAGCTGACATTGCTGTCTCTGCCGTAGGGCTTAGGCTCGGATCGTGTACGAAGGCGCGGTCCAGGACCTCATCGATGAACTCGGCCGCCTGCCCGGAATCGGCCCCAAGACTGCGGGTCGACTGGCCTTTCATCTCCTGGCTGCAGAGGGCCCCGACGTGCAACGCCTCGTGGAAGCCTTGATTGCGGTCAAGGAGCGGGGGCGATTCTGCGAGGTCTGCTTCAACGTGTCTGAGGATGCCCTGTGCCGGATCTGCCGCGACCCGCGGCGTGACGACAGCATGCTGTGCGTCGTCGAGGAGCCCAAGGACGTCGTCGCGATCGAGCGCACCCGAGAGTTCCACGGCCGATACCACGTCTTGGGCGGCGCGATCAGCCCGCTCGATGGGATCGGTCCTGAGGACCTGCATTTCGTTGAGCTCATCCGTCGCCTGACCTCTGGCGCCGTGACCGAGGTCATCGTGGCCACGGATCCCAACATGGAGGGTGAGGCCACCGCGCTCTATGTCAGCCGGTTCCTCAAAGACATCGAGGGGTTGCGGATCACCCGCCTGGCCTCCGGTCTGCCCGTCGGAGGAGACCTGGAGTATGCCGACGAGGTCACCCTTGGCCGGGCTTTCGAGGGTAGGAGGCTGCTCAATGCCTGATGACGTCCTGCACGTGCTCGCCGAGGACTGTGGTCGCGACGCGGAGATGTTCGTCGACACCATCACCTCGGTCGCCACCGGTGAGCAACCGGAGGCAGCGCTCCCGCTCTGTCTCTTGGCGTTGGCCCAGGTGCAGTTGATGGGCGCGCGGCTCGGGGCGATGGAGGATGTCGTCCTCGACGAGCGCTTCGAGGCCGACGCTGGGCCTGACGCCGAGATCGAGGAGTTGCGAGACGGGCTCGCGTTGATGTTCGCCGGCTTGGATGAGTATGCCGACGTCACCGATCCCATGACGGATCCCACTCCCACGACGGGCTCGTTGTCGGGGGATCTCACGGAGATCGCGTCGTCCCTGGCCCACGGACACGCCCACCTCGTCGCCGGCCGGATCACCGAGGCACTGTGGTGGTGGCAGTTCGACTACCTGGCCGACTGGGGGGAGCGTGCGGCAGCGGCGATGCGCGCCATTCATGCCCTCGTGGCCCATGTCCGGCTCGATATCGATCCTGATGTCGTGGCTGAGGCTGAGTTCGACGCACTGCACCCCTGATCGCCTGTAGTCGCTGTCTCTCGAGCCCGGCGGGTGGCGTTGGAACCGGAGCCGGGCACGGCCGATGGTGCGGCCGAAGCGGGACTGACGAGTGCGGGCCCCGCTGAACGTCGTATCGAATCGATTCGTTTGCCGATAGCCCCCGAGAGAACCGAGGCGAATGCCGGGAGGGGCCCGGGATCCGGGCGCGAACCGGCTCTGGGCGCGCGCGCTTCTAGACTGGCCCGGTCCTGCACCCCGCACGTCCTCGTTGGAGACCACCTCATGTCCATCGTCGTCCAGAAGTACGGGGGGTCCTCCCTCTCCGACGCCGACAGCATCAAGCGGGTCGCGCGTCGGATCGCTGACACCAAGAAGGCCGGACACGATGTCGTCGTCGCGGTGTCTGCAATGGGTGACACGACCGACGAACTGCTCGACCTCGCGGGCGAGGTCAGCCCCGTCCCACCGGCGCGCGAGCTCGACATGCTCATGACGGCAGGGGAGCGGATCTCCATGGCGCTGGTCGCCATGGCCATCCATGACACCGGCTACCGGGCCCGGTCCTTCACCGGCAGCCAGGCCGGCGTGATCACGGATGAGGCGCACGGCAAGGCCAAGATCATCGACGTGACGCCGGGCCGGATCACCGACGCCCTCGAGAAGGGCCACATCGTGATCGTGGCGGGCTTCCAGGGGGTCAGTGCACAGGGCAAGGAGATCACCACCTTGGGCCGAGGCGGCTCGGACACCACCGCCGTGGCGCTCGCCGCCGCCCTCAAGGCTGACGTGTGTGAGATCTACACCGACGTCGACGGGGTGTTCACCGCCGACCCGCGCGTCGTGCCCAGTGCCCGCAAGATTGACCGGATCACCGGCGAGGAAATGCTCGAGCTCGCAGCGGCCGGGTCCAAGGTCCTACACCTGCGCAGCGTCGAGTATGCGCGGCGCTTCGACATCCCGATCCATGTGCGGTCATCCTTCTCCCACAAGATCGGCACGATCGTCTCCGACCAGCCCATCTCCCCGGCCCTGGGGATCCCTAACCCTCCCGAAGGAGCCGACGTGGAAGCCCCGATCATCTCCGGAGTCGCGCACGACCGCAGCGAAGCAAAGGTCACTGTCGTTGGGGTGCCTGACCAGACCGGCAAGGCCGCCCAGATCTTCGAGGCTGTGGCCGCGGCCGGGGTCAACCTCGACATGATCGTCCAGAACGTGTCGGCGACCGACACCGGCGTCACGGACATCTCGTTCACCCTGCCGATCGCCGAGGGGCAGGCTGCGATGGAGGCCCTGCAGCAGATCCAGGACGAGGTCGGGTTCGGCTCACTGCAGTACGACGACCAGATCGGCAAGCTCTCGCTCGTCGGCGCGGGGATGCGCTCCAACCCGGGCGTCTCGGCGACCTTCTTCAAGGCGCTGGCGACGGCGGGGGTCAACATCGAGATGATCTCCACCTCGGAGATTCGGATCTCGGTGATCACGCGCGATGACCTGCTCGACGATGCCGTCCGTGCGGTGCACACGGCATTCGGGCTGGATTCCACGGAGGGCGACGCCGTCGTCTACGGCGGGACCGGCCGCTAGGGCCTTCGCGGTCGGTCGGCGTCGCGAGGACGTCATGATCGGCGGGCGGTGGGGTACGGTCGAGGAGTCACGTGTCCGCGTCCGGGTGAGGTTATGAGGCACAAGTTGGGTCGCCGACCCACGTTGGCCGTGGTTGGCGCCACGGGGGCCGTCGGGCGAGTGCTGCTGGACGTCCTGCCGACCCGTCCCGATTTCTGGGGTGCGCTGCGCCTCGCCGCCGCCGACGAGGATGTCGGCGCGGTGGTGCGCGTCGGAGGATCCTCCTATGCCGTCCAGGCGCTCACGGAGGACTTCTTCACCGACGTTGACATCGCCCTGTTCGACCTCCCCCCGTCGATGACCCCCGCGTGGGTCGACGTGGCAACGGCCCGGGGGGTGTTGGTCGTCGACAACTCCACGGCCTTCCGGATGGACCCGGACGTCCCGCTCGTCGTGCCCGAGGTGAATGCCGCCGCGGTGCATGCCCGGCCCAAGGGCATCGTCGCGTCCCCCGGAGCCACGGTCATGACGATGATTGATGTGCTGGCGACCCTGCATGCCGGCTGGCAGCTCGAGGAGCTCGTCGTCACAACCTTTCAAGCGGCGTCGGGCCTGGGGCGGCGCGGGATGAACCGGCTCTACGACGAGATCGGCGTCGTCGCCAAGGATCGCTCGCTCGGGCAGCGCACGGGCGATGTCCGCCGTGCGGTGGAAAGTGAGCTCGGGCCCGGGCCGTTCCCGGGGCCACTGGCGCTGAATATCGTGCCGATGTGCGGGGCGGCGCTGGAGTCCGGGTGGACCAGCGAGGAGGAGAAGGTGCGTTCGGAGACGCGCAAGATCCTCGGCATTCCGACGCTCAAGGTCGTGGCCACCTGTGTCCGGGTCCCGGTCATCTCCAGTCACTCAATGAACGTTCACGCCCGGTTTGCGCGCCGGATTACCGTCGATCGGGCGCGTCAGGCCTTCATCGAGACGCCGATGGTCGTCGTCCTGGACGACCTCGAGCACGACGAGTTCCCCATGCCCGCCGATGTCGTCGGCGCCGACCCGCGCTTCGTCGGGCGGATCAGGCAGACGCCCGATCTGCCGCACTCGATCGACTTCTTCGTCTCCGGCGACAACCTGCGCAAGGGCGCCGCGCTCAACATGCTCCAAACGGCCGAGCTGCTCTCCGAGTCCAGCGAGCCGACCGACTAAGGCTCCGGCCCCTCGCTCTGGGGGTATCCAGGTCACGACCTGATCCCGATAGCGACACAATCAGCTGTGACTGACGTGGCAGGTGTGACTTATGGGGCAGAATAGAACCCATGTAATTCACGGGTCGAGGACGACTCGATCGACGGCTGGAGACGTGTGATGCGCGCGGGTGCGCGGCATTCATGGGTGTGACTGGCGCGAAAGGGTCAGATGTGGGCAAGACCGGACAGGAGAGCGGACGTCGCCGTCCGTGGCGACGACTGAGCACGATGGACTCCGCCATGGGGCGGCGAGTGCATGTCGTCCGTACGTTCTGGAGACGCCACGTCAGTGATCGAGCCGTCGCGCAGGAGGCCCTGACCGATGAACAGCGGTGGCGCCGCCACCAGATCAGGCAGATCGCTGTCCTGATCACGCTCCCCGCGATCCTCATCGGCACCGGCAGCATTGCGGCCGCCTGGAGCGTGGGCCTCATGCATCACGTACCGGCTCCGCAGTGCGTGCCCGTCGTGGTGGATGCTCCGGCCCGCGACGCCTTTCAGATCCGCGTCCTGAACGGGTCCGGGGTGTCTGGCGCGGCGGCCTATGTCAGCAAGGAGTTGGGCAAGCGGGGCTTCGTCGTGGTCGAGGCCTCGACGGCTCCGACCGACATCTACGTGCGTGGACCGGCCAGGATCTTCCACGGCCCTGACTCCCTTGACCCGGCGCTCCTGCTCGCCCAGCAGATCGACGGAGCTGAGTTGACCGACGACGGCCGGACCGGCGTGGTGCTGACGATGGTGCTGGGCGCCGGGTATGCCGACCTGGTCCCCGCGCCCGACCCCGTGCCCCCGGTTCCGGCCGAGGTCCAGGTCAATGTCTGGAACACCACGTGGCACGAGGGCCTGGCGGCGAGTGCAGGTGCTGATCTCGCTGCTCGAGGCTTCGTCATCGTCGGCACCGGCAATGACCCCCAGAACGGCTTCTTGCCCGACGACGTGGCGGTGATCCGCTATGGACCCGAAGGGGAGTTGGCCGCCAAACTGCTGTCGGAACAGGTGACCGGGGTCCGATTGACAGAGGACGCCCGTGCGGGAGCGACGGTCGATCTCGTGCTGGGCAACAACTACACGACGCTGCGGCCCGCGGCCGACATCCCGCCGGTGCCGCCGCGTAAGCCGGTGCCCAAGGCGACGGTCAGTCGGCCCTGCACGCCGAGTTGATCCGCCAGCCTTGCGGGCGGCGCCCCCATTGACGGCCCGAATGCCGTTCGCGGCCTGCTCGTGTTCCGGACCGAGCGGCACGGGCCGGGTTGGCAGGGAAGAATGGCCGTGACCGAGACCACCTAGCCAAGGACTGCTTGAAATGACGGTCAAGACCGTAGCCATGCTCACCGCCGGCGGACTCGCCCCGTGTCTGTCCTCCGCGGTTGGGGGACTCATCGAGCGCTACTCGCAGGTTGCGCCGGACGTGCGCATCATCGCCTACGTCGACGGCTATGCCGGCCTGCTCACCGGCCGCTTCGTCGAGGTGACGCCGGAGGTGCGTGAGCAGGCCCACCTGCTGCACCTGCGTGGAGGGTCGCCGATCGGCAACTCCCGCGTGAAGCTGACCAATGTCGCCGACTGCGTCAAGCGCGGCCTGGTGCAGGAGGGTCAGGACCCGTTGCATGTCGCTGCCGAGCAGCTGACCAAGGACGGCGTCGACGTCCTGCACACCATCGGTGGTGACGACACCAACACCACGGCGGCCGACCTCGCGGCATTCCTGCTCGAGAACGGCTACCCGCTGACTGTCGTCGGGCTGCCCAAGACGATCGACAACGACGTCGTCCCGATCCGCCAGACCCTGGGGGCGTGGACCGCCGCGGAGCAGGGCTCGATCTACGCCCAGAACATCATTGCCGAGCACACGAGCAACCCGCGGATGCTCATCATCCACGAGGTCATGGGTCGCGCCTGTGGCTGGCTGACTGCGGAGACGGCTCGCCGATACCACCAGTGGGTGGCCGAGCAGGACTTCGTCGAGGGCTTCGTCGACCCGCGCGCGGCGTGGGACGTGCACGCGGTGTTCGTCCCCGAGGACCACATCGACCTTGATGCCGAGGCCACCCGGCTGCGCGCGGTCATGGACGAGCTCGGGTGCGTCAACATCTTCCTCAGCGAGGGCGCCGGCGTGGCGGACATCGTCGAGCAGATGAAGGCTGCCGGCCAGGAGGTCCCGATCGACCCATTCGGGCACGTGCAGCTGGACAAGGTCAACCCGGGTGCCTGGTTCGCCAAGCAGTTCGCAGAGCGGGTCGGCGCCGAGAAGACCATGGTGCAGAAGTCCGGCTACTTCGCCCGGTCAGCGGCGGCCAATGCCGAGGACCTGGCCCTGATCAAGCAGTGCACCGACCTCGCGGTCGATGCGGCGCTCCGTGGCGAGTCCGGTGTCATCGGCGAGGACGAGGAGCGGGGCAACGAGCTGCGCCCGATCGAGTTCCCCCGGATCAAGGGCCACAAGAAGTTCGACACCTCCGTCGACTGGTTCGGCCAGCTCAAGGCCTCGATCGGTCAGGGCTGACCTGCTGTTGGCCCGGTCCTGACCGGGCGCTAGGACGCGGGACTCCCGCTGGCCCTGCGACGACATGACGTGACGCGCCGACGAATCCTCCGGATTCGTCGGCGCGTCACGTCATGTCGACCCGGTTGGTGCAGGATCGGTTGGCGGGCCAGCGGCGCGTTGCTGCTGGGATTAGTCTTCGTCGCCCTTGGCTGCCTGCCACCGTCCAGCGAGGACGACCGTGGCGGCCGCGAGTATCCCAACCCCGGCGACCTGCAGGCCCAGCAGGCTGCTGCCGGTGCGGTCCAGGGGGGCGCTGTGGGCCGAAGCGGCCACGGGGGCCACGCCGAGCCAGGCATCTGAGCCGCTGGCTTGCGCCACGGGAAGGAAGAGGGCGCCGATCGCGGGGAGGAAGCCAGCGGCGACCCAGGCGGTCAGACGTGACCCGACCAGCGACCCGCGCTGCTCGGGGGCGCGTCCTTGGCTCATGTCGGCTCCAGTCCCAGCGCGTCACGGGTTCCACCAAAGGGTGGCCGTGCGGTCCGGGGCGCTGCGTGGTGACGCCCACTCCCCGTTCCTGAGAGACAACTGTGGCCAAAGAACCCCAAAAGGTCAAGAAAAAGTAAATAATCTCTCTGATTATGGGAAGGGGCGGGCGGCGAGAGGCTAGCTCTCGTCGGGCAGGAGGACGCCGGGGTTGAGGATCCCGAGGGGGTCAAGCGACTGCTTGAGTGCGCGCATGACCGACCATTCGACGGGGCTCTTGAGCGCCCTCGCGCCCGCGCGCTTGGTGCGGCCCAGGCCGTGCTCGGCGCTGATGCTGCCGCCCCGGCGGGCGACCTCATCCACGACGATCGCCGTCAGTCCCGGAGCCGCCGCGGCCCAATCGCCAGGCTGGATGGTCCTCGGGGCGCCGAGGTTGTAGTGCAGGTTGCCATCTCCGACGTGGCCGAAAGGTGCCACCCTGACACCCGGGAGCGCCGCGCGCAGTCGGATCTGCGTCGACTCCACGAAGTCCGGGATCTGCGGGATCGGCACCGCGATGTCGTGCTTCAGGCTGGGCCCGGCTCGCCGCTCACCCTCGGGGATGCCTTCGCGCAGAGCCCACAGCTGTGACCTGACGTCACGAGTCGTCGCCGGCACGGCATCCAGGAGGATGCCGTCGGTCAGGGCCGCGTCGAGGATCGACTCAAGCGTGGTCTCGACGGTTGGCTTTGTGTCAGCCAGCTCCACAAGCCCATACCAAGAGTGCCTGTGGGAGAACGGATCTCGGGCTCCTGCCTGGGTGGCCAGGACCGGCTCGAGGGCCGCGCGAGAGATGAGCTCGAATGCCGTGAGGGTGCCCCCGGCGGCCTCGCGGAGCCGCCCGAGCAGCGACAGGGCAGAGGTGACGTCGGGGAGCGCGACCAGGGCCGTGGCCCGCCAGGGAGTGGGTGGGGACAGGCCCAGCGTCGCCGCGGTGATGATCCCGAGCGTCCCCTCGGATCCGACGAAGAGGCCGGTGAGGTGGTAGCCCGTGTTGTCTTTGCGCAGCGAGCGCAGGCCATCCCAGATACGTCCATCGGCAAGGACGACTTCAAGCCCGAGCACGAGATCTCGGGCCATGCCGTACCGCAGGACGGCCGTGCCCCCAGCATTCGTGGCCAGGTTGCCCCCGATGGTGCAGCTACCCTGCGAGGCCAGCGACAGCGGCAACAGGCGACCTGCCTCAGCGGCCGCCCGCTGAGCATCGGCGAGGACCACGCCTGCCTCGACCGTCATCGTGTCGCCGATGGCATCGATGGCCCTGACTGCGCGCATTCGACTGAGCGACAACACGACCTGGGTACCTGACGCGTCGGGAGTCCCTCCGCCGGAGAGGCCGGTATGGCCGCCCTGGGCCACGGTGCTGACGCCCGCCTGGGCGCACAGGCTGACCGCCGCCGACACCTGCGCCGTCGAGGACGGCCGCAGCACCGCCGCAGCCATGCCGCGTACCTGTCCGGTCCAGTCGGTTTCGTAGGCCGTCAGATCCGCTGGGCGGGTCAGGACCCCACTCGCGCCGAGGGCGCGCTCCAACGCCGCGCGCAACCCGGGGGACAGGCCGGGCGTGGCGGCATTCGGGATCGACTCCACTGTGGCATTCTCCCTCTCCGACCTCTGGTCATCCCGAGGGTCACGAGACCCTCGCCCTGCTCACCGCCGTCGAGTGGAGGCACGCGCGACTAACTCCGGCAGGAACTCCACTTGCTCGTGCACGTGCTCGGGATTGTCGGACTCGTCAAGCAGGAGCCGTGCGGCTGCCCGCCCCAACTCGCGGCGGGGCTGGCGGACCGAGGTGAGTGGCACCGCGGCGGCCGCGGCGAACTCGATGTCGTCGTAGCCCACGACGGCGAGGTCCCCGGGCACGGAGATCCCCAACTCGACGCAGCTCTGGAGCAGCCCAAGGGCGACCAGATCATTGCCGCAGAACGCTGCCGTCGGCCGTGACGCCGCCGGCAGGCCCGCGATCCGGGCGCCCGCTGCCCGTCCTTCGCCGACGGTCAGCGCCTCGGTCCACAGGGCCGTCAGGTCGGCGGGGGGCAGCCCAGCCGCGGCCATGGCCTGACCGGCCCCCTGGTGACGGTCGGCCACCTGTCCGATCCGTGCTGGGCCTCCGACGAAGGCGATCCGTCGATGCCCGAGCTCGATGAGGTGCGCGACGGCGAGCTGTCCGCCAAGGCGGTCGTCGACGGACACCGAGCAATGCGTCTTCCCCGCGCGGGTGCGGTCCACCAACACGATCGGCAGGCCGCGCGCGGTCGCCTCGTCCAATCGGGCGTCGTCCGGGTCGACCGGGGTGATCAGCACGCCCTGGACTCGCTGCTCCTCCAGTCGCGTCAGGTAGGAGGCCTCCCGGGCCGCCTCCTGGTGGCTGTTGCACAGAAAGACCGACAGGTCGGCTGCCTCGGCGACGTCCTCGACCCCGAGCGCGACATCGGTGAAGAAGGGGTTGGCCGCGTCGAGCACGACGAAGGCGATTGTGCTGCTGCGTCCGGCCCGCAGCTGGCGGGCCTGCTCGTTGCGGACGAACCCCAACTGGGTCATGGCGTCATGGACCTTGCGGCGGGTCTTGTCGCTGACCAGGTCGGGACGATTGAGCACATTGGAGACGGTCCCCAGCGAGACCCCGGCCAGGGCGGCCACATCCTTGACGCTGGCGGATCGGGGGGATGGCGCGGCGCGCACGGGGACCTCCTCGACCTGGCATTGAAACGTCAAATCCCACGACGTCTCGGCTCAGTGGCCAGTCTGTCTCGACAAACCCTTCAGACGCAACATGGTCCGTGGAAGAGCAACCCTTGACGTCCCCTTATGGTCACCCCTATAGTCATCCGAAATTGAAACCTTTCAATCTCCTTTCAACGATGTGAGGACGTGACGATGGCCGGCGACAGCCCAGCTGCCACGCTCGAACTGAGGGCGGTGACCAAGGCGTTCGGACCGGTCGTGGCCCTGCGGTCCGGAACCCTGCGGGCACTGCCCGGCTCCATCCACGCCCTGGTCGGGGAGAACGGCGCCGGCAAGTCCACGCTCATCAAGATCGCGGCGGGCGTGCATCGGCGCGACGGCGGCGACATGCTCCTCGGCGGGGAGTCCGTCGATTTCGGGTCCACCGCCGAGTCCAAGGCCGCCGGGATCGCCGTCATCTACCAGGAGCCCACGCTCTTCCCAGACCTGTCGGTCACCGAGAACATCTTCATGGGCCGACAGATCCTCGGTGCCGGTCGTCGCATCGACCGCCAGGCGATGTATGCCGAGGCGCAAGAGCTCTTCCGGGGCCTTGGGGTGGACCTCGACCCGCGCCGTCCCGCGCTGGGGCTCTCGATCGCCGACCAGCAGATCATCGAGATCGCCAAGGCCATCTCCCTCGATGCCCGCGTGCTCATCATGGACGAGCCGACCGCGGCGCTCAGCGGCGTGGAGGTCGAGCGACTGTTCACCGTCGCCCGCCGCCTGCGCGACGAGGGCCGCGCTCTCGTCTTCATCTCCCACCGCTTCGATGAGGTCTTTGCCCTCTGCGACACCGTCACTGTGATGCGGGACGGTGAGTATGTCGACACCGTGCCCATCGCCGACACCACCGTTGACGCCATCGTCTCGCTCATGGTCGGCCGCGAGGTGTCCGAGCTCTTTCCCAAGGTGCCCTCGACCCCGGGCGACCTGGTCCTCGAGGTCAGCGGACTGACCTCGGCCGGGATCTTCCACGACGTCTCCTTCATCGTCCGCGCCGGCGAGATCGTCGGCCTGGCCGGACTCGTCGGTGCCGGCCGCAGTGAGATCGCCCGGGCCATCTTCGGCGTCGACGGCTATGACCGGGGCACGGTGACGCTGGGCGGCCGTCGCCTGCGGCGCCGCGACCCCGCGGACTCCATCGCGGCCGGTCTGGCCTTCATCCCCGAGGACCGTCGCCAGCAGGGACTGATCCCTGATGCGTCGGTGGCGCACAACATCGCCGGAGTGATCCGGACCCGTCTGACCAAGGTCGGACTGATCACCCAGGCCGCCGAGAATGCCGCCGCCCGCACGTGGGCCGCGCGCCTCGAGGTCAAGACGGCGTCACTGGACATGCTCGCCCGCACCATGAGCGGCGGCAACCAGCAAAAGGTCGTCATCGCCAAATGGCTCGCCACCGAGCCCACCCTCCTGATCATCGACGAGCCCACCCGAGGCATCGACGTCGGAACCAAGGCCGAGGTGCACCGTCTGCTCTCCGAGCTGGCCAGCCAAGGCATGGCGGTGCTGATGATCTCCTCCGAGCTGCCCGAGGTCATCGGCATGGCCGACCGGGTCCTGGTGGTCTGCGAGGGCCGTCTCACGGCCGACCTCCCACGCGACCAGGCCACACCCGAAGCCGTCATGAAGGCCGCCACCCACACGGACGAGGTACTGGCATGACCCCCCCACTCGACACGCCCGTCCATGAGGAGGCCGCACCCGAGGTGCTCCTGCACCCCTCTGAGATGTCCCGAGGGCGCCGCTGGCTGGCCACGCTCCTGCGCTCCCGCGAGTTGTCGATCCTGCTCGTCCTGCTCGCCGTCATCGCCGTTGCCACGATCAAGACGCCGAGCTTCCTGTTCAGCGGCAACAGCTGGCGCGACCTGCTGCTGACGCCCTCGATCCTCATCCTGCTAGCCGTCGGCCAGGCCGTGGTGATCATCACCCGCAACGTCGACCTCTCGGTCGGCTCCGTCCTTGGGCTCACGGCCTACCTCACCGGCCGCTTGTTCATCGACCATCCCGGCCTGCCCCTCATCGCCGTCATCCTCATCGGGGTGCTCGCCGGCGCCCTCCTCGGTCTGGTCAACGGACTCCTCGTCGGCTTTGGGAGGGTCCCCGCCCTGGTCATCACCCTGGGAACCCTCTACATCTACCGCGGCATCGTCCTGACCTGGGCCGGGAGCGACCGGATCAACGCCTCGGACCTGCCCCGCGACTTCCTCGCCCTCGGGACCAAGCAGGTGCTCACCCTCCCTGTCCTCTTCCTCATGGCGCTCGCCGTGCTGGTGGCCGTCGGCTATCACCTACACACCGCCCGCAGCGGCCGCGAGCTGTACGCCATCGGCTCCGACCCCGACGCCGCCGTCCTCTACGGCCTGCGGGTCCGGCGCCGGGTCACGTCGGCATTCGTCCTCAGTGGTGCCCTCGCCGGGCTAGCCGGTGTCGTATTCGCCGCCCGCTACGGGACCGTCAGCTCCGAAGCCGGCTCCGGCATCGAGCTGCAGGCCGTCGCCGCCGTCGTCGTCGGCGGGGTCGCGATCTTCGGGGGCAGCGGCACCGTGTGGGGGGCCGCCCTCGGCGCGGTGCTCCTGGTGACGATCAACCGCGCCCTGCCCATCGTCGGGATCCCCGACTTCTGGCAGCAGGCCCTCGTCGGCGCCCTGATCCTCAGCGCCATCGTGCTGGACCGGGTCCTGGCCGTCCGCCGAGCCCGCCAACTCATCGAAAGCAGGGATGACGCATGACCCGCACCTACGCCGACTACGCCCAGCCGTGGTGGCAGCGTCTGGTGATCAACCGCGAGACCGCCATGCTCGCCCTCCTCATCGGCCTGGTGGTCTGGGCTGTGGCCAACGTCGTCTACTTCGGGACGACGCTGACCATGACCTACCTGCTGCTCGACACCGCCCCCGTGCTGCTCATCGCCTTGCCGATGACCATGGTCATCGTGACCGGCGAGATCGACCTCTCGGTCGCCAGCGTCGTCGGCCTGAGCAGCGTGCTTGTCGGTGACCTGTACCGAGCCGGCTTCTCCATCCCCGTGGCCGGTGCGGTCGCGCTGCTCGCCGGACTGGCCTGCGGCGCACTCAACGGGTATCTCGTCGCCTATCTCGGCCTGCCCTCCCTCGCCGTCACCATCGGCACCCTCGCGCTGTTCCGGGGCTTGGCGGTGGGGCTGCTCGGCACGACCGCCGTCACCGACTTCCCGTCCCAGTGGACGCAGTTGGCGACCTCCGAGGTGGGCTCGAGCGGCATTCCGCTCATCACCATCGTCTTCCTCGTCCTCGCCGCGGCCTTCGTCCTGTTGCTGCAGTACACGCCATTCGGTCGCGGGGTTTACGACATCGGCCTGAGCAAGGAAGCGGCCCTGTTCAGCGGGGTGAACGTCCGGCGCACCAGCTTCATCCTGTTCCTCCTGACGGGCGTGGTCTCCGCTTTCGCCGGCATCTACTTCACGTTGCGGTTCGGCAGCGCCCGCGGGGACAACGCGACCGGCCTGGAGCTCCAGGTCATCGCCGCCGTCCTGTTGGGAGGCGTCTCCATCTTCGGGGGGCGCGGCCGGCTGTTCGGCGTCGTCATCGGTGTGCTGCTCATCGGCACGATCTCCAGCGCCCTGCGCCTGCAGGGCGTGACCGTCAATGTCATCAACATCATCATCGGCGCACTCCTCATCATCTCGGTGATGTCCACCAGCGTCCTGGCCTGGAAACCCCGTCTGGCCAGGCGAAAGTCCTCGGGCCCCAGCCCACAGTCGACGTCCTCCGGCGTCGGATCCTAAGAAAGGTCGACCATGAAGTTGCTCTCCACGCGAGGTGGTGCCCTCGTGGCAGCCGCCATGATCGGGGCCCTCAGCCTCACGGCTTGTGGCAATGCCACGGATGCGGCCACGTCCACGTCCGATGGCAGCGCGAGCGCGGCCGCGCCCCTCACCGTCACCTTCCTGCCCAAGAACCTGGGCAACCCCTACTTCGACACCAGCGACGCCGGTGGCAAGAAGGCGGTCGAGGAGTTCGGCGGGACCTACTCCGAGGTCGGGCCCCAGACCGGGAGCCCGGACGCGCAGGTGCAGTACATCAACACCGCGGCCCAGCAGCGCACCAGCGCCCTGGTCGTCTCGGCCAACGACCCCAAGGCCATCTGCGACGCCCTGAACCAGGCCCGCGACGGCGGCACCAAGGTCGTCACCTTCGACTCCGACACCGACCCCACCTGTCGTGACCTGTACGTGAACCAGGCCACCGCGGAGGGCATTGCCAAGGTCCAGGTCGACCTGGTCACCAAGGCCATCGGGGACACCGGCGAGGTCGCCATTCTTAGCGCCAGCGCCAACGCGACGAACCAGAACGCCTGGATCGACCTGATGAAGAAGGACCTCGAGGCCAATCACCCGAACGTCAAGCTCGTCGACGTCGTCTACGGCAACGACGACGACCAGACCTCCTTCGACAAGACCGCCGCCCTGCTGCAGTCCCACCCGGACCTCAAGGGCATCGTCTCGCCGACCACGGTCGGGATCTCGGCTGCCGCCCGATACCTCTCGACCTCCGACAAGAAGGGGCAGGTCTACCTCACCGGCCTCGGGACCCCGAACCAGATGCGGGAGTTCGTCAAGGACGGCACCGTCAAGGAGTTCGCCCTGTGGAACCCCGGTGACCTGGGGTACCTGGCCGCCTTCGCCGCCAAGGCGCTCGCCGAGGGCACCATCACCGGCGCCGAGGGCGACACCTTCGAGGCCGGCTCGCTCGGCTCCTTCACGGTCGGTGCCGACAGCGTCGTGCTGCTCGGCGACCCCTTCGTGTTCACCGCGGAGAACATCGACCAGTTCAACTTCTGACGGCGCTGCCGGTCGGCGGGCTCGCACCCGCCGACCGGCACCCCCAAACCGGTACCTCCCCTGTCGCACACCAGTTTCTCCCCCACCTTCGCCCACCACCCTTCCGCAGAAACGGAGCCCCCGATGACTCGCGTGTGCTTCCAGCTCCAGGTGCGTCCCGACCGCATCGAGGAGTACAAGGAGCGCCATGCCGCGGTGTGGCCCGAGATGCTGCGCGCCCTGAGGGACACCGGCTGGTCGGACTACTCCCTCTTCCTGCGCCCGGACGGGCTGCTCATCGGCTATCTCGTGACCCCGTCCCTGCGGGCCGCTCAGGCGGGGATGGCCGCGACCGAGGTCAATGCCCGCTGGCAGGCCGAGATGGCCGAGTACTTCGTGGACCTCGCCGGAGCGAGCCCGGACACCGGATTCATCCAGCTCGAAGAGATCTTCAACCTCGAGGACCAGTTGGCCGTCCTCGCACCCGATGACCCAGGAAGTGACCTGACATGACAGTGGCCTTTGGCGATATCGCCACCCGGCTGGACGAGCTCGCGATCGAGGTCCCGTCGTGGGCCTACGGCAACTCCGGCACCCGTTTCAAGGTCTTCGGATCGCCGGGAACACCGCGGACGATCCAAGAGAAGATCGCCGATGCCGCTGCGGTGCACCGCTTCACCGGTCTGGCCCCCAGCGTGGCACTGCATATCCCGTGGGATCGGGTTGACGACTATGGCGCCCTGGCGGCCTACGCCGCCGACCTCGGTATGAGCCTCGGGACGATCAACAGCAACACCTTCCAGGACGACGACTTCAAGCTCGGATCCCTCACCAACGCCGATCCCGCGGTGCGGCGCAAGGCGATCGAGCACAACCTCGACTGCATTGAGATCATGAACGCCACCGGGTCACGGGACCTGAAGATCTGGTTGGCCGACGGGACGAACTACCCCGGACAAGGCGACATCCGGGCCCGTCAGGACTGGCTGGCGGAGGGCCTTGCCGAGATCTACTCCCAGATCAGCGAGGACCAGCGGCTGGTCCTGGAGTACAAGTTCTTCGAGCCGGCCTTCTACCACACCGATGTGCCGGACTGGGGGACGGCGCACGCGCACGTGGCCGCTCTCGGTGACCGGGCCGTGGTGTGCCTGGACACCGGCCATCACGCTCCTGGCACGAACATCGAGTTCATCGTCGCCCAGCTGCTGCGCTTGGGGAAGCTGGGGTCGTTCGACTTCAACAGCCGCTTCTATGCCGATGACGACCTCATTGTGGGCGCCGCCGACCCTTTCCAGCTGTTCCGGATCCTGGTCGAGGTGGTGCGCGGTGGCGGGTTCGGGGCGGGCTCCGATGTCGCTCTCATGCTCGACCAGTGCCACAACATCGAGAAGAAGGTGCCGGGCCAGATCCGCTCCGTCCTCAACGTGCAGGAGATGACAGCCCGCGCGCTCCTCCTTGACACCGCAGCGCTGCAGCGCGCCCGCGATGACGGAGACGTGTTGTCCGCCAACGAGATCTTCATGGACGCCTTCTATACCGATGTGCGCGCAGATCTCGCCCGCTGGCGCGAGGAGCGCGGACTCCCAGCGGACCCGATGCGGGCCTTCGCCGTCAGCGGCTACCAGGAATCGATCGAGGCGGACCGCGTCGGCGGCGCCCAGGCAGGATGGAACTGACCGTGACCACCCACATGACGGTGTCGACGCTGCGCACGCCCGCAGCGCTCATCGCCCGCTCCAACCGGCTCGGCGCCGACCCCCGCACCACCAACTACGCCGGGGGCAACACCTCCGCCAAGGGCGAGGCCATCGACCCGGTGACCTCGCAGCCGACCACGCTGATGTGGGTCAAGGGGTCCGGTGGGGACCTCGGCACCCTCCAGGAGGCCGGCCTGGCCGTGTTGCGCCTGGACCGCATGCGGGCGCTGGTCGAGGTCTACCCCGGCGTCGAGCGTGAGGACGAGATGGTTGCTGCCTTCGACCATTGCCTCTTCGGCACCGGCGGGGCGGCCCCGTCCATCGACACAGCGATGCACGGACTGGTCGATGCCGCGCACGTGGACCACCTCCACCCGGACGCCGGCATCGCGATCGCCACCGCCGCCGACGGCCCCGCCCTGACCACGGCGATCTTCGGCGATCGCGTCGTTTGGGTGCCCTGGCGCCGCCCAGGTTTCCAGCTCGGCCTCGACATCGCCGAGATCAAGCAGGCGAACCCGCAGGCCATCGGCTGCATCCTCGGCGGCCACGGCATCACCGCCTGGGGGGACACCTCCGCGGAGTGTGAGGCGAACTCGCTGGATATCATCCGCACGGCCGAGGCCTACATCGAGGCCCACGGCAAGGCCGACCCGTTCGGGGCCGTCGTCCCCGGCCATGAGCCGCTCCCGGTGCAGGAGCGTCGGGCCAAGGCCGCCGCCCTGGCCCCGATCATCCGCGGACTGGCCTCGACGGACCTGCGGATGGTCGGCCACTTCACCGACAGCGACCTTGTGCTCGACTTCGTGGCCCGCGAGCAGCTGGCCCCGTTGGCTGCCCTGGGCACGTCGTGTCCCGACCACTTCCTGCGCACCAAGGTCTCGCCCCTGGTGCTCGACCTCCCCGGGACTGCCTCGGTCGAGGACCTCGCGGTCCGCCTGCGCGAGCTCCACGCGGACTACCGGGTCGCGTATGCCGCCTACTACCAGCGCCATGCGACTCCGGACAGCCCGGCCATGCGAGGCGCCGACCCCGCCATCGTCCTCGTGCCTGGTATCGGCATGTTCTCCTTTGGCAAGGACAAGCAGACCGCCCGGGTCGCCGGTGAGTTCTACATCAACGCGATCAATGTCATGCGCGGGGCGCAGGCCCTGTCGACCTACGCCCCGATCGATGAGGCGGAGAAGTTCCGGATCGAGTACTGGGCCCTGGAGGAGGCCAAGCTGGCTCGTCTCCCCAAGCCCAAACCCCTCGCGGGCCGGGTCGCGCTGGTCACCGGTGCCGGCTCGGGCATCGGCAAGGCCATTGCGCAGCGCCTGGCTGCCGAGGGCGCCTGTGTCGCGGTCGCCGATCTCGACCTCGCGGCCGCCGAGGCCGTGGCGACCGGTATCGGCACCACGGACGTGGCCGTCGCCGTGCAGGCCGACGTCAGCGCCACGGATGCCGTGCAGGGTGCCGTCGACGCCACCGCCCTCGCCTTCGGGGGTGTCGACCTGGTCGTCAACAACGCAGGACTGTCGATCTCCAAACCGTTGTTGGAGACCACCGATCGGGACTGGGATCTCCAGCATGACGTGATGGCCAAGGGCTCGTTCCTGGTCTCGCGCGCCAGCGCCAAGGCGATGATCGACCAGGGCATGGGCGGGGACATCGTCTATATCTCGAGCAAGAATGCCGTGTTCGCCGGGCCGAACAATGTCGCCTACGGGTCCGCCAAGGCTGATCAGGCCCACCAAGTGCGGCTGCTCGCGGCGGAGCTGGGCGGGCACGGCATTCGGGTCAACGGCGTCAACCCCGACGGTGTCGTGCGCGGCTCGGGCATCTTTGCCAAGGGCTGGGGCGCCGAGCGGGCCAAGGTCTACGGAGTGCCCGAGGAGGACCTCGGTGCCTTCTACGCGCAGCGCACGTTGCTCGGGCGCGAGGTGCTGCCCGAGCACATCGCCAATGCCGTCTATGCCTTGACCGCGGGCGACCTCTCGCACACGACGGGGCTGCATGTGCCCGTCGATGCCGGTGTGGCCGCGGCCTTCCTGCGCTGATGGCCGGTGTGGTCCGGGTTGCCGCGGTCGACCTCGGGGCGTCCAGCGGGCGTGTGATGGTGGCGCGGGTCGGGCCGGACGCGCTCTCGCTGGATCCGACGGTGCGCTTCCCCAACGAGCCCGTCCGGTTGCCGTCCGGCCTGCACTGGAACCTGACCGAGCTGTACCTGCGCACGCTGCAGGGGCTGCGAAGGGCCGTGACCGAGTCGGCGAGCGAGGGTGGCCTCGCGTCCGTGGGCATCGACTCGTGGGCCGTGGATTATGGGCTATTCCGGGGTGATCGGTTGCTCTCGCTGCCGTTCCATTACCGAGACGAGACTCGTGGCGGCGCGGGCCCGTCGCTCGTGCACACGCGGGTCTCGCGCGAGGAGCTGTACCGGCGCAACGGCCTGCAGTACTTGCCGTTCAACACGCTCTACCAGCTTGCGGCTGACCCCTTCGTCGAGCAGGCCGACGCCGTCCTGCTCGTGCCCGACCTCCTCGGGTTCTGGCTGACGGGACGCCGAGCGGCCGAGCGGACCAACGCGTCCACCACCGGGCTGCTCTCGGCGGCGACGGGGCAGTGGGATGCCGAGCTGCTCGCGCGCCTCTCCCTCCGGGAGTCGCTCCTGGGTGATCTCGTCGACCCCGGCACCGTCCTTGGCGACGTCACCGCGGAGGTAGGGGCACACGGCATTCCGGTCGTCGCCGTGGGCTCTCACGACACCGCCTCGGCTGTCGTCGCCGTCCCGATGGCCTCGCCTCATGCCGCCTACATCTCGTGCGGGACCTGGGGGCTGGTCGGGGTCGAGCTCGACGCGCCCGTCGTGACGCAGGCGGCTCGCGAAGCTAACTTCACCAACGAGGGCGGCGTCGATCGCACGGTGCGCTTCCTCACCAACGTCATGGGCACGTGGCTGCTCAGCGAGACCCTGCGCGCCTGGGATCCCACCGGGAGTCAGGCCGAGCTGCCCGCCCTCCTGGACGCCGCAGCAGCCGAGCGCGACGTGACGGTGTTCGACGTGCAGGACCCCCGCTTCGTCCCACCCGGGGACATGCCCGCGCGCATCGCTGACTGGTGCACTGAGCACGACGCGCCCGTCCCGGCCGGGCGGCCGGCCCTCATTCGTTCGATCGTCGAGAGCCTGGCCGTCGCCTTCGTACGCGCGGTCAACCAGGCCGCCGAGCTGTCCGGGCGGCGCGTCGACGTCATCCACGTCGTCGGTGGCGGCGCGCAGAACCGGTTGCTCTGTCAGGCCATCGCGGACCGCTCCGGCCGGCCCGTCATCGCCGGACCCGTCGAGGCCACAGCCCTCGGCAACGTCCTGGTGCAGGCGCGCGCCGCGGGCGCCACCGGGTCCGGGCTCGAGGACCTACGTGACCTGGTGCGACGCACCCAGGCCGTGGTGACGCTGCAGCCGCAGTCCAGCCATCGGTCGCCACCCTGACGGTAGGCCCCGCCCATCGGCCTCAGGCGAGTGCCTCGGTGAGCAGCGCTCCCATCGCCGTCACCCCGGCGACAAGCCGGTCGTCGGGCACGCCGGAGTAACTCATCCGGGGGCGGACTAATCAGGCGGCGGTGGAGCAGGCGGAAGCTGCCGCATGGCCTGGCGTTGCGCCGGAGTGGGGAGCGGGGTCGGGGTGGGGGACAGGTCGATGGCCATGGCCAGGCGCGCGACGACGACGGTGTCGATGACACCGGCGAGGCTCGCCGCGTTTATGAAGCCTGCGCGCTGGTACAGGTTGATAACGGCCATCTCGTTACCCACGCTCAGCCAGTCGAGCCCGCCGATCCACCAGTCTTTCGATGGGCTCGACAAAAGGCGCCTCGCAGGGTTCCGTTTGCCGCCCGGGCGCCTTGGGCCGGCGAGCGCTGACTTTAGGGCGGCAGGCTTCGGGTACCAGGGCGCCAGCATCGCGGCAGTGTCGGCGCCAAGCGTCTCCAGGCCTGTGTAGGGCACGTTAAGAAGGCCCCACTCCCTGAGTACCTCCCGGAACTCCCTCGCGTTTGCTTCGGACCCCACTTTCAGGAGTTGGATCAATGGATCCTTTGCGACGCCCTTCCTGCCGGAAGGGTTCAGGCCAGCGGTGCGCATGGCGGTGAATGCCGCCTTCCGCACCTCTGGCCCTGCTGCCTGGGTGTAGGCGGCGTACATTGCCAGGCCACCGGCAATGTTCAAGGCACAGTCGGGACGGAGCAGACCTGCTTCCGTGACGAGGCTTTCACAGGCGGCATTCGGGGCCGGGCCCTGGACCGCCTCGAGAGCCAGCAGAGCGGTTCGGACGAGGTCCATGAGGTGCCAACGAAAGGCGCGGTCACCGCGCCAGTGTCGGAGATCGTCCTGGAGGGCGACCAACTGGTCCATGGCGCGTTGGCGCTCGGTCGGTTCGCTGTGAAAGATGTTGACTCGGATGGCCGCAGAGGCATATCGAGCTCGTAGGCCGAGGGGTTCCTTCGCGAGGGGGGTACCGACTTCCTTCAGTTTGCTCAAGCAGTCTTCGACAGCACCTGTTTCGGTTGACAGGCTGCGGGCGAGGGTGACTGCCAGGCCGAACTTGGCCACCTTGTTGAGTGGATCTTGGCGAAGGGCGGACCCGAAGAGTGCGCACTGGGTCGCCGGGTCCACACGGCGTTCCGCCACCGCGCACAAGGCCACCGCACTCGGACGCTCTGCGCCGTAGAGTCCGCGTCGAAGCTTTGGCCAGACCATGCCGGGGCGGACGCGGAGCGAGGCCAGCACCAAACGGGAAGCGATACCAGTGGCCAGGTCCCGGTCCTGGTGGCGCGTCTCTTCCTCGGTGGGTTTGTCCTGGTCTAGGAGAAATTGTGCCGCGCTTACCGACCCGTGGTCGAGCAGTCGGGTGCCCCGCTGGAACCGGACCAGGGCCCGACGCTGGGCACCCGTGCCGACGAGTTGGACGCTGATCTGGTCGCCGAGACCGGTGGTCGCGATCCGCCACAGCGCCACCACAACTTTGACCACCGCGTTGGAGACCTGATCCAGTGCCGTTCCGATGTCGGCCTGGAGGTCTGTCCCACCCGCGACCTCGAAGGTCCCGGCTGGGCGGCTGCCTCCGACGATCTGCATCTCAGAAAGCACAAGATCGGCGAATGCTGAATCCAGACTGCCGTTGTCGCCGCCCGCGCCCATCACCTTGACCACGGAGGCTGCCGCTGACCGCAGGTAGAACATCACCAACACGCCGGCGATGGCCGCCAGGAGCCAGATGAACGGCTCTCGGGTGTGCTCCCGACCGAAGATCCAGCGGGCCAAGCTGGCGGCGGGACCGCCCACGTCACCCCAGTCAGGGGCGCTCAGGACTGGCCAGGCGTAAACAGCAAGGAAGACGTAGGCGCCCGACACTAGTGCGCTGATGCCCAAGACACGGCGACCCCGACGCAGCTTGAGCAGCCAAGGAAAGGGGAGGAAGCGGCCGAGCAGCGCACCCGTCAGCAGCGCGATCGAGCCAGCGATTAGCGGGGCGCTGCTCGTCGTGGCCGCGGTCGTGATCGTCTCGCGAGGGGTGGGTTCGTCCGCCACCGCGGCGACCGGCGAGGGTGTCGCCATGACGCCGGGAATGTCCGAGGGCTCTGCGTCCGGCAACTGGCTCACGAGTGCCAGCGCGATGGCATTCTGGCTGTCTAGGGCGAGGGCGGCCCGCGCGACGGACGCGCGGTCGGTGATGCCAGGCGCAAGGGCGGAGGTCGCGAGTGTCGCAGCTTCGGCTCGTTGAGCCGTGATGACGGCGGCGAGGTCGGGCTGACACTGAATGTCGGACAGATTGGCCAGGTCTGTCTCTGCAGTGGTGAGGTTGCCTTCCGCGATGGCCATAGCCACTTTTGAGCAGGTGACCAGCGCTGATGCCTGTGCGGCCGAGGCGCTGGCAGACGCTGCGGGACTGGACGACTCGCTGCGCGAACAGCCCGCGAGGCTGAGGCCGCTAAGGGAAACTAGGAAAACCAGGAGCACGAATCCCCGAGTTCGCATGGCCACCATCTCCTCCCGACCGTTGAGGTCAGTGTGATGGGCGGCCGCCCGCGTGCATAGAGAATACGAGGCGGTTTTACCCTGAGCCGGCCGCTGGCAGGGCGGCGTCGGCGACGATCCGGGCGGCATTCGGCCGGATTTCATCGGTACTGGCCACGGCGGCACCGATCTCGTCGGCCGTCACGTGAGCGGCGGACTGCCAGGCGACTGACCGGATGACATCGAGGTGGGCCTCGGACTCGGCCTGGGTCGCGTCCCCGTCGTAGAGCTGCCCCCGCTCGCGGATCCAGCGGGCGACGAAGAGATCGCACATCTTGGGCATCCCCTCCCGCATGACATCGGCGGACTATTGGGCTCATCGCGAGGGCCGCGCCGACGCGGTGCATCTCCAGCGGTCCGGTGAGGTTCATCGTTGAACGAGCCAAGGGCATGATCATTCGGGGTGGCTACAACGTCTACCGAGATCGATGAGATGCTGCGCAAGCACCCGGCCGTCACGAGAGCTGCCGTGGTCGGAATGCCACACGGCATCGACGGCGAGAAGGTCGCGGCCGTGGTCACCCTGCTCCCCGGGAGCCTCGGCGACCGAGGACGAGATCCGCGAGTTCGCCAAGGAGCGGGTCGCCGCCTACGAGTACCCCCGCGTGGTGCGCATCGTCCAGGCCCTGCCCATGGGGCCGACCGCCGAAATCGCTCAAGCGCGAGCCCTGTCGCCCAAGGCTGTCAGTGTGGGGACCTGGGCCCGATGACCTGTCGATCGCTGAACGCCGCTTCGCGATACCCCATGGCGAGGACTCAGGGATGAATCGCTATGTGGTCAGGCCCGGATCGTCGGCTTTCGTGAGCCGTTGCGGATAGTTGGGGAACATCGCTGGGGCCACCACCCCAGCGATGTTCCCCACCCGCCGGGGAGACGCCCCGACGATCGCGCCCGCCTGCAGGCCGCGGGCGGCATGCACCACGTCAGGCGAGTGCCTCGGTGAGCAGCGCTCCCATCGCCGTCACCCCGGCGACAAGCCGGTCGTCGGGCACGCCGGAGTAACTCATCCGGGCGTGATGCCCCTCGGGATGGTCAGCGAAAAACGGCGCACCCGGCACGACGATGACGCCGGCCCGGGGGATGAGCACGTCGCGTTGGAATGCCGCCGCATCCAGCCGCTCGGGGAACGTCACCCACGTGAACAGCCCGCCCTGGGCCGCCGTCCAGGTGATCCGGTCGGGGAAGTGCTCGGCCATGGTGGCGAGCATCAGGTCCCGCTTGTGCCGGTAGGTCGGGAGCATGTCGGCGATGTGAGCCTCGATGTCGAACCCGCTGAGATAGGCCGCGGCTGCGCGCATGTTGAGCGTGCCGTTCTGGGTGTCGGCGGCGAGCTTGAGCAGCGCGAGCTTCTCGCGGATCTCCGGTGTCGCCAGGGCCCAGCCGAGCCGCAGCCCGGGGGCGAGGATCTTGGAGAAGGAGCCCAGGTGGACCACCCGTCCCTGCGTGTCCAGGCTCTTGATCGTCGGCAGCCGGGAGCCTTCGTAGCGCAGCTCGCGATAGGGCGTGTCCTCGAGGATGACGACGTCGTACTCGTTCGCGAGTTCCACCAGTCGTTGCCGACGGGCCAGGCTCATGGTGCGGCCCGTGGGGTTCTGATAGTCCGGCACGGTGTAGATGAGCTTGACTCGCTGCGTGGTGCGCAGCACTTGCTCAAGGGCGTCCGTGTCCATGCCGTCGTCGTCCATCGGCACCGAGCAGTAGTCGGGCTCACATGGGTTGAAGGCGATGATCGCGCCGAGGAACGTGGGGCGCTCGGTGACGATCACGTCACCGCGGTCGATGAACAGTTTGGCCGTGAGGTCGAGCCCCTGCTGGCCGCCCTGCGTGATGAGGACATCATCGGAAGCGCACGGCATTCCGTCGGCCGTGAGGCGGGCCGCGACCAAGGCGCGCAACTCAGGGAGCCCGTCCGAGGCCGTGTATTGCAGCGCGGCCGCGTTGTCCGCGGTGAGCAGCTCGTCGTAGATCTTGTGGAGCTCGTCGATGGGGAACAGCGTCGGGTCCGGGTAGCCGCCGGCGAAGGACGTGATCCGCGGGTCGCCGGCGAGGGAGAGGAACTCGCGAATGGCCGAGGGCTGGATCCGCTGGGCTCGGCGGGCGAACGCGGTCATGTCAGGGACTCCTCGGGTCGGCGGGCGACAACGGACGGTGAATGCCGTGAGCGCCAAGGTGAGGCTCGGCCCACCTCGACGCAACCATCGTGCACCGTTGCGGTGCGATCAGCCGAAGGCGAGGCCTCCCGGTCGCCCTTCACGCAAGGCAGCGAGATGCTCCTCGTAGTTCATCAGGTCAAACAGGGACGTGCCGTCGAGCAGCTGAGCCTGCAGGCCCTTCTCCCGGGCTTCGATGGCGGTAGCACCGTCGATTGCGGCGGCGAACTCGCTCTCCGATCCGACGACGAGCCCGTCGTCATCGCCGACGATGAGCTCGCCCGGCTCGATGGTGACCTCGTCGAAGGACAGGGCGATCCCGGTCTTCGGCAGGGCTTTTGCCGGGTAGGCGTTGGGGGCATGCCCGGTCGACCAGATCGGCATCGGCAGCTGCGCCAGGGTGGCGGTGTCGCGGGAACGGCCGAGGATGACCAGTGCCGCGAGGCCTCGACGATGGGCTTCGGTGGCGAAGAGCTCGCCCGCGACCGCGCGGTCCTCACCTCCGGCATCGACGACGAGCACGTCCCCGGGACCGGACTCGCGCAGCGCATGGATGACCGACATCAGGTCGCGGTTGGCGCGCGCGGTGACGATGCGTCCGGCGAAATGACCACCGGGAGCGACCGGCCGCAGGCGCAGCGGCAGGATGCGCAGCGTGGGGGCAGCATCGACCAGGCTGGTCGTCGACAGGGTGCGCAGGCGGTCGAGCAGAGCTGGCGTCGTCATCGTCTGGGTCCTCAGGTCCGGGGGCGTAGCGTGCCGGCTGCGTGCAGCGCGGCACCAGTAGCGTCCGGTGCAGGCAGGCTTGAGCGCAACAATCACGCGTGATCACGTCGACCCTGGCACGCCGCACGTGCCGAACGGGGCTCGGGCGAGTGATTCGCCGCACTGCGCGCACAACCTGATCAGCCGCTGGCATGATCCGGCTGTGAATGAGTCCGTGGGGTGGACCAGCCTGGCCGCGGGTCGACGGCATTCGGTGGGTTTGCGTGGCGACGCCACGGTGCTTGCCGTGGGGAACGGGGCGGCCGGCGAGGTCGACGTCGATGGGTGGGTGGATGTGGTGGCCCTGGCGGCCGGCAGCGTTCACACGTCCCGCAACACCGGCCGGTCCCACACGGTGGGGCTCCGCAGCGACGGGACCGTCCTGGCGACCGGCTGGAACGGGGATGGCCAGTGCGATGTAAACCGGTGGACCGGGGTCGTGGGGCTCGCGGCCGGATGGCGGCGCACGCTGGGTCTACGCAGCGATGGGACTGTCCTGGCGGCCGGTCGGCGCACGGAGGGCGCGCTTGACGTCCACGGGTGGCGGGAGGTCGTCTCTGCATCGTGCGGTGACTGGCACTCGGTCGGGGTCCGGGCCGATGGGACGGCTGTTGCGGTCGGGTCTAACCGTCGAGGCCAGTGCGAGGTGGCGGGCTGGACCCGGCTTGCAGGCATCGCAGCCGGCTATCTGCACACGGTGGGCGTCACGACAGACGGGCGCGTCGTCGGGGCTGGCGATCCATCGACCGGCGCGCTCGGCGTGACCGAGTGGCGCGAGGTGGTCGCGGTTGCGGCGGGCAGCTATCACACCGTCGGCCTCACGGCAGCGGGTCAGCTCCTGGCCGTGGGCAATAACCAGGACGGCCAATGCGATGTCCGGGCCTGGAGCGACATTGTCGGCATCGCTGCAGGCTCCCAGCACACCCTCGGCCTGCGCGCCGACGGCACGGCGATCGCCACTGGCTGCAATGACGACAACCAGTGCTCGATCAGCGCGTGGTCAGACCTGCGCGTTCGCTAGTGCGGCAGCCGGGGGCGAGGGTTTCGCCGCGTGGGCACAGCATCGACGAGGCCGGTCGTTGACACCACCGGCAGCGAGGCCGCTGCGGGTGGTCGGTGACGCCCGTTGCCGCCGGGAGAGGTCCCGTGGGGGAACACCGACGGAGTGACTCGTCCGTGTCGTCCGGCCGGACCCGCCCGCAAAGCGAAGTGACGCGCATGCAGGGTCGTCGGCTGGCCTGCTCGCGATGGCGAACATCGGCATCTTTCCCCTCGCCGTCGCTCCAGTCGTCATGGCAGGTCGTCAATGCGGACATCTGGCCGACTCTCCGGCTCCCGTCGCTGTGGTCGGTCGGAAAAGGGGACACGTGGCCGACTCTCCGGCTCCCGTCGCTGTGGCCGGTCGGAAACGGGGACACTTGGCCGACTCTCCATTGCATCGGGACCTCTCCAGTGCCGTGGACCAGGGCCCAATCGTCAGAGCTGGGGTGCGCATTGAGGCGATCGGGCCGGACCGGGTCGACCCCTGGGTAGCCGTCCACTGGTCAGCGTTTAAGGGCACACCGTTCACCGAGCAGGACCGGCGTGACTTCCGCGACTGGTGGCCGACCATGGCCAATGGCCCATTCTACGAACGGGCCACCAGCCTGGCCGCGTTCGACGACCGTGACGACGCCGTCGCCGTCGCGACCGTGTGGTCGGCTGGGCCAGGCCGGCCTGGGCTGATCGAGCCCATGGGAGTGCATCGCGACCACCGCGGACGCGGGTATGGGGTGGCCATCACGGTGGCCGCCGCCTGTGCTCTGCGCCAGATGCAGTCCTCAAGCGCCATCGTGTGCGCCGAGAGCTCCAACACCGTGGCCGTGTCCACCTACCTGGCGGCGGGGTTCACCGCGCGCGAGCAGGTGGCCGACCTGCAGCGCAACGCCTGAGCAACCGGGCGCGCCGACCACCGCCGTGACCCACGCGAACGACGCCCCGCGAATCGGCACGATCGGCGGCAGTGTGGTGCGTTTCCTGCGCGGCACGGGCGCAGACCCAGCCTCCGGATCTGCCGCAAGGAGTGCGCGAAGTGGCTTATGTGGTTACACGCAACCACACGGCCGATCGTCCTGTGCCTTGTGGCTGGAGGAGCCCTTCGTCCTTTAGCTCGTTGAGGACGAGTCGGATGGTGGGATCGCTGATTCCGGGCAGCGCGGCTCTGACATCGGAGATTGCGAAGATGGGTGCACCGTGCCTCAGGACGTGCTCGCGGACGCGTTGCGATTTCGTGCCTCCAGATCTATCGGCGGCGACGCCCTCAGCGAACCGGGCGTAGCCGCGAGCGAGGAGTTTGCTGAAGTACGCCAGCCAGGGCCACGGGTCGTTTGCGTGGTCGTTCCAGTCGTGGGTTGAGTCAAGCAACGCCTGGTAGTAGTCGTCGGCAGATTCGGCGATGAGCTGTTCGAGCGACACGTAGCGGCCGACCCCGTACCCGGCCTCGGCGAGGAGGGCGTTTGTCAGCGCGCGCGCCACCCGACCATTGCCGTCGTCGAACGGGTGGATGATGAGCAGATCGAGGACGAAGAGGCCGACGAGGAGTACGGGGTGGTGCTGGTTTGCCTTGACGGCATCGGTGTAACGGTCGATGAGGTCGGCGGCGTAGGACTCGGTGCGGGCGGCAGGGACGGGCGTGAACCGGACGGTCTGGACCCCGTTGGGAGACCGGTCGACGACAAGGTTGTCGCTCTGCTTGAAGATCCCAGGAGTGGCCTTGGTATCCGCGAACAGCAGCCGGTGCAGGTGGAGGAGCAGACCGACGTTCAGGGGGCGCCAGTCCTCGGCGAAAAGATAGTCGAGCGCACCGCGGTAGCCGGCGAACTCTTGTTCGCTGCGGGTGCGCAGCTCGATGGGCTTGTTGGCGATGATGGCGGCCGCACGGCTGCGGTTCTTGACGACGACGCCCTCGAGGGCAGACGACGCGTTGATGCTCGCGACCCGAGCGCGGTTGGCCAGCTCGGTGAGGAGGTCGGGCACCTGGTTGAGGTACAGGCCCTCGCTGCCTTGACCGCGGTCGATGTCGCGCAGCGTCATGACCAAGGGAGCTGGTACCACGCCGAGGACTCGGTCAAGGTCGACGAACGAGTGCACCAGAAGCCCTCACAGACGGTCTAAACTAGATAGTGTTGTAGTTCTTTATGCAGTTTAGACCCTTTGTGAGGGTAATGAACCGCCTCCCGCGCCGGTGCGCCAGGCTCCTGTCTACCTCGGCACGCTCGATGTACGACCGGGCGGCCCCAGGATCCCCTCATAGCAAAAGGCCCGCAGATGCGGGCCTTTTGCCATGTCGGGGTGACAGGATTTGAACCTGCGACCTCTTCGTCCCGAACGAAGCGCGCTACCAAGCTGCGCCACACCCCGTGGCATGCCGCCGACCGGGGTCGACAGCGTCCCCGAGGATAGCCGACCAGAGCCGCGCCCTCGAAATCGGACCAGCGCCGGTGGGCACCCGGCTCGTCAGAAGCCGCTCAGCCAAGCCCGTCAGCCGGCACCTGTGCCCACTGTGTGCAACGCCCAGCCTCAGGCAGACCCAGGCACGAGCGTCAGCAGCGTCGCCTCCGGTCGGCAGGCGAAGCGCACCGGCGCGAATCGCGACGTGCCCAGCCCCGCCGACACGTGCAGATAGGCCGCGGAGGCCGGCGCTGCAGCCGACGGCTCCGCACGACCGGGAGCCAACCCCGCACCCGACCACCACCGAGACATCCCCTTGGCGCGGGAGGTGTCCAGGTCGCAGTTGGTCACCAGCGCCCCGTACCCCGGGATAGCCAGTTGCCCGCCATGGGTATGGCCAGCAATGAGCAGCTCCGCGCCGTCCGACACCATCGCGTCGAGCACGCGCTGATACGGCGCATGCAGCAGCCCGACATGCAGGTCGGCCCTGGCGTCGGTCGGGCCCGCCACAGCCGCATAGTCGTCGCGCGCGATGTGCGGATCGTCGACGCCCCGCAGGTCGACCGTCAGCTCGCCCCACGGCACAAGGGCGGCGGCATTCGTCAGATCCAGCCAGCCACCCGCCCGCATGCCGTCGACCAACTCACCGGTCGGCAGCGTCGCCCGAGCCGTCGATCCCTGCGCGTAACGCGACGTGAGATACACCGCAGGGTTCTTAGGTGTCGGGGCGTAATAGTCATTGGACCCCAACACGAACGCCCCCGGAAACTCCATCAGCGGCCCCATCGCCGCCAAGGCCGACGGCACCCCCTCCAGGTGAGAGAGGTTGTCGCCGCTGTTGATGACGAAGTCGGGCTCGAGTGCCGCCAGCCCCCGCACCCACTCGATCTTGCGGCGCTGCCCGGGGACGACGTGCAGGTCGCTCACCTGCAGGATCTGGATCGGCCGCGCCCCCGCAGGCAGCGCCGGGACCGTGAAGCGCCGCAGGGCGAACCAGTTGCGCTCGATGAGACTGGCGTAGGCGACGCCCGCGACACCGGCGGCGAGGATCCCCCCGCCCGCTCGGGCCGTCGTGCGCCATGCTCTGCTCATCCCTCCATTGTCCAAGGAGGAATGCCGTCAGCGAAAACCCGGACGACCCCGCGGCATTCCCAATGCGAGACTGGCGGCATGACCGACACCCTCAAGGCCCGCCTCCAGCACGACCTGCACGACGCGATGCGGGCCCGCGACAAGGTGCGCTCGGGCACGCTGCGGATGACCCTGGCCTCGGTCACCACCGCGGAGGTCGCCGGCGACGAGGCCCGGCAACTCACCGACGACGAGGTGCTCAAAGTCATCGCCAAGGAGGCCAAGAAGCGCAAGGAGGCCCAGGCGGCATTCCAGGACGCGGGTCGCCCCGAGCTCGCCGCGACCGAGGCCGCCGAGCTCGAGGTGCTCCAGGCCTATCTGCCGGCCGAGCTCGACGACGACACGCTGCAGACCATCGTGCGGGACGCCGTCGCTCAGGCCGGAGCCGTCGGCATGGCACAGATGGGTCAGGTCATGAAGGTGGCACAGGCCGCCGTGGCGGGTCGCGCCGACGGTGGCCGGGTCGCCGCCGCGGTGAAGGCAGCCCTCAGCCTCTGACGGCGCCGCCCGACGGCGCCCGCCCCAGGGCCAGCGTCGACACTGGCCCTGGGACAACGCGTTAGCCGGTGGCGGGTGCGGTGGTGGCGCTGGCCTCAGGCGTGGGAGTTGGATCGGGCTCGGGCCCTCGACCTGTCGAGGTCGACAGATGGATCGTTGCTCCCGCGACCGCCTGACCCCGAGGCGTCATTGCGCCGATCAGGCCGGCCCGCACGCTGCTGTCGACCGAGCCATCCACGACGGCCCGGAACCCGGCGGCCTGGAGTCGCGCCAGCGCCGACGCGGGGTCCATGCCCACGACGTTGGGCACCGAGATCAGGTTGCCGTTGAGAACGCGCGCCGACGGCGCGGGGAAGTCCTGCCAGGTAAGGCCGTAGTCCGCGGCGGCCATGATCTTGCCCCACACCGGAGCGGCGATCGTGCCACCGAAGACGTTGCCCTGGCAGCCGTAGACACCGAAGCACTTGCCATTGAGGGATTTCAGCGAGCCATCGGGTTCGTTGGGCTCGACATTGCCGATCCAGACTGCGCTGGAGGCGCGCATCGAGTAGCCCACGAACCACGACTGGTTGTGCTCATCGGTCGTCCCCGTCTTGCCGACCGCCGGGAGGTCCCCGTAGTACGTGCCCCCGGCGGTGCCGTTGGTCAACACCCCTTGCAGGAGCTCGGTGACGCCGTTGGCCACGTCAGGGTCGATCACGGATGAACAGGTTCGATCCGGGAACTCGATGGCCTTGCCGTCGAAGGTGGTGATCGAGGTGATCGGCATCGGCTCGCAGTAGGTCCCCTGGGCGGCGAGGGTGGCGTACGACGACGCCAGCGTCATCGGGGTCGTCGTCGCCGCGCCGAGCGTGATGGCGGCGATGACCGGCTCGACCGGCTCGCCGCTGCTCGTGTGCAGCCCCATCTTGGTCATCGTGTCCCGCACCGAGCAGGCGCCAAGGTCGAGGACGAGCTGCGCGAATGCCGTGTTGACCGAGTTGGCCGTCGCCGTGCGCAGCGACATCTCGCCGCCGGTGGTGTAGTCGTTCTGGACCTTCCAGTCCTGGTCCATGCCGCAGTCGTCGTGGACCAGGCTGCGCTTAAACGTCGCCGGGCGTCCCACACCAGCCATCGGGGCATAGATGTCGCTGTTCACGGGGACGCCTCGCTCAAGCGCCGTCACCAGTGCATACATCTTGGCCGTCGAGCCGAACTGGAAGCCATATGGCCCGCCGCCGTAGATCTCGTCCACGTTCCAGTTGACCTGCTGGTTGGCGAAGGCCGAGGTCTGGGCCATCGCGAGGATCTTGCCGGTGCCGGGCTCGATGACTGTCGCCGCGCCCCCGAGTCCCTGATCGTTCTCGGTTGGCACGGCTTCGAGGAGGTTGGCCAGGGTCTGCTGCTGCACGTCCGGGTTGAGCGTGGTCTGGATCGTCAGCCCGCCCTGGTTGATGTTCTTCTCCCGCTCGGCGGGCGTGGCCCCCAGTGCGGCCATTTGCGGCGAGTTCTTCAACCAGGCCAGGACGTAGGCGCAGAAATACGGCTGCGTTGAGCGCTGGCAGACGCCCTGCACCGGCTTCTTGTGGATCATGTCGGCGACCGGCACGGCCTTGGCGGCATCGGCCTCTTCCTGGGTTGCCGCCCCCGTGGCGACCATCCGATCCAGGACCTCGCCGCGACGGCCCTCTGCCGCCTCGGGGTGCAGGACGGGGTTGAATGCCGTGGGCTGCTGGACGATGCCGGCGAGCAGTGCGGCCTGGTTCAGGTCCAGGTCCTTTGCGGAGATGCCGAAGTAGTTCTCGGACGCCGCTTCGACGCCGTAGGCCTGGTCGCCGTAATAGACCAGGTTGAGGTAGCCGCCGAGGATCTGGTCCTTGGTGTAGTTCTTCTCAACGTCCAGGGCGTACTTGAGCTCCTGGAGCTTGCGCATGTAGGAGACCTCGGTCGCCGCCCGGGCGGCCTCCTCGTCGTCGCGACGCAGCGCATTCTCCTGCAACGTGATCTTGACGTACTGCTGCGTGAGGGTGGAGCCACCCTGGACCTCACCCCCGCGCAGGTTGCCGAACAGGGCCCGGCTAAAGCCCCGCAGGTCGAAGCCGCCGTGGGTGTAGAAGCGGCTGTCCTCGATCGCGATCTGCGCCTTGGCCATCCAGGGTGAGATCTGATCCAGCGGGACCACGATGCGGTTCTCGTCGTAGGGGTTGGCGATGGTCTGGCCGTTGGCGTCGAGGATCTTGGAGCCCTGCGCGAGCGGGCTGATGTTGAAGTCCCCCTGCAGGTTGTCGAAGGTCTCGACCCCGCCCTTGGCGGCACTCCCGGCCGCGCCAACAGCCGGAATCGCCAGTCCGGCCAAGAGCAGACCAGCCACGCAACTCAGGACGACGAATCCCCCGAGAAGGCTGAGCACGCGGGCCACCCCGTGGGTTCGGCTTTCCATGGCTGCTAGGGTAACCCGGGGTCCTGGGAGGGACCGATTTGCCAGATCAGGGCAACGAGCGCGGCGGGGGATTCACACGCGTTCGGGGTGGACGCGAGCCAGGGGCGGCACGTAGCCTCGCGGCTGGTGGGGAGGACGCCCAAAGGGTGTTGGTGCAGGAGGAGCAGGGACATGGGTGTTGTAGTCGACGCAGCCCCTCGTGGCTGGGCGAGCGACTGGTCGCAAAAGGGGCTGTGTGCCGGGTCTGACCCCGACGCACTCTTTGTGCAAGGTCGTGCCCAGCGCACCGCCAAGTTGGTCTGCCGAACCTGCCCTGTCGTTGCCGAGTGCCTGGCCGATGCCCTCGACAATCGCATCGAGTTCGGGGTCTGGGGCGGCATGACCGAGCGAGAACGGCGTGCACTGTTGCGCCGGCGCCCCGACGTGGAGAGCTGGCGTGCGTACCTCGGTGCCGCCAAGCAAGTCCCCCCCATGATCGCGATCTGAACAAGCGTTCAGATCTCAGCGAGCGTTCAGGCCGAAAGGGCGGCGCCGACCGAACGCAGGCCTGCGACGTCGTGGATGTCGGTTGCGGCCGCGGGCACGATCCGGACGCCCACCCGAGGATGGCTCGCGCGGAAACGCTCGATCGCGGCTGCGTGTCGCCCGGCAACGGCGGACAGCTCCGTGTGCAGGTCGAGCAGCGCCACCGTCAGCGAGGGGCCGCTGCCTGTGCCCTCGCTGTTGTCGTCGGCGCGGTCCGCCAACGCATCGGCGGCGGCGGCCGCTCGTGACCCCGTCAGCGTCGCCGCGATGGGCACGGTGACGCGGTTGGCGACCACTCCGGCCAGCGGCATCGAGTCCGCGGCCAGCCGGTCCACGAAGTAGGCCGCCTCTCGCATGGCGTCGCGCTCGGGACTGGTCACGACAACGAATGCCGTCGTCGGCTCCTTGAGCAGGGCGTAGGTCACCTCCGCGCGCTCGCGGAACCCCCCGAACATCGTGTCCAAGGCGGCGACGAATGTCTGGACGTCGGTGAGCATCTGGCCGCCGAGGACCCGGCTCAGGGTCTTGGTCGCGAGGTCGATCCCGACGGAGAACACCCGCATGCCCGCGCGCCCGCCTGCGCGGGCCGGTGCCATGAGCAGCCGGATGAAGCGGCCGTCGAGGAATGACCCCAGTCGGCTTGGCGCATCGAGGAAGTCCAGCGCCGATCGAGATGGCGGGGTGTCGACGACGATGAGGTCCCAGGAGTGCTCGCGCAGGGCCTGGGCCCTCAGCTGCCCGAGCTTCTCCATGGCCATGTACTCCTGGGTGCCGGCGAACGAGCTCGACACCGCTTGGTAGAAGGGATTGGCGAGGATCTGGGCGGCCTTGTCCGGGGGCGAATGAGCGATGACGACGTCATCGAACGTCCGCTTCATGTCGAGCATCATGGCGTCCAGGCGCCCACCCCCAGCGGTGTGAATGCCCTGCACGGGGCGGGGAGTGTTGTCGAGTTCGCCCAGCCCGAGCGCCTGGGCGAGCCGACGGGCTGGGTCGATCGTGAGGACCACGACGCGGCGCCCGGCCTCGGCTGCCCGCAGGGCAATGGCCGCGGCGGTCGTCGTCTTGCCAACCCCACCGGCGCCGCAGCACACGATGACGCCGATCCCGGGGTCGGCGATCAACAGGTCGACGTCGAAACCGTCAGACCGACCGGCCATCACCGGACCCCCTGGTCCAAGAGATTCTCGGCGAGCATCCACACCCCGCCGGAATCGGTCCCATCGGTGAGGTCCGGCAGAGTCGCCACCGGCATGCCCGCGGCTCTCACTTGGGTGAACATCGCTGCCTCGAGATCCAGCCGCAGGGCGTGGGCCTGGCCCTGCGCGAGGAGTCCGCGCACCATCGGTCCGGTCGCCCGGACGCCGACGCTCGCCAGGTCGGCCCGGACCGCATCGGCCATCGGTCCGTCGGCCGCAGGCGGGCTGCCCAGGGCCAGGAGGGCAGCGCGCTGGTCGTCATCGAGGAGGGGTGAGCGCACGGCATTCACGACGATCGTCCCGAGTCCGAAGCCGGCGGCCGACAACTCGGCCACGGCATCGAGGGTCTCCTGCACGGGCATCTCCTCGAGCAGCGTCACCAGATGGACGCGGGTCGTGCGCTGATGCAGGACCCGGTCGATCGACTCCGCCTGGTTCTTGATTGGGCCCATGCGAGCGATGTCCGCGACCTCGGCATTCACCCCGAGGAAGCGACCCACCCGACCGGTCGGCGGCGCATCGAGCACGATCGCGTCGAAGGTGAACTCGCCCTGTCCACGTCGCCCGATGCGTCGGCCCGCCGCCTCATACACCTTGCCGATGAGCAGCACGTCGCGCACGCCTGGCGCGATCGTGGTGGCGAAGTCCGTCGCCCCGACCTTGTCAAGGGCCGAGCCGGCGCGGCCGAGCTTGTAGAACTTCTGCAGGTACTCCAGGAGCGCCGCCTTGGCGTCAACCGAGAGCCCCCACAGCTCGCCCCCAGAGGGATCGGCGAGCAGCCGCACCTCCTCCACCCCGAGCGGGGCGACATCGAAGATCTGGCTGATGCCCTGACGACCTTCGACTTCGGCGAGGAGCACCTTCTTGCCCTGCGCGGCCAGCGCCACCCCGAGCGCGGCGGCCACCGTCGTCTTGCCCACGCCGCCCTTGCCGGTGACGACATGCAGACGGGTATCGGCGAACGCGGACTCGACCGACGGAGATGTCACCGGACCAGCCTAGGGACTGTCCGCAGCCTGGCCCTTAGCGAGGGCCAGTTCCTCGATCTCGGCGAGCAGGAGCAGGTAGGCGCGGTGCCCGGGGTCGACGAGGTCGAAATGGTCGGCCTCGGCGAGGCGATGGACGCGGACGATCTCGGTCGGCATTCGGCGATCAACCCAGCCGTCGACCACCGCCTCGGGCAGGTCCTCGTCCTGCCCGCCGACGAGGACCACCGCGGGGACATCGAGCCGCTGGACGGCGGGATCGGCATCGGCCCACTGCTCCGGACACACGTTGGGGGCACAGCCGACCAGGAGCTCGGCCACGTCATCGCTGACCCGAAGCCGTTGCAGCACAGCGAGATCCGCTGCCGGAGCCAGGCCGACTGCTCCCACGAGCCACGGCGCCCGCCCCTGCGATCCCAACCAGAGCGCGAGGTGACCGCCAGCGGAGTGGCCCACCACGATGACCCGATCGGGGAGGTGCTCGTCTGCCCGCACCGCGTCGAGGCGCTCGCGCACGGTGTCGCCGGTGCCGGGCCAGCCGCCGCGCGGCATGGAGATGCGGGAGTACTCGAGATTGGCGACGTGGAATCCGTCGTGGGCGAGCCCATCCGCCAGGGGCTGGAGATAGGACCGGTCGTAGGTGGCGCGCCAATAGCCGCCGTGGATGAGCGCGACAGTGAGCCCCCGCGCACGTCCGGGCTCGGGCTCCCAGACGTCATAGAGATCCGTCGCGAGCGGCCCGGTCACTTCGGTGCGGGAGGGGGCAGCGGGCGGCATACGGTCACCGTAACGGCGACCACGTCGAATGCCTCGGCGCTGTCGGTGGGGAATAGGGTGCAGGGCATGCAGCAATGGGAGTACGCGACGGTGCCGCTCATCGTCCACGCGACGAAGCAGATCCTCGACCAGTGGGGCCAGGACGGGTGGGAGCTGGTCCAGGTGCTCGTGATGCCCGAGGGCAACCTCGTCGCGTACCTCAAGCGCGCGAAGGCCTGAGCAGTGGGCGTCGTCGACGATCGACTGGCCGAGATCGGCCTCGTCGTGCCGGAGGTTGTCCCGCCCGTCGCGGCCTATGTGCCGGCCGTGCTCGACGGCAACCACGTCTACACCTCGGGCCAGCTGCCCATGGTCGGCGGTGTGATGGCGGCGATCGGCAAGGTCGGGGTCGGCGAGGGGCTCGTGGATCCCCAGGTCGCCCAACAGTTGGCCTCGGCTTCCGCCCTCAACGCGATCGCGGCGATCAAGTCCGTCATCGGCGACCTCGACCGGGTTGAACAGGTCGTCAAGGTCGTCGTGTTCGTCGCGTCCGATCCGTCCTTTACGGGGCAGCCGATGGTCGCCAACGGCGCCAGCGAGTTGCTCGGGGCAGCCTTTGGTGATGCGGGGGTGCATGCGCGATCCGCGGTCGGCGTGTCCGGTCTGCCGCTCGATGCGGCCGTCGAGGTCGAGGTCGTCGTCCGGGTCGCGGTCTGAACATGTTCGCGGTGGGGGTGCTCGGGCCGAGGGTCGTGGGCGTGGCCGGTCGGGGAATGCCGTGCCGGTGACGCGCACCTTCGGGACCGAGTTGTCGCCATCGTTCGACGAGCACGTCCGGCAATGGATTGCTTCTGGGTCGCCGACGGCGGTGCCGCGGGTGGCCGCGAGCGTCCTGCTCGTGCGCGATGGTGGCCAGGGGCCGGAGGTGTTCATGCAGCGGCGCGCATCGACGATGGCTTTCGCGGCGAGCATGGTCGTCTTCCCCGGCGGCCGGGTCGATCCGGCCGATGACGAGACTGACATCGACGAGGCCGTGCTGGCGGCGCAGGCTGCTCAGCTCGGGTTGACGGCGGAGCCGGCCCGGTCGGTGCTGGGCGCGGCGGTCCGAGAGGTCGAGGAGGAGTGCGGCGTGCGGGTCGAGGTCGCCGATCTGAGGCCTCGGGGGCGGTGGCTGACCCCGGCGATGGAGCCGCGGCGCTACGACACATGGTTCTTCGCGGCCCGGATGCCGGCTGGGCAGCGAGCCCTCGGCGAGACGGCTGAGACCGAGGCGGAGGGCTGGGGGCGGCCGCGCGACATTCTCGCCGCCGGGGAGGCGGGCACGTTGCGACTCATGCCGCCGACCATCGTCAACCTCGAGCAGCTTGCGGGCTTTGCCAGCGTCGGGGAGTTCCTCGCCGACGTCCCGCAGATGGACCAGGTGGAGCCGGTGATCGTGGCGACGGCCGATGGTTATGTCATGGAGACCACCCTGCCCTGAGGTGCTCGGGCTGCGAGGTGTGGCCGAGGCGGCTGGTGCTGGCCTCGCAGCCGCCCTGCCGCTCTTGGCCCGGCGCCCCGCTGCTCACTGCTCCAGCGCGCTGTGGCTAGCTGGTCGGTGCGGCTGGCACGGCAATCGGGTTGTCAGCGCGTGCTGTTGAGCGTGCAGCGGGCCTGTGCCTGGGCCTTTGCCGTGCCGGCGGAGCTCAGATGGCGACCTTCGCCGGCGTCAATGCCAGGACCGAGCTCAGGCGGCGAACTTGCGCCGGCGCGGCGCCGCCGGAGTGGGCAGTCCAGCGCGGGTGCAGAGCCAGGTCATCAGCGTCCAACGCACCCAATCCTGCTCGAACATGACGTCCTCGTAGGCGTAGCGCAGGGATGTCCACCCGATCACGGCGAACTCGGTATGCCGTCGGCAGTCGCGCCGCAGTCCTGATCGGGTGCCGTGGGTTTGGTAGCCCTCGGCCTCAAGGACGAGGCGGAGGAGGGGATCGCCCAGGTCGGCGATGGCATAGATGCCTGGCTCAGCAATAGCCAACTGGGGCGTGAGACGGAGGCCGCACTCGATCGCCAGCGCGCGCAATACGGACTCCAAAGGGCCTGCCGACCGCGCATCGGCAAAGGCCGCCACCCGGCGCACTGCAGCAGATCCCGGTCCGCGCGCTTTCGCGGCCGCAGCGGCCAACTGAGCTTGGGAGACGGCGCGGGCGCGCAATGCTGAGTCGGCCACCGTCAGGGCTTCGTCGAACGGCAGCGCCCGAGCACAGTCCATGACGGTCCGCAGCGCTGAGGTCCGAGCCACGCCTGGGCCTGGTGACTCGGCCTGGGCGAGTGTGGACACGTCGAGGTCCGCCTCATCCAGGTCGGCATGGTGCAGGGCCACCCCGACGGCGTGCTCGGCCCGGACTCGCCGTTTGCGAGCTACCGTGACGTGGGCGGCGTCGGGGGAGGTCTTGACCTTCCATCCGTAGGACAGCGCAGCGCTCAGGTGCGACAGGGCTCCCCCAAGCCGGGCCGCTTCACGCGGGTGCTCGACGACGCTCGGCACGGCATACCGACCACGGGTGAGCCGGACGATTTCGCCACCCGCAGCGCGGCGGACTGCCCGCGCGCTGTGATGCTGGCGCAAGGCGGCCCAGGTCGCGACTCCGCCGAGGGCGGTGAGGGTGTCGGCCACGGTCACCCGCCCAGCCTGCCGGAGCCGCGAGGTCGATCCCGGTTGTCCACAGACCAGTTCTCGCGCCGCTCTTGGCCAAGCGCCGCCGCTCATTGCTCCAGTGCTGTGTGGCCAGCTGGTCGGTGCGGCTGGCACGGCAAACGAGGCCCAGCGCCTGGCGGTTGAGCGTGGAGGGAGCCAGCGGTCGGGCCATTGCCGTGCCAGCGGCGCAGGACACACCCGATGGACGGGCAACCTGACGGGGCTGGCGCTGCCGAGGGCTGGCTAAGGTCGGCTCATGGGGATTTTCGACCGCTTCCGCCGCGACCTGCCCTCGACACCGCAGCCTGGCCCCGAGGGTGAGGTGACCCAGGACGACATCGACGAGGCCGCGCGCGAGGCGGTGATCCCGGCATTCCTCACTCGCGAGGAAGCCATTGAGCAGGTCGGGGAGTACCTCGATCTCCCCGAGGATGACCCGCGTCCGGCCGCAGCGGTCGACGCCGTGATCGAGGTGCGACGGGCCCAGGTGCGGGCCATGACGGGCCCGGGGACCTATCACCGGGTGCAGCGGGCGTTCGATGTCCTGGCCGAGCAGGGGGTTGTGGCCCGGATGAACTTCACCTGCTGTCAGACCTGCGGTCACGCCGAGATCGGCGATGAGCGCGCCGATCCGCAGGCCCAGAGGGACTGGGGCTATACGTTCTTCCACCAGCAGGACGCGACTCGGCTCGCGACGGCGGGTGAGGACCTGTTCCTGTCCTACGGCATTTTCGCGCCAGCTCCTGACCTGGACCCGCAGCTGCGGGCGCGCGCCGATGCCGGTGACGTGTCGGCCCAAGAAGAGGCAACGGAGCTGAGCCGCGTCCTGGCCGGTCGCGCAGTCGCGCAGGCGCTGCGTTCGCAGGGTTTGGACGTGGATTGGGACGACGACACCAGTCGCCGGATCCAGGTCGCGGTGGGTGTCTGGGACAAGCCCCTGCCCTGACGCCCGATGCCCGGCCGCCCGTCGAGTCGTGTCGACACGAGTTTTCTGCGGGTGCTCGGGCTCGGCCCAGCGCGGCTGGCACGGCAAACGAGGGCCGCCGCGTGCCGGCTGAGCGTGGAACCAGACCTGGACTGGCTGATTGCCGTGCCGGCGGCGCGGGCGGCATTCGGGCACAGGGAGCGGCGGGCGGCATTCGGGCACAGGGCGCGGTAGGCGAGGCGGCGTGCGGCGCAGTCTCCGGCGGTCAACCCACCTTGCAGGGGCCAACATTGGGGCGACGCCCCGGTGCGTGTCGAGGATCAACACCGGGGCGCCGCGTCTGGGGGTGGGCCGGGCACCAAGGAGGAGGAGGTGCCCGGCCCGGATCAGGGGCCGATCAGGATTTCAGCGCCCGGTCAGGCCTCGATCTTGCCGAGAATCGCGTGGACCTCTTCGGGGGTCGTGGCCGCTTCCAGCGCCGCGATCTCGTTGGCGTTGAGGAACACCTTGGCCAGGTTGGCCAGAATGCCGAGGTGGTCGTCACCCGCGCCGGCGACACCGACAACGAACTTGACGGGCTTGCCACCCCAGTCAATGCCTTGCGGGTAGCGCACGAACGACAGCGCAGACTGGCGGATCTCGCCCTTGGCCTCGTTCGTCCCGTGCGGGATCGCGAGCAGGTTGCCCATGTAGGTCGACACGGACTGCTCACGCTCGAGCATCGCGGCGATGTAGTTCTCGCCCACCGCGCCGGAGTCGGCCAACAGCTGGCCCGCCTCGACGATCGCTGCCTCGCGGCCAGCGCTCGTGCCGGACAGCCGGATCGAGCTCAGGGCCAGCAGGCTGGCGCCCGAGGATGCTGCCGCAGCGGGGGCCGCGACGGGGGTGGCGGGAGCGGCAGCGCTGGCGGAACCGCCAGCCACTGAGGCACCAACCGCAGCTGGGGCCGAGACCGCCGTGATCTGCGCGACGATCTCGTCATAGACCGGGCTGGCCATGAAGTTGTCCACCGTGAAGAGCGTGGCCGACGGGGCGCCCTGGGCGGCCCGGTTGGCCAGGTCCTGGTGGGTGACCAGGACGTCGATGTCGTCGGTGAGGTTGGCGATGGCCTTGTTGACGACGGTGATGTCGGTGAACCCGGCAGCCTGGACCTTGCGACGCAGGACCGAAGCACCCATGGCGGACGAGCCCATCCCGGCGTCGCAGGCGAAGACGATCGAGCGGACCGGACCGGTGATCGCACCGCTGCCGGCACCAGCGAGCACGGAGGACGCGATCGACTTCTTGCCCTTCATGGACTCCATGGAGGCGGTCGCGGCGCTGAGGTCGCCGTCGTCCTCGGACTTGTCGGCCTTGAGCAGGACGGCTGCCACGGCGAAGGTCGCGGCCGCACCGAGGATCACCGAGAGCAGGACCCCGACGTAGCTGTCGCTGGCGGTCGAGACGAGCACGGCAATGATGGAGCCAGGAGCGGCGGGAGCGCGCAGCCCGGAGCCGAAGACCATGTTGGTCGCGATCTGGGTCATGCCACCGGCGATCATCGCGATGATGAGGCGCGGCTTGGCCAGCACGTAGGGGAAGTAGATCTCGTGAATGCCGCCGATGAAGTGGATGATCGCCGCACCGGGAGCCGAGGCCTTGGCCAGGCCCTTGCCGAAGAAGGTGTAGGCGAGCAGCAGGCCCAAGCCGGGGCCGGGGTTGGCCTCGAGGAGGAACAGGATGGACTTGCCGGTGTCGGCTGCCTGGTCGAGGCCGAGGGGGGTCAGGACGCCGTGGTTGATGGCGTTGTTGAGGAAGAGGATCTTGGCCGGCTCGATGAAGATCGACGTCAACGGCAGCAGACCGGAGGACACGAGCGTGTCGACGACGCTGCCCGCGAACTCGGCAATCGCCGTGAAGATCGGGCTCATGAGGAAGAAGGCCGCCGTGGCCAGGACCATGCCCCAAATGCCGGCGGAGAAGTTGTTGACGAGCATCTCGAAGCCGGGCCGGATCTTGCCGTCCCAGATGGCGTCGATCTTCTTGATCGACCAGCCACCGAGCGGGCCCATGAGCATGGCGCCCATGAACATCGGGATGGAGGTGCCGGCGATGACACCCATGGTCGCGATCGCGCCGACCACGCCACCGCGGGTCTTGTAGATGTTGTAGCCGCCGGTGTAGCCGATGAGGAGCGGCAGCAGGTACGTGATCATCGGGCCGACGATCCCGGTGTTGCCTTCGGCCCCCCAGCCGCCGATCTTGGCGACCCAACTGTCATCGGCGGTCCCGATGCCGAGCATGGGGAGCCAGCCGACCTTGATGAACAGGGACGTGATCAGGCCCCAGGCGATGAAGGCCGCGATATTGGGCATGACCATGTTCGACAGGAACGTGCCGAACTTCTGGACTTGCACCCGGGCCGAGACGCCTGAGGCGCTCGCGGGTGGTGCAGTGGTGGACGCCATCGTCCGATGTCCTTTCAACCGTGATCCGCGGGGCTGGGATCTGTGTACACCTTTATATGGGTGGGTTTGAGTGAGAGTCAAGGGGTTAGCCACAAGTTTCTCGAAACCTCTTGACGAAAACCCAACAACTCGGGCAGGCTACGGAAGTAGCAAACACAAACCCACATTCGCTCCGGGTGGCACACCACCCCCGGGCCCCTCGCAAAGGAGCACCCATGCTGGCGCTGCGCTTCCACGCCCCCGAAGACGTCCGTCTCGAGGAGGTGTCCGAGCCGGAGTGCGGACCGCGGGAGGTCAAGATCAAGGTCAAGGCCACCTCGACCTGCGGCACGGATGTGAAGATCAAGAAGAACGGGCACGTCAACATCACCCGCACCACGACGATGGGTCACGAGATCGCCGGTGAGGTCGTCGAGGTGGGCGCCGAGGCGCTCGGTGGTTTCCAGGTGGGCGACCGCGTCCAGTGCATCGCCGCCGTCCCGTGCGGGGACTGCCACGAATGCCGCAAGGGCTGGATGGAGGTCTGCGAGAACCAGACGAGCGTGGGCTACCAGTACGACGGTGGCTTCGCCGACTACATGATCGTGCCCGAGCAGGTCCTCAAGGTCGATGGCCTCAACCGCATCCCCGAGGGCGTCGGCTACGACGAGGCCAGTGCTGCGGAGCCCCTGGCCTGCGCCATCAACGCCCAGAACCAGCTCGGCATCGAGGAGGGTGACTTCGTCGTCGTCTTCGGCGCCGGTCCCATCGGGTGCATGCACATCCGCGTCGCCCGCGGCATGCACAAGGCCGGCCAGATCTGGCTCGTCGACGTCAACGCCGAGCGCCTGAAGATGTCCGCGGACGCCGTGAACCCCGACGGCACCATCGACGCCTCGCAGGAAGACGTCGTCGCCAAGGTCTTGGAGCTGACCGGGGGCCGGGGCGCCGATGTCGTCATCACCGCCACGCCGGCCAACGTCACGCAGGAGCAGGCCATCTCGATGGCCGCTCGCCAGGGCCGGATCTCGTTCTTCGGCGGACTGCCCAAGAACGACCCGCACATCCAGTGCGACTCCAACCTCGTGCACTACCGGCAGCTGCACATCCACGGCGCCAACGGCTCGTCCCCCGATCACAACAAGCAGGCCCTGGCCGCGATCGCCAGTGGTGAGGTGCCGGTCAAGGACCTCATTACTCGGCATGTGCCCCTCGCGGACGTCCTGTCGGTCTTCGACATCGTCGCCAAGGGCGAGGCCATCAAGGTGACGGTCCTCCCCTAGGGCACTCTGGGGACCGTGACGGACGATTCAGAGACGATGATGTCGACGCCGACAGCTCCGCGGTATGCCGCCGAGCGGCAGCAGGTGATCCTCGACCGGGCCCGCTCAGCGGGCCGGGTCGAGGTGGCCCTCCTCGCCGATGATCTGCAGGTGACCGCAGAGACGGTGCGTCGGGACCTCACGGCCCTGGAGCGGCTGGGCTTGGTCCGCCGGGTCCATGGCGGCGCCCTGCCGATCGAGCGTCTCGAGGTCGAGCCCACCCTGGCCTCACGACGGGTCCAGGCCGGCGCCCAGAAGCAGCGGATCGCTGCCCGGGCCGTCGCCGAGCTGCCTCACGAGGGCACAGTGCTCCTGGACTCGGGCACGACGACCCAGTCGATGGCCGACCAGTTCCCCCGGGATCGGCGACTGACCGTGGTCACCAACTCGATCGCGATCGCCTCCACGCTCCACGAGTTCGACAACATCGAGCTCTACGTCCTTGGTGGCCGAGTGCGGGAGCGGACCGGCGCCGCGGTCGGTGACTGGGTGGCCAGTGCCCTCAAGGACATCTGCGTCGACGTCGCCTTCCTCGGCACCAACGGCTTCTCCGTCGCCCGCGGATTGACGACCCCGGACCAGATCGAGGCCGCCGCCAAGCGGGCCATGGCCAAAGCCGCTCGGCGCACGGTCGTCGTCACGGACTCGACCAAGGCTGGAGTGGACCACTTCCATCGTTTTGCCCGCTTCAAGGATGTTGCCCTTCTCATCACCGACTCCGAGCTCGACGACGAAACCGCCGATCAGCTCGACGAGGCAGGAACGGACGTGGTGCGCACATGATCATCACCCTCACCCCCAACCCGAGCATCGACCGGACCATCGGCGTGCCCGACCTCCAGCCCGGCGAGGTCAACCGCGCGACCACGAGCCGGATCGATCCTGGCGGCAAGGGCGTCAACGTCTCACGCGCGTTGTCGGCCAACGGAGTTCAGACCGTCGCCGTGCTCCCGCTCGGTGGACCCGAGGGGCACCTGATGTCCGAGTTGCTCGATGCCGCTGGCGTCCAGCACGTGGGCGTCACCGTGCCGGGGACATTGCGGATGAACATCGCGATCGTCGAGCCCGACGGCACGACGACCAAGGTCAACGAGCCAGGCCCTGCGCTCGGTCCCGAGCACACCGACGCGTTGCTGTCCGCCGTCACCGCGAATGCCGCCGTGGGTGTCTGGGTCGTCGGCTGCGGCTCACTGCCCCCTGGCGCCGACCCCAACCTGCTGGCCGACGTGATCACCCGAGCCCGGGCCCTCGGAGCCAAGGTGGCGGTCGACTCCTCGGGCGCCCCCATGGCCGCGGCGATCGCCGCCAAGCCCGACCTGATCAAGCCCAACCATGAGGAGCTCGAGGAGCTCGTCGGGCGAGCCCTGCCCACCCTCGGAGAGGTCGTCACTGCCGCACAGGAGGTGGTCACGTCGGGCATCGAGACCGTCGTAGTCAGCCTGGGTGGGGACGGCGCCGTACTCGTCAACAGGGACACCGCCATCCATGCGGTTGCCTCGATCAGCAACCCGCTCTCGACGGTCGGCGCAGGTGATTGTCTCCTCGCCGGCCTGCTCGCGGCATTCGCCCGGAATGCCGCCTCGCGGCAGGCCCTGGAGGACGGCGTCCGCTGGGGCGCGGCCGCCGTGACCCTCCCGGGCAGCCAGGTGCCGGGGCCGACCGATCTGCAGGGCATCCCCGTCACCGTCAGCACGGACCTTGACTTCACCCGCCGGATCGCCTAACTGAATACCCACCGCACCCGCAGTTTCGCGCAGTAACGCCAACACCCACCACATCGCAGGGGAGTTACCGATGTCGCTCATTACCCACGAACAGGTCGTCCTCGACCTGACCGCGCCGGATCGCCACGACGCGACCCGCATCCTCGCCGAACGGCTCGTCGCTTCGGGCCGCTGCACTGACCTCGAGGTCTTCCTCGGGGACGTGCGTAAGCGCGAGGAAACCATGGCCACCGGCCTGCCTGGCGGCATCGGCATTCCGCATGCGCGCAGCGCCGCGATCACCGAGCCGTCCCTCGTCTTCGGCCGCGCGGCCGGGGGCATCGACTGGGGCGCCAAGGACGGCCCCGCCAACCTCATCTTCCTCATCGCCGCGCCCGAGGCCGGCGGTGAGGCGCACATGCAGATGCTCCCCAAACTGGCGCGCGCGCTGATGAAGACGGAGTTCAAGGAAGCACTGCTTGCGGCGACGACCCCGGCCGAGGTCGTCGACATCGTCAGCCGGGAGGTCGCCCTCGACCCACCGGCTGCCGCACCGGCTGCACCAGCCGGTGACACCGCGGCGGCGGCGGCAGGCTTGGGGGCTGCCGCGGCCGCTTCGGGGGCGGTGGGCGCCTCCACGTCGAGCGCGCCCACCGCCCGATCCCTGCACTTCGTCGGGGTCACCTCGTGCCCGACCGGGATCGCGCACACCTACATGGCCGCCGAAGGCCTGGAACGGGCCGCCAAGGCCGCCGGTCACACGATCACCGTGGAGACCCAGGGCTCGGCCGGCTCCACACCGCTCACCGCCGCGCAGATCGCCGAGGCCGATGGCGTCATCTTCGCCCACGACCTCCCGGTCAAGGATGTCGGGCGCTTCGCCGGCAAGCCAACGGTCGATGTCGGCGTCAAGAAGGGCATCTCCGACGGGCCCGCGCTGATCACGCAGGCCGAGCAGCTCGTCGCGACGTGGGCGGCCGACCCGTCCCTGGCCGCGGCGGCCAAGGCCGCTGCCCCCTCTGGCGGTGGTGGCCTGACCACCAAGGTCGAGTCCGGAGCCAGCACCGCCACGAAGATCCGCCAGTGGCTGATGACCGGCGTGTCCTACATGATCCCGTTCGTCGCGGCGGGCGGCATTCTCATCGCCCTCGGCTTCATGCTCGCAAGCCTGGCGATCGGTGAGGACGGCCCGATCGAGATCGTCAAGTACGGGCTGACCGCCGAAGGCGACTACAACATCACCCAGAACTTCAACGCGTTCTCGCTCACCTCATGGGCGGCGCTGCTCTTCGTCATGGGGGCCGCCTCCTTCGGGTTCCTCGTCCCGATCCTGTCCGGCTTCATCGCCTTCGCCATCGCCGACCGTCCTGGCATCGTCCCTGGCATCGTCGGCGGGGCCATCGCCTCGACCATGGGCGCCGGCTTCCTCGGCGGTATCGCCACCGGCTTCCTCGGCGGTTTCGTCGCCCGGTGGATCTCGAGGTGGAACGTCCCCAAGGGCGTGCGTGGCGTCATGCCCGTCGTCGTCATCCCCCTGCTGTCCGTACTCATCACGGCTGGCCTGTTCATCACCGTGCTCGGCCGTCCCATCACGTGGCTCACGACCCAGCTCAACGAGGGGCTCAGCTCGCTGTCCGGCGGCAGCGCCGTCGTCCTCGGCCTGATCCTCGGCGCGATGATGGGCTTCGACCTCGGTGGCCCGGTCAACAAGACGGCCTACACGTTCGCGACCACCGGACTCGCGGCGGCCGGCACGGCCACCGACGCACCCCAACTGAAGATCATGGCGGCCGTTATGGCCGCCGGCATGGTCGCACCGCTGGCCATGGCCTTGGCGACGACGCTGCGCCCCAAGCTCTTCTCCGAGCCCGAGCGCGAGAACGGCAAAGCGGCCTGGCTCCTGGGAGCGTCCTTCATCTCCGAAGGCGCCATCCCCTTCGCCGCCGCCGACCCCGCCCGGATCATCGCGTCCTCGGTCGTCGGCTCCGCGCTCACCGGTGGCTTGGCCATGCTCTTCGGGACCACGCTGCGCGCACCCCACGGTGGCATCTGGGTCCTGCCGCTCATCGGCAACTTCCTGATGTTCCTCGTGGCCCTGGCCGCTGGGGTCCTGGTCATGGCGGCCATCGTTGTGGTCCTGAAGTCTCGCGAGAAGAACCTTGCCGAGGTCGACGAGGCCGCTGTCAGCGTCTGAGCACGCCCCGCGTCGGGGAACCGGGCAGACTCCAAAGAGATGCACCCGGCATTCCCCGCTGAAACCAACCCTCGTGTCCGGCACGTCCGCCGGGCACCCGTCAAAGGAGACACATCCATGGCACAGCGCACCGTCACCATCGCTTCGTCCGTTGGTCTGCACGCCCGCCCGGCCGCCCTCTTCGTCCAGGCCGCGTCGGAGACCGGCCTCGACGTCGAGATCGGGCGCCCCGGTGAGGACCTCGTCGACGCGACGAGCATCCTCGGAGTGATGGCCCTGGGGGCCAAGCACGGGGAGGAGATCGTCCTCTCGGCCGAGGGCGACGGCGCCGACGCGGCCCTTGACGGCCTGGTCGCCCTCCTCTCGCGCGACCTCGACGCCGAGTGATGGCGGAGGAGTCCACGACCCGTCAGGGCATCGGCGTCAGTCCCGGCACCGCCTATGGTCCGGTCGTCCAGGTGTCCCCCCCGGTCACGCCCCCGGCCAATGAGCCGGGGGCGGCCGACCCCGAGGCTGCCCTGGTCTCGGTCAAGGAGGCCTTCGCCGCGGTCGCCGAGGACCTGGAGGGTCGGGCGCGCCATGCCGACGACACCGCCCAGCAGATCCTCAAGGCCACGGCCCTCATCGCCCGGGACAAGGGTCTGCACAAGGAGGCCGGCAAGCAGCTCGTCGCCGGCAAGGGCCCAGCCACGGCCGTGTCCGCGGCCATCGAGGTGTTCGCCGCGCAGTTCGAGGCCCTCGGCGGGTATTTCGCCGAGCGGGTCACCGACCTGCGTGACGTCGGCTCCCGGACCGTCGCGGCGGTGCTCGGGGTCCCTGCTCCGGGCGTGCCGTTCTTCGATGTGCCCAGCGTCGTCGTCGCCGAGGATCTGGCGCCCGCCGAGACAGCCACGCTCGACCGGTCTCTCGTCGTCGGGATCATCACCCAGGCGGGCGGGCGGACGAGCCACACGGCGATCCTCGCCGCCCAGATGGGGATCCCGGCGGTGGTCCAGTGTCCGGATGCGACGTCGATCGCGCCGGGCACGCGCGTCGCCGTCGACGGCGACTCCGGAGAGGTGACCCTGTCACCGACCGGGGACTTCGTCGAGGGACTGCGTGAGCGCCGCGAGAAGCGGGCCGCCGCACTGACGGCCACCTCCGGTGAGGGCCGCACGAGCGACGGGTTCCACGTCGCGCTGTTGGCCAACATCGGCGGTATCCAGGACGCCGAGGCCGCAGGGCCCCAGGACCTCGAGGGCGTCGGGCTCTTCCGCACCGAGTTCGTGTTCCTGTCCAGCGACCACGCGCCGACGGTGGCAGAGCAGACCGACATCTACACCAAGGTGTTCGCGCCGTTCGACTCTCGCCGGGTCGTCGTGCGCACCTTGGACGCCGGCGCCGACAAGCCGCTGGCGTTCGCGGACCTCGGACCGGAGGAGAACCCAGCCCTGGGCCGTCGTGGATTGCGGCTCTCGGCGGAGCGTCCGGACCTGCTCGACGCGCAGCTCGAAGCCCTGGGCTTGGCCGCCAAAGCCACGGGGGCCGACGTGCGCGTCATGGCCCCCATGGTGGCCACGGCCGAGGAAGCCTCGTGGTTCGCTCGGCGGGTTCGCGAGAACGGACTGCCCAAGGCCGGCGTCATGATCGAGGTGCCCGGGGCGGCTCTGCGGGCCGAGTATGTCCTGGAGGACTGTGACTTCGGGTCGCTCGGCACCAACGACCTCGCCCAGTACACGATGGCGGCCGACCGCATGCAAGGTGAGCTGTCCGACCTGCTCGATCCGTGGCAGCCGGCCGTGCTCGACGTCATTAAGGCCGCATGTGATGGCGCGGCTCGCGTGGGCAAGCCGATGGGCGTGTGTGGCGAGTCCGGTGGCGACCCGCTGCTTGCGCTCGTGCTCACCGGACTCGGCGTTCAGTCGCTGTCCATGGCGCCCTCCAAGGTGCCCATGGTGCGGTTCGCGCTGTCGCTGCACTCGCTGGCGCAGTGCCAGGGTTTGGCGGCGACGGCGCTGGCGTCGCGGACGGCATTCGAGGCCATGTCCGCGGTCAAGGAGCAGGCGCACGAGGACCTCGCCGCCCTGCTCTGATCACCCCCACGATGTCCGGCGCGTGGCTGCCCCTGGGGCCGCCACGCGCCGGACATCGTGCTGTCTAGGCTGGGGCGATGACGGCGTGGGCAGGCGGACAGGTCACCGCGAGGGCGTATGCCGTGCTCGCCCCCAACCCGGGTCCGATGACGCTGGATGGCACCAACACCTGGGTCCTCGTGGAGCCGGGCGGGTCGGAGGCGTTGGTCATCGACCCCGGGCCGTTACACGAGGAGCATTTGCGACGGGTGATCGATGTCGCTGAGGCTGTGGGCGCTCGGATCACCCAGACGATCCTCACCCACGGCCATCACGACCACGCCGAGGCGGCGCCGCGGTTCGCCGAGCTGACCGGGTCCCGGGTGCGCGCCGTGGGCCGGGGCCACGATGATCTCGCCGACGGGGCCGTGCTGCGGGCCGGAGACCTCGAGGTGCGGGTGGTGGCCACCCCCGGGCACACGAGCGACTCGGTGTCTTTCGCGCTGCCGGCCGACCATGCCCTCCTGACCGGGGACACGGTGCTCGGGCGCGGCACGACGGTGGTCGCGCACCCTGATGGCGAGCTCGCGGCCTACCTGGACTCGCTGGCCCGGATCCGCGGGCTCACCGGCGACGGTGAGGTCGTCACGATCCTCCCGGGCCACGGCCCGACCGTCGCTGATGCGGCCGGCATGATCGCGTACTACCAGACGCACCGGGCGCAACGGCTGGAGCAGGTGCGGCAGGCGCTGGCTGATGGGGCGGCGGTCGAGGCCGACCCCGTTGAGGGGGTGCTGACGCGGGTCTACAGCGAGGTGCCACGCGAGGTCTGGCCGGCCGCGCGGCTGTCGATCCGCGCCCAACTCGACTACCTGCGCGGGTAGCGGCGCGCGGGTTGTTCACGTGGGCGGGTGTTATAGCCAGCGCGGGTGTGAAGTTCCCGCGGGGGGCGCGGGTTGTTCACGGGCGCGGGTGTTATAGCCGGCGCGGGGGTGAAGATCCCGCGGGGAGCGCGGGTTGTTCACGGGCGCGGGTGTTATAGCCAG
>JAGOME010000019.1 GCA_017993715.1 Phycicoccus sp.
GCCATATCCGGGCTTGTCGCTGATCGGCGGCGCCAGCCGCGCTGGCCGTGGTGTCGTCCGTGGGTGCCGTGGCGTTGGTCGAGGTTCCGGTGTCGTCGAGGAGTGCGGTGATGCGGGCGCGGATGTCGCCGGCGGGTAGGACGCCGTAGCCGGGCAGGTGCGCCAGGTCCCCACCGCAGGCTGGTCCGGGTGCCTGGCCGGTGAAGGCGGCGGGTAGGAGGGCGTGGTCGGTGATGACGAGGGCGATCTCGATGGGTTGGGGCTGTCCGGGGGCGCGTCCGGAGAGGAGTTCCAAAGCGGTGTCGGTGAGCCAGTTGCTGGTGCTGCGCCGGTCGCGGGGGTCGCGGGCTTTGGCGGCTTCGGTCAGGGCAGCGTAGGCGCCGATGACATCCACTAAGGGCCCGAGGATGCTGAGGTATGCCATGCCGTCGGGGGCGGGTCGGGTGCTGACCCGCCGGGACGCGACCGCGGCCGCGTGCCGGAGAGCGACCGCGGCGTTGTCGGCTTCGGCGGCGGCGCGTTCGGCTGCACCCTGGGTGGCGCGTTCACTCAACCCGGGCAGGTCCGCCGCGAGGAGGGCGTCGACGCCGGCGCGGTCTTCGCGGGTCAGGCAGGCGGTGCGGGCGACCATCGCGAAGGCTTGGCCTTCGCTGATCTGTCCGGTCGTGAGGAGCCCCATCGTGGCGGGCATCTCCGCGACCAGGGCTTTGGCGACCCCGACCTGGCGGTCCATCACGGCGGGCGAGCATCGCCGCGCGAGCGCGAGCTCGGCCCGGGCTGACCGGTCCGCCCGCGCAACCCGCCGGGACCGGTTCCCGCGTGGGGCGCGGGTAGAGCGATCACCCCGGGGCGGACGGCATTCATCAGAGTTGTCTGCGGCGGCGATGCGGCGCTCGAGGAACTGGACGGTCGCGCGGGCTTGGACCGCGGCCGCGGCGCCTTTGAGTTGCTCACACCAGGCGACGGCGTCGACCAGGCCACGGTCGTCATCGGCGGCGATCTCGACGGTCGCTAACCGCGTCAGCAGGTCGGCGATGACCGCGGCCCCTGGTGCCGTCTCCACGTGTGGTGTGATCCCCCGATCCATACCCTATTCGAACACATGTCGGACAGTGGTGTCAAGGGTCTTCGGGCCAGAACCTGTTCTGTTGCAACACAATTCGTGACCTGGGGTTCGCGTGGGTCGCTGCCAGGAAGGTGATGGTTCGCAGGGGAAACCAACCCTTGCGAACCCGCACGTTCCCGCTTCAGGCGGGAAAGTTGGGACAGTTGGGACAGTCGGGAAAGTTGGGGCAGGTCAGCGGGTGCGGGCGACGGTGCGGCGAATGGCCAGACCCTGCAGGAGGAGGGAGCTGGCGAGCACCGCACCGACGCCTTCACCCGCCCGCAGCCGCAGCGAAAGCAAGGGCTCCAGGCCCAACTCCCGGAGCACCGCCGCATGGGCCCGCTCCCTGGACACCTGACCGGCAAACAGGTGGGCCTGCACGCCGGGCTCGATCATGGTCGCGAGTAGCCCCGGCAGGGAGCCGGCCAGTCCATCAAGAACGATCGGTGCCCCGGCCTCCACCGCCCCGAGCACGACCCCAGTCAAGACCGCAATCTCTGGACCCCCAAGGGCGCGGAGCGAAACGAGGGCCCGCTCCCCCGGCGTCACCGCCGCGTCAAGTGAAGGACGCGCGCGCTCAAGGGCCGCTGTGACGACCTCGCGTTTGCGATCGAGGATGGCGCTGTCCGACCCGGCGCCGAGTCCGACCGCATCGCGCGGCTCAAGCCCCGTCAGGGCACAAGCCAGGGCAGCTCCCACGGTCGTGTTCCCGACACCGATCTCACCCAGGGCAACGAGACCCGATTGCGCTGCGGCAGAGCCGATCTCACGACCTCGGACAAGGAGACTATCGACGTCGAATGCCGTGAGCCCATCCTCGGCGACCAGGTCCCCGCGTCGGTCACGGGGCCGGGTATCCTCAGCCTCATCCAGGGGGCCACCGAGCACACCTGCATCCACGACGACGCATGCGAGCTGAGCGGCGCGGGCCGCCGAGGCGCCTTGAGACGTGCCGGCGAGCGCGGCCAGCGTGACGTCACGGGTGACCGACACGGCATACGCGGACACGCCGAGGTCGGCCACTGGATGATCGGCGGCAGCGAGCACCAGCGTGCCGCCCGCGACCCCGCCGGCACCGATCGCCTCGATCCGGGAGACCGCGCGATCGAGGACTCCGAGGGACTCGGGCGGGGCGAGCACCTCATCAGCACTGTCGGTGGCAGCGACCAGTCGCTCCTGGCTGGGAGCCCGCAGATGCGACTCCGGCGGAGCCGGCTCCTCGCCCTCAGCAGGCCATCTCTCCTGCAGGACAACCTCATCCAGCGGTCGTCGGCTCGACCAGGCCGCCCGCTCGAGACCCGGTGAGGGAGGCCGCTCGTCCGGCCAGCCCAGGCAGAGCCAACCCAACGTGACCACCCCCTGAGGCAGGTGCAACAAGCCGCCTAGCTCGGCCGGATCGAACAGGGTCACCCAGCCCATGCCCAACCCGTGAGCACGGGCGGTGAGCCACATGTTCTCGATCGCGCAGGCGCAGGACCACAGATCGGCATCAGGGAAGGTGGCCCGGCCCAGCACCCCCAACGCCGAGGTCCGGCGATCGCACGCGACAACGATGCCGACCGGTGCTTCACGCAGCCCCTCGAGCTTGAGGTCGAGCAGTCGATTGGCCCTGTCCGAGGTGAGGTGCTCGGCCTGCGCGAGCCGGGCCCGGTCGGCCAGGTGGGCGGCCTTGTCCCGAGTCTCGGGTGACCGGACGACAATGAACCGCCACGGCTGGCTATGTCCGACGCTGGGCCCTTGATGCCCGGCGAGCAGCACAGCCTCGACCAACTCCTCGGGCACGGGGTCAGGACGAAATCGACGGATGTCACGACGACCGGCCACGACGTTGGACAGCGCCGCGGTCACGCTCTCCCCCATGGCCCAGCCGTCGGGCTGCTCCCGGCGGTCGCGAGCGCTCGAGGTGTCCCCGACCCTTGGGACGGGCCGGGGATAGCGCGCGTCGTTCGCCGGAGTGGTCATTCCTCCAGGTCCCCTTCGACGTCGAGGTAGACCCGCTGCATGGCCTCGATCAAGGCCGGATCGGGCGCCTCCCATAGTCCGCGGTCGGCCGCCTCACCGAGTTTCTCGACGATCCCGCGTAGCGCCCAGGGGTTCGCGTCCTTGAGGAAGGCCTGGTTGGTCTCGTCCAGGACGTACTCGCGCGCCAGCGACTCGTACATCCAGTCCGGCACGACCCCGGCCGTCGCATCGAAACCGAACAGGTAGTCCACGGTAGCGGCCAACTCGAAGGCCCCCTTGTAGCCGTGGCGCTGCATGGCGGCGATCCACCGGGGGTTGACCACCCGGGCCCGGAAGATCCGGTTGGTCTCCTCCTGCAGGGTCCGGGTCCGCACCGCATCCGGCGTCGTGGAGTCCCCGACATAGGCCTTGGGCTCGGCGCCGGTCAGGGCGCGCACCGTCGCGACCATCCCGCCGTGGTACTGGAAGTAGTCGTCGGAGTCGAGGATGTCGGACTCGCGGTTGTCGATGTTCTTGGCGGCGACCTGGATACGCCGATAGTTGCGCTCCATGTCGTCGCGGGCCGGAATGCCGTCGAGCCCGCGGCCGTAAGCGAAGCCGCCCCACTGGGTGTAGACCTCAGCCAAGTCGGCGTCATCGCGCCAGTTGCCTGACTCGACGACCTGGAGAATGCCGGCGCCATAGGATCCGGGCTTGGAGCCGAAAATCCGTGTCCGAGAACGACGCTCGTCCCCATGAGCGGCGACGTCTGCCCGGGCGTGCTTGCGAATGAAGTTGTCCTCGTCCGCCTCATCCAGCGCTGCAACCAGAGCAAAAGCGTCATCGAGGAGGGCGATGACGTGCGGGAACGCATCTCGGAAGAAGCCCGAGATCCGCACCGTCACGTCGATCCGAGGGCGACCCAACTCGGCCAACGACAACGGCTCGAGCCCCACCACGCGTCGCGACTGCGGGTCCCACACAGGGACCACGCCGAGCAGTCCGAGCACCTCCCCGATGTCGTCTCCCGAGGTCCGCATGGCCGAGGTCCCCCACACCGAGAGCCCCACCGACTCGGGATACTCACCGGCGTCCTCCTGGTAGCGCTCCAGGAGCGAGTCAGCCATCGCCAGGCCGGTCTGATACGCCAGGCGGGACGGGATGGCCTTGGGGTCCACGGAGTAGAAGTTGCGCCCGGTCGGCAGCACGTTGACCAGCCCACGCAGAGGCGACCCGGACGGCCCTGCCGGCACGTAGCCCCCGTCCAAGGCGTGCAGCACCATCGGGATCTCGCCTGAGGTCTGCGCGAGGCGCGGCACGACCTCCTCACACGCGAACCGCAGCGAGGCTCCCACCCCCGGGTCGGTCTCTCCCACAACGCTTTCCACAATCTCGTCAACCGCCGTCACGTCCCAGCCGGTGTCCGCGAGGCGGAACACGAGGTCACGAGCCAGGGACTCAACGCGGTCAGTCTCGACGGTCGCGGCGTCGTCGGCGAGGCCGAGTGCCCGCCGCAGACCAGGGATCCCCGCATCCCGGCCGCCGAAGACCTGACCGGCCTGCAGGATTGCCAGGACGAGGTTGACCAGTCCGTCACCGCTCGGGGCGACCCCGAGCACGTGCAGCCCGTCGCGGATCTGGACGTCCTTGATCGCGCACAGCCAGTAGTCGATCTGGCCGACGAGGGCATCGAAGTGCTCGTCCTGGGGCCGGTCCGTCAGGCCCAGGTCCTGGTCCATCTTGGCGGCCTGCAGCAGGGTCCAGATCTCGCCCTGCAGTGCGGGTGCCTTGCCCGGATCCATCGCCGAGACATTGCCGTACTCATCGAGGAGCTGCTCGAGCCGGGCGATGTCGCCGTAGGAGTCGGCCCGGGCCATGGGCGGCACGAGGTGATCGACGATCGTCGCGTGGGCTCGTCGCTTGGCCTGCGTGCCCTCGCCAGGATCGTTGACGAGGAACGGATAGATCACCGGCAGCGACCCCAGCGCAGCATCCGAGCCGCACGCCGCCGACAACGCCAGGTTCTTGCCAGGCAGCCATTCGAGGTTGCCGTGCTTGCCGACGTGCACCAGAGCGTGCGCGCCGAACTCCTCCTCCAGCCAGCGGTACGTCGCCAGATAGTGGTGCGTCAGCGGGAGATCGGGATCGTGATAAATCGCGATCGGGTTCTCGCCGAACCCGCGCGGAGGCTGAACGAGGAGGACCACATTGCCGGAAACCAGTGCGGCACAGACGATCTCGGGCTCGGAGCCGCGATCATCGACATACAAGGTGCCCGGAGCGGCACCCCAGTGCCGGGTCATGACCTCCTGCAGCTCGGGGTCCTGGGCACCGAACCACCTCGCATACCTCGACGCGGGGATCCGCACCTGGAAGCCCTCGACCTGCTCCTGGGTGAGCCAATCCTCGTCCTGCCCACCGGCAGCGATGAGGGCGTGGATCAAGGCATTGCCCGCGGTGGTGTCGGGGTCCTCCCCCTCGACCGGGGCCACGTCGTCCAGACCGGGAATGCCGCCGCGCTCGCCGAGGTCGTAGCCCGCCTCGCGCAGCGCGCGCAGCAGCCGGATCACCGAGACCGGGGTGTCCAGGCCAACGGCATTCCCGATCCGCGCGTGTTTGGTCGGATAGGCCGACAGGACCAGCGCGATCTTGCGCTCCGCTGCCGGGATGTGGCGCAAGCGCGCGTGGTTGACGGCCAGACCAGCCACCCGGGCGCAGCGCTCGGGGTCGGCGACGTAATGCGGCAGGCCGTCGGCATCGGTCTCCTTGAACGAGAACGCCACCGTGATGAGCCGGCCGTCGAACTCCGGGACGGCCACTTGGGTCGCGACATCCAGCGGCGACATCCCCTCAGCAGACTCCACCCAGTCTGCCCGGGACCACGTCAGCGTCAGGCCCTGCAGGATCGGGATGTCCAGCGCCGCCAAGGCGGCCACGTCCCAGGCCTCGTCATCGCCACCGGCCTGGGCATCCGCGGGGCGGGTCCCGCCGGCCGCGAGGACGGTCGTCACGAGCGCGTCCATCGTGCCGAGGAAGTCCAGGAGGTCCGTGGGTGCCTCGCGCAACGAGGTCGCATAGATGGGGACCCCGACGCCGCCCGCCGCGTCGATGGCATCGCACAGGGCGAGCGCATACGCCGTGTTCCCGGCTGCCTGCTGGGCGCGATAGAACAGCACCCCGACTCGCGGTCGCGTGCCCGCCGCGGCGGGACGGATCGCCTCGTCGAAGTCCGGCCGCTCCAGGACACCCCACGCGGGCAGGGCCGCGGGCGGCTCGAACCCCTCGCCGGTCAGCAGCAGCGTGTCGCTGAGGAAGGCGTGCAGCTGCCGCAGGTTCTCCGGACCCCCCTGCGCCAGATAGCGGTGCGCCTCGTGCACCACCCCGGCAGGGACGGCGCGGGACAACTCCATGAGCGCGGCATTCGGGGCCTGCTCCCCTCCGAGCACGATGACCGGCACGCCGGTCTCGGCGATCCGGCGGAAGCCCGAGCACAGGTCCTGAGGTCCGCCCAGGATCCGGGCGACGACGATATCGGCGCCCTCGATCGCCGCCGCCATCTCCGTGTGGGCGGGGCGGGCTGGATTGGCCCAGAGGTAGTCGGCACCGCTCGCGCGGGCACTGAGCAGGTCGGTGTCGGACGTCGACAACAGGGCGATACGCGGCAACGGGTGCTCCTAGCGCCGGGGTCCGCGCCCCGGGACGTGCGGGCCGCCCCTGGTCAGGAGTGGCAGCGCCCGGAGCGTTCCGGACTCCCCGGGCCCGAAACGGGTCTGGGTCACCGTGGCGGGACCGTCCCGGATTTGCACCGGGTTCCGCGCGGGCACCGAGAGCAGGATATCCGCCCGTCCTCGGGCCGCAGTTACCCTGTCTGGCGTGACCGACCGCTCCGGAGCCGACCGCTGTCCTGGGGTGCTGCGCCCCTTCAGCGCTGACGACGGGGCGATCATCCGGGTCCGCATCCCCGGCGGCCGGATCACGGCCCAGACCTTGGCGGGCCTGTCCGCGATCGCGGCCGAGTTCGGCGCGCCCCTGCTGCAATTGACCAGCCGAGGCAATATCCAGTTGCGCGGCCTGCCCGACCCGCTCCCCCCGGAGCTCACCTCCCGCATCGCCGACCTCGGTCTGTTGCCCTCCCCCACTCACGAGCGCGTCCGCAACATCCTCGCCGCGCCGCTAGCGCCCCAACTCACGCCTCTGGTCACCGAGCTCGACGCGGGCCTGCGCGCCGACCACGAGCTCGCGGGCCTGCCAGGACGGTTCCTCTGGGCGATCAGTGACGCGACCGGCGCGATCCTCAGTGAGCACTTCGACGTGGCATTCCAGCAGGTCAGCGACGACAGCGGCCTCGTCCTGGTTGGCAACCACGCCGTGCCCGTCTCGCTCGCCGACGCGGTCCCGACCATGCTCGATCGCGCCCGCCGGTTCCTTGCCCACCGGGGCGACGAGCGCACCTGGAACGTCCGCGACCTCCCGGCCGATTCCCCTGTCTTCGCCGGAATGAGCCCGAATGCCGTCGCCCCGGCGCCGCCGCTCCTGCCGGGCCCTGTCGGGCCGGACTTGGTCGTCGGGGTGCCGCTGGGGATGGTGCGCACCTCCCAGGTTGCTGGGCTGACCAGCCTCGGCGACGAGCTGGTCCTGACCCCCTGGCGCAGTTTTGTCGTGCCCGGCGGCGCCTTCCTCGCTCCGATCCTGCGGTCCCTCGGCTTGGCCACCAATCCGGACTCACCGTGGGCGCGGGTCTCGGCCTGCATCGGCGCGCCCTACTGCCGCCGCACCGACGTCCACACCCTGGACCTGGCCACGGCGGCCAGCAAGCACATCCACGGCCCGGGGCCGAAGGTCCATGTCGTCGGCTGCGAACGACGTTGCGGCGAGCCCTCGACCGACCATCTGACGATCGTGGCCCCCAGCGGCCTGGACGACGTCCTCACCGCCATCGGAATCCCCACGTGAGCCTGCCGTCAACGCCCCCCACCCGACGCTACGACTACGAGACCGACGGGGACGCGATCTATCGCCGCTCGTTTGCGATGATCCGCGACCGGGCCGAGCTGAGCGGCGTTCCGGCTGATCTCGAGGTCGTCGCCACCCGGATCATCCACGCCGCCGGCGACGTCACCATCGTCGCCGAGATCGCCGCCTCCCAGGATGTCGTGACCGCCGCGCGGACCGCATTGCGCTCTGGCGCAGCGATCCTCACCGATTCCGTCATGCTCGCCTCGGGCGTCACTCGCCGGCGCCTCCCCGCCGACAACGAGGTCATCTGCACGCTGCGCGACCCCCGCGTTCCCGATCTGGCCCGCGCCTGGGGCACAACCCGCGCCGCGGCCGCCGTGTCCCTGTGGGGAGACACCCTCGACGGCGCTGTCGTGGCGATCGGCAATGCGCCGACCGCCCTGTTCCACCTCCTCGAGCTCATCCTCGACGGCGGGCCTCGCCCCGCGGCCATCGTCGGCATGCCGGTCGGGTTCGTCGGCTCGGCGGAGTCCAAACTCGCCCTGGCCGAGCACGCGCTGCCCGAGGGTGGACAGATTCCGTGGATCACGGTGCACGGCCACCGGGGAGGATCGGCCATGGCCGCCTCGACCGTCAACGCCTTGGCCACCCCCTCCGAGCTGGCATGACCCCCTCCCCTGATACCACCGCACGGCCTGGTCATCTCTACGGGGTCGGCGTGGGTCCCGGCGACCCCGGGCTGATCACGCTGCGCACCGCAGGACTGATCAGCACGGCCGACGTCGTGGCCTACCACCGAGCCGCACATCGACCCTCGACGGCCCGCTCGATCGCCGCCGCGCATCTGCGTGAGGGCGTCATCGAGGAGCCACTGGTCTACCCCGTCACGACAGGGACCACCGATCACCCCGGCGGCTACTACGGGGCGCTCGCGGACTTCTACGACGAGTGCGCGAGCCGGTTCCGGGCGCACTTGGCTGCGGGACGCAGCGTGGTCTGTCTGGCCGAGGGCGATCCGCTCTTTTACGGCTCCTTCATGTATGTCCTTGATGCCCTGCGGGACGAGTTCCCCACCGAGGTGGTGCCCGGGGTGACCGCCATGGCCGCCGGTTCGGCCGCGACCGGGATGGGCCTGGCCCGTCACGAAGACACCGTCACCGTCCTGCCCGGCACGCTGCCCGTGGCCGACCTGGCGCGCCGGCTCGCCGACACCGATGCGGCCGTCATCATGAAGCTGGGTCGGACCTTCGCCAACGTCAGGGAGGCCCTGCGTCAGGCCGGGCTCCTGGATCGCGCCGTCTACATCGAACACGCCAGCCGACCCGCGCAGCAGGTCATACCCGTCGCCGACGTGGACGCCACCCGCGTTCCCTACATGGCCATCGTCGTCGTTCCGGGACTCGACAAGCGGGCGGATGCCGCGGGGCGTGCCGCCACAGGGCCGACCACCGTCTCCGGTGAGCGGTCGGCATTCGGGACCGTCCATGTCGTGGGGCTGGGACCGGGACCGGACCGCTGGCTCAGCCCGGAGGCGAATGCCGTTCTCGCACAGGTCAGTCACGTCATCGGCTACGCCCCCTACGTCGCTCGGGTGCCGCAACGCGAGGGCCTGACCCGGCTCGCGAGCGGCAACACCGTGGAGGTCGACCGAGGGCGCCAAGCCCTCGACCTGGCGCTGGCGGGTCACGACGTCGCCGTGGTCTCGGGCGGGGACGCAGGGGTCTTCGGGATGGCCTCCGCGGTCTTCGAGGCCGCCGAAAGCGAACCGACCTACGCGGCAGTCCCCATTCACGTGGTCCCAGGAATCACGGCGGCCCACGCCGCGGCCGCCCTCGCCGGGGCCATGCTGGGCGCCGACCATGCGCTGATCTCCCTGTCCGACCGACTCAAGCCGTGGCACGTGGTGCAGGCCCGGCTCCGAGCGTGCGCTCGCGGCGACCTCGCGATGGCGTTCTACAACCCGCGATCGGCCACCCGGCCCGAGCAGCTCGCGCAAGCCCTGGCGGTCCTGCGCGAGGAACTCCCTGGCGAGCGGATCGTCGCGGTCGCCCGCAACGTCGGCCGAGACGGGGAAGCCCTCACCGTGACCACCCTGGCCGACCTCGATCCCACCTCGGTGGACATGTCCTGCCTGGTCCTCATCGGCGCCGCATCCACTCAGGTCACAGCCAGCGGCCGGGTTTGGACCCCCCGCTTCGTGGAGTAGCCCGGCCCCTGTCGTGAACCGCCAGGCTCGATCAGGCGGGCCTGCGGCATAATAGGCGAGGTTTTGGTCGGCCGGGTGGGGGATCGGTCGCGGGGTTTCAAGAACGGACATGAGGATGAACAAGCGCGCGAGGGTGCTCGTCAGTGCCGCCGTGGCGGTGGTGCTGCTCGCCGGTGGTGGGGCTACGGCGTACGCGAGCCACTACCAGGATCTTGCCCTTCCCGGCAGCAGCGTTGCGGGGATCTCGGCGGCCGGCCTGACTCGGGCCGAGCTCGCGTCGGCCATCGCCGAGCGCGCCCAGGACGTGCGCGTCACCGTGACGACTCCGACGGGTGTGCAGACGTCGACCCTGGCCGAGCTCGGCCTGACCGTAGACACCACAGCCACCGTGGACCGCGTGTTCGATGCCAACACGCAATGGTCTTCGTACGCCACAGCCCTGGTCTCCAGCCGCACCGTCGAGCCGGTCGTCGTCAGCGACATCGACGTCCAGGACGCCTACGCCACGGACCTGGCCGCGACCTTCGGGACGCCGGCCACCAATGGCGCCGTGACGCTGGCCGACGACCAGGCCTCCTTCGTGGGCTCGGTGGCCGCGACCGGCACGTCGGTGGACCAGGCGAGCCTGCAGGACGTCGCCGCCAAGGCCGCCCGCACCCTGACCTCCGCGTCGACCACGGCTCGCTTTGTCGAGCTCGCTCCCACTGTGTCCACGCAGGCCGCCCAGGCCATCGCCGACCAGGCCAATACGCTCGTTGCCCTGCCGGTCACCATCACCGCGGGCGACACGACGTTCACAGCGAGTGCCGCGGACAAGGCGTCCTGGATCACCATCCCGGTCACCGACGACGCCCCGGGCACCCCGAGCTACGAGGCTGCGAAGGTCAGCGACTGGGTCAACGCCCAGGCCGCAACCCTGACCGTCGAGCCGACCACCGGGGTCCGCAACGTCAGCTCGACCGGGACTGTCCTGTCCGTGGTCAAGAACGCTACCGACGGCCGTTCGGTCTCGAATGCCGCCGAGCTCGCCACCAGCGCTGCCCAGGCCCTCGCCTCCGGCACGCAGTTCGCCGGCAGTTTTGCGACCACGACGGTCGCCGCGACCTGGACCGAGCGCCGGATTGCTGCGGGAGCCGAGAATCTCGCATACCCCGCCGCCGAAGGCGAGAAGTGGGTCGACGTCAATCTCTCCAACTACACGATGACCGCCTACGAGGGCGGCAAGGCCGTCATCGGCCCAGTCGCCATGGTCGATGGCGCGGCGGAGACCCCCACCGTCGTCGGGACCTTCAAGATCTACAGCAAGCAGGCGAGCATGACGATGCGGGGTCCCAACGCCGACGGGACCACATATGAGACCCCCAACGTGCCGTGGGTCGCGTTCTTCCATGGCGGCTATGCCCTGCACGGGGCGTACTGGCGCAGCACGTTCGGCTACTCGGGCTCGCATGGCTGCATCAACCTGCCCGTGGCGACTGCCCAGCAGGTCTTCGAGTGGGCCCCGATCGGGACGACGGTCGTCACCCACCACTGACAGGGTCGGCGCGTCCGAAAAGGGTGGCGGAATCGGGCAGCTGGACCCAGGTCCACGTGTCCCCGACCCGGACCTTGCCCAAGGTGGCGGTGAGCCTGATGTCGATCGGCCCAACCTTGCCATGGCCCATGGTTCGTCCTCTCGATCGACCGTTCTGAGGTCCCGGGTCAGCCCAGGAGCGCGGCGACGTCCAGGACGGTGCGAGGCGGGTTGACCACGTCGATCTCTTGCCCGAGTTCCCTTAGTAGCCGCACGGGCCAGGGCACCACGAGGTGGGCCCGCTGGAGCAGGGCCTCGTCCGTGAGGATCTTGACCAGGACGTCCTGGTGAACGACGCGGTCCACGACGATGGCGACCTCGTCGGCCCAGGACCACGCGAGGTCGACATCGTGGGTGGACATCACGACGGTCGTGCCCCGATCCTCGAGCCGGCTCAGGGCCGCAAGCATGGTCTGCCCACCGCGCGGGTCCAGGCCGGCGGTCGGCTCGTCGAGCAACAGCACGTCCGGGTACATGGCCAGAGCGCCGGCGATGGCGACGCGCTTGCGCTGACCGTACGAGAGCTGGTGGACGGCCCGGTCCGCGAGCGCAGCGATCCCCATGAGATCCAAGGCCTCCTCGACTCGCACACGCACCTGCGCGTCTGAGAGCCCGAGGTTGACCGGGCCGAAGGAGATGTCCTGACGCACGTCGGCACTGAAGAGCTGATCATCGGGGTCCTGCAGGACCAGTTGGACGCGCTGCCGGTGGGCGGCCAGCCCCGCTGCCTTGTACCGCAAGGGTTCGCCGCTGACGAGGATGTCGCCATGACTGGGCCGATGGGCACCGGAGAGACAGCGCAGGAGGGTGGTCTTGCCCGATCCGTTGGCGCCGAGGACCGCAAGTCGCCGCCCAGGCGTGACCGAAATCGAGACGCAGTCCAGGACATCCGGCTGGCCCGGGTAAGCCGCGTGGACCCCTCGAGCGGCGAGCGCTGCGTGAGGAGTCGGCTCCTGTGAGCCCAGGCGGTGGGTCATGACGGCGTCACCGCCGACCAGGCGGCCAGCGCGATCACGACGGCTCCTGAGGCCAGGACGAAAGGGATCGAGACGGGCGTGGCGACGGCCAGGGTGCGCAGCGACGTTGTGTAGCCGCGACCTGCCAGGCCGTCCTCCAGCCGGCGGGCCCGGGTCCACGCCTGCACGAGGACGGCCGCAGCGAGCATGCCGAGCGAGCGACGGGCCGCGCGCCCGGAGGCGTAGCCGAGGCGCGCGGCCTGGGCTTCCCGGATCCCAGCGAGAGTGTCGAGCAACGTGAAGAGCATCCGATAGATCAGCCCCGCCACATCGATGACAACCTCGGGCAGCCGCAGCCGCCGCATCCCCGTGAGCAGGTCACTCATGGGTGTCGTCGTCGCCAGCAACGTGAGCGCGGACGTGGCGGCCAGGGCACGCACGAGCACGAGGAGTGCCTGATGCAGGCCCTCGTCCGTGATCCCGATCGGCCCCCAGGACCAGCGCGCGTGGGGCACGGTCGATCCCCAGGTCACGGCGATGCTGGCCGCGCCAAGGATCACGAATGACGCCGGGGCCGCTACGGCCCGCAGGTAGGTCCGCGCAGGCACTCGGGCCCCGGCCAGGGCCGCCCCGACCGCCAGGACGAGCACCGCTAGGGCCACCGGCGCCGAGCGTGCGGTGACCGCGACGGCGAGGAGCCCGAGGGCGAGCACGGCCTTCTCCGCTGTCGAGCGGGTCCGCCACGCGTTGCTCCAGGCTGCCTCGTCGATGGCGAGCCGGGCCATCAGGAGCCCTGCTGCCGATGTCGGCGTCGCTCGCGCATCGTTCCCAGGACAAAGCCCACAACCCCCGCACCGATCGCGGCCTGGAGCGCGAACAGTCCGGACTGCACCTCGGTGGACTGAGGAATCCAGGACACCGCGAACCACGGCTGGTAACCCGGTGCCGACTCTTGCACCGCTTGGGTCGCAACCCCGTCCGTGCCGGCGAACGCTCCATTGCCGGCGACGAGGAACGCCGCCAGGAGAATGCCCAGTGCCAGCAGGACCAGCAGGACGCTGCCCTTGCGGCTAGGCATGCGAGGACTCCGGCTCGGGGACGTCCGTGCGCGTGCGATCCCGCCACAGCCCCAGGTCGGATAGTTCCGGACCTGCCCAGGCGATCAGGGCCCGGAGCAGCAGGACCCCGACGATGCCCTCGACGATCGCCAGCGGCACCTGGGTGACCGCGAAGATCCCGAGGAAGCGGACCCAGGCGCCCAGGAATCCCGAGGTGACGTCGGGGAAGGCGAGCGCGAGTTGGGTCGCCGTAGTCACATAGGTGGCGAGATCGGCGAGGGCCACTCCGGCGAACACGGCCACGCCGAGGGGCGCCGACCGCAGCACCCGGAACACGCCGTAGCCGACCCACGGTCCGACGATCGCCATGGAGAAAACGTTGGCGCCGAGCGTCGTGAGCCCCCCGTGCGCGAGCAGGAGCGCCTGGAAGACCAGCACGACCGTCCCGAGCACCGCCATGACCGGGGGACGGAAGACGATGGCCCCGATCCCGACCCCCGTGGGATGCGACGAGGAGCCGGTCACCGACGGGAGTTTGAGGGCGGAGAGCACGAAGGTGAACGCGCCTGCGGCGCCGAGCAGCAGCCGAGCCTGGGGGTGCTCAGCGACGACCCGGCGCATCTCGCGAGCCCCATGGACGACAAAGGGCGCCGCCACCACCGTCCAGGCGGCGGCGTGAAGCGGGGGCAGGAACCCCTCGGCGATGTGCATCGGCGGAACGCCTTTCCCCGGGATGACGCGTCCCGGTCGGCCCCTCGACCGAGTTCCTGACTCGCGGATGACCCGCTCACAGTGGCGCGACCGTCCCGGACTCTCACCGGGTTCCTCGATGACAGCGAGGGGTGAGGCGAGGCTACCCGATCACGCGTCGGTCGGGGGTCGCTGGCGGCTGGAGTACAGGTGGGACTCCACGAAGCCCTCGGCATCCAGCGCCCAGCCGACGATGATGACCGCCGCCTGGCGCAGACCGGCGGCCTCGACCTGGTCGGCGATGTCCGCGAGGGTGCCCCGCAGCACCAGCTCGCCGGGCTGGGTGACCTGGGAGCCGACGACCACCGGGCAGTCTGCGCCGTAGTGGGTCGCCAACTCATCGGCGAGGCGTCGAGTGTGGCGGATGGCCAGGTGCAGCACGAGGGTTGCCCCCGTGGCGGCGAATGCCGCGAGCTGCTCCCCCGGCGGCATCTTCGTCGAGTCCCGCTGTGCCCGGGTCAGCACGACGGACTGGGTGACCTCGGGGACGGTGAGCTCACGGCCGACCAGGGCGGCCGTGGCGGCATACGCGGGGACGCCGGGGGTGACGTCCCAGGGGACGCCCGCCTGGTCGAGTCGCCGCGCCTGCTCGGCGACGGCGGAGTACACCGAGGGGTCCCCTGAGCAGAGCCGGGCGACGTCCTTGCCCTCGGCATGCGCCCGCACCAGGGTCGCGGTGATCTCATCGAGGTTGAGGTGCTGGGTGTCGACGAGCTCGGCGTCGGGCGGGCAATGCGCCAAGACCGCGTCGACGTAGGTCCCGGCGTACAGGCAGACCGGGCTCCCCTGGAGGAGGCGGACGGCGCGCACGGTGAGCAGGTCGGCGGCGCCGGGGCCGGCGCCGATGAAGTGGACGGTCACGTCTCCTCCGAGGGTGATCGGGTGGCGCTCCACTGGACGACCGGGCGGGCCGGGGTCCAGGACAGGTGCGCGCCAAGGGGCAGGGCCCGTTCGACGGTGAGGCGGGTGAGGTCGCCGCCGAGCCGGAGGCAGGCCTGCACGAGGACGGCTTCGGTGCCGAGCGTCACGGCGTGGGCGACCAGGCGGCCACCGGGAGGCAGGCGATCCCAGGCTGCCGTCAGGAGCTCGGGGGTCAGACCGCCGCCGATGAAGATCGCATCGGGGTCCGGCAGGTCGGCGCCCTGGACGACGGCCAGCACGTCACCCTCGACGACGCGCACGCTGCGGGGCACCCCGAGCCGCGCGGCATTCTCGCGGATTCGTTGGGCCCGGACCGGGTCCCGTTCGACGGCGACGACCTGAGCGTTGTCGGCCTGGCGGGCCCATTCGATGCCAACCGAGCCGGATCCCGCGCCGAGGTCCCAGAGGATGCCCCTGCTCCACGGCCGCAGATGGGCCAGCGCGCTGGCCCGCACGTCCCGTTTGGTCAGCTGACCGTCGGTCTCGAATGCCGCCTCCGGCAGACCCGGGGCCGTGCCGAGGGCCGCTCGGGCCAGCGCCCCGGCGCGATCGACCTCGACGGCGACCAGGACCAGGTTGTCGGTGGCCTGGTTCCCCCAGACGTCCGCCCGAGCGACCCGCGAGCCCTCAGCCGGGCCCCCCAGATGCCACAGCGCCGTCATGGTCGAGCCGCCGCAGCCCTCCTCGACGAGGATCTCGGCGATCTGGGCGGGGTCCTGCCCGTCGGAGCAGAGCAGCACCAGCCGCGCCCCAGGGTCGAGGTGACGACGCAGCAGGTCCAGATGGCGCCCGACGAGGGTAACCACGACCGTCTCCTCGGCCGACCAGCCCATCCGAGCCCGCGCGAGGGTGTCGGAGGACACGGCGGGGTGGATGCGCACAGCATTCCGGCCGAGCAGGGCGATCAGGCTCGTGCCGACACCCGAGCGCAACGGGTCGCCACTGGCCACAGCGACGACCGACCCCGGCAGGGCCGTCGCGGCATCGACCGAGGCGACGAGGTCGGGCAGGGCCCGCTTAAGCGGGGTGGGCCAGGCCCGGCGCTCCTGGCCGGCGACCGGCGGCACGAGCTCGAGGTGCCGAGTGCCCCCGAGGAGCACCTTCGCTTGGAGGATGAGCGAGCGCGAAGCTGCGGGGAGGTCGGCGAAATCGCCATCTCCCAGCCCGACGACCTCGATCACGGCGCCACCCTATGTGACATGATGACCGGCGACGCAGGGCGAGGAATCCGGTGTGAATCCGGAGCGGTCCCGCCACTGTGAGCCCCGGTCAGCCGGCGGCGAGCCAGGACGTCGTCCCGCGTCAGGCCTCCCGGAGCCCCGGGTCGGCGCTGAAGACGACCGGCGAGCGTGGTCACTCGCCAGGAGGACACCGCGAGCCGTGCCCCAGTTTCCCTTCTCCGCGATCGTCGGGGCCGACGACCTCGCCTTGGCGCTCGTCCTGACCACGGTCTCTCCTGAGGTCGGTGGCGTGCTCGTGCGCGGCGAGAAGGGCACAGCAAAGTCGACCATGGTGCGGGCCCTGGCCGATGTGCTGCCCGCCCAGGAGGTCGTCGCCGGGTGCCGCTTCGCGTGCGACCCCGCCGCCCCGGACCCCGCCTGCCCGGACGGCCCGCACCGCGCCGATGCCCCCCGTGAGGCGCGCCCGGCCCGGCTCGTCGAGCTCCCGGTCGGGGCCACCGAGGACCGGGTCACCGGTTCGCTCGACCTCGGCAAGGCCCTCGGGGCGGGCCAGACGGCCTTCGAGCCTGGCCTGCTCGCCGACGCCCACCGAGGGCTGCTCTATGTCGACGAGGTCAACCTGCTGCACGACCACCTCGTGGACCTCCTGCTCGATGCCGCCGCCATGGGCCGCAACACGGTCGAGCGCGACGGCGTCTCGGTGACCCATGCCGCCCGGCTCGTCCTGGTCGGGACGATGAACCCCGAGGAGGGCGAGTTGCGCCCCCAGCTCCTCGACCGGTTCGGCCTCACCGTGGAGATCGCCGCCTCCCGGGATCCGCGGGAGCGCGTCGAGATCGTCCGCCGTCGCCTCGCCTACGACGCAGATCCGCAGGCGTTTACGGGCACGTATGCCGCCGCCCAGGAGGCGCTGCGACACCGGCTGACCGCCGCCCAGGATGCCGTGGGCCAGGTCGCGTTGACCGACTGGGCACTGACCAAGATCGCCACCGTCTGTGCCGGGTTCGACGTCGACGGCATGCGGGCCGACCTGGTCACCGCCCGGGCCGCCCGGGCCCACGCCGCCTGGGCCGGTCGCGACAGCGTCACGCGCGAGGACATCCGCACGGCGGCCCGCTTGGCGCTGCCGCACCGGCGTCGCCGCAAGCCCTTCGACGCACCCGGCCTGGACGAGGACCTGCTCGACCGACTCCTCGGCGACGATGACCAGCCCGACCCCACCCCGGACCCCGAGCCCCCAACCGATCCAGAGCCCCCGACCGACCCCGCGACACCCAGCCCGGACGACGGCCCGGCCGACCACGCGGGTCCCGAGGACCCAACGCCGCCCCCGTCGGGAGGCGAGGCGGACACCGACCGCGACTACGGCGAACCCGACCACGACCCGACTCCGCCCGAGAGCGTGGGTGAGGACGCGGCATCTGATCCGGACACGGCGACCAACGACCCGGCGAGCGTGGGGATCGCCGCGGCCCGCGACCCGTATCGGGTGCGGACGCTGACCCTGCGCGGGGTCGGCGCCGGCAGCGCCGGCAAGCGCAGCCGCGCCATCACGTCGTGGGGCCGCACGGTCGGGTCCACGGCCCGCGGCACCGGGCGGCTGCACCTGCCGGCCACACTCACCGCGGCGGCGCCCCACCAGGCCGCTCGTGGCCGGACCTCGCGAATCCTGTTGTCCCAGAGCGACTTGCGGCACACCGTCACCCAGGGGCGCGAGGCCAACCTCGTGCTGCTCGCCGTCGACGCGTCCGGGTCCATGGCGGCCCGCCGGCGAATGAGCGAGGTCAAGACCGCGGTCCTCAGCCTGCTCGCCGACGCCTACCAGCGTCGGGACCGCGTCGGGGTCGTCACCTTCCGCGGATCGGCCGCGACACTGGCGCTGCCCCCGACCCACTCGGTCGAGGCCGCCGCGGCCTGCCTGTCCGATCTGCCCCACGGCGGCCGGACCCCGCTCGCCGAGGGACTCATGACCGCGGCCCGCACCCTCGAACTCGAAGCCATCCGCGACCCCAAGCGCCGCGCCCTGCTCGTGCTGGTCACCGACGGCCGCGCCACGAGCGGCCCCGATGCCCTCGACCGGGCCCGCTGGGTCGCCGACCGCTGGTCGGCCACCGGCGTCGAGGCCGTCGTCGTCGACTGCGAGAGCGGCCGGTTCCGCATGGGCCTGGCCGCCGACCTCGCCGCCCGGATGGGCGCCGACCACGTGCCGCTGGCGGAGATCGCCGCGGACTCACTCGTCGCCGTCGTCAAGGACAGGAGGGCCGCCTGATGGCCCGTGGAGTCACCCCCGTACAGGCCGCCGACGGCCTGACGACCCGCCAGCGCCGCAACTCCCCGCTCGTCATCGTCCACGGGGGCGAGGGCAAGGGGAAGTCGACGGCGGCCTTCGGGCTGGCGCTGCGCGGCTGGAACCAGGGCTGGTCGATCGGGGTCTTCCAGTTCGTCAAGTCCGCCAAGTGGCGCATCGGGGAGCAGGCCGCGCTGGCCGCGCTCGACGACGTGCACGCCACGACCGGCCAGGGCGGCCCGATCGAGTGGCACAAGATGGGCTCGGGCTGGTCCTGGTCCCGCAAGGCCGGCTCGGAGGACGACCACGCCGCGGCCGCCCAGGAGGGCTGGGCCGAGATCAAGCGTCGGCTCGCACTGGAGACGCACCAGCTGCTCATCCTCGACGAGTTCACCTATGTCATGAAGTGGGGCTGGGTCGACGTCGATGACGTCGTCGAGACCCTGACCAACCGGCCCGGGTATCAACACGTCGTCATCACCGGCCGCAACCCCGACCCGGCCCTGCTCGCGATCGCCGACGTCGCTACGGAGATGACCAAGATCGCCCACCCCTTCGACCAGGGTCAAAAAGGTCAGAAGGGCATCGAGTGGTGACCGTCGTGAGCGGTCCGTCATGGTGACCCTGCCCCGCCTCGTCGTGGCGGCCCCGGCGTCCGGTCAGGGCAAGACGACCGTCGCCGTTGGGCTGATGGCGGCCCTCAGTCGACTCGGGAATGCCGTGGCGCCGGCCAAGGTCGGCCCGGACTACATCGACCCCGGCTATCACGCCCTCGCGACCGGCCGCCCCGGCCGCAACCTCGACCCCTGGCTCACCTCCCCCGAGCTCATCGCGCCGCTGCTCCTGCATGGAGCCGCGACCCCGGCCCCGGCTGATGTCGCGATCATCGAGGGTGTCATGGGGTTGTTCGACGGGCAGATCGGGACCGACGGGTTCTCGTCGACGGCCCACGTCGCCCGCCTGGTCGATGCCCCCGTCCTGCTCGTGGTCGACATCTCCTCGGCCGCGCGCACCGTGGCCGCCCTCGTCCATGGCTTGAGCACGTTCGATCCGGCGGTCCGCGTGGCGGGCGTCATCCTCAACAAGGCCGGTTCGCCTCGGCATGCCGGTGAGGTCCGACGGTCGCTGGAGGCGCGGGGCGTGCCAGTTCTTGGTGTCCTGCCCCGCGATGCCGGCGTTAGCGCTCCCTCGCGTCATCTGGGTCTGGTCCCGGCCGCCGAGCGTGCCGATGCCGCCGCCGCCCTGGACCGGCTTGCCGAGCAGACCGCGACCCATGTCGATGTCGGTGCTGTCCTCGAGCTCGCGCGGACCGCTCCTCCGTTGGCGGCGACGCCGTGGGCGCCACCGGTCGTGTCGCGCTCCGGCGCGCCCCGGGTGGTGGCGGTGGCGGGCGGACGCGCCTTCACCTTCCGGTATGCCGAGACCAGCGAGCTGCTCCGGGCTGCCGGGTGTGAGGTCGTCGAGTTCGATCCCGCGACCGACCGCTCGCTGCCGTCCGGCACCAGCGGTCTCTACTTGGGCGGCGGGTTCCCCGAGGCCCACGCCGCGGCCCTGGCTCAGAACACGACCCTGCTCGGGGAGGTCCGCGACGCGGTGCACTCCGGCATGCCGACCGTGGCCGAATGCGCCGGTCTGCTCTATCTCGCGCAGGCCCTGGACGATCACGCGATGGTGGGCGCCGTCCCCGCGACCGCCGCGATGGGTCCCCGCCTGACCTTGCGCTATGTCACCGCCACCCTGCCGGTCGACGGCCTGCTGGGCCCGGCCGGGACGGCCGTCCACGCGCACGAGTTCCACCGCACGACCACCGACCCGCCCGCCCTGGGGCCGGGCGCCTGGCACGTCGACGGGGTTGCCCACGGGTTCGCGCTCGACCCCGCCGGGACGGGGATGCCGACACTCCACGCGGCCTATCCGCACGTCCACTGGGCCGGGAACCCCTCTCTCGCAACGCATTTCGCGAATGCCGTGCACGCCTTCGCCCCCTCCCCCTCAGTCGCTGGGTACGCCCGCGTCGGTGCGGCCGCGGCTGTCCGCACCACCAACCAGGCTGCGGGCGTGCGCACTCCGCACCAGGAGCTGGGAGCGCTGGACCACCACGGGGACGCCGAGGTCCGGGACGACGGCGCAGCATTGGTCGATCTCGCGGTCAATGTGCGCGTGACCGAGCCACCAGCCTGGTTGTCGCAGGCCGTCCAGGGCGCCCCCCTGGCCGCCTACCCCGATGCCCGCGAGGCGCGCTCGGCGTTGGCCCGCCGCCACGGCATTCCCGCCGACTGCGTCCTCCCCACGAGCGGCGCGGCCGAGGCGTTCAGCCTCATCGCGCGGGCGATCTCGGGGCGTCATCCGCTGATCGTCCATCCGCAGTTCACCGAGCCGGAGGCCGCCCTGCGTCGCGCCGGGCGGGTGCCGGATCGTCACGTCCTGCGGGCCGAGACCGGCTTCGTGCTCGATCCCGCGGCCGTCGACCCGCGCGCCGATCTCGTCGTCATCGGCAACCCGACGAACCCGACCGGTGTCGTGCATGCCCGGTCGACGCTGAACTGGCTGCGGCATTCGGACCGAGTCCTGGTCATCGACGAAGCGTTCGGCGATGCCGTTCCGGGAGAGCCGGATTCGCTGATCACCGGCGACCTGACCGGCCTCCTGGTCGTTCGATCCATCACCAAGACCTGGGGCCTGGCGGGGCTGCGCGCCGGCTATGTCGTCGGCGACCCCGACCTCATCGCCGCGCTCGCCGACCAGCAGCCCCCGTGGTCCGTGTCGACCCCCGCCGCGATCGCCCTGGCGCTCACCGCCACCCCGGACGCCCTCGCCGAGGCCGAGGAGAGCGCCCGCCAGACCCTGGCCGACCGCGCGGTCCTCGTCCAGGGGCTGGAGTCGCTGGGGCTGCGACCGGTACCCGGACAGGCTCCCTTTGTGTTGGTCGAGGTCGGACACGGTGTCCGAGAAGCCCTGCGCGACACCGGCTATGCCGTGCGACGCGGCGACACCTTCCCGGGACTCGACGACGATTGGGTCCGCATCGCGGTGCGCGACGCCGCCACCAGCGCCGGCCTGCTCACCGCGGTGGAAGCCGCCCTGCACTCCCTCCGCTCGGCGACACCCAAGGAGCTCACCGTATGAGGATCGACCTGCCTGCCGGCGCCCGCGCGCTGGTGCGTGAACCCGGTCCCCGGGTCGCCGAGACCATCCATGCCCTGATCGCGGGCGGGCTCGCCGTGACCGTCGAGGCCGCAGCGGGCACGAACGCGGTCGTCGACGACCTCGCCTCGCGCCGGCTGATCACCCTGGCCACGGGCGCCGACCTCACGGCATTCGACGTCGTCATCAAGGATCCGGCCGGCGATCCACCCACGATCGATCCGGTGGTGGCGAGCGGCGAAACACCCCTCGGTGAGGTCGTCCTTGTCGGTGGCGGGCCTGGCGACCCTGGGCTGCTCACGCTCGACGGCCTGGCCGCCCTGCAGGCCGCGGACGTCGTCGTCACCGATCGGCTCGCCCCGATCGCCGTCCTCGACACGCTCGAGCAGCGCCCGGAGGTCATCCACGTCGGCAAGATCCCGCGGGGCGACTTCACCCCCCAGGAGCGGATCAATGCCGTGCTCCTCGAACAGGCCCGGGCCGGTCGTCGGGTCGTGCGTCTCAAGGGCGGCGACAACTACGTCTTCGGCCGCGGAGGTGAGGAATGGAACGCCTGCATCGAGGCCGGCATCCCCGTCCGCATCGTCCCCGGGGTGTCCTCCGCGATCGCGGGACCGGCTCTGGCCGGCATCCCCGTGACCCATCGGGAGTTGACCCAGGGGTTCGTCGTCGTCACCGGCCACGTCGCCCCGGACGATCCGCGCAGCACCGTCGCGTGGGATGCCCTGGCCCGCTGCGGCCTCACGCTCGTCATCCTCATGGGGGTGGCCGCGCTGGAGGCGATCACGGCCGCGCTGGTCGAGCACGGGCTGGCCCCGGACACGCCGGCGGCCATGGTGTCCGATGCCGGGATGGCGAGCCAGCGGGTGGTGCGGGCCTCGGTGTCCGGCCTGGCCGCAGCGGTCGAGACGGCCGGCCTGCGGCCCCCCGCGGTCACGGTCATCGGCCCCACAGTCGACGCGCTCCTCCCGGGGTCCTAACGTCATGGCCGGGTTCGCAACCGGTGTCCGGCTCGCCGTCGGCACGCTGACCATCGTCCCGGTGGGGGCCTTGCCGACGATCGATCGGAATGCCGCCCGCTGGGCCATGGTCCTCGCGCCGGTCGCCGCCTTGCCGGTGGCGGCGCTCGCTGGGGCCGTGGCCTGGGCGGGCGCCCGGGTCGGGTTGCCTGCCCTGCTGACCGGCGCGCTGGTCTGTGCGGCGCTGGCGTGGGCCACGCGCGCGATGCACTGGGACGGGCTCGCCGATACGGCCGATGGCTTGGCTGCTGGCTGGGACCGGGCGCGCGCGCTGGAGATCATGCGCCGGGGTGACGCGGGGCCGGTTGCGGTCGGTGTCCTCGCGCTCACCCTCCTCATCGATGCCGTCGCCCTCGCTGCCCTCGTTCCCGCCCCCCGCGGGTGGCTGTTGATTGCCGCGGTGGTCATGGTGTCCCGGCTGGGCTGCACGATCGCCTCGACCCGCGGCATCCCCGCCGCCCGGCCCGACGGGCTCGGGGTCGTTGTTGCTGGATCGGTGCCGGTCCTTGTTACCGGGGTGCTCGTCGTTCTGGGTGTCGCCGGGCTGGCGGGGGTCGGCCACGTCGCGTTCGGAGCGCCTGTGGCCGGTGCTGCGGCGGCCCTGTTCGGGCTGGCCGCCTCCGGGCTCCTCGTTGTGCGCTGTCGTCGGGTCTTCGGGGGCGTGACCGGCGACGTCATGGGGGCGGCGGTCGAGGTCGCCTTGGCCGTATCCCTCGTTGCGTTCCTGGCGGTGTTGCCCGGATGAACTCCCTCATCCTCGGTGGCCTGCGCTCCGGCAAGTCCCAGCTCGCCGAGTCGCGCCTGCGTAACGTCCCCGATGTCACGTATGTCGCCTGCGGCCCACGATCCGACGATGCCGACTGGGCAGCCCGGATCGCCCGCCACCAGGCCCAGCGGCCGGCAAACTGGACGACCGTGGAGTCCACCGACCTTCCCGCGGCGCTGGCGGCCACCCACGGCCCGGTCCTCGTGGACTGCCTGGGCACCTGGCTCACGGCGCACTTGGACCGGCTCGACGTCTGGGAGGCGCCCCGCGAGGACTTCGAGCCGGCGCTGGAGGCACTCGTCGACGACCTCGTCGTGGCGGTCACGGCATTCGGGGCGGAACTGGTCCTGGTGACCAACGAGGTCGGCCTCACCCTCGTCCCCGAGCACCGCTCCGGCCGGATCTTCGCCGACTGGCTCGGCACGACCAACCGCCGCGTCGCCGACGCCTGCGACCGGGTCGACCTCGTCGTCGCTGGCCAGATCCTCCCCCTCAAGCAGCCGTGAGCCGCGACGACCTCGCCGTCGGCCTGCTCCTCGGGTATGCCGCGGATCTCGCGTTTGGTGACCCGCGTCGGTTCCACCCGGTCTCTGGTTTTGGGCAGGTGGCAGCGGCCCTCGAGCGCCGCACCTACGCGCCCACGCGCGCACGCGGCGTCCTGCACGAGGCGATCCTCGTCGGCGGGACGCTCGCCGTCGGGCTGCTCGCGACTCGCGCCTCCCGACCGCTGCAGACCCCCCTCGTCGCGGTCACCACGTGGGCGGTCCTCGGCGGACGCTCGCTGACCCGCGAAGCCCACGCCATGGCCGACCTGTTGGAGTCCGGCGACGTCGCCGGAGCCCGCGTGCGGGTCCGCAACCTGGTCGGCCGCGACCCGAGCAATCTCGGCCCAGACGACCTGGCCCGCGCCACGGTGGAGTCGGTCGCCGAGAACGGCGCCGACGCCGTCGTCGCGCCCCTGTTCTGGGGGGCGGTGGCTGGCGTGCCCGGTCTGGTGACGTATCGGGCCATCAACACCTTGGACGCGATGGTGGGCCATCGCACGCCTCGGTATGCCGAGTTCGGCTGGGCGGCGGCACGCCTGGACGATGTGGCGAACTGGCTGCCCGCGCGCCTTACTGTCGTTGGCACCGCGCTTGCCACCGGCACCCCGACTGGGTGGAAGCGGGTGTGGCGCACCGTTGTCCGCGATGCCCCGCAACACCCCAGCCCGAATGCCGGGCCGGTCGAGGCAGCATTCGCGGCCGCGTTAGGGCGCAGCCTTGGCGGCACCAACACCTACGACGGGGTCACCGAGGACCGCGGCCGCCTCGGCGACGCCCCCCCGGTCACGGTCGCCGACGTGGCCCGCGCCGCCCGACTGCAAACAACGATCGGCGCGATCGCCCTCGCCTGCCTGCTCGTGGCGAGGTGCGCTGCTCGCCGGGGCGACCCAACCCGGCTCATCCCAACTAGGGTGTAGGTCGGCGCATGATCGCAAGTGCGTCGGGGTAGGAGTCGAGGTCTCTCTGAGGACGAAAGCGCTCGCACTGCCCATCTGGAAAGGCGTCTCAGGTTCGGCCACCGACCAGGACAGCGACCGCCGTCGGCCAGGACCCAGCGAAGCCGCACCACACGTTGGGGAAAGACCCATCGCGCCAACGAGATCAGTCGTCGGCGGGCGCGGTTGCCATCGATGACAAAGTTTGCCTCGCCGAACCACCACCCGTCGGCAGGCCAACTCGGTCGGAGTCAGCGGGTGCAGCGGTTGCACGTCGAACACCTCACCACCCCTGGCCAAGGCATCCGCGTCAATGACATCGCTCTTGTGCTTGCCCGAGATCGCGCCCCGTAGCCGGGCGGAGTGGCGGGTGCCGACCAGCGCCAGGTCGCCACCGCCCGCTTGGAGCGGCAGCGTGCAGGCCCAGCCAGCTCATCGAGGTCGGTTCGGCGACGGCGACGACACCGGGTAGTGAGCCAGGCGTTCACTGAGCCGGGTCAGGCTGGCGATGGTCGGCGGGACCCGGAACCGGGTCAGTGAAACCTGCCCGCGATCGGGGTTGCCGGATCGTCACGTGATGGTCAGCAACCACCGCCGCATCGATCCCGACTTGGACCCGCGCCAGCGCAGGATGGGTAGTGTCGATGGACCCGAGGGTTCCTTCCGCTCGTTCGAACATCGAACCCGGCACCCGATGCGCCACCGGCCAGTGAAACGACGGGAGCCCAGCTCGCCCTGGATCGGCGGGAGAACCCTCGTCCTCGACCGCGTCGAGGGCGACAAGACCACTCCCGAACATGTCCACCCAGAGCCACCTCAGCAGGCGCCACAGCCGGCAAAAAACCCGCGCTTGTGCGTGATCCGGTGCCTACCCGAGCTAGGCCTTCGGCGTCGCAGCACCCGCCTCGGCCACCAATTCCCTGAACCGGGTCAACCTTGACCTGACTTCGGACACTCTCGCGGGATGTTGGAGTGGGCAGGTCGCTGACCTGCGGTGATGTGGTTGGGGAGGTTCTGGGTTAGGCACTAATTGGTGCTTTACGCTGGGGTTGTGGCGTGGGTCAGGCGGGTCCGGACGGCCTCGGGAGCGACCGCGGTCCAGGTTGCGGAGTCGGTCAATGGTCGACGCAGGATCGTGGCTCATGTCGGGTCTGCTCACACCGAGGCTGAGTTGGGGTTGCTGTTGGAGCAGGCCCAGCTTCTTCTGGGCCACCGCGGGCAGGGTGAACTTGACCTGGACGTTGCGGCGGCTCCGCGCCGGACGCGGCTGCTGCCCGGTCCTGACCCTGACCAGGGGCTGTTCGCTGACCCTTCCTCGACGGCCCGTGCGCCGGTGGTGCGGGTAGGGTCCCCGCGGGTCGTGGCCACGGCCTCGGGCCTGTTGTTCGACGTCCTGACCGGTGTGTATGACGCGCTGGGCTTTGACGCGGTGGGCGACACCGTCTTCCGAGACCTGGTGATCAGCCGCATCGTGGAACCGACGTCGATCCTGGACACGCCTCGGGTCCTGACCGACGTGGGCCGCCAGCCAGTCAACGAGCGGACCATGCGCCGCACCCTGGCGCGGGCCCAGCAGCGTGGCTACCGCGACACCATCGCCCGGGCGTGTTTCCAGCATGCCGCCACGGCGGGGGACGTCAGCCTGGTGCTCTATGACGTGACCACGCTCTACTTCGAAGCCGAGAAGGAAGACGGGCTCCGCAAGGTCGGCTACTCCAAGGAACGCCGCGTGGACCCACAGATCGTGGTGGGCCTGCTGGTGGACCGGCGCGGGTTCCCGTTGGAGATCGGCTGCTTCGAAGGCAACAAGGCTGAAACCGCCACGATTGTGCCGATCGTGAGGGCCTTCCAGGAGCGGCACGGCATCGCCGACATGGTCGTGGTCGCTGACGCCGGAATGCTCTGCGCGGCCAACCTCAAAGACCTGGACGAGGCTGGTTTGCGGTTCATCGTCGGCTCGCGGGTGAGCAAGGCCCCGCAGGACTTAGCATCGCATTTCCGCTGGCACGGTGACCGGTTCACCGATGGGCACGTCATCGACACCATCACTCCCCGCGATCAACGCGGATCGACGGTCAAGGTCAGCGACCCCCACCTGCGGGCCGAACCCGTCTGGGACGCCGCGACCCATCCCAAGTCGTGGCGGGCGGTATGGGCGTACTCCGCCAAAAGCGCTGTGCGGGACGCCAAGACCCTGACCCTGCAGGAGAACAAGGCCAAAGCTGTCATCGCTGGCGAGAAGACCGCCCGAACCCCACGGTTCGTCAGCATCAAGAACGGCTCCCGCACCTTGGATGAAGCATCGCTGGCGCGGGCACGACGCCTGGTCGGGCTCAAGGGGTACGTCAGCAACATCGATGCCACGCTCATGCCCTCCACCGAGGTCATCGGCAGTTACCACGAGCTGTGGCACGTCGAGCAATCGTTCCGGATGTCCAAGACCGACCTGCGGGCCCGGCCCATGTTCCACCACAAACGCGACGCGATCGAAGCCCACCTGACCATCGTGTTCACCGCGCTAGCCGTCAGCCGCGAGATCCAGAACCGCACCGGCCTGGCGATCCGCAGAGTCATCCGCGACCTGCGCCCCCTGCGCTCAGCCACCCTGTCGATCAACGGTGCCGTCCAGACCTTCCGCCCCGACATCCCCACCGCGCAGCAACACATCATCGACGCCCTCACACCAGGCAGCCTCAGGCACTAAGGCCAATGTCCGGACTCAGGTCGCAGCACCCGCCTCGGCCACCAATTCCCTGAACCGGGTCAACCTTGACCGGGAGAGGCAACCCCGAGCACGTCGATCTCTTTCACGAGCCATCACGCACAGCCGGACAGCGGCGAGACCCGGGGCCATGTCCCACGGCCACCAAACCGGCCACCACCTGTCACCAGGAGGCAAACCAAGTCATACAAGCCCGTATACCGCACAGCCGCGATGCCCGAACCGAATGCGCCGATTCGGGCCTCGATGGCCCGAACCTCAAGTAGCGCCGTTCCTCTTTGAAAGATCCGCAACGGCCTTTCCCAGTTCAGCGACGACCCCAGCGAGACCATCCTGGGAGCCCGAGCCGTTTTGGTGGGACGGCTCAGAATGCTGCCCGAACGAGCGGTCAAAGTAGGCCAATTTTGCCTCGCGCAGGCTGCCAGCTTCATCCTCGTCGAGGTCCGCGAGAAAGGGGATCATCACAACCAACTCCATCGACATGCGCTTATGCAATCGGGAACTGTCGAGAAACTTGTGGCCCAGTGTGAACGCGACTGTGGCTGCGGTCACGAGCGCGGCGCTCACACCGACCTTGAGCGACATGTACTGCCAAGTCGCCTCTGCCGTTGGACCAAGGTCACTCATGGTGTGGATGAGGAAGAAGGCAAGCCCGGCCAGCAGGGCAACCCCAATTCCGTACGACCATGCGGCGAGATTGAACTCCCTGCGCGCCTCGTCCGAGTAGGACTTTGACATCTGCTCCGACGTCGTTGCGCCTACGATGAAGCCAACGTCTTCGCGCAACTTCTCGATGGTCGCCAAGTTCTCCTCGGCGCGCCGGATAAAGTCTTGTTGCTCTTGGTCGCGCCTTGCGGACATCGCCTTATATGAGCCTTGCCGATCGTCCAACCACTCTTCGAAGGTGGCTTTCATAGCGGTTAATTCGTCAAGGTGCTCCTTCTGACGGTCGGTGGTCAACTCCCCTGCGCGCTCCTTCTGCTGCTGGAGCGTCGCCTCGATCTTGGCCACCGTTCCTGCGAAGTTCTCACTGATGCGCCGCGCGCCCGCCAGCGCGTCTTCGGCCTCAGCGCGTGCCTTCTTGTGGAACGCCACCGCGTCGTTGGCATCGGTGGCGGCACCGGCGAGGATCTCGGTGACGCTGCGTGCGTTGGATGTGGCCGATTTGGAAGCGGGCCACCGTGCGATGACGTCCAGGAGGGCGTCGAGAGATTGCTGCATGTTGGCGTAGTGAGGGTCGCTGTCGTAATTCACGGTCGCTTGGGACCACTGGGTGCGAGCGTTCTCCAACATGCTTGGGCTGAAGAGGGCCGGTACGGTCTCTCCGGCGATCTTCAGTGCAAGCACGTACCTGCCGACGGCGACGGCCCGCATGCGCGCATCTCGGAGCGGCTGGCCAATGGTCGTCTCATCTTCGCCCCAATACGTGATCCGCGCGCGGATCTCGTCCCAGAGGGGGTGCTGTTGAAACTCCTGCTTGTCCATCTGGCTCCTCGATAGGTCCGTTTTAGGGCGATGCGGGGCTCAGGTGCGGAACTCGATGCGTGTGCCCTCGCTGATCTGGGTCGCGTACTCGCGGGCTTCCGCCATCGAGATGGTCCCGCCCCGCCGGTCCCACTCGCGCTTAAGCGCAGGGGTGATCTGATCGGCGGTCTGACCCCGGTGGCGACGGGCAAAGTCGTCCATCCACTTCTGCTCGTCTTTTGCTGCCTCCTTGACGATGTCCTTCGTCATCTTCTTGAACGCCTTGTCATCGAATGAGAACTTGCTAGCCATATGACCCTCCCCAGATAATGGTCCGCCGCTCCTTGGCGACCTGCAGGTCACGATAGACGCTGTGTCCGACACACATAGGAAGTTATCCACAGGCCAACTGAACATCTACCGCGATCCTCCCCACGCTGGTATGCATGGTCCAGAACCCGCGCAAACCCGCGTGTGACCTGCCCGCCAGCCTCAAGACGCGGACCGTCGAGGAGTTGCTGGCCCGCGACGAGGTCGGGGCTCAGCGCGAACCGATGCCGCCGCTGGGCGGAGCCTACGACGCGGGTCGTGTCGGACCAAGGCGACAGTGACGGGAGCCTCGACTGGATGGATGAGGCAGCCTGCCAAGGCGGCACGGCTCTGTCCGTCTCCGACAACTACGAGGACCGCGACGCTGTCGAGCGCATGTGCCTCTACCCCTGCCCTGTGCTGGACGAGTGCCGCGAGTGGCGCAAGATGGTCCGGCCGACGCACGGCGTATGGGGTGGGCTCGAGGCCAAGGGCCGCTCCCGCGAGGCGTGGTCGCGCCAATCGACCGTCTGAGCCGACCACCAGCCCGGCAGAGCGTGGACAGGGACGGTACGCGGCCCACAGGCCCGAGTGCCTACAGTCGTCGGCCCAGAGGCCCGCGAGGAAGGTATCCGGGCCTTCAGGTTCTTCATCCGCCAGTCGCTGCCGTTCTTGTTGAAGCCGTGCCAAGCGGCCGGAGCAGAGATGACGGCCACGAGCAGTTTGAATCGCCCCTCGTTTCGATCCAAGGCTCTGTGACCTGAGTGACGAGCCCAACCCACTGATCAAAGGTGCACGCCGAGGCGGGCGAGCGCGGCGTCGATGGTCGTCACGGTGTCCAGACCCGAGGGGGCCGCGGGACGGGCGAGCACGACAACGGGGATCGAGAGCTCGGCGGCCGCGTCGAGTTTGGCGCTGGTGTAGGAGCCGCCGGAGTCCTTGGTGACCAGGACGTCGATGCGCTGCTCACGCAGCAGGGCACGCTCGCCGTCCAGGAGATAGGGGCCCCGGTCCTCAATGAGGGTCCACCTCGGGGGGGCAGGCTCGTCGAGGGGTTCGACCACGCGGACGAGTACGTCACGGTCGGTCCAGGACGCGAAGAACGGCAACGTCTGACGCCCGCTGGACAGGAACGGCCGCGACCCCAGCTCGCCGGCGAGGCGGCATACCTCCTCCAAAGTCGATGCCCAGTGCCACCCAGCCGCATCCGGGCGGTCCCCCCAGCCGGGCCGGGCGTACCGCAGGACCGGAACTCGCGCCCGGGCGGCCGCCGCAGCCGCGTGGGCGGTCATGGTCGACGCGAAGGGATGCGTGGCATCCACCAGGTGGGTGACGCCCTGCGCCTCCAGATAGCCGACGAGCCCCTCAACTCCCCCGAACCCCCCGATGCGGACCTCCCCGACGGGCAGCCGCGGGCGCGACACCCGGCCCGCTAGCGACGAGGTCACCGAGATCCCGCCCCCAACCAGGGACGCCGCGAGAGATCGAGCCTCCGCAGTCCCGCCGAGGATGAGAACGCGCACGGCGTTCAGTGTGCCAGCGCCGCCCAGGCCCGGGTGCGGCGCGGCTGGCAGAATCGCCACCGTGCCCCCCATCGAACTGGATCCGACAAGCGCCTGGCTGTCCCGCGAGGAGCTCGACAGCGCCCGCGAGCGCCTGCCCATCCTCTATGTCGATGCGGTCCCCGTGCGGGTCGACGACAAGGGCGCTGCGACCCACATCGGCCTGCTCCTGCGGGTCACCGACGACGGCCGGATCCACCGCGAGCTGGTGTCGGGGCGGGTGCTCTACCACGAGCGCGTCCGCGACGCCCTCATGCGCAACATCGAGAAGGACCTCGGCCCGATGGCGCTCCCGCGTATCCCGGTGAGCCCGCAGCCGTTCACCGTCGCGGAGTATTTCCCCACGCCGGGCGTGACGCCGTTCCACGACCCCCGCCAGCACGCCGTGTCCCTGGCCTACATCGTGCCCGTCGCCGGGGATTGCGCCCCGCAGCAGTCGGCGCTCGACCTCGCTTGGCTGACCGTTGCCGAGGCCAGCGATCCGGCGGTCCTCGCCGACCTGGACCGTGGCCACGGCATTCTGCTCCGGCAGGCCCTGGCCCACCTGGGCTACCCGGTCTGAGCGGCGAGGCTCACGCCTCGGAGCCAGCCCCGCCCTGCTGCTTCTTGTTGAACTTGTCGACGGTGCGGGTCCGGTCGTGCTCGTCGCGCTCGTGTGCCTGCTCCGGCGTCGGAGCCGTCCCACCCAGGCGCGCCGGGATGTACCGCAACTGAGCGCCAGTGAGCACCGGATACGCCGCCTGCTGGGCATGCAGCTGCGCCTCCATGACGGCGTGCAGCCGCTCCGTCGCCTCGACGACGTTCTCACCCTTGCGCACAAAGAAGGGCTCGCCGACGGTGATGAAGATCGGGATCCGGTTGAAGCCCAATTGCTTGGGCGCCTCCTTGGTCCAGATCCGCTGCGCCCCCCACAGCGTCGTCGGCAGGATCGGGCACCCCGTCGCCTGCGCCATCTTGGTCACGCCCGGCTTGAACGGCTTGAGCTCGAAGCTGCGGGACATCGTCGCCTCGGGAAACACCCCGACGATCTCGCCGGCCCGCAGCGCCCGGATCGCGTCGGCAAACGCCGAACCCCCCGAATGCCGATCGACCGGGATGTGCTTCATCCCCCGCATGAGCGGGCCGGTCACCCGGTGGCTGAAGACCGACTTCTTGGCCATGAAGCGCACGAGCCGACCGCGCTTGACCGCCGGAAGGCCCGCAAAGGTGAAGTCCAAGTAGCTCGTGTGGTTGATCGCCATGATCGCGCCGCCGGTCTGCGGGACGTTCTCCCCACCCACGGAGGTGAACTTCACCCCCATCCCAGCAAAGAGCGTGCGGGCGGTGCCGATGACCGGGCTATAGGGGAACTCCACGAGCACACGATAGGCGAGGCGCCCCTCCCCCGCCCCATACCGGCCGCATCAACCCTCGGTACTGGGCACCCGGCATTCACCGATCGGGAACCGCAGCACACCCCAGCCGAACCCGTTGGAGATCACCCCGTCGCGTCTGGGAAACTGGGCGGCATGACCGACGTGACCTCTTCATCTCCTGCTGCCCCGATTCCGGAGCGGCCCACCCTCGACGGGCTGGAGGAGAAGTGGACGCAGGTATGGCGCGACACCGGGACCTATTCCTTCGACCGCGAGCGCGCCCTGGCCGGCCCGCGCGAGGACGTCTTCTCCATCGACACCCCGCCGCCCACCGCGAGCGGCAGCCTGCACATGGGGCACGTGTTCAGTTACACCCACACCGACTGCATGGCCCGTTACAAGCGGATGCAGGGTAAGAACGTCTTCTACCCGATCGGCTGGGACGACAACGGCCTGCCGACCGAGAAGCGCGTCCAGAACTTCTACGGCGTGCGTGGCGATGCGTCGCTGCATTACGACCCGGACTTCACCCCGCCCGAGGGGGGCGCGCGGACGTCGACCAAGTCGGCCGATGAGAAGCCGATCAGCCGCCAGAACTTCATCGAGCTGTGCGACATTCTCACCGTCCAGGACGAGGTGGCGTTCGAGTCGCTGTTCCGGCGGATGGGCTTCTCGCTGGACTGGGACATCTCCTACCGGACGATCGACGACCACAGCCGCGCCACGAGCCAGCAGGCGTTCCTGCGCAACATCCAGCGCGGCGAGGCCTACCAGAGCGAGGCTCCGGGGCTGTGGGACGTGACCTTCCAGACCGCGGTGGCCCAGGCCGAGCTCGAGGCACGCGAGTACCCGGGCTTCTATCACCGGGTCGCGTTCCACGCCGCCGACGGTCCGGTCTACATCGAGACCACCCGACCGGAGCTCATCCCGTCAGTCGTCGCGCTCATCGCCCACCCCGACGACCCGCGGTATGCCGCCCGCTTCGGGACCACGGTGACCTCACCCCTGTTTGGGATCGAGATCCCGGTCCTGCCGCACCCGGCCGCCGAGATGGACAAGGGCGCAGGCATCGCGATGTGCTGCACCTTCGGTGACCTCACCGACGTGATCTGGTGGCGCGAGCTGCAACTGCCGACCCGCTCGATCATCACCCGCAGTGGGCGCCTGCAGTCCGAGACGCCCGAGTGGCTCGTGGGCTCGGTGGGCGAGGCGCTGTACGCCGAGGGCCTGGCCGGCAAGACGGCATTCGGGGGCCGCGAAGCCGTCGTCACCGCACTGCGCGAGTCCGGCGACCTCGACGGAGAGCCGACCCCGACCAAGCGCATGGCCAACTTCTATGAGCGCGGCGAGAAGCCCCTGGAGATCGTCACCTCCCGCCAGTGGTACATCCGCAATGGTGGTCGCGAGGCGGACCTGAATGCCGCCCTCGTCGCCGAGGGCGACCGTATCGACTTCCACCCGGCCTTCATGCGCGCCCGCTACCAGAACTGGGTCGCCGGCCTCAACGGCGACTGGCTGGTGTCGCGGCAGCGGTTCTTCGGCGTGCCGATCCCCGTGTGGTACCCGGTCGACGCCGACGGCGAGCCCGACTACACCCACCCGATCCTGCCTGCGGAGGCCGACCTGCCCGTGGACCCGGCCGCGCAGGCACCCGCTGGGTTTGACGAGTCCCAGCGGGGGGCCGCTGGTGGATTCGTCGGCGACCCGGACATCTTCGACACCTGGGCGACCTCGTCGCTGACCCCGCAGATCGCTGGCGGCTGGCGTCGCGCCGGTCAGGAGGGCTCGGATCCGGTGTGGGACAAGGTCTTCCCGATGGACGTGCGGCCCCAGGGCCACGACATCATCCGGACCTGGCTGTTCTCGACGCTCGTCCGCTCCTACTGGGAGCACGGCACCGTGCCGTGGACGAATGCCGCCATCTCCGGCTGGATCCTCGACCCCGACCGCAAAAAGATGAGCAAGTCCAAGGGCAACGTCGTCACCCCCGAGGATGTCGTCAAGGAACACTCCGCCGATGCGGTGCGCTACTGGGCGGCCTCAGGCCGGCTCGGGACCGACGCCGCCTACGACATCGGCCAGATGAAGGTCGGGCGGCGCCTGGCCATCAAGATCCTTAACGCGAGCAAGTTCGCGCTGTCGTTCGGCGAGGTGTCCGGAGACCTGAATGCCGCCGTCACCAATCCGCTGGACCGCGCCATGCTCGCCCGGCTCGGCGAGGTCGTGCAGACCGCCACGGCAGGCTTCGAGGGCTGGGACTACACCCGGTCCCTTGAGGTGACCGAGAGCTTCTTCTGGACGTTCTGCGACGACTACCTCGAGCTGGTCAAGGACCGGGCCTACGGCTCGCGCGGTGAGGCCGAGGCGGCGTCGGCGCGCGCCGCGCTGCGCGTGGCTCTGGATGTCCTCCTGCGGCTCTTTGCCCCGATCCTCCCCTACGTCACCGAAGAGGTGTGGGGGTGGACGCACGAGGGTTCGGTGCACCGCGCCACGTGGCCCACGGTGGGCGAGGTTGCGACGGCCGAGGCGGGAGACCCGGCCGTGCTCGGCGCCGTCGGCTGGGCCCTGGCGCTGGTTCGCCGCGCCAAGTCCGAGGCCAAGGTCGGCATGCGCAGCGAGATCACCTCGGTGACCCTCGGCGGGCCGGAGGGCGACCTGGACCGCGTGCGCGCGGCCGAGGACGACCTGCGGGCGGCCGGTCGGATCACCGGCGAGTTCGTGCTCGCGCCGGCGAGCGAGCCCGTCGTGGTCGGCATCGACCTGATCCCCGCGGAGAAGCGCGTCCGCGCGTAACTCCCGACACCGGCCCCTCGCTGCTTCATGCGGTTCGAGGTAAAAGACGCACCCAGGAGGTGCCTCTATTACCTCGAATCGCGGGAGCCGCGGGCGCTCCTGGGATACAGCGGCATGATGGGGGCATGAGTCGCCGACGCCTGCGCACAACCGTCGACGCACGCCTGCTGGCGTCGGCGAGGAGTGTGCGTCCCGGAGGGGGCGACGCGGGCATCATCGACGAGGCCGCAGGCGCGCTCCTGCCCCGTCAGCGCGCGACGGAGATCGAGCAGGGTTACGCAGCCTACGACGAACACCCGCTGACTGAGCCGGACGCATGGGGTGACCTCGCCTCCTTCCGCGAAGCAGCCAGCTAGCGCCTCAATCGGCCGATGCCCTCGTCGATGCTGCGCGACTTCCCCGTCGACTCGTCTCTGGTGCCCCTCAACCATGCGTCCTACGGGCTCCCGACAACAAACCTGCTGGCGCGGGCCGAACAGGTTCGCCGTGAGCTCGAGCGCGACGCGAACACCAACCTCGGGGAGGGTCTCACGCACCGCCTCGGCGGGATTGCCCGACAGGTCCACGACTGGCTGAACCTCCCGGGCGGCGAGCTGGCGCTGACCCGGAACACGACCGAGGCCGCTGCAGCCGTCTGCGCATCACTCCCCCTGCACCCCGGCGACCACGTCATCGTGCTCGACTGCGAGTACTCCTCGGTCATCGCGGGCTGGACCGTGGCCTGCCAACGCGCCGATGCCAGCCTGACGATCGCGCCCCTGCCGCTGCCCGTGGCCTCGGCCGGATCCGTGCGGGCCGCGCTTGACGCCGCGGTCGGCGGTCCCGTCACCTACCTCCAGGTCAGCCTGATCACCTCCTCCGCCGCGCTGGCCCTGCCCCTCGCTGACCTGGCCGAGTGGGTAACCAGCCGCGGCGGGCAACTCATCGTCGATGCCGCCCACGGATCGCCACCCACATCTACACCGACGCCGACGATCTCGACCTGCTCGTCGCCTCGCTCAGGGACGCGGCCCCTGGCTCCATCCGTTCGAGGTAAAAGACGAGCCTCCGAGATGCGTCATTTACCTCGAACCGATGGAGGGAGGGAGGTCAGGCGGGCGCGGGGTCGAGATCGGCGGCATACGAGGGCTGCCGCGCGGTCCGCAGCCCGGTCGGCTGGACGGCGATCCAGGCGACATCCCACCCCGAGAGCCGGAGTCGATGACCCACCAGGTCGTCCCGGCGCAATGGACCCACCCGCCCGCTGCCGGGGTCGTAGACGTCGAGCGTGCGGTCCCCGTCGCCAGGCAGGATGAGGACGACGTGGCGTGGCAGCGTGTCGTTGCCGACATAGAGCAGCCCCGGCTCACCCTCGGCGACCACATCGACAAGGCGGTCATAGGAAACGCGCAGGGCGTCTGCGTCATCGGGGCGCAACAGCTCGATCTCGTACTGGGTCCCTCGGCGGGCCGCCCCCCGCTCGAGCTCCCGGCGGGCCCCCCACGGCGGCGTCCCGAGTCGGCGTGGCCACGGCAACTGGGGGCGTCGCTCACCGGGGAAGAGGCCATTGGTCCGGCCCTGCACGATGCGTTCGTACGCGGCAAAGCGACCATCGGGGGTCGGCGCATCGGGCGCTCCTGGCAAGCGCGGCTCGCCCGTGCTGACCCATTGAGCGAACAGCGGATCCACAAGCATCCGGGCGACCGTCAGGCAGGCAGACCCGCAGGTGACGGGTGACTGCTGGATGGGTCCGTGCCCCCCAGCGACGAGTCGATACACGGGATCCGCTTTAGGGGTCGTGAGGTCCCTCAGGCCGAGCGCTTGCGCGGACGCCGACGACGGTCATCGTCGTGTCGCACGATCGTCGGGTTGACGTTTTTCAGGACGACGTCGCGGGACACCACGACCTTGGCGATCTCATCGTCACTGGGCACGTCGAACATGACCGGGAGGAGGACCTCCTCCATGATCGCCCGCAGGCCGCGCGCCCCGGTGCCGCGCGCGAGGGCCTGCTCGGCCACCGCCTCGATCGCGTCCTGGGTGAACTCGAGCTCGACCCCGTCGATCTCGAACATCTTGCGGTACTGCTTGACCAGCGCGTTGCGGGGCTCGGTCAGGATGCGCACGAGCGCCGAGATGTCCAAGGGCGCCACGGTCGTGATGACCGGGAGGCGTCCGATGAACTCGGGGATGAGCCCGAACTTCATCAGGTCCTCGGGCATGACCTCGTGGATGGACTGCGCCAGGTCCTTGGGGGTGTGCAGCTGCGAACCGAAGCCCAAACCCTTCTTGCCGTTGCGGGACTCGATGAGCTTCTCGAGCCCGGCAAACGCCCCACCGACGATGAACAGCACGTTGGTGGTGTCGATCTGGATGAACTCCTGGTGCGGGTGCTTGCGCCCACCCTGCGGCGGCACCGACGCCGTCGTGCCCTCGAGGATCTTCAGCAGGGCCTGCTGGACGCCCTCACCCGAGACGTCCCGGGTGATCGACGGGTTCTCGGACTTGCGGGCGATCTTGTCGACCTCATCGATGTAGATGATGCCGGTCTCGGCCTTCTTGACGTCGTAGTCCGCGGCCTGGATGAGCTTGAGGAGGATGTTCTCGACGTCCTCGCCGACATAGCCGGCCTCGGTCAGCGCGGTCGCGTCGGCGATGGCGAACGGGACATTGAGCATCCGGGCGAGGGTCTGAGCCAGGTAGGTCTTGCCGCACCCCGTCGGGCCGATCAGCAGGATGTTGGACTTGGCGATGTCGACGTGGTCGGGATCCTTGTTGCCCACGTGCTGCTCGCCGGCGTTGATCGGCTTGTAGTGGTTGTAGACGGCCACGGCGAGCGCGCGCTTGGCGACGTCCTGACCGATGACGTATTGCTCGAGGAAGTCAAAGATCTCGCGCGGCTTGGGCAGCTCGTCCAGGCCGAGGTCCGTGGTCTCGGCGAGCTCCTCCTCGATGATCTCGTTGCACAGGTCGATGCACTCGTCGCAGATGTAGACCATCGGGCCGGCGATGAGCTTCTTGACCTGCTTCTGCGACTTGCCGCAGAACGAGCATTTCAGCAGGTCACTGGTCTCTCCGACACGCGCCACTGGCAGGCCTTCCACTCGGAACCGAAATCGTCCACGACGCTACCGCCGCGGCACACTCATCGCACCCATTGAACCCCGCACACCCCCGGCGCGTCGCCACTGTCCGCTCAGAGCGCAACGGTCACCCGCCCTCGTCCGCCGGCCCGATTGCCGTCACCACGGAGGCACGAATGCCGCCCGCTCAGGGTGAGCGGGCGGCATTCGGGGAGCGTTGGCGAACCGGCGCCCAGCGTCAGCTGGAGGCCTTGCGGGAGGCGAGCACCTCGTCGATCAAGCCGTACTCGACGGCCTGGGCGGCGGAGAGGATCTTGTCCCGGTCGATGTCCTTGCGGACCAGCTCGAGGTCACGGCCGGTGTGCGTGGCGATGGTCTCCTCGAGCCACCCGCGCATCCGGATGATCTCGTTGGCGTGGATCTCCAGGTCCGAGGCCATGCCACCGGTGCCCTCGATCGCGGGCTGGTGGATCAGGACACGGGCGTTGGGCAGCGCGAACCGCTTGCCCTTGGCGCCGGCCCCGAGGAGCACCGCGGCCGCGGACGCCGCCTGGCCGATGACGAACGTCTGCACGTCCGGGCGGATGTACTGCATCGTGTCGTAGATGGCCGTCATGGCCGTGAACGAGCCACCCGGGCTGTTGATGTACATGAGGATGTCGCGGTCGGGGTCCTGGGACTCCAGCACGATGAGCTGGGCGATGACGTCATCGGCGGACGCGTCGTCGACCTGGACCCCGAGGAAGATGATGCGGTCCTCGAAGAGCTTGGTGTAGGGGTCCATCCGCTTCATGCCGTAGGAGGTGCGCTCCTCGAAGTTCGGCAGGATGTAGCGGCTCTGGGGGGCGGGGACGGCGAGCCGGCCACTCGGGGAGTACAGATTGCTGTTCATCGAATGATCTTTCGCGTCGAAGGGGCGGTCACGCGCTGGCGGGGTGGCCGCTGCCGGCCTGGCTCGAGGTCGTGAACACGTGGTCGACGAACCCGTACTCCTTGGCCTCAGCAGCGGTGAACCAGCGGTCGCGATCGGAGTCCTTCTCGATCTGCTCCACGCTCTGTCCCGTGTGCTCGGCAATGAGCTCGGCCATCTGCTTCTTGATGTGCAACAGCTGCTCGGCCTGGATCTTGATGTCGCTCGCGGTGCCACCGATGCCGCCCGAGGGCTGGTGCATCATGACCCGCGCGTGGGGCGTTGCGTAGCGCTTGCCCTGGGTCCCCGCGGACAGGAGGAACTGGCCCATGGAGGCGGCCATCCCCATGGCGACGGTAGCGACGTCATTGGGGATCCACTGCATGGTGTCGAAGATCGCCATGCCCGCCGTCACCGACCCGCCCGGCGAGTTGATGTAGAGCCAGATGTCCTTGGTCGGGTCCTCCGCGGCCAGCAGCAGCATCTGCGCGCAGATGGCGTTGGCGTTGTCGTCGCGGACGTCGGAGCCAAGGAAGATGATCCGCTCCTTGAGGAGCCGGTTATAGATGTGGTCGTCGAGCCCGGCCTGGGGGCCGGGGCCTGCGGCGATGATCTCGGAAGTCACGAGGATTTCGCTCCTGCTCGTGGGTGGGGCTATGTGTCAGTGACCCTAACGTTCGAGGTTCCCTGCTCACTTCCCGGTATGCCGCGTGTTCGCCCTGAGCACAATGCGCGGCCCGCACCGGCAGCGTGATGGCTGCCGGTGCAGCGGGTCCGGGCAGGCGTCCGCGGGGTCAGCCCATCGGGCTACCGACGTGGGGGTCCTGAGGGGATTCGGCACCCTTGGCCGCGCCGGCGGGTTCGCGCACGGCGGGGACGGCGAGCAAGGCCAGCACAGCGCCGGCACCGACGACGGTCAGCGACTGCAGGACGCCGACGTGGTCGCCGAGGAAGCCGAGCAGGGGCGGACCGGCGAGGAATGCCGTGTAGCCGATGGTCGTCACGACCGACATCCGGGCGGCGGCGCGCACCGGGTCATCGGCGGCAGCGCTCATCCCGACGGGGAACCCGAGCGCGGCGCCCACGCCCCAGACTGCGGCACCGACGAAGGCCAGGGCATCGGATCCGAAGATGACGGCAGCCGCACCCACGGCCGCGAGGACGAAGGAGACCCGCAGCACGGGAACACGGCCATAGCGGTCCAGGAGCTTGGTGCCGAGGATACGGCCGATGGTCATCGCGCTCAGGAAGGTCGCAAAGCCCAGGACCCCGGCCCAGGTGGGCAGGTCATGACCCTCGTGGAAGGCGACGGCGAGCCAGTCGTTGGCCGTGCCCTCGGTGAATGCCGCCACGCAGACGACCAGCCCGATGAGCAGGGTCCGCGGCTCGAGCCAGGCAGAAGGACCGCGACCGGCACCCGTCTCAGCGCGCGCTGCGGCGAGCGCACCGGCGGCAGTTGACTCCGCGGGCAGCATGCGGGTCGTGGCCCACCAGGCAGCGACGGCACCGATGAGGGCGGCGGCGGCCAAGTGCGCCGCGATGGGGACGCCGGCGGCGGACATCCCGGCGCCAATGAGGGCACTGGCGACGGTCCCACCGGAGAAGGCCGCGTGGAAGTGCGGCATGATCGCGTGGCCGAGGTGCCGCTCGACGTCCGTGGCCTCGATGTTCATCGCGACGTCCCAGACGCCCACACCCATGCCGAGCGCGAACAGCGCCACCATGGTCCATACGCGGCTATCGGCGAGGTCGATCGCCGCTCCGAGGCCGATGCTCCCGGCGGCTGACACGGCGATGCCCGTGCGGACCGTGGCCGCTGACCCGATCCGCTCGACGATCCGCCCGGTGAGCGGGAGCGCGAGCACGGAGCCGACGGACAGGGCAAACAGGGTCGCGCCCAGCTCCCCCGCGGACAGCCCGAGCGCCTGCTTGGCGTCGGGGATCCGGGAGGCCCACGTCGAGAAGGTGATGCCGGCGACGGCAAAGAACACGAATGTCGCGGTGCGCGCCTGGCGCACTCGGGCCTCGTCGAGGGCGACGGGGGTCATGGGTCTAACTCCTGATGCTCTTGGGGGGCGGCTTGCTCGCAGATCGACCGCCAATCGAAACGTTTCGTTCGAAACGTTTCGATTATGATGCCGGGTATGCCGCCCGAACGTCAAACTCCCGCGGGTCAGCCCCCCGCCCGCCCCACCCTGCGCGAGGTCGCGCGCCAGGCCGGCGTCTCCGTGTCGACCGCCTCGCTCGCGTTCAGCGGCAAGGGCGCCATCACTCCCGCGATGGTCGAGCGCGTGAGGGCCGCCGCCGCCGAGCTCGGGTACGGCGGCCCCAACCCACTCGCGGCGTCCTTCCGGCAGGGCCGCAGCGGCATCGTCGCCGTCGTCCTCGAGGGACGGATCGGCTACGCCTTCACCGATCCCTTCGCCCTGCGGGTCACCGACGGCCTGGCCCAGGTCCTCGACGGCATTCCGGCCGGCCTGCTGCTCCTCGGACGCAACCCCACGGACCACCAGGCCCTGCTCGACCAGCTCGCGATCATGCCGTGCGACGCGGTCGTGTTTGCCTTCTGCGGACCCGCGAGCGATCCCGCCGTGGACCTGCTGGCCGCACGCGGCATTCCGATGATCGCCAGCGGCTCACCCGTCGATCCGCGCGTACACCGCCTCGTCGTCGACGAACGCGGGGCGTCGGCCCTGGCAACGACACACCTGTCCGCACTGGGCCACCGCCGGCTCGCCCATGTCACCTTGCCCTTCACGGCGCACGCGTCCCCCGGACCGGTCGACCCAGCCAGCCTCGACGAGGCCACCTATGCCGATGCCCAACAACGGGCTCTGGGCTTCCTCGACATCGCCGACGACGGTGAGCTCTACCAGACCACGGGAGTGGGTGTCGCCGAAGGTGAGGCCGCCGGGCGCTATCTCCTGGACCGGCCCGCCGACCGGCGACCCACCGGGATCGTCGCTCAGTCCGACCAGCTGGCCGCAGGGGTGATTCTGGCCGCCCGCGAGCTCGACATCGAGGTGCCCGCCGACCTGTCTGTTGTCGGCTTCGACGGCGTGGACCTGCCCTGGCTCGGCGCAACCCTGACGACCATCGACCAGGACGGCTTCGCCAAGGGGGCCACGCTGGGGGCCATGGTCTCGCGGGCACTCGCCGGCGGCCAGGTGGGCGACCACCACCATGGGGTGCACCTGCGCAGCGGCGACACCACCGGCCCGGCGCCCCGCGGATCGAGGTAATCGGCGCACCTACAGGATGCGCGCCATACCTCGAATGCCGCGCGTGGGCTCGGGTCAGAGGCGACGCAACAGGATCGAGGTCTCGGTTGTCTCCACCACCGAGACCGTCCGGATCCAGGCCAGAGTTTCGTCAAGGCCCTCCAGGGAGGGGGCGACGATCATGGCGACCAGATCCCACTTGCCGTTGGTGCTGTAAACGTCTTGCACCTCGGGCCGCTCACGCAGTCGGCGCAGGATCGTGCGCGTCGTGGAGTGACTCAGTCTGATCAGGCAGAGCGCGCGGACGCGGCCCTCGTCGTCGCCGGCGAGGTCGATGGTGAACCGGCGGATGACCCCCTGGGCGACCAGGCGGTCGATCCGCGCCTGAACGGTGCCTCGAGCCACGCCGAGCCGGTCGGCCAGCCCCGAGACCGGTGCCCGACCGTCGGCGCTGAGCAGGCTCAGGATGCGTCGGTCGAGGTCATCGAGAGTGGCCATGGTGCATAAGTTACAAGCGCGCTGACAATGTGATCATCCTTGCTCACAAAATCGCACATGAGTGGGCTTTTCTTGCCACGGGCGGAGCGACAACCTACGCGTGTCCCTTCCCGCTCGTCCCGCCCCTCCAGGAGTCCTCGAATGCCGTTCGCGCCCTCATCGGTCGCGGCCCACCCCATGGCGTCATCCCCGGCCGCCCAGTCGCCCACCGCTATCGCCATGATCCGCCCCCACCAGTTCTCCCCCAACCCGGCGACGTTGCCGGACAACACCTTCCAGACCCGGCCGACAATGGACCCCACGCAGCTCGCCGCGCGCGCCTACGGCGAGGTCACGGCGATGGCTCAGCGCCTAGAGGGCGCAGGGATCGAGGTCCACCTCTTCGAGGACACCACGGGAGTCACGCCCGACTCGGTTTTCCCCAACAACTGGCTGAGCACACACGCGGGCGGCGACCTCGTCCTCTATCCGATGGCCGTGGCCAACCGCCGGCGTGAACGCCGGACCGACATCCTGGCCAGCCTGCGCCACCAGTTCCGCGTCAGCTCCATCGTCGACTACTCGGTCCTCGAGGATGACGACTATTACCTTGAGGGCACCGGGGTGATGGTCTTGGATCGGGTCAATCGGTTCGCCTACGTCTGCCGCTCTCATCGGGTCAGCCCCCAAGCCCTGGCCGCCTTCTGCCGCGATTTCCGCTACCACCCGGTGCTCTTCGACGCCCTCGACCGCACAGGGCGCCCGATCTATCACACGAACGTGATGATGTCGGTCGGCGCTCACCTGGCCCTCGTCGGCTTCGACACGATGCCCGAGGCCGCCGATCGAGACGCGGTCCGGGGGCAGCTGCAGGACAGCGGCCACCATGTCGTCGCGCTCACCCTCGAGCAAATCGAGTCCTTCGCGGGCAACGCGTTCGAGGTGGTGGGGCCGGACGGCCCCCGCACGGTCATGTCGACGACGGCACATGCCAGCCTGCGACCGGACCAGCGAGAGATGATCGATGCCATCGCGCCCATCATCGCCGTCGATGTGCCGACCATCGAGCTCGCTGGCGGCTCGGCACGTTGCATGATCGTGGGATTACACCTGGATGCCCGTACCTCGCCCACGCTCGCGCCGACCCCGTCCGTGATAGACCTGGGCGCCGACCCAAAGGAGTCCTGAGCATGGAATCGACCAAGGCACTGGTTCGCCGCCCGTCGTCACAGATGGCGCACGGCCTGGTGACCCACATCGAACGCAGTCCGATCGATGTCGATCTCGCGCGTCGGCAGTGGCAGCAGTATGTCGAAGCGCTGGAGTCGGCGGGCTGGGAGACCGTCGAGGTCGCGCCTGCCGATGAGCTGCCCGACGCGGTGTTCGTCGAGGACACGGCCGTGGTCTACGGCGACCTGGCCGTCATCACCCGTCCGGGGGCCGACGAGCGCAAGCCGGAGGTGACCGCGACCGAGGAGCAACTGCGCGCCCTGGGCTACCGGATCGCCCACATCACCGCACCGGGAACCCTGGATGGCGGGGACGTCCTGAAGTTCGGCGGGCAGGTGTGGGTCGGCGAAGGTGGCCGGACCAATACCGAGGGCATCCGCCAGTTGAGCGACGCCCTGGCCCCGCTCGGCGCGGAGGTCATCGGGGTGCCGTTGACCAAGGTGCTGCACCTCAAGACCGCCGTCACTGCGCTGCCGGACGGCACGATCATCGGCTACCCGCCCCTCGTGGACGACGTCGACTTCTGGGGCGACCGTTTCCTCGCGGTCCCCGAGGAGCCCGGAGCCCACGTCGTGATCCTCGGCCCCCGCACGGTCCTGATGTCGACCAGCGGGCCCGAGTCGATCGAGCTGATCAAGGCCCGCGGCTATGACGTCATCGGTGTCGACATCTCCGAGTTCGAGAAGCTCGAGGGCTGTGTCACCTGTCTGTCGGTGCGCCTGCGGGGGATCTGACCGACTGGCGCGAGACCACGAATGCCGGCGCCCCCACGCGGGGCGCCGGCATTCTGGCGTCTTGGGGGTCAGCGCACGAGGTGCGTCAGGTCGGCGACGCCGGTGACGCTTGGCCCCAGATTTCGGACAATCTGCACACGGTCAGGGGTCATTGCGCCGGCTCGGAGGGGACAGGTTGGGGGTGAATGCCGCGCGCACCCCGGCCACATCGCGGCGGCCCTGGCCGCACCCGGGCGGTCGCCGACCGTCCCCCTGGTGGGAGCGCGAACGGGCCCGGCCCGCCGAAGCGGTACCGGGCCCGTCGATGCGCGCGTGGCGCGGCTCAGCGCGTGGCGTCGGCCTCAGCTGCGTCGGCCTCAGCTGCGTCGGCCGCAGCGTCAAGGAGTTCGGCGTCCTCGAGCTCGCCGTCCTCATCGTCGTCATCGTCGCTGCCGGGCACGAGGGAGTCCAGGTCGATGACCTCACCGTTGGTGTCCTTGACCACGGCGGTGTCGAGCACCTCGGCCAGCGCCTTGCGTCGGGCGACCTCGCCGACCATGGCCGGGATCTGGCCCTGGGAGTCGATGGCCTGGGCAAACTGGTTGGGATCCATGCCGTACTGCTGGGCACTCATCAGCAAGTACTCGATGAGCTCCTGCTGCTGGACCTGGACCTCAAACTTCTCGGCCAGCGCATCGAGGATGAACTGGGCCTTGAGCGCCCGGCGGGTGCTCTCGTCGACCTCGGCCCGGTGCTCATCGTCCTCGAGCCGACCCTCACCCTCGAGGTGGTTGTTGACCTCGGCCTCGACGATGCCGTCGGGGATCGGGACATCGAGGGTGTCCATGAGGTGCTCGAGGACCTTGTCGCGGGCCTGGACTCCCTGAGCGAACTTCTTCTCGCGCTCGACCTGGGTGACCACGTCGGCCCGCAGCTCCTCGAGCGTGTCGTGGGGCGAGGCCAGTTGGGCGAAGTCGTCGTCGAGCTCGGGCAGCTCACGGACCTTGACAGCAGCCACAGTCACGGTGCAGTTAGCGTCCTGACCCTCGTGCTCGCCACCGGCGAGCGGGGCGACGAAGTCTGCGCTGTCGCCGGCGGAGACGCCGAGGACGGCCTCATCGAGACCCGGCAGCATCGTGCCGCTGCCGACCTCGTACGTGATGCCGTCGACGCTGTCGATCTCCTCACCGGCGATGGTGGCCCTCAGGGCGATGGTGAGCACGTCGCCGGACCCCACCGGCCGGTCGACCTCGACCAGGGTCCCGAAGCGCTCCCGCAGTGACGTCAGCTGCTCCTCGACCTCCTCGTCGGTGACGGCGATGGCGTCGACCTCGACCTCGAGACCGGCGAGGTCAGGGAGCTCGACCTCGGGCCGCACGTCGGTCTCGACGGTGAACTCCAGGTCCTGCCCGTCGGCGAGCGGAACAGCCGTGATGTCGACATCGGGGCTGCCGATGGCCTTGATCCCCTCCTGCTCCGAGGCCTGAGCCCAAAAGCGCGGCAGGGCCTCATTCACGGCCTCCTGCACGACGGCACCGCGGCCGACGCGCTGGTCGATGATCCGGCTCGGCACCTTGCCCTTGCGGAATCCGGGAACCTGAATCTGGCTCCCGATCGTCTTGTAGGCCTTGTCGAGGTCGCCCTTGAGCTCCTCGAACGGCACCTCGACGATGAGTTTGACCCGGGTCGGGCTGAGGGTCTCGACGGCACTCTTCACTTCAGGCACTCCACACTTCGTGGTGGTCGGATCAGGTCAGGAGGCGTACGCCGCGCGCCCAGCAAGCCCACGGGCTCCCGGCGCCTCACGGCATACGAGGTCGTCCCGCACGCGGCGGGACGACCACCCATGCTACCCGGGCGCCACCCCGCAGACGGAATCAGCCGGCCCGAGGCAGGGACCGATAGGTTCCCCAGATGAATCCCGCACTCGACGCGCGCCTCCCCCGGCTCGTCGAGGCCCACCGATCACAGCATTCAGCAGTCAGGCAAGCCGCCGAGTCCGCGACCGTCCGCACGGACTGGTACCGCGGGCCGGCCGTGGATGTCGAACCTCTCGAAACGCTGCGGATGGGCGACCATCCGGGGGCTCCGCTGACGAAGGCCCCGAGGCGGACCCGCGACACGTACTGCTACTGGTTCGATGCCGCCGGGGACATTCGCGCCCGCCTGCACGGCTCGGACCTGCAGGGCCAGTTCTACGAAGAGTTCTTCACCTGGTTGCCCGACGGGATCGTTGAAAGCGTCCTGTACGGAAGTTCGCCAATGAAGGACCTCATCAACGTCAAGGTGCGGCGCTTTGCTGGCCCCCGGCTGTTGCGAAGCGATACCCAGGGAAAGTACGGGGTGCGCCTGGAGCGGTTCGAGTACGACCCGATAGGGCGACTGACCAGGGTGCTGGTCCACGAGGAGGAAAGGGTCGGCCATGCCCGATCGCACGAGGTCGTCGTGGAGTACGACGGCCAGAGTGAGACGCCTCGAACGATCGACCGCATCTTTCCCAATGGCCGGGTGGCCACCATTTTCGGCGCGGTCTAGCGGGGCGCGGGCCAGCGAGGTCATCCGGCCCGTCTGACCGGACCGGGTCACTCCTGGTTGCTGAAGTACTCCACTCGGCGCCGATCCCCCGAGACGATGATGAGGTCGCCAGGGTTGACCACGGTGTCCGGAGTCGCGTATGTGAAGTCTGAGCCGGTCGACTTGATCCCGACGATGGTCACGCCGTACTTCGAGCGCACACCTGCGCGCGCCAGGGTCTTGCCGAGGATGCTGCGTGGCGGCACGGTCTTGACGATGGCGTAGCCGTCATCGAACTCGATGTAGTCGATCATCGAGCCACGCACGAGGTGGGCGACCCGGCGGCCCATGTCGTGCTCGGGCCGCACCACGTGGGGCACGCCGATCTGGGTCAGGATCGCGGCCTGAGACTTCGAGACGGCCTTGGCCCAGATGTTGGTGACGCCGAGTTGACGGAGGACGAATGCCGTGAGCACGCTGACCTCGAGGTCGGTCCCGACGGCGATGACGGCCCGGTCGAACTCGTGCACCGAGAGCTGACGCATGGCCTCGGCATCGGTGGAGTCGGCTTGGACGACGTGGGTGATCCGACCGGACATGGCCTGGACGCGTTTGAGGTCAGTGTCGATGGCCAGCACCTCCACGCCGTCGCTCTCCAGCTCGAGGGCGAGGGCGCTGCCGAACCGGCCGAGTCCAATGACCACGACCCCTGAGGTGGGCTGCTGGTTCTTAGCCAATGAGGGGGGCTCCTTCTGGGAGGGTGAAGCGACGGTCGCGATCACGCAGGGCGAGCGCAGAGACCAGGGTGATCGGGCCGAGCCGCCCGAGGAACATCAGCCCCACGAGGACGAACTGGGCGGTGGGCGGCAGCCCGGCCGTGACGTTCATGGACAACCCGACGGTGGCAAAGGCGGAGGTCGACTCAAACAGGGCCTCGCGCAGCGGCAGCTCGGTCACCTCGGTGAGGACCATCGTGGCGCCGAGCACGGCCGCGACACCGAGCAGGGCCACCGTCGTGGCGGCCCGGATGGCTCGCGGATCGATCCGCCGGTCGAAGGCCACGACGTCCCGCTCGCCGCGCACTTCGGCGACGATGACGAAGAAGAGGACCACGAAGGTCGTCACCTTGAGCCCGCCCGCGGTGCCGGCCGATCCCCCACCCACGAACATGAGCATGATCGTGCCGAGCAGGGTCTCGTCCGTCGCCTTGCCGTAATCCCAGGCGTTGAAGCCGGCCGTGCGCGGCTGGACAGCGTGGAAGAAGCTGTCGAGCAGTTTGGTGCCCGCCGAGGCGTCACCGATCGTCCCGGCGTTGGTCCATTCGCTGAATCCGATGAAGATCGTGCCGCCAACGAGCAGGATCGAGGTCATGAAGAGCGTGAGCTTGGTGTGCAGGCTCCACTTCTTGGGTCGCCGCCGCCGCAACAGTTCCATGATGACCGGGAACCCCAGGCCGCCGATGATGATGGCGACGCTCACGGGCAACAGGATGATCGGGTCGTCGGCGAAGCCCATGAGGTTGTCGCTGTAAAGCGCGAAACCAGCGTTGTTGAACGAGGACACCGCGTGGAAGACGCCGTGGTAGATGGCGCGGGGCCACGGATAGTCGTAGCCAAAGGCGAACCGCAGCACCAGGATCAACGCGATCGTGGACTCGACGACAACGGTGATCTTGCCGACGCCGATGAGCACGCTGCGCACGTCACCCGGGCCCAGTGATTTGGTCTCGGCGGCCGCCGTCAACCGGGTGCGCAGGCCGAGCCGACGGGAGAGGAAGAGCGCGATCAGGGACGCGAGCGTCATGATCCCGAAGCCGCCGATCTGGATCAGGCCGATGATGACCGCCTGACCGAACCCGGACCAGTAGGTGGGGGTGTCCACCGTGACCAGGCCGGTCACGCAGACCGCACTGGTCGAGGTGAACAATGCCGTGACGAACGGGGCCGACCCCTCGCCGGCGCGCGCGACCGGCAGCATGAGGAGGATGGTGCCGATCAGGTCGGCAGCGGCGAATGCCGTCACGACGACCTGAGCGGGATGCCGGAAACGGCCTCGACGACGCCGCTGCCCGTGGAACACGGGAGGAGTCTTGCAGAGCACCTCCCGGGAAGCCCACCCTCCCCTCTGCCCGGCGTTGTGGCGGCCGGATCTGGCGGCGCCCGCCTCGGCTGGATGTGGGGTGAAACTGGAACCGCAGAGGTGAGAACCGCAGAGGTGCCTCCTTCACCCACATCCGCGAAGAATCCGGCCCCCGACGACGTGCGTGTCGGGGGCCGGATTCTGTTTGAGCGGGTGACGAGAATCGAACTCGCGTAGCCAGTTTGGAAGACTGGGGCTCTACCATTGAGCTACACCCGCGCACCTCGTCGGCATCACACCGCGAGGGCATCGGCTAGCCTAATGGCCGCTGTCGCGGGATCAGAAATCCGCCACGCGTCCGGGCTTCCTGGGCGAGTGTCGGATGCCGTGCTCGCGGCAACGGGGTATGGCGCAGGTTGGTAGCGCGTCCGCTTTGGGAGCGGAAGGCCGCCGGTTCAAATCCGGCTACCCCGACGGCTATGGCCCGATGCGCTCCGCGCGTCGGGCCTTGCCGTTCGGGTAGCGGATGCTGGGAGCGCGCGGGGACGCCGAGGCACGAGGCGGACCCAAGCGCGGCTCCGGCTACCCCGACGTGCCTGTTGGGAACTTCACGCTCGCGCCGGATATACCCCCCGCGCGCGTGAACAACCCGCGGACCTGCGGGGAACTTCACACCCGCGCCTGCAATAACACCCGCCGCAGTGAAGTTCCCGCGAGTGGGTCGGTCAGGCCGGCGGGCGCGGGTGGGTCGGTCAGGCCGGCGGGCGCGGGTGGGGAGGCCGGCGGGCGCGGTCAGGCCAGCGGGCGCGGGGTGGCGCGGAAGTCGTGGATGGTCCGACCGGCCCGCATCCCCTTGTCCTCAAACCCATCAGTGGGCCTCCAGGCGGGCCGCTCCCCCTCGACCACGTCCCAGCCGCCATGAACCGCCAGCTGCTCGCGGACATGGCCGGCGTAGATCGCGTGATCCGTCGCGATGAGCAGCGGGGCGCCCGGGGCCAGCCGCGAGGCGATGAGCGTCAGCGTGTGCTGTTGGATCAGCCGACGCTTGGCGTGCTTGTTCTTGGGCCATGGGTCGGGGAAAAACAGGTGCACCGCGGCCAGCGAGGCCGGGGCAATCCGCTCACGCAGCAATGGCAGCGCGTCGCCGCGCTCGACCCACACGTTGGTCAGCCCGGACTCTTGAGCACGAGCCAGCATCCGGACCACACCAGGGACGTGCACCTCGGCGGCGAGCAGGTCGACCTCGGGGTGGGCAGCGGCAAACGCCAACGCGGCCCCACCGTGACCCGACCCGATCTCGAGCACGACGGGTGCGACCCGGCCGAACGCGCGCTGGGGCACCAACTCCCCGTCCGGGATCTGGTGGTGCGGAAGCACCGTGTCGATCCGCTCTTGGGTCAGCGGCGAGGTGCGCCAACGCGGCGTGAAGGTGCGCACGCCCGGGCGAGGCTCGCGGTCGACGCGTTCACGAATGGACACGATCACCCAGCCTAGGCGAGCCGGGGCTGCGGGCCGCACGGCCCACCACCAGACCAGACGGTCTCCAACCGGGCGACCCTGTCACGGCACCTAACGCCGAACCCTCACTCGTGGCCGGCACCCCAGGCGCTCAGGGAAGAGCGGGCAGGGTGCCGTCGGCCTCATAGGCGTCGAGCATGTCGATGCGGCGCTGGTGCCGGGCCTCACCCGTGAACGAGGTCGCGAGGAACTCGGCGACGATCGCACGCGCCTCCTCCTTGGCCGTGAAGCGGCCACCCAGCGCGACGACCCGCGCGTTGTTGTGCTGTCGCGCCAAGTTGGCGAACTCCGGAGTCAGACACAGGGCGGCCCGAATGCCGCTCACCTTGTTGGCTGCGATCTGCTCACCGTTGCCCGAGCCGCCGAGGACGATGCCCAGGGACTCCGGGTCGTCGCGCACGGCCTCGGCAGCGCGCAGGACAAACACGGGGTAGTCGTCGAGGGCGTCGTAGCCAAAGGGCCCGTGGTCGACGACCTCGTGACCCTCCTGCGCCAAGAACGCCAGCAGATCCTGATGCAGATCGAATGCCGCGTGGTCGCCGCCGATGTGAACGCGCATGGTGAGCCTTTCGAGTCGAAATCGCGTTGCAGGGGAAGGTGATCAGTCGAACGATGGGCCGGCGCTGCGACTGCGCTTGAGCTCATAGAAACCGGGGGTGCCAGCGACCAGGACGCAGCCGTCGAAGAGCCGGAGAGCGGCCTCGCCCCGCGGCGTCGGCGTCACGACCGGTCCGAAGAAGGCCACTCCATCGATCGCAATGACCGGTGTGCCCACGTCGTCGCCGACGAGGTCGATCACCCGGGCCTGCTTGGCCCGCAAGACCTCATCGACGTCGGTGGAGTCCGCGGCCTGGGCCAGCTCAGCCGGCAGCCCGACCTCCGCGAGCGCCGTGGCAATGACAGCGGCGAGGTCCTTGACGCCACCGGGGTGGATCTGGGTGCCCATCGCGTCATAGAGGGAACCGACAACCTCAGGGCCGTGCGCGGCCTCGGCGGCCGCGATCACGCGCACCGGGCCCCACGCGGCATCCATCAACTCGCGGTAGTCGGGCGGGAGCTCTCGACCGTCATTGAGCACCGACAGGCTCATCAGCGACCAGGTGACGTCGAGGTCGCGTTGGCCTTGGACCTCTTTGATCCATCGAGATGTCATCCACGCCCACGGACATACCGGGTCGAACCAGAACTCCACCGCCGTCGCTGCACTCATGCGCGACATCCTGCCCTAGCGCACCGACACGACACTCTGCCTGACCACAAGCAGGGCTCCCCCACTGGCCCCAGGCGCCACCCGAAGGCGCGTACGTACCCCAACGCTCATGTCAGGATGGGAGGACCCCCTTTTCCGAACAGAACGAGGTCTCTGGCGTGCCTGGAACCAACCTGACCCGTGACGAGGCCGCAACCCGGTCCGCGCTCGTGTCCGTCGCGTCCTACGACGTCGACCTGGACTTGACGACAGGCGCAGAGACCTTCGCGACGACCTCCACGATCCGCTTCCGGTGTAGCGAGTCCGGGGCGTCGACCTTCGTCGACTTTATCGGCGCCGCCGTGACCCGGCTCGTGGTCAACGGCACCGACGTCGACGCCGCGGCGGCATTCGCCGACTCCCGGATCACCCTCGCGGGGCTGGCAACCGACAATGTCGTGCGGATCGAGGCTGTGGGCCGCTACACCAATACCGGTGAGGGCCTGCATCGATTCGTCGACCCCGTCGATGACGAGGTCTATCTCTACAGCCAGTTCGAAGTCCCCGACAGCCGACGGATGTATCCCGTCTTCGAGCAGCCGGACCTCAAGGCATCCTTCGCGTTCACGGTGACCGCCCCAGACCACTGGGCCCTCGTCTCTAACTCTCCCGACCCCGGACCTGACGCGCTGGGCGACGGTCGGGCCGTGTGGCGGTTCGCGCCCACCCCGCGCATCTCCAGCTACATCACGGCCCTGGTGGCCGGGCCGTACGACGTTGTGCGCGACACCGCGCCGAGCCGCCGCGGCGAGGTCCCGCTCGGCATCTACTGCCGCAAGTCGCTCACGCCCTACCTCGACGCGGACGAGCTGTTCGACCTCACCAAGCGGGGGTTCGCCTTCTTTGAGGAGGAGTTCGACTGCGCCTACCCATTTGAGAAGTACGACCAGCTCTTCACTCCCGAATACAACATGGGGGCGATGGAGAATGCCGGGTGCGTCACCATCAACGAGGTCTACGTCTTCCGCAGCAAGGTCCCTGACGCGCTTGTTGAGCGTCGCGCCCTCACCGTGCTGCACGAACTCGCGCACATGTGGTTCGGCAACCTGGTGACGATGCGCTGGTGGAACGACCTGTGGCTCAACGAGTCCTTCGCCGAGTGGGCCTCGACCACGGCTCAGGCCGAGGCGACCCGCTGGGACACCGCCTGGACCACCTTCGGCACCTACGAGAAGGACTGGGCCTACCGCCAGGACCAGCTGTCGACGACCCACCCGATCGTGGCCCCGATCAACGACCTGCACGACGTCGAGGTCAACTTCGACGGCATCACCTATGCCAAGGGGGCCAGCGTCCTCAAGCAGCTCGTCGCCTACGTGGGCCGGGAGCCCTTCCGCGACGGCATTCGCCGGTACTTTGCCCAGCATGCCTGGTCCAACACGACCCTGGCCGACCTGCTGACCGAGCTGGAGGCCACGTCCGGGCGCGACCTGCGCACCTGGAGCGCCCTCTGGCTGGAGACGGCGGGGGTCAACCTCCTGCGCCCGGTGATCGAGGTCGATGCCGCCGGCCAGATCACGGCCGCCGTGCTCCACCAGGAGGCCGACCCGGCCCACCCGACACTGCGGCCCCATCGTCTGGCCATCGGCCTCTATGACGTCGTCGACGATGCGCTCATCCGGCAGGAGCGGATCGAGCTCGATGTCGACGGGGCAGTCACGAGCGTGGACGCCCTCATCGGCCGGCGCCAGCCCGACCTGCTCCTCGTCAATGACGACGACCTGGCCTACGCCAAGATCCGGCTCGACGACCGCTCGCTGGCCACGGCCCTGGCCCACCCCCGAGGGTTCAGCGAGTCTCTGCCGCGCGCCCTGGTCCTGGCCAGCGCCTGGGACATGACCCGTGAGGCCGAGCTCGACGCGCACGCGTTCGTCGACCTGGTGCTGGCGACGCTGCCCGGCGAGTCCGACTCCACCTTGCTGCGCACCCTGATCATGCAGCTGACGACCAGCGTCTACTCGTATGCCGCCCCGGCCCGCCGTGAGTCGCTGCGCCAGGACACGCGCACCCGGCTGACGGAGCTGGCCACGCAGGCTCACCCCGGCAGCGACGCCCAGCTGCAACTGATGATGGCCGTGGCGTCATTCACGACAGTGGGCGATGACACGACGTGGGTCCGCGACGTCCTCGACGGTGTGGTCGTGCTCGACGGACTCACCGTGGACTTCGAGATGCGCTGGACCCTGCTGACAGCCCTGGCGGCCGCAGGCCACGCCGAGGTCGACGCCATCGACGCCGAACGCGCACGCGAGGACACCGCGACCGCGCGTGAACGCGCCGCCCGAGCCCGCGCCGCGCGCCCGAGCCCGCAGGCCAAGGCTGAGGCCTGGGATGCGGCCGTGGTGCGCACGGATGTCCCGAACGCGATCATCGAGGCCCTCGCGATCGGCTTCGCCCGCCCCGGCACCCCTGCAGCCCTCCTGGATCCGTACGTCGAGCCATACCACGCGATGCTGAATACGGTGCAGGACAAGGGTTCTCACGCGATCGTCGAGTCCCTCGTCCAAGGCTTCTATCCGCGCACCTTGGTTAGTGATCGCCTGTTGACGGCGACCCAGACCTGGCTCGCGGACCACGCTGACGCCGATGCCGCACTGCGTCGACTGGTCCAAGAGAACCGAGACCCGATCGTTCGCGCACTGGCAGCCCAGGCCCGGGACGCTCAGGCGCCGGACGTCCAGCTGTAGGCCACCATGACGACTGCGCCCTCCCTGATCCGCCCGGACCTCAACCTTTCTCAGGTCGACCTCCCCCCGGGGTTGCGAGACTGGCTCGCCTCCGATGGCGTGCGCATCGTCGGGGTCATCCTGATGGCGGTGATCATCCGCTTCCTCATCAACCGGGGGATCAAGCGGGTGGTCGATGTCATCACCTCGGATCAGAGCGCACGGCTCATCGGTGAGGACACCACCAAGCTCTCCGCCCCGGAGCAACAGGCCAGGGCTCGGCGCACTGCGCGGCTTCAAACGATGAGTTCGTTGGCGCGCAACGTGACGACGATCGTCGTCTTCTCCATCGGGCTGCTCACCGTCCTCAATGTGCTGGGGATCCCGCTGACCCCGCTGCTGGCCTCCGCGGGCATTGGCGGGGTGGTCCTCGGTATCGGCTCGCAAAGCCTGATCAAGGATTTCCTCTCTGGCCTATTCATGCTCTTCGAGGACCAGTACGGCGTGGGCGACGAGATCGACACCGGTCAGGCGATCGGAACGGTGCGGGCGGTCAGTCTGCGCACCACCCGACTCGTCGACGATGACGGGGTGACCTGGTTCGTCCGCAACGGCGAGATCAGTCGCGTCGGCAACCTCTCGCGAGGCTGGGCCCAGGCCAAGGTCGACATGCCGGTCGCCTACACCGAGGACGTCGGCCGGGTCCTCAAGGTCATCCAGAGCGCCGTCGAGAGCGCCGCCGAGGATGACCAGGTGTCGACCCTGCTCGTTCGTGACCCCCGGGTCGTCGGGGTCCAGTCGGTGACGGGATCGACCATGACCATCCGGATCAAGGCACGGACAGTGCCCGGCGAGGACAACCACGTCGCCCGGGTTCTGCGAGAACGGATCAAGCGCGCCTTGGACGAGCACGACATCAAGCCCCCACCGACGCTGGAGACCCAGCTGTGAGCCTCTACGACGACGTGGGCGGGGCGCCCACCTTCGAACGCCTCGTCGCCGCCTTTTACGCGGGGGTCCGCAACGACGCGCCGCTGCGGGCGCTCTACCCCGAGGAGGACCTGGCCCCGGCCGAGCGTCGCCTGCGCATGTTCCTCGAGCAGTACTTCGGTGGCCCGACGGCCTACAGCCAAGAGCGGGGCCACCCTCGACTCCGGATGCGCCACGTGCCCTATGCGGTCACCCTCGACCAGCGCGACAGGTGGCTGCGCCACATGCTGACCGCCATGGAGACGCTCGGCCTCCCGCAGGCCCAGGCCGAAGCCATGCGCGACTACTTCGTGCGGGCCGCCGACATGCTCGTCAACAGCTGGCCCATGCCTGACTCCTCCCCGTGACCGGATCCGGCCGACTTACGCCATTCCCGCGGGCGACGCCTACCCCTGAGTCGATCGATGAGAGAGCATGTCCGACGTGACCGAAGCCATGCCAGCCACAGTGACGCCCCCCGCCGAGATCTTCCACCCGGCGGATTCGCCTGACAGTCCGTGGTGGCGTGACGCCGTCATCTATCAGGTCTATCCCCGCTCATGGGCGGACGCCGATGGCGATGGGGTTGGCGACCTGCCGGGCATCACCGCCCGGCTGCCCTACCTCAAGGCGCTCGGCGTCGACGCGGTCTGGCTCTCGCCCTTCTACGTCTCCCCCATGCATGACGCCGGCTACGACGTCGCCGACTACCGCGACATCGACCCCGTCTTCGGCACGCTGCACGACGCCGACACGCTCATTGCGCAAGCCCACGACCTCGGACTGCGTGTCTTGGTCGACCTGGTGCCCAACCACAGCAGCAGCGAGCATGAGTGGTTCAAGGCCGCGCTGGCTGCCGGTCCGGGCAGCCCGGAGCGGGCGCGCTACATCTTCCGGGACGGCAAGGGCGCCCACGGCGAGCTCCCCCCGAACAACTGGCCCTCGGTGTTCGGCGGCCGCGGCTGGAGCCGCGTGACCGAGCCCGACGGCACCCCCGGACAGTGGTATCTCCACATCTTCGACACGACCCAGCCGGACTACGACTGGACCAACGAGGACGTGCGGGCCGAGTTCCGCGAGATCCTGCGGTTCTGGTTGGCGCGCGGGGTCGACGGATTCCGCGTTGACGTGGCCCACGGGCTGGTCAAGCAGGACGGCATGCCGGACTGGGACGGGCCGCGGCATCTCATCGACTCCGGGGTGCCCGACGCCGACGCGGCCGCCCCCCTGCGCGAGACCGGCCCCGCCCCCCGCCCCGC
>JAGOME010000105.1 GCA_017993715.1 Phycicoccus sp.
CTCCGCGACACCGACAACGCTCTGATCGGTGCGGAGCGAGGCGTCAAGGCCCTCGCCAAGTACGTTCGGGACCAGTGATGGCGACCGGCGTCCGGCGCATCCTGAACAACGCCGCCGACCGCGCCCTCGCCACCCGCCACGCCGAAGCGTGGTACGTCGCCACCGTCCTCGCCACCGCCGCCACCTCATGGGCGCTCCTGACCATCGCCTTCAGCGGCTCCGGTTCGTCGACGGCTTCGGTCGGTCGTTGCGTCATCACCCTGCAGTTCCAGCCCTGATAGCCTGACCACCACACAGCAAAGGAGTTCACGGTGACTGCCCTCCCCGCCGAGGTCGAGTTCGGCAAGGTCGTCGGCCGGTTCCTCCTGGCTGCCTCGGACGGTGTTGACGTTGACACCGAGCCCGATGCTGTACCGGGTGTCGGCACGATCAAGTTCGTGCCGCTGACCCCCAACCAGCGAGTGCTGGAACCGGAGCCGGTCACCGTCACCCACCGTGGCCTCATCTGCAACCTGAACTCCACGGGCTACCTGGTCGATGCGATGGCCAGCCCGGGAGTCTGGCTGGCTGCCGGCGCCTGGGAAGTCACATTCTCGATCAAGAACGTGCGCATCTCTCCGCTGACGATCGTTGTCACGGCGGCGCACACCGCACTGGATCCGCTGGACCTGGCGGTTGCAATCCCGCCAGAGGGTCCGCCTATCAACGCGGGTCAGTACGCGGAGCTGTCGGACCGGATCGAGGACATCGAGATCGGCGTTTTGGCTGGTGTCGGCGTGAGCACGATCTGGTCCGGGTCGCAGGCCGCATACGACGCGATCACCACACCCGACCCGGACACGCTCTACTTCGTGGCGGGCTGACGCATGATCCGCACTCGCAGGCCGCTCGGCATCGGCTGCTGGTTCACCGCCAACGCCGGTGCGCACCTGGCCGAGATTCAGCCGGGCTGGTTCTACACCTGGGGGTCCACGAATCAGTGGATCACGAACGCCCCCGAGAATGCCGAGTTCATCCCGATGATCTGGGCTGCCGCCAACGCCAACGCGACCGAGATCGCGGCCGCGCAGGCCGTCAGCGACACCCTCCTGGGCTTCAACGAGCCGGACAATGCGTTCGCATCCGGCGGCACCGAGGTCACCCCGTCCGAGGCGCTCGCGCTGTGGCCACTGCTGGACGCTACCGGGATGCGCCTGGGTGCTCCCGTCGTCGCCGTCGACGCACACGTCCCCGCCGGGTGGCTGGACCAGTTCATGGCGGGGAATCCTCGCGTGGACTTCATCCCGCTGCACTGGTACGGGACGGTCCCGCTCGCCACCGGCGGCAACGTCGCGGCTGCCGTCGCAGCCCTCAAGACCTACATCGAGGCCACCTGGAACCGGTACGGGCTACCGATCTGGGTGACCGAGTGCGCTTTCGTCGGATGGGATTTCGAGAACGGCCACGTCGTCCCGAGCGCGGCGACGCAGGCGGCGTTCCTGCTCGCTGCCGACGAGATGATTCGATCCCTGCCCTATGTGGAGCGGTGGGCGTGGTTCTCGCTCACCAACTACACCACGGGCGCCGACGACATTGCCTTCTTCACCGACGCCGGCGCCATCACCGCAGTCGGGAGCGCCTTCAAGTCGCTGCGCGGGTGGGAGCCGAGCCTCATGGCGCACGGCTCGCAGTCGATCGAAAAGGTCTTCAAGGGCTCTTCGCTGGTCTGGGAGAAGCCTGCGCCACCGTCCGGTATCCAGTTCGTCGGCTCGGCGGTGACGTGGGAGAACTCGACGGTCGTGCCGCCGCACGAGGCGGGCGACCTGCTGGTCGCTTTCGCGTCCGGCGACTCGATCCCGTCCATGCCGGCAGGGTGGACCTCGCTGACGACCAACGCCAGCTATCCGTCGCGGGTCGCATACCGCGTCGCGCCATCCTCGGGCACCGGCTCCGGCACGTGGACCGGCGCGACGGGGCTCACGGTCATGGTCTATCGGGGCGCGTCCGCGGGCTCGGCGGCCATCCACTACTCGGAGACGTCGGGTCCGCAGACCGTGCCCGCGCTGAGCCTGGGCGTGGACTCCTGGGTAGCCGGGATCGGTCACTGGCTCACCACTCCGACCGTGAGCCCGTCCGGTCTCACGCAGCGTCACGCCCACGACTGGTCCGGCCTGTGGGTGGTCGCCTGGGACACCGGCGCCGAGGTGTCCACCTGGCCGTCCACGCAGGTCGGCCCCACCGCGGGCGCGTGGTCCTGGCTGTCCGCCTCGGTCCAACTGATTCCCGCCTGACCGTGATTGGAGCCTGACATGCCCGACCTTCCCGAACTCGCCCCCCACCGGTAGCGCGAAGTTGTCGCGGAAGGCCCTACGGGTGGGCGTGACAGGCGTCCGGCGGTCCAGTACTCTGGGTTGAACCCAAGGAGACACCATGAAGACCGCCGCCGCCATCCTCGCCGCACTCATCGCGTTCACCCTCGGGCTGCTCTCCTGCACCCCACCCGCCAACAGCGCCGAATCCACCCCCGGCGTGACCTACTCCGCCCACGTCCAGAAGCAGGGCTGGCAGGCACCCGTCGACGACGGCGCCACCGCAGGCACCACCGGGCGGGCGCTGCGCGTCGAAGCGCTGCGACTCTCCCCCTCCGGTGGTGCCACCCTCGCGTGGCGCGGCCACGTCCAGAAGGTCGGCTGGCAGGGCTGGCGCGACACCCCGAACATGATCGGCACCACCGGCAAGGGGCTGCGCCTCGAAGCGTTCCAGATCACCGTCAAGGACAAGGGCGCCCTCTACGGGGCCGTGTCCGTGGAGTACCGCGCCCACGTCCAAGGCGTCGGGTGGCAGCCGTGGCGACGCGACGGGCAGACCGCCGGCACCACCGGGAAGGCACTGCGGATCGAAGCGGTGCAGATCCGCATCGTGCAGGGCCCTGAGCCGGAGCCGACGCCCACGCCGACGCC
>JAGOME010000020.1 GCA_017993715.1 Phycicoccus sp.
GAGTTGACCTGCTCTGCCTGGGGTCGAACACCACTGGCCTGCAGTACCAGGAAGTCCACGCCGCGATCGTTCAGGCCGTCGGCAGCGGCCGCCTGCCCCGCGAGCGACTGGCCGAGGCGGCATTCAAGACCCGGCAGTTGGCCCACCGCTTCCGCCCCGTGCCCGGACCTCGGCCCACCGTGCACACCCTCCCACCGGCCGAGGTGGCCAGGGCGTTCCAGGTGACCTCGCAGGGGCGCGCGTTCATCAGCGACTCGGCCCCGTTGAGCATCGTCCAGGTCCACACCGACACCAATCTCGCGGTCGGCGAAGTCGCCTGGGGCCCGGCCGCTGTCGGCGTGGCTCACGCTGAGGCGGACGTGCTGCCCGGCGATCGAGTCGCCGTCGTCGCCAGGGCGATCGGCGGGGGTCATCCCGCCCGCCAGGTGGCCGATCGGCTGCGGGCCGCGGGTCATCGGGTGGCCCTCGTGGACGTGGGCTGGCCGCGCAGCGACGTGGACATTGCGACCTACGGGGCCTCCACAACGGTGGCCAGCGCGCTGGTTGCCGTGCTCCGTGGTGAGATTTCTCCATGAGGCTTGGCATCGACATCGGCGGCACCAAGACGGCCGCGATCGTCCTTGCCGAGGACGGCTCCGAGCACGCGCTCGCCGTGGCCCCCTCGGGCCAGGGGAATGCCGGGACGGTCACCGTGGCCTCGACGGTCGCCAACCAGGCGGTTGACGCGGTTGGCGGATGGCGCGGCATTCGATCCGTCGGCGCCTGCATGCCTGGACTGGTGGACCCGCACACCGGGGTGGTGCACGAAGCGGTCAACCTCAACGTCCAGGCCCTCGACCTCGCGGGGAGCCTGGAGGATCGACTCGGCCGACGACCGGCGGTTGACAACGACGTCAAGGCAGCGGCGCTGGGGGCCTTGCACACGCTCGGACCCGCGGTGCACGGCAGCGTCGCGTACGTCAACGTCGGGACCGGGCTCGCTGCGGCCATCCTCGATGACGGCGTGGTCGTGCGTGGACTCCGGGGAGCCGCCGGTGAGATCGGCCACCTGCCGATCGGCACTGACGTGGTGTGCCCGTGCGGACAGCGCGGCTGCCTGGAGACCCTTGCCTCCGGTCGCGCCCTGACCCGATTGTGGCCGCGGCCACCGGCGGAGCTGTTTCCCGCTGCGGCACAGGGCGATCCGCTCGCCACCCAGGTCGTTGCCGGCCTGGCTCGGGGCATCGGTCTCGCGATCCAGCTCCTCGTGCTCACGGGTGCACAGACCGTCATCATCGGGGGTGGGGTGGCCCGCAGCCGCATCGAGCTCGCAGCTGCTGTGACCGCCGACCTCACCGCCAGAGCTGCCGAGTCGGCATTCCTGCGCAGCCTCGAACTGCCGACCCGCTTTGAGGTTCTCGACGGTGACGTCCCGGTCGCCGCCATCGGCGCGGCCCTGCTCGATGGGGCCGCCGAGCAGGAGGTGAAGTAGCCCATGGAGGTTCTCGTCAGCCCCGATCCCGATCAAGCAGCTGTCCGCGCGGCGGAGGCAGTCCTGGTCGGCCTGGCTCACGCCGGCGATCGCGACCCGGTCCTCGGGCTCGCCACCGGCTCATCCCCACTCGGGTTGTATCGGGAGATCGGCGAAGCCGTCGCGCACGGCCGGGTCGACTTCAGCCGGACCCATGGTTTCGCGCTCGATGAGTACGTCGGCCTGCCGCCCGGACATCCCGAGGGCTATCGCCAGGTGTTGTTGCGCGAAGTCTGCGCCGTCATCGGGTTGTCACCGGAACGGCTCAATGTCCCTGACGGGTCGGGGTCTGATCTGCCCGATCTGATGGCTGCGGCTGCGGCTTATGAGGAGCGGATGCGGGCCCTCGGTGGCGTCGACGTTCAGATCCTCGGCATCGGCGCCAATGGGCATGTGGGTTTCAACGAGCCGGGATCGGCCATGGCCTCCCGCACTCGCGTCAAACGCCTGTCGGCGCGCACGCGACGCGACAACGCGCGCTTCTTCACCGGCCTCGATGATGTCCCGACCCACTGCGTGACGCAGGGGTTGGGCACGATTCTCGACGCCCGTCGCCTCGTGCTGATCGCGACGGGCGACAGCAAAGCCGAAGCGGTGGCGGCCGCACTCGAGGGACCCCTCACGGCCTCGTTGCCGGCCTCGGTGCTGCAGTGGCATCCCGACGCGATCGTCTGCCTCGACGAAGCTGCCGCGGCGGCCCTGCGTAACCGGCAGTACTACGACGACGCCGCCACCGGCTTGTAGCGGCGACCCTCGGCACTCGAGGCTCGGGCCAGGAGGTCGGGGGTGACGGGTCCGGGGACTGAAGGGTGAATCACTATGTGAGCAGTCGGCATTCCTCCGGACGCTAGACCGGAGAGTCGGCCACCTGTCCCGCTCTCCGACCACCCAGCTCCCCGGGCACAGGAAAGTCGGCCACTCGTCCCCTTCTCCGATCCGCCGCGCCCCATGCCCGCCCGCCGCCGGACCTCGCAACCTGACGCCTCCACGTATCAGCAGCGAGTGCTCGCGCCTCCTGCGGTCCATGCAGACCTTCCTTGCGGCCCCTCGGACGGCATCGGTCGCCACCCTCGGCGGGTCGATGCCCGCGACCCTGTCCCGCCGCCAGACGCCGCATCTCCTGCTCGACCCGCAGGCCGCCGTCGCCCGATACCGGGAGCTGCAGGCCGCGCTGCCCGGCACCGCCCTGCACTATGCCGTCAAGGCCAACCCGCACCCGGACCTGTTGGCCGCGCTCGCCGGCATCGGCAGCTGTTTCGACGTGGCGAGTCCCGCCGAAGCCCGCGCCGCCATCCACGCCGGCGCCCACCCGGACCGGCTGCTGCACTCCAACCCTGTCGCCGGCCGGGCCGCCCTCGCTGAGAGCGCCGCCCTAGGGGTGCGTCGTTTTGTCGTCGATGCGCCGTCCGAAGTCACCAAGCTCGCCGAGGTCGCACCGGGCGCCGCGGTGCTGGCGCGCCTCGCGACGACGGGGGCTGGCTCGGACTGGCCGCTGTCACGTAAGTTCGGCTGTTCCCCCGATGACGCGATCACGCTCCTGACGAATGCCGCCCGCACCGGCCTGGTGCCGTATGGCCTGAGCTTCCACGTCGGCTCCCAGCAACGCGATCCTGCCGCATGGGACGAGCCGATCGCCGCCGCTGCCCGGGTCACGCAATCGCTGCGTCGCCGCGGCATCGAGCTCGCAGCCGTGGACCTGGGCGGTGGCTTTCCGGCTGCCCACGAAGGTGAGACCCCCGCGCTCTCGGCCTACGGTCACCACATCGACGCGGCGCTCACTCGCCACTTCGGGGCACGCCGGCCCGTCACCCTGGCCGAGCCGGGGCGGGGGCTCGTCGGCGATGCTGGCGTGCTCGTCGCGGGCGTCATCGCGGTCCTGGACCGCGGCGGGATTCGGTGGGTCTATCTCGACGCCGGCATCTTCACCGGACTGGTCGAGACCCTCGACGAGGCGATCCGATACCGATTGACGACCACTGCGGATGGTGGGCCGACCGGGCCGTGCGTCCTCGCGGGACCCACCTGCGACAGCGCCGATGTGCTCTATGAGCGGCGTCCCGTCCACCTGCCGCTCGCGCTTGCCGAAGGGGATCAGGTCCGCTTCGGCTCGGCCGGCGCCTACACCAGCTGTTACTCGACGGTGGGGTTCAACGGGTTCGCCCCGCTCCCGGTCGTCATCAGCCACCACGGTGCGGCATGAGCGGCCAGGGTCGGCCGCCGATGTCCAGTCGGCAGCAGGTTGGGGGGGTCCTCGTCTCGCATGCCCTGGCGGCTGTGGCGATGTCGCTGCCTTGGCCGCTGCTGATGCTCAAGGTTCATGAGCAGTTCGGCGACGACTGGCAGCTCGGCTTCACCGGCGCCGCGCGGATGCTGCCGTATGTCGCGCTGTCCTGGTTCATTGGCGGTCTGGCCGATCGGTGGGGACGAGGCAGGGTCGTGCGAGCCTCGCTGGTGCTGCGCATGGGCCTGCTCGCCATCACGGCAGCGGCGATCTCCGCCGACGACCTCGGGTGGGCGATCGTGGCAGCAACGGCCACGATTGCGTTGTCGACCCCGGCCTACCCTGCCCTGGCCGCCAGCATGCCCACGCTGTCCGGGCACGTGGGAGGGCGCGCCACGAGCGCGCTGGTCACCGTCGAAGTGACCAGTTTCGTGGTGGGTCCTGCACTGGGAGGGCTAGCGATTCCTTTGGGAGCCAACGCTATCGGCGCCATCTCGGTGGCCAGCACCGCGCTGGCCGCCGCCGCTCTGCACCCCGTGCACCTGCCCTCGCCGCTGAATACACGGCCTCGCTCCGGGGCAGCCGGCGCCGACCCACAACCCCGCCTGCCCATCCTCGGGCTCCTGCAACACCCCGGTCCGGTGCGCACGTCCTTCCTGGTGATGGCCCTCATCAACGCCATGCTCGCGGCGGTCGGGATCACCCTGCTCCCCTTGGCGCAGGCAGCCTGGCACTCCGCTCCCCAGGCCTACGGGACGGCCCTGGCCGTGCTGGGTTTCGGTGCGCTCGCCGGCCCGATCCTGCGCGGCGTGGGGCGCGCCGACACCGCCCGGATGGGACGCTGCCTCGGGCTCCTCGGTCTGAGTGTCATGGTGCTCGCTGCGGCACCCTCCGCGGCCTGGGCGTTGCCACCCCTGGCTCTGGCCGGCGCGGTCGCCGTGCAGTCCGAGAGCGCGGCGACCGGCATCCTGCAGGCCACCGTTCCTGACCAGTGGCGGGCCGGCGTTCTCGGCGCGGCCGACACCGCGATGGTGGGCGCCGCGATGCTCGCCGCACTGGTCACCCCTGGTCTCGTCACCGCGATCGGCGTGATCCCGCTCATCACCGTCCTGGGGGTGGCGACGATCGGTGCTGCGGCCCTACTGCGCGCGAGCCCCGCCCCGGCGTACCTCCAGCAGAGCAGCTGACCTCGGCGCTCGGCGCCGGACCTCAGCGAGCGATGTGTCCGCCGCCGGCCATGTTCTGCAGCCGAGCAATCCGCTCGGCCATCGGCGGGTGCGTCGCCATCAAACGAGAGACATCGACCGAGCGAAACGGGTTCGCGATCATCATGTGGCTGCTGTCGACCAACTGCGCTGTCGGAGCGAGCGGCGCCCGGGCCACCCCGAGCTCGAGCTTGCGCAACGCCGAAGCCAGCGCCAGCGGATCCCCTGTGAGGCGGGCACCGTCCTCGTCCGCGTCATACTCCCGAGTCCGCGAGATGGCCAGCTGGATGAACATCGCCAAGATCGGGGCGAGCAGCGCCATGATCAGACCCGCGATGGGGTTGCCGCCTTCCTCGTTGTCCCGGCCACCACCGAACATGGCCCCGAAAGAGAGGAACTGCCCGATCGTCGAGACAATGCCGGCGAGCGCCGCCGCGATCGAACTTGTCAGGATGTCGCGGTTGTACACATGCATGAGTTCATGCCCGAGAACGCCACGCAGCTCGCGCTCGTCCAGGAGCGAGAGGATGCCCTCGGTGCAGCAGACGGCGGCATTCTGCGGGTTTCGACCGGTCGCGAAGGCGTTGGGGGCCTGGGTCGGACTCATGTAGAGCGCCGGCATCGGCTGCCTCGCCTTGCTCGACAGCTCGCGCACGATCCGATACATCGCCGGCGCCTGCGCCTCGCTGACCGGGTAGGCGTGCATGGCGCGGATCGCGAGCTTGCCCGAGTTCCAGTAGCTATAGAACGTCGTGCCCAGACCGATGAGTCCGAAGAGCCAGATCCACATGCTGCTGCCGAGCCAGGTGGCGACAACCCAGCCCATGCCAAGGAGCAGGGCCCAGATGAGGCCGAAGAGGGTGACGGTCTTCAGCCCGTTGTGATGGTTGTGCATGCCCTCACCAACGTCTCTCGTGGGTGGCCGTGTTCCACGGTGGTCGGCGGCGGCCGGTGATCATCGGAGCAGCCCCCACAGCAACTGCGGCACGACGCTCGTCGCGACCAGCACGACGGTGCCGACGACGATGATCGTGAGCGACCCGCGGCCGATCCGGCTCGCGGTCTCGTCGAGATCCTCGCCCTCGCGCTCGTGGGGCGCCGCCTGCAGCAGCAGCGCGAACCACCGCACATAGACCGCGATCCCGAGAACGACGGCCATGGCGGCCACCACGGCGATCGGCCAGAAGCCCGCCTCGACAACCGGCCTGAGGGCCTCGATCTTGGCCACGAGCCCGATGATCCCCGGTGGGAGTCCGGCCAGGACGAACAGCGCCAGGGCCAGAGGTCCGCCGATGAGGGGGCGGGTCCGCAACAACCCGGTGCATGCCGTGAGCGGCCGCCCATTGGTCCCGACGGGATGGGCGGCACTCACCGCGGCAAAGGCGACCAGGCTCGCCACGACATACGTGAGCATGTATCCGGCGGCGGCCCGGCGACCGGCGGCGGACAGGCCCACGAGCGGGAGGACGACCCACCCCGCCTGAGCGATCGTCGAGAAGGCGAGCAGCCGCACGGCATCGTCGGCCCGCAGGGCAATAACGGTGCCGAGCAGCATCGACAGCAGAGCCAAGGCCGCCAGCCCCGCCACGAGGACATGGGGCACGCCCGCCGTGCCGAACAGCGGAGCGAACGGCAACAGGACCATCAGGAGGGCCCCAACGGCGGCGATCTTGGAGGCCGTGGCGAGCAGCATCGCGACAGGCAGACTCGCCCCCGTGAAGGTTGTCGGCGTCCAGGCGTGAAAGGGCACGAGCGACAGCTTGAACGCCAGCCCGCTCAACAGGGCCACGGCGGCGAGGATCAGGACTGGTCGACGCAAGGGATCGGCCGCCGCCACCTCCACGATGAATGGCGAAAAGACCGGGGATCCGGTCGCGACCACCCAGAGCGCCACCCCCAGCGCGAGCAGGGCGAACGAGACCACGGATGTCGTCAGCAGTGTGAGCGCGGCCCCGGGGGTGCGGCGATGCAGGTGCAAGGCGACCAGGGCGATGGCAGGCACGGTGGCGAGTTCGAGCAGGACCAGCCACGACCCCACGTCACGAGCAGCCACGACGCCCGCCCCGCCAGCGGCGACGGCCAGCACGAGGACGACCTCGACGGCCGGTCCGCCGCGCAGGCCGACCGTTGACGGGTCGACGCCGATCGGGGCGCTGCGGTCGCCGCCGAGGAGGAGTGCCGCCAGAGCGGCCAGCAGAATCCCGATCTGCAGGGTCGCGGTGGTCGGGCCCGCTGCATACAGGCAGGCGCCCCCAACTGAGGCCGGGCCGCACAGCGTCAGGGCGGGCTCATCGGTGGCGCGCAGCAAGATCGGAGCGGCTCCGGCGGCACCGGCGAGGAGACTGGCGAGCCCGACGGGACGCGCCACCCACTGCTCGCGCGGGGCGATTGCATCGAGCAGCAGGACCAGGATCAGCCCGCCCACGGGTGCCAGCACCGGCAGGAGCAGCCATAGATCGAAGGACACGGTCATGTCCCACCTCCGAGGAGCGCCGCGACGGCAGGGGCCATCGGTTCCAGCAGCAGGCCGGGAGCCACTCCGAGAGCGAGGACGAGGAGGGCCAGGATGCCCAGGACGAGGCGTTCCGAGCCGCGTGTCTCGACGTCGACGACGTCGCGCAAGTCCGGGACGGCATCACCCACCCAGACTCGGCTCGCCACCCGCAGGCAGTAGGCCGCCGCGAGGGCGGCACCGATGGCCCCGATGACGGCGCAGGTGCGAAAAAGCGCCACCGAGAGATGCCGCTCGGGCGACCAGGCCGCGCCGAGGGCGAAGAACTCGCCCCAGAAGACGGCGAGTCCAGGGAGGCCGAGAGCGGCAGCGAGGCCCATCACCAGGAGGAAGCCCCGGTGTGGTGCGGTCTCCCGCAACGCTGGCCGCAGGATAGCGAGGTCCACGTCCCCCCACCGGGACTTCAGGCCACCGACGATGACGAAGAGCAGCGCAGACACGAGGCCATGCGCGATGTTGCCAAAGAGGGCTGCCTGGAGCCCGAGCGCCGTCCCCGTCGCCAGCGCGAGGACGACGAAACCCATGTGCGCCACAGAGGAAAAGGCAACGAGGCGTTTGAGGTCGCGCTCCACCAGGCAGACCAGGCCACCCCAGATGATGCCCAGAACACCGGCGATGGCGAGTGCCGGAGCGATCAACGCAAAGCCGTCGGGGACGGTGGCCAGCGGGAGTCGGACCAGGCCGTAGGTGCCCATCTTGAGCAGCACGGCGGCGAGCAGGACCGACCCGGCGGTCGGCGCGGTCGTGTGGGCCGGCGGCAGCCAGGTATGCAGCGGGAACACGGGCACCTTGACCGCGAGGCCGATGGTGAGCAGCAGAGCGATGAGCACTTGCTGTCCGTGCGGCAGGTCCGCACCCTCGCGGGTCAGCGCGTCGAGATCAGCGGTGCCCGTCGCCGTCACCAGCAGGAGGATCCCGACGAGCATCAGGGTCGAGCCCACCACGGTGTAGAGCAGGAAGCGCGCCGCCGCGTCCGCCCGGGCCCGCGGGTGGTGGGGGTCACCGAAGCGGGCGATGAGGACCCACATGGGGACCAGGACGAGCTCGAATGCCACGAAGAACAGGACTGCGTCCCGGGCGGTGAACGTCGCCAGGGCTCCGGTCTGGACCAGGAGAAGCGAGCCGATGAAGGTGCTCGGGGATCCCCCGGTCGGCACCTCCCCCAGGGCATGGATCATGACGAGCAGGCCGACGGCCGCCGTGAGCAGGACCAGGGGGATCGCGATGCCGTCGACTCCCAGGTGCAGCCGGACGTCCATGCTGGGCAGCCAGGCCCGGTCGACCTCCGGACGGCTGCGCGCGACCTCGCCAGCCAGCCCGGCGGCCACGACCGCGGTGCCGAGCCCGATGCGGGCGGTCACGGTCGCGGACAGGTGGCGCCCACCGGCGACCAACCAGGTGCCGACGGCTGCGGGCACCAGCACGAGCAGGATCAACGCCATGCGACCACCGCGACCACGCCGAGGACGAGGAGAGCGCCAATGACCATGGCGTAGCCGCTGACGGGGCGGCCGGTGCGGTGGGCGCGATCGCCCACCCGACCGGCGAGGGTCGCCGCGACGGCCGAGCCCTGCACGTAGCCGTCGATGACCTCGCGGTCGAGATAGGCAGCAACGCGTCCGGCCTTGACGACGGGTGCGGCAAGCGACTGGTAAGCCGCGTCGAAACCGAACCCGTTGTCGTAGCGCGCCATCCGAGGACCCAGGAGGCGGACGGCCGGGTCGGAGTCACCGCTGGTGACGATCGCCCCGACAACACCCACGGCGATGAGCAGGAGGGTGATCAGGGCCCAGACCCACGAGGCCTCGGTGAGCTCGAAGACGTCACTGAGCAGGACCAGTCCCCCGAAGACCGAGAGGACGGCCAAGGCGGTGACCACGTGGCGCACACCCGAGGTCGCCGGGCGCCCGGTGCCAGCCGGCTCGGCGAGCACGTCGTCGAGCGGCGCGGTCACGATGAGGTAGAGGCGAGTGCTGTAGGCGGCGGTGACGACGACGGTCAGGAAGAGTCCGCACAAGACAATCAGCCCGGGGCCGAACTCGGTCACCGCATCCTCGTAGGCGGTCGCGAGGACGTGCTCTTTGGACAGGCCCCCGACGAACAGCGGCACACCTGCGAGCGAGACCAGGCCGAAGATCGTGGCCCAGACCAACGCGCCGGACGCGTAGTGGAAGACGCCACGCAAGGCTCGCGCCGACGTGCCCCCGGCGATGATGGCCAGCCACCCGAGGCTGAGGAACAGCAGGGCCTTGAAGATGGCGTGCGCCCACAGGTGGAACAGGCCCGCGTCGGGCCCGACATCGGCCGGGGCCGTGGCGATGGCGCCGAGCATGATGGCGACCTGGGAGACGGTGGACCAGGCCAACAGACGCTTGAGATCGCTCTGCCCGAAGGCCAGCACCGCGGCGAAGACCATAGTGACGGCCGAGACGATGCCCAGGAGCCAGCGGGCGGGGGTATCGGTCGCCAGGATCGGGAACACGTGGGCGAGGACCACCGTGCCGGCGGCGACCATCGTCGCTGCGTGGATGAGGGCCGAGGCTGGTGTCGGGCCCTCCATCGCGTCGGGGAGCCAGTCCTGGAAGGGGACTGCGGCTGACTTGCCGAGGACGCCGATGATGAGCAGCACCACCAGCACCGAGCGGACCCCGCCGTCGGCCAGGGGCACGCACTGGTCCTCAAAGCAGGTCCGTGCGGGGTCGGTCCAGTAGGCGACGACGGCCAGGGTGTTGGTCGTCCCGGCACCAATCGCCAGCCCGATCGTGCCGAGCACGAAGCCGATATCGGCGACCCGCGTGACGAGGAAGGCCTTAACGGCCGCCCGTCGCGGCGCCGCGCGGCGCGACCAGAAGCCGATGAGCAGATACGAGCACCACCCCATCACCTCCCACCCGATGAGGGTGAGAATGAGGTCGCCGGAGTGGACGACGAGAAGCATCGCGGCGCTAAAGAGCGACACGGTCGACGCGAACATCGGATAGCGGTCGTCGTCGAGGAGGTACCAGGCGGCATACACCTGCACGGCGAAGGTCACGGCGGTGACGACGAACGCGATGGCGGCCAAGGGACGGCTCGTCCCCAAGTCGAGCGGCACGGCAAATCCGGGCACGACGGGCACCGGCCAGGGCACGTCGATGACTTCGGGGACCTTGGTCCGGACCATGCCGCCTATGGCCAGGATGACGACGAAGGCCGACGACGCATAGGCGACCGATCGGGCAAGGCGCGGGGCGCGCTGAGCTGCGAGCCCGGCGAGGGCGCCGAGGAGGAGGACCACGATGAGGAGGACTGCAGTCATGCCTCACTCCCCTCATCGAGGTCAATGCGCCCGCGTTGGCGATAGACGGCGACCACCACCGCAAGGGCCACGACCACTTCGGCCGCGGCAATCGTGATGACGAAGAGCGGCAACACCGAACTGGCAGGCCACGAGTAGAGGGTGTACGGGCCTGCGGCGACGAGCAGGATCAAGGCTCCAGAGAGGATGAGCTCGACGCCGATCAACAGAAGAATAGCGTTGCGGCGCACCAGGATCCCGGCGACGCCCAGACCGACGAGGATGCTGGCCAGGAGAAACGGGGCCAGGGGATGGATCAAGAGCGCCGCACCCCCCGAGCTACAGCGAGGCCGCCGACCAACGCCGCGAGCAACAGCACCGAGAGCGCCTCGAACGGCCACACCCAGGTCCCGAACAGGTCGGCAGCCATGGCCGAGCTGTCGACCTCCACCCGATCGACCGGCGCGGTGCCGGCCAGGGGCGCCAGCACGGCAAGGAGCAGCGCCGTGGTGGCCAGACCAGCGGCATAGGACCCGAGGTGACGCCAGACCCCGACCCGGTGCGCCTGGTCCGGACCGATCGGGGCGCGGGTCAGCATGAGCGCGAACAACACGAGCACGACGACGGCGCCGACGTACACGACGACCAGGATCAGGCCCACCAGTTCCGCGCCCAGGACGATCAGGGAGCCGGCCACACCCAGCAGCGCGACGACCAGCCACAGGGCAGCGTGCACGACCCGGCGCGAGGTGATAGCCAGGAGCCCGCCGACAACGGCGAGCACCCCGGTCGCCAGGAAGGCGATGTCGGCGTTGGTCACGCGGGATCCTCCGGCAATACCGCAGCGGCATTCCGGGCGGCGGCATTCGGGGCGGCCGTGCGCGGCGTCCGGGAGGCGGGGGCGGCGCGTTCGGGCTTGGCGGCGGCCACGACCTCGGCGGGCTCGGCGGCGTGCGGATCGAGCGCCGGCGGCGCCGGCACGTCGGCCATCCAGCCGCCGAGTCGATCCTTCTCGTGGAGCAGGTCGCGCAGGTCGACCTCGGCGTACTCGAACTGCGGGCTCCAGAACAGCGCGTCGAAGGGGCAGACCTCGATGCAGATGCCGCAGTACATGCACAGCGAGAAGTCGATCGCGAACCGGTCGAGGACATTGCGTTGCCGATCCCGCCCGCCAGGTGTCGTCGCGGGGATGGTCTCTTTGTGCGAGTCGATGTAGATGCACCAGTCGGGGCATTCCCGGGCGCACAGCATGCACGAGGTGCAGTTCTCCTCGAGCAAGGCGATGACACCGCGGCTGCGCGGGGGCAACTGGGGGCGGGCGTCGGGGTATTCGTGGGTGTGCGTGGGACGCACGAGGGACTTGGCCGTTGTCGCCAAGCCCTTGACCAGGCCCGGGATGACCCCGTTGTGTCCGCGTGTCGTCATGACACCACGACCTGAATGCCGGTGAACACCAGTTGGAGGAGGGAGACCGGGACCAGCCACAGCCAGGCCAGCCGCTGCAACTGGTCCTCACGCACCCGCGGCCAGGCCACCCGCACCCAGATGACGAGCAGGGCGATCGCGAAGCCCTTGAGGAGGGTCCACAGCCATCCCAGGTGCTCGGCCCAGGGCCCGTGCCACCCCCCGAGCCAGAGCACGCAGAACAGCAGCGACAGCACGACGATCCCGGCGTACTCAGCGAGGAGGAAGAAGGCGAAGCGCAGTCCGGTGTATTCGGTCCAGGGACCCATGACGAGCTCGGCGTCGGCGACCGGCATGTCAAAGGGCGGTCGCGTCAGCTCGGCGATCCCGGCGAGGAGGAACACGATGGCGCCGGGGGCCTGCCAGAGCAGCCACGAGGGCTCCCAGCGCTGGGTGATCGTCGCGATCGACAGGGAGCCCGCGGCCAGGGCGACCGAGGCGGTCGTCAGCACGATGGGCAGCTCATAGGACAGCAGCTGGGCGGCCGCGCGCAGCCCGCCGAGGAGCGCGTACTTGTTGGCGCTCGCCCACGCGGCGACGAGCATGCCGAGGGCGCCGACCGACGTGGCGGCCAGCCAGAGCAGGAGACTGCCGGGGACGTCGACGGCGACGACTCCCGGGTGGACGGGGAGGACAGAGAGGGCGACGAGGTAGGGAATGAGCGCGATGGCGGGGGCCAGGCGGAAGAGCCGCTTGTCGGCGGCCGCCGGGACGATGTCTTCCTTCTGGACGAACTTGACCCCGTCGGCCACGAGTTGAGCCCACCCGTGGAAGCCTCCGGCATACATCGGCCCCAGCCGGCCCTGCATGTGGGCCATCACCTTGTGCTCGGTCTGGCCGACGAGCAGGGGCAGGACGAGGAATGCCGCCAGCACCGCCGCCGCCCGCAGCACCAGTTCGAGGATCTGCGCCGAGGTGACCGTCATCGCCCCGCCCCCCAGGGGCCCGGGGCGGCATTCGCCTCGGACTCCGGCCGGGCCGGGAGACTCACCCGGGTCTGCACAACCACGGCGCCAGACTAGCGAGCCCGAGACCACGGGCCGCGCGGTTGCCCGCCAGAGCCCTGACGCCAGCCCCCCGTGTGGCCATCCGCGACCCCAGTGGATCGTCCCGCACCGCGGTTTCCTGACGGTCGACGGCGGCACCCATGACGCGGCGCGGGCTGCCGCTGACGTCCAGGTCGCGACGCCGAGATCCGACCCGAATGCCGCACACGCGCGGCATTCGAGGTTGGTCGACTCCGGCGGCCCTAGGCCGCGTGAGCCATGTGGCGCCCGTGGGTGAAGAACCGGCTCAGCAACGGCGCGTCGGCCTCATGAGTGGCGCGATGGCGACCCACGTAGTTGCTGGGGCTGCGCAGACACACCGAGCTGGCGTGGCGACCGGCAGTCTTGGCGGCGGCCCGAGTGCCGCTGAGCAGTGCGAGCATGGCGTACCTCCACGGTGAACCGCCAGCAGGCCCCGGCGATTCACCTCAGTATCAGGAGGTACGGGTGTGATTCGTGGGACTTGTGCGGCGTGTCGTCCCGCCGCCCGCCAAGCGGGCTTGGCCCCTGATCCAGGTCAGCTTCGCTCGACGCGCGTCTTGTGGCCGACGGCGAACACCCGGCGGAATGGGAAAACGACGCCCGCCCCGGTCCGCGGGTAGGCCTCGGCGAGTGCCGCGGCATATGGGGTGACGAAGGCTGCGCGCGATGCCTCGTCGCCGAGCAGGTCGAGCACAGGCCGCAACCCGGTGCCACTGGTCCACGACAGGACAGGGTTGGGGTCGGTGCCGGCCGCATCGAGGATGTGCAGGTACGTGGTCTCCCACGCGTCCACCACGCACCCGAGGCGGGAGAGGACGGTGAGGTAGGTGCGGGGCTCGGCGACCGCCGGGAGATCCAGGGCAGCGACGAGTTCACCAGCGCGAGAATGCTGTGCAGCCACCTCCCGCATGAGGCGGTGCGACGGCTCGTCGAAGTTGTTGGGGACCTGCAACGCGAACCACCCGCCGTCCGCCAGGGCCTCGATCCACACGGGCAGCAGCGCCAGGTGCGACGGCAGCCACTGCAGGGTGGAGTTGGTCACGATGACGTCGGGTCGTTGACCCAGCGACGCGGGATCCCAGTCGCTGAGGTCCGACAAGACCCACTCGACCCGGCCCGCCGTATCGAGTGCTTGGGCGGTCTCGAGCATGGCCTCGGAGGAATCCACCCCCACGACCCGGGCGGCAGGCCACAGTGCGGCCAGGCTCAGCGTGGCCGGTCCATTGCCGCAACCAAGATCAACCACGAGGCCGGGGTCCTGCGCGCCGATCCGCCCGATCAGATCGGCAAACGGGCGGGATCGCTCGTCCGAGAACTGGGCGTAGGTGGCGGGATCCCAGGACGGGCTGGCTGACATGGCTTCTCCTCGCGGCCGCTGGGCCGTCGTCGGGGGCGGTATCGGACCTGGGTCCCCACGTTACCCAGCAGTTGCCTTGATATCGAGATTCTTGGTGGCAGATTCTGTCGACGTCAAGAAGTTTGATGGCGATACCATCTGGGGCATGCCCGCAGACGAGGTCGACCGGATCGTCTCGGCCTGGCGCCGGGAGCGACCCGACCTGGATGTCAGTCCCTTCGACGTGCTCTCACGCGTGACCCGCTTGGCCCGGCGGCTGGATCTGGCTCGTGGGGAGGCCTTCGCCCAGCACGACCTCGACGGGTGGGAGTTCGACGTGCTGGCCGCCTTGCGCCGCGCGGGCACCCCTTACGAGCTCTCCCCCAGTCAACTCGTCGCCGAGACCCTCGTGACGAGCGGGACCATGACCAACCGCGTCGATCGTCTCGTCTCTCGGGGGCTGGTCGAACGCCGACCCAGTCGGAGCGATCGGCGCGGCGTGCGGGTCCGGCTCACGGACGAAGGCCGAGACAAGGTGGATGCCGCTTTGACGGACCTGCTGGCCCAGGAGCGCGCCATCCTCGCCATCCTCCAGGATCCCGAACGCGGCGCTCTGGCTGCCCAGCTGCGCCGCCTCATCCGCCCGCTCGAGCCGTAGCCGCCTCAGTCCAGCATTTCGGAGAGCTCGAGCCACCGCTCCTCCAGCGCAGCCATCTCCTCCTGCAGCGCGCTGGCTTCTTGGGTCAGACGCCCGAGTCCCTCGTAGTCGTTCTGGTCGTGGTCGGCCATCCGGACATGTAGGGCATCGACGTCGCGGCCGAGTCGCTCCAGGCGCCGTTCGGCTGCGGTGAGCTCTTTCTGGGCGGCCCGTCTTTCGACCCCGGCCAAGACCGGGGGGCCGGCGTTGGCGGCATTCGGCGCTGTGCCGGAAGGGGAATGCCGTGCCACGCCACCCGTGAGCGACGTCCCACGCGATTCGATGAGCGATCGCAGGCGCAGGTACTCATCCACCCCACCGGGCACATGCCGCAGGTGGCCCTCGAGGACGGCATACTGCTGATCGGTGACGCGTTCAAGGAGGTATCGGTCGTGAGAGACCACGAGCAGCGTGCCCGGCCAGGAGTCCAGGAGGTCCTCCATCGCCGTGAGCATGTCGGTGTCGACGTCGTTGGTCGGCTCGTCGAGGATGAGGACATTGGGCTCGGCGAGCAGGACAAGGAGCAGCTGCAGGCGGCGCTTCTGCCCACCGGAGAGGTCGCTGACCCGTGCCGAGAGGTGCTCGCGAGAGAAGCCGAGTCGTTCGAGGAGTTGGGCCGGGGTGAGGTCGCGGCCATCGATCGTGAATGTCGTCTGGGTGCGGGCCAGGACTTCGCGCACCCGGTCGCCAGCAATCTCGGGCAACTCGCCGAATTGCTGGTCCAAGATGGCGAGTCGGACAGTTTTGCCACGCTTGACCCGGCCGCTGGTGGCGGCCAGGGACCCGGCAACGACATTGAGCAGGGTCGACTTGCCTGCCCCGTTGGCGCCGAGGATGCCGGTCCGCTCGCCGGGAGCGATGCGCCAGGTCACATTGCGCAGGATCTCCCTGTCCCCGAACGCAACCGACACGTCCTCGAGGTCGACCACGTCCTTGCCGAGGCGGGCCGTCGCGAGGCGCGCGAGCTCGACACGGTCACGGACCGGCGGCACATCCTCGATGAGCTGGTTGGCGGCGTCGATCCGGAACTTCGGCTTCGAGGTGCGAGCTGGCGCCCCGCGGCGCAGCCAGGCGAGCTCCTTGCGCATGAGGTTCTGACGCTTTGCCTCGATTGTGGCGGCCTGCCGGTCCCGCTCGACTCGCTGGAGCACGTACGCGGCATACCCGCCTTCGAAGGGCTCGACGATCCGGTCGTGCACCTCCCAGGTCGACGTGACGACCTCATCGAGGAACCAGCGGTCGTGGGTGATGACGAGCATTCCGCCCGCCCCGGCCGCCCAGCGCCTCTTGAGGTGCTCGGCGAGCCAGGCGATGCCTTCGACGTCGAGATGGTTGGTCGGCTCGTCCAGTCCGATGACGTCCCAGTCCTGCACGAGCAGCGCGGCGAGAGCAACGCGTCGCCGCTGCCCGCCGCTGAGGGTGCCGACGAGGGCAGCCGGGTCGAGGTCCGCCACGAGGCCGGCCATCACATCGCGAATGCGGGCGTCCCCGGCCCATTCATGGGTCGGGCGATCCCCGACGATCGCCGTCGCGACCGAGGCCTGCGAGTCCAGGTCGTCGCTCTGCTCGAGCAGCCCGACGCGCAGTCCACCACGCCAGGTGACCCGGCCAGAGTCGGGCTCGATTCGGCGCAGCAGCAGCCGCAGGAGCGTGGACTTGCCGTCGCCGTTGCGGCCAACGATGCCGATCCGGTCGCCCTCGTTCACGCCCAGCGAGACGGAGTCGAAAACAACCTTGGTCGGATACTCGAGATGTAGGGCCTCGGCCCCAAGGAGATGTGCCATCGGGCTCTAGGTTAGGGATTCGCGAGGGCAGTGCGAGACCGAGCGTGTGCAAAGTCGGCCACGGGTCCCACTCTCCGACCCCGATTGCCGCGTCGATGCGGAAAGTCGGCCACTCGTCCCCCTCTTCCTGTGGCTCATGGGGCACTGCCCCTCAGCGACCCGCCGAGGAAGCCACGCAGCACCGCGATCCAGGCCTGCCCGGCATCGAGGTGCGCGTCATGCCCGGCGCCGACCAGGTCTGCTCGCTGCGTCTGCGGACGTCGGCGCACCATCTCGTCCATCTGCGCGGCACTGAACATGCCGTGTTCGCCGAATACGGCCAGGGTGGGGACCGAGATGCCCTCCCATTCGGCCCAGCGCGGCTCAGCGAGGCCAACCATCACCTGCTCCATGACGTCAGCGGCGAAGCGCGGGCGCAGGCCGTCGGGGGTGCGCTCGAGGTCGGCCACCCAGGCAGCCGCCAACGGTGAATCACCGAGGAAGTCCAGAGCGGCCATCTCGTCGCCGAACGGCACTGGCCACGACGCGAGATAGCGACCGAGCGCGTGGGCGTCCGCGGGGCTGGCGCCACCTGCGGGGTGGCCTTCGAGCAGGACGAGGCCTGCCACGAGATCGGGACGCTGCGCGGCCACGAGTAATGCCGTGTGGGCGCCCATGGATTGGCCCACCAGTGTCAAGGCCTCCCCCGGCGCCACCCGGTTCGCCACGGCGGCGACGTCGTCGACGAAGGCCTGGCGCGACACGTCGCTCGGGTGGCGCGTGCTGCCGCCATGTCCCCGTTGATCCAGGAGAAACACCCGATGTCGATCGGTCAGCGCAGCGGCCGTTGGCAACAGCTCACGCGAACTCCCGGCCAATCCATGCAAGAGCAGCACCGGCGGCCCCTCGCCACCGGCGTCGGTCACCGCGAGATCGATCCCATCTCGGCGGACGCCCAGCGACCGGAACACGGTCGGGGGTACCGGCTCCACCGCCGGATCAGTCGATCAGGGTCGGGATGACGTGCGCGCCGTGGACGGGGCCGTGGGCGCGTCGCACATCGGCGACGACTCCGCTGGCCGTCAGCGCCACCGCGAGGTCGATGCCGGACTCGTTGTCCGAGACCAGGAAAGCGATCGTCGGCCCGGAGCCGGAGACGACTCCAGCCAGCGCGCCGTATTCCAGGCCGCTGTCCAACACGTCACTGAGCTCGGGACGCAGGGAGAATGCCGCTCGCTGCAGATCGTTGGCGAGCTGGGGTGCCAGCGCATGCGCATTGCCCGAACGCAGGGCCGCCATGAGGTCCGGGTTGGGCCGCGGGTCTGCCACCACGGTGCCGGCACGCAGCCGGTCGCACTCGGCATAGACCGCAGGGGTCGATAGACCTTGCGCGCTCAGCGCAAAGACCCAGTGGAAGGTGCCCCGGGCCAGGACCGGGGCCAGCTGATCGCCACGCCCGCTGCCCATGGCCGTCCCGCCGGCAACGAGGAACGGGATGTCACTGCCGAGTTGGGCGGCGTACTCCTCCAGCTCGTCCTTGGAGCAGCCCAGCCCCCACAGGCGATCACAGGCGACCAGAGCCCCAGCCGCATCGGCCGACCCGCCAGCCATGCCCCCCGCAACCGGTATGCCCTTGTGGATGGTGATGGCGACTGGGTCGACCTCCGGGTAGTCCGCGGCGAGCAGCTGGGCCGCGCGCACCGCCAGATTGCTGCTGTCGGCCGGCACCCCGGCCGCGAGCGGACCGGTGACCTCACAAGACCAGTCGTCGTCGGCCTCAACCGTGACGTCATCGTGGAGCGAGACGGCCTGGAAGACCGTGGACAGGTCGTGGAACCCGTCGGATTTCAGCGGTCCGACGCGCAGTTCGAGGTTGACCTTGGCGGGAACGCGCGCAGTCACCGGCATGGGACCGTCGTGGGCCGAGGTCATGGCGACACCTTAGTCATGGACCCGCCCGGGCTCTTGGGCAGGATCACCAGCTGCCGCACCGTCCGCCTCAGGCAGGTCGTGGCGCGCCGCGGCCAGAGCGGCGAACTGCCCGACATCGAGCCGCTCGCCCCGTAGCCCCGGATCAATGCCCGCCGCCCGCAGGCAGGCCTCCGCGCGGGCGGCGCTGCCTGCCCAGCCAGCCAGGGCCGCGCGCAGTGTCTTGCGCCGTTGAGCGAACGCCGCGTCAATGCAGGCGAACACCTCCGCGCGGGTCGCCGTCGTCACCGGGGGGTCGCGTCGGGTCATGGCGACCAGCCCGGAGTCCACTCGGGGGGCCGGCCAGAAGACGGCACGTCCCACCGTCCCGACCAGCCGCACGTCGGCGTACCACGCGGCCTTGACACTCGGGACCCCATAGGCCTTGCTCCCCGGGCCGGCCGCCAACCGTTCGGCCACCTCGAGTTGGACCATGACCAGGACCCGCCGGATGGTCGGGAATGCCGCGAGTAGCGTGAGGACGACCGGCACAGAGACGTTGTAGGGCAGGTTTGCCACCAGGGCGGTGGGCGACGCGCCAGGAAGGTCCCGGATGGTCAGGGCATCGGCCTGAACCACGGTGAGCCGGTCCGCGAATGCCGGGGCGACGTCCTGGACCGTGCTGGCCAGAGCACCGGCGAGCACCGGATCGACCTCGACCGCGGTGACAGTGGCTGCGACGGGCAGGAGCGCCAGGGTCAGCGAGCCGAGGCCCGGGCCGACCTCGACGACGTGGTCCGCTGGACCGATGTCGGCGAGCCGGACGATCCGCGCCACGGTGTTGCCGTCGATCACGAAGTTCTGCCCCCACTGCTTCGTGGGTCGGATATCGAGCCGCTGCGCGAGCTCACGGATCGCAGCAGCGCCGAGCAGGGCGGGCGGGGGCGGATCAGGCAGCGTCACGCAGGCCACCCTAGGGGCCGACGTGCCAAGCGGCCCCGCAGCATCTGATGCTGCGGGGCCGCTTGGGTGCCAGCTCACGGCATTCGAGAATGCCGTGGGGCGCGTGGGTCAGGCTGCGTGAGCACAACCCCACGGCTGGAGACCACGCGTGGCGTAGACCCGGTTGGCCACCGTGATCTGCTGCTCACGAGACGCGAGGTCGGCGCGCTGGGCGAAGTCGCCGCCGCCGGCACCGAGCCAGGTCCCGTAGTCGAACTGCAGGCCGCCGTAGTAGCCGTTGCCCGTATTGATGCTCCAGTTGCCACCGGACTCACACACGGCGATCCGGTCCCACATGTCTGCGTTGGCCAGGTTGAGGCCGGCACCAGACACGTTGCCCGCGCTCGGGGCCGCGACCACGGGGCGCTCCATGGTGCCCTTGGCGACCACCTGAGTGGTCGGCTCGCGGTCCACGGTGCTCGACTGCTCGGCGAAGCTCTCGACGACACCGTCGACGACGGTCTCCTCGCCGGTGACCGTGCGGCTGCCCTCGACGCCCGGGGTGATGACCCGGGACTGGTCGGTGTAGAGGCTGGAGTCCTGCTCGGTCGTGGTCTCGAAGGCGATCGCTTCCGTGTGCGTAGCCGAGCGAACCTCGACCCGATTGATGACGATGCCCGATCCGTCTGTGAGGAGGTTGGGGCGCTCGGTGTTCATCCGGTCAAGCGCGCCCAAGGAGACCTTGGCTTTGTCAAGCAAGTCGCTCACTGTGCGAGCCCGGGTGACGTATTCCGTGGTCACCCCGTCGACCGTGAGAGTCACGTCGTGGACCGGGTTGACCGTCACCTTCAAGCCTTGGCGGCCGATGGCCTGCGAACGCGACACCGACAGCGAGCCAGCCTCGGTACGAATGCCGAGGTCGCTCAGTGCCGCGTCGACCGTCGTCGCGGTGGTCCAGTACTCCTGGTCGACACCATCCGTGGTGACGGTGAGTTGGCGGCCATAGCGGACCGACACGGTGTCCCCATCGGACACAGACGCGTCGACCGACGGCACCACGATGTCGTGTTCGCCCACCTCGACGCCGGCCTCATCCAGGATCTCGCCGACGTTGCCAGCGGCAAACGCGGTGACATCCGAAGCCTTGCCGTCGACGGACAGCGTCACGGACGTGTTGAGGGCGGCGAAACCGAGGGTCCCACCGACGAGCGCAAGGACGCCAGCCGAGGCGGCGACACCACGCAGGGGGGTGATCTTCACAATGCTCCGATGTTTGAACTCTCCGGGCATCGAGGGGCACACCGCACGCGGCAGACCGGGCCAGCACGTGACCCTAGTCGAGCGGTCCGCCGAGGCCGTCTGCCGGTGAAACCGACCCACGATCAGCGGTGCTCTGCCCGGGCTTCGACCCCGGCCTTCCCTCCCACGATGCCGGAGCCCGACGCCGAATGTCAAAATTTGGTAACGGTGTCGGGGCGCCAACCCTGGGGATCGTGGGGCGTGTGTTACGTGGGCCACGTTTATTCTGAGAGGATTCTCAGGTCAGTTGCTCGCAGGCGCCGAGCCCTCCTGCGTGGCAGACGCCTCGGGAGGCAGCAGTGTGTAGCCGGTCCAGGGCACTGCTCCAGGGGACATCTCCGCACGCGCGCGGTCCTCATTCACCGCCGGCGCGGGCGGCCCACCAGTAGGCGGACATCTCCGCACGCCTGCGGTCCTCATACGGTTGGAGAATGCCGCGCAGCTCCTCCGAGTGTCTTTTCGACCTCATCTACGTTGAGCCACAACGTTGTTCGGATCATGGCGCCAGGAGTTTCGCCGACGAGGCGGGTGGCAGCGTGGAGAGTCGGACAGTTGGCCCACTCTCCGGCGCCCCAGGCTGACACGCCCCGGAGAGTCGGACTGTTGGCCCACTCTCCGGCGCCCCAGACTGACACGCCCCGGAGAGTCGGATAGTTGGCCCACTCTCCGGCGCCCCAACCTCGCCCGCCGCTACGCGACCTTTACCCCACCAGCAGTAGCGTCAGCAGGCAACGCCAACCCGATCCATGGCACAGCCAGTCGCTGATCGGCGGATACGCGGGCATAACTGTGGGCCCCCGCGAGCCGGCGGCGTCGCTGCCGGGATCGGCGTGCTGGTCGTCGTGGCCATGGGAGCCGTCGTGATCCGCCGGGCGCCTGGCGTCCAGGGCAGATCCACTCACCAGGGGCCGTAGATCCGCTCGCTGGTCGCGCTCGTGACGGTGCAGAGCTCCGGCACGGAGACACTGAGGACGGCGGCCATCATCCGCACCGTCCACGGCATCAGCGCGGGAGCGTTAGTCGCTCCCCGCCACGGGTGCGGTGTGAGATAGGGCGCGTCCGTCTCGACCAGGATCCGCTCGAGCGGCGTCACCGCGAGGGCATCGCGCAGCGGCTGGGCGCTCTTGAACGTCACGGTCCCCGCGAACGACAGGTAATAGCCGCGTTCGACTGCAGCTCTGGCAAAGCGCACGTCACCGGAGAAGCAATGCAGGACAACGGCTTCCGGTGCGCCCTCGGAGTCCAGCACCCGGAGCACCTCATCGTGGGCATCGCGGTCGTGTACCTGCAGGACTTTGCCGGTGCGCTTGGCCAGGTCGATGTGCCGCCGGAACGACTCCTCCTGGGCGCCGCGCCCGTCCTCGCCGGTCCTGAAGTAGTCAAGCCCGGTCTCCCCGACGACGCGGATCCTCGGATGGGCTGTGAGCGCTTCGATCTCCTCGAATGCCGCCTCAAGCCGCCCCTGTTCGGCCAGTCGCGGGGCTTCGTTGGGGTGCAAGGCAACCCCGCCCAGGATTGACGCGTGAGCATCCACGAGGTCAACGGTGAGGCGAGCAGCCGGGAGGTCGCAGCCGATCTGGACGAGGCGGTCGACGCCGACCGAACGGGCGGCCACCAAGGTCGCTGCCACGTCGATCGGCTCCCCATCTCGACTGATGTCGAGATGGGTGTGGTTGTCCACGACGGCGATCGGCAGCCGATCGGGGAGCTCGGGCTCCCCTCGACGACTGGCAGCGGGCGGCATTCGGCGTCCTTTCAGCCCTCGTTCTGGCCAAGCTCCTCGGCGATGATTGCTTCATCGAGCTTGACGAAGACCGGGACCGGTTTGTCGATGGGGGTGCCGACGACGACGGGCCGCGTGGCCCAGGGCGGGGTGTCGGAGTACTCGCCGGTGATGACCGGATAGCTGCCGTCCACATCGAGGTCGGGCACCTCGCGCACCTGCGGCATGGGGACGAACTGCCCCTCACCACCCAGGACGAGGTGGACGCGGTTGGCGGCGTGCGGCAGGAACGGCGCGAGGATCGTGTTGAGGTCGCTGACGCATTGGGCCAGCGTGTGCAGGATCGTCGCGAGGCGCTCGCGCTGGTCGTCACCCTTGAGCTTGAAGGGCTCGGTCCGTGAGATGTAGGCGTTGACCTCGCTGACCGCCCGCATGGCCTCGGCGATCCCGGCCCGCAGACGCTGGCGGGCGAGCAAGTCTCCGACGGTGTCGAATGCCGTCGCGACAGCGGCAAGAACCTCTTCGTCGACGGGCTCGAGGGTTGCAGGAGAGGGGATTTCGCCGAAGTTCTTGTGGATCATCGTGGCCGTGCGGTTGACCAGGTTGCCCCAGCCGGCGACGAGCTCGGAGTTGTTGCGCTGGACGAACTCGCGCCAGGTGAAGGCCGTGTCGTTGCTCTCCGGTCCGGCAGCGCAGATGAAGTAGCGCAACGGGTCGGGGCCATAGTTCTCCAGCATGTGGCGGACGTAGATGACCCGGCCACGGCTGGAGGAGAACTGCTCGTCACCCAGCGTGAGGTACTCGCTGGAGACGACTTCGGTCGGCAGGTCCAGGACTCCGAACGGTCCAGGCTCGCCACCCTTGTCGCCGCGACCGGCGTAGCCAAGCAGCTCGGCCGGCCAGATCTGCGAGTGGAAGGTGATGTTGTCCTTGCCCATGAAGTAGTAGGACAGGGCCTCGGGGTCGTTCCACCACTCGCGCCAGCGCTCGGGGTCACCCTGGCGGCGGGCCCACTCGATCGACGCGCTGAGGTAGCCGATGACCGCGTCGAACCACACATAGAGACGCTTGTTGGGGTTGTCGATCCAGCCGTCGAGCGGCACCGGGATGCCCCAGTCGATGTCGCGGGTCATCGCGCGGGGGCGGATGTCGTCGAGGATGTTGAGGCTGAACTTGATGACGTTGGGGCGCCAGGTGCCACTGGCCTCGCGCTCCTCGAGCCACTCGCGCAGGGCGTCGGCGAGGGCGGGCAGGTCGAGGAAGAAGTGCTGGGTCTCGCCAAACGTCGGCGTCTCCCCGTTGATCTTGCTGCGCGGGTTGATCAGGTCGCTCGGCTCGAGCTGGTTGCCGCAGTTGTCGCACTGGTCGCCGCGCGCCTCCGCGTACCCGCAGATCGGACAGGTGCCCTCGATGTAGCGGTCGGGCAGGGTGCGCCCGGTCGAGGGGCTGAGGGCGACGTGCTGGGTCTGCTCGATCATGTAGCCGTTGGCGTAGTTGCCGCGGAACAGCTCCTGGGCGACGGCATAGTGGTTAGCCGTCGTCGTGCGGGTGTACAGGTCGTAGGCGCAGCCGAGGTCCGCGAGCTCGTGGGCGATGATCGCGTGGTTCTTGTCGGCGAACTCCTGGGCGGTCACGCCCTCCTTGTCGGCGGCGACGAGGATCGGCGTCCCGTGCTCGTCGGAGCCGCTGACCATGAGTACGTCGTGCCCGGCCATCCGCATGTACCGGCTGAACACATCCGAGGGCACCCCGAACCCGGCGACGTGGCCGATGTGACGGGGGCCGTTGGCGTAGGGCCAGGCGACAGCGGAGAGGACCTTCATGGGGCCAAATCCTAGGGCCGTCGCCCGGCCGCCTCGCCGGCGCCACCCGAATGCCGCCGCGAGCGCACGGCATTCCGCAAAGTCGGCCACCCGTCCCCCTCTCCGGCCCACCCGCCCATCCCAAATCGGAAAGTGGGCCAACCGTCCGACTTTGCCCGCGGGTGGTCCGAGCGCCCTCGCGACGGAGCCTGTGGATATCTCTGAGGCCGAATGGCCGCGGCGCGGCAGCATCGATCCATGACCCGGCGAACAATGAATAACCGCACCCTTCAACCCCCGCCTCCCCTTCACCCGCAAGCAGGCCCTGGCCAACGGGATCTCCCGCAGGGAACTCGAGGGCCCGGCCTATCGCCCGATCTTTTGGGGTGTCTCGGTGTCAGCGGACGTGCCGGACACCGACACCATTCGTTGGCTGACGGCGCTGCTGCTCTGCCCCTCGGGTGCCACGCTCAGCCACCACTCGGCTGCCACCCTGTTCGGTGGCATCGTGCCCGACGACGGAGTGCACGTCAGCGTGAGGGGGCCTTCGCGCCCGAAGGTTGCGGGGATCACGGCTCACCGTCGCCGAGGTCCGGTCGCGACGACCCGGCACCGCGACGTCCCAACCACGAGTGCCGCCCAGACCTTCCTTGACCTTGCCCGTGCCCTGGACCTGCCAGACCTAGTCGTCCTCGGAGACAGCCTGGTCAAGGCCGCCGCTCTCAGTCCCGAGGCTCTGATCCAGGCGACGGCCCACGCACCCCGAGGACGGGCAGCCCGAGCCGCCCGGCTGATCCGCGCGGGCGTCGAATCTCCCATGGAGAGCCGACTTCGAGTGCTCCTCGTCCTCGCGGGGCTGCCGGAGCCGACGGTCCAGCACTCCGTCCGCGACGCAAGCGGACGCGAACGCTTTCGCCTGGACCTCGCATATCCGGACGCCAAGATCGCGATCGAGTACGACGGGCGGCACCACATCGAGCGGGAGGATCAATGGACTGCTGACCTCTCACGGCGCGAGGAGCTCGAAGCCGAAGGATGGCGCGTCATCGTGGTCACGGGGTCGGACTACTACAAGGCTCCCGACCAGGTCGCGAGCCGAGTGTGGGAGGCACTGCGAGCGCGGGGTGTCCCCGCACGGGCACCCCGGGGTCAACACAGCATCCTCAGCGGGTCGGCCACTGCACGCCGCTCTGCCTGACCAGACCCCCCACCCGTCCTGGCCGAGTTGTCCGAGCTGCGCCCGCCACGAGTCGTGCCAAGTCGGCCATGTGGCCGAGTTTCCGGCGCCTCGGGGGTCACGGGATCGGGAAGTCGGACGACTGTCCGACTCTGCTCGGGGCGGGCCGGGGATTACGCTGCCCCTCACCATCGTTGACACCTGGCTCGGCTGCGTGGGCGGCCGCTCGACACAAGAAGGTCACCGTGATCGCTGCCCTGACCGGGATGGGCTTATCGGCCGCTGCCGGGTTCAACGCCTACATCCCGTTCCTCATCGTGGCGCTCATCGCGCGCTTCACGGACGTCATCACCCTCCCCGCCTCCTACGCGTGGATCGAGAGCTGGTGGGCGATCGGCATTGCCGCGGCACTCCTCCTGGCCGAGGTTGTCCTGGACAAGATCCCCGCCGTGGACACCGTCAACGACACCATCCAGACCTTCGTCCGGCCTGCGATGGGAGGGCTGATCTTCGCGGCCACCCAGGCCGCGAGCGCCATCGACGAGTCGACGTGGATGAAGGAGAACCCCTGGGTCGGCATCGTCCTCGGCATCGTCGTGTCGGGGCTGATCCACTCCGGGAAGATGGCGGCCCGACCGGTCCTGAATGCCGGGACGGCCGGCGTTGCGGCACCCGTCGTCTCCACGGTCGAGGACGGGTTCTCGATCGGGCTCAGTCTGGTAGCGATCTTCCTGCCGATCCTCGTGGTGCTCGCGCTCGCCCTGATCGCGTGGCTCATCGCGAGCCTGTGGCGCCGGGCCCGTCGACGGCGACGAGACTCGGCCTACGCCTGAACACACCCAGTCCTGAACCGGCCGTCACCCGCTCCAGAGGCTCAGGCCTGAAGCAGGTCCAGCAGTTGTCGTGAGGATCGCTCGACATAGGCCGCGCGCGCCTGGGTCGGGTGCCAGAGGGACGTCGCCAGGACGCCTTGGAATGCCGCCACGGTCGTCTCGGCGCGATCAGTCGCCTTGACTGGGTCGACCGTGGACCCGATGCTCGCGACGATATCGATGAGTGCGCGCCGCCACGGGGTGAGGATGTCGAGGAGCTCCGGGGTGCGGGCGGCCTCGAGCACCAGCTCGCTCTGAGCGCTGACGAGGTCCTGACGCCGGGCCAGCGCGAGCAGCGCGGTGACGACCTCGTCGGCGCAGGCCCTGGCCAGCTCGTCATCGGCCATCTCGGGCAGCGCGGCGACCCGAGCGCCCAGGACTTCGATCCCGGCGAGGAGCTCCTGGGCCACGTGGGACGTCAGCGCCGAGAGGAGGGCCAGGCGCGTCCGGTAATACGTACTCGTCGATCCTTGCGGCACTCCCGCTTGGGCGTCCACCGCTCGATGGGTCAGGCCCCGCAGACCCGTCTGCGCCAAGACCTGCACAGCGGCGTCCAAGAGGTCGCGGCGGCGGCCGGTCGTGGGGGCGGTGTCGCCGGGCCCGGCCGCCACCGATATCTCGGCGTGTCGCTCATGAGACAGACCCGACCCCCGCCCTCGGGGGATCTTGGGAGTGGACGGAGACGGCGACACAACAGCCATTCTCTCTCCCTTCGGGAGGACCTGAGCCCCGCAGACGTGACGACTTGCCTGGCCCTCACTACAGATGTAGTGTCGGGCGCAACACCTACTACACCTGTAGAAAGAACTGTCATGGGACCGCTCACCCAACTCGACACCGTCATTACCTACCTCACCTCCGTCTTGGCCGTGGGCACTCTGGTCTTGGCCGTCGCCGGCCTGCTCCTGCTTGTGCCCGTCCTCGTCGGCCACCACCGCGCCCGCGTGGCTCGCCACGAATCAGTCCTGACCTACTGGCGCCACGCCGCGGCTCCCGTTCACTGACCGGCGCGCTTGGTTCGCCGCATGACCTCGCGGCACCGACCCCACCGGCCCCGTCGCGTCCCGGCGGCCTTGCGGACGTAGGCTGCGGAGCCATGGCAGCCCCGGCCCCGGTCCCGCAGCGCCCCCTCGACCGCCGGGCCCTGCTCACCGAGACCACTCTGGTCCTGCTCCTCTCGCTGGGCGCCTCGGCGATCTGGTCGATCCTGTCGATCATCAACAAACTGACCCTGCAGGTCTCGCTCGCCCAGCAGACGACGGCCATGAACAGCGCGGTCACTCCCGACCGCCCCTGGCTCGACCTGACCTACCAGCTTGTCCGGCTCACACTCGCCCTGGTGCCGGTGGCCCTCGTCCTGCACCTCCTGCGCCGGGACGCCTCCGCGACATCCGACACGGCATTCGGAGAAAGCAAGCGCTGGACCGGCTTTCAGGGACTGGGACTGGACTTTCGGCGCCCGGGCCACGACCTCCTCACCGGGGCTGGCCTGGCCGCGGTGATCGGGATCCCGGGACTAGGGCTCTATGTCGCGGCCCGCGCCCTGAACCTCAACACCACCATCGCCGCCGCCAACCTCGGCGAGCACTGGTGGACCGTGCCCGTGCTCATCCTCGCCGCGCTCGAGAATGCCGTCCTCGAGGAGGTCGTCGTCGTGGCCTACCTCTTCCGACGATGGACGCAAGCGGGGTGGAGCCCCACCCGGATCATCGTCACTAGCGCCCTGATCCGCGGCTCCTACCACCTGTATCAGGGCTTCGGCGGATTCGTCGGCAACGCCATCATGGGGTTGATCTTCGGCTGGCTCTACACCCGCACCAAGCGGGTCATGCCGCTCGTCATCGCGCACACGATCCTGGATATCGTCGCCTTCGTCGGTTACGCGCTCCTGCGCGATCACCTCACCTGGCTGTGACCCCCGCAGCGGCCCTCAGCTGTCGCGGAAGCCGCACTCCGCGTGCTTGCCATCACAGAACGGCTTGTTGGCGCTGGTCCCGCAGCGGCACAACGTCATCCGATTCCGGGACTCGAATGCCGTGTCGTCGCCGGCTAGGGAGGCCCCGCCGGTCACCAGATAGGGGCCGTCATCGACCACAAGCACCTGCAACGGCAGCGCGGGCTCGTCATCGAGCGCCGACTCGTCCGCGGCCCGGGTGAGCGCGCCGGACGGGCAGTGATCGACCATGCCCTCCATGGTCGCGACCGTCTCCGGATCCGATGAGCCGACCATCTGCCAGACATTGGTCTCGCGCAAGGTGCAAAAGCCCGCGTGCTCACACAGGGGTCGTACATCGCGAACGACGACACCCTCACCCTGCATGACCTTGGCGCGCTCGCGGTAGGGCGTCGTCGATGCCGTCATCGTCCCGTCGAAGCCGACCTTGCGGTGATGCCCGTCACAGAAGGGCTTGTTCTCCGAGTGGCCGCAGCGACACAACCAGTAGGTCCCGTCGGCGCCCGCCTCGGACGCGGTGTCGATCGTCTCGTGGACGACCCACGCCTGGCCGTGCCCCTCATCACCAGTCTCCATGCGGGCCCGCGCCAGCGGGAGTCCGCGCACGGCATACGGTCCGTCCTTGCCTACGCCAATCTGGGCCATATTCCAGAACCTAGTCGTGCCTCGTGCATGGTGCGCAAGTGCATCGCGCATGATGGAACGCAGCCCCTCAACCTCTTCCTCGAAAAGCCAGGCCATGCCACGCCATGCCGATGCCTCGTCGCGCACCATCGCGACTCACGACGTCCTCAACCAGCCTTCGCCCCGGGTGGAGGTTGACGAGTACGCGCTCAACCCCGCATTGCGGGAGGCGGTCGCCACCTTCGCCCCGGCAGGCGATCACCGCGAGCTGCACGACATCGGCGCCTACGTGGGGTCGGCCTGGTATCAGGACGCGGCTCGCCTCGCCAACACCATCACCCCTGTGCTGCGCACCCACGACCGCTGGGGCCACCGCATCGACGAGATCGAGTTCCACCCGGCCTACCACGCCGTGATGGAGTACTCGATCAGCCAGGGCCTGCACACGTCGGCGTGGGCCGAACCTGGGCCCGGCGCCAACGTCACCCGCGCCGCCGGCTTTTATCTCGTCAGCCAAATCGAGCCCGGCCACGGCTGTCCGGTCTCGATGACGCATGCCGTCCTGCCCGCGCTCCGCCACGAGCCCTTCCTGGCCGCAGCGTGGGAGCCGATGCTGCTCAGCCGGGCCTACGACCCCACCCTGGCCGACCCGCTCACCAAGGCCGGGGTCACCTTCGGCATGGCGATGACCGAAAAGCAGGGCGGCTCCGACGTCCGCGCGAATACGACGACCGCCACCCCCGCATGGGACAGCACGTATGTCCTGCGCGGACACAAGTGGTTCTGCTCGGCGCCCCAGTCCGACGCCTTCCTCGTCCTCGCCCAGGCGCCCGAGGGCCTGAGCTGCTTCCTGGTCCCGCACGTACTACCTGGGGGGCAGCGCAATCCGTTCTTCATCCAACGGCTCAAGGACAAGCTGGGCAACAAGTCCAACGCCTCCAGCGAGATAGAGCTCGACGGCACGGTGGGCTGGCTCGTGGGCGAGGAGGGACGAGGAGTCTCGACCATTCTCGAGATGGTCAACCGGACCCGTCTCGACTGCGTGATCGGGGCCGCGGCAGGGATGCGGCAAGGAGTTGCCGAGGCGGCGTGGCACGTCCGGGAGCGGGCGGCATTCGGGGCCGTGCTCGTCGACCAGCCCGCGATGCGCGCAGTCCTCGCCGACCTCCACCTGGAAGCCGAAGCGGCGACGTGGACAGCCATGGCGCTGGCCGCAGCCCACGATGACGAGAATCAAGCAGACTGGCGCCGCATCGCGACCGCGGTGGCCAAGTACTGGGTGTGCAAGCGCGGCCCTCACCATGCCTACGAGTCGCTGGAATGCCTGGGCGGCAACGGATACACCGAGTCGTTCCCCCTGGCGCGCCGCTATCGCGAGCAGCCGGTCCTGGCCATCTGGGAAGGCTCGGGCAACGTCATCGCACTCGACGTGCTGCGGGCGCTCGCGCGCGAACCGGAGGCGGCCGCGGCATTCGAGGCGGGTCTGGCAGCACAGCGGGGATGGCATCCCCTCTACGACACCCACCTCGATCGGGTGCGGTCCCTACTCCGCCAGGTCACCGCGGACCCCGAATCCGCTGCGGCACAGGCCCGCCGCGTCGTCGAGGCGCTCGCCCTGGCCTTGCAGGCCTCCCTGTTGCTCGAGCACGCGCCGGCGACCGTGGCCGAGGCCTACTGCCTGACGCGGCTCGGCGACGATCGCGCACTGCAGTACGGCGCTCGCCCCGACGGCGTGGACCTGGCCGCTCTCATCGACCGGGCCTGACCCTCCGTCAAACCCGCCGAGGTGGGTGCGCGCACCCATGCCGGAGCACGGCTGCGCGCACCCACCTCAGAAGGAGCAGGTCAGTGGCCGTGCACCATGGCGCGACGCAAATCCTTGTTGAGCTGGGAGATGACGTCCTGCGGGATGCCCTTGGGGCACGCCTGGCTGCACGCGCCGACGTTGGTGCAACCACCGAATCCCTCGTGATCGTGCTGAGCGACCATCCCCACGACGCGACTGTCGCGCTCGGGCTGGCCCTGCGGGAGCTGGCCGAGGTGGGTGACCTTGGCGCTCATGAAGAGCATCGCGCTGGCGTTGGGGCAGGCCGCGACACAGGCGCCGCAGCCGATGCACTCCGCGGCCATGAACGCGCGGTCGGCGTCGGGCTTGGGCACCAGGGTCGCATTGGCCTCGGGCGCCGAGCCGGTGTTGACCGAGATGTAGCCGCCGGCCTGGATGATGCGGTCGAAGGCGCTGCGGTCGACGACGAGGTCCCGGATGACCGGGAAGGCGTTGGCCCGCCACGGCTCGACCGTGATGACGTCGCCGTCGTTGAATGAGCGCATGTGCAGCTGACACGTCGTGGTCTTCTCGGGGCCGTGGGCCTGACCCGAGATCATCAGACCGCACATGCCGCAGATGCCCTCGCGACAGTCGGAGTCGAACGCGATGGGCTCCTCGCCCGCAGCGTTGAGGCGCTCGTTGAGGACGTCGAGCATCTCCAGGAACGACATGTCCGGGCTGATGTCCTCGACCTGGTAGGTCTTGAGTTCGCCACGGGCGCGGGGGCTGTCCTGGCGCCAGATCTTCAGAGTGAGATTCATTCTCTCTAACCTTTGGTTTTCGCAGACCGAGGTGTTCTTGGGGGGTCCACGCGGGGCGAAGCCCCCCGTGCGTTACTTGTAACTCCGCTGCTTGAGCTCGATGGCCTGATACTCGAGGGCTTCCTTGTGCAAGACCGGTGATCCCATGGTCGTGCCCGGCTGGTTGGGATCGGCGTCGCCGTCCTCGAACTGCCAGGCCGCGACATATAGGAACTGGTCGTCGTGGCGCAGAGCCTCGCCGTCCTCGGTCTGAGACTCGGCACGGAAGTGCCCGCCCGCGGACTCGCGCCGGTGCAACGCGTCGATGCACATGAGCTCGCCGAGCTCGAGGAAGTCGGCGACACGGCCGGCCTTTTCCAAGCTCTGGTTGAGGGTATCGGCGGCCCCGAGAACCTTGACGTTGCGCCAGAACTCGGCTCGCAGACCACGAATGAGGTCGATGGCCTTGAGCAGCCCCTCCTCGGTCCGCTCCATCCCGCAGTACTCCCACATGATGTTGCCGAGCTCGCGGTGGAAGGAGTCCACCGACCGTTCGCCGTTGATCGCGAGGAGCCGCGTGGTGCGGTCCTGCACGTTCTCGCGGGCGGCAACAACGGCCGCGGCATTGTCGTCGACCTTGGGGAACGGGCCCTTGGCGAGGTAGTCGCGGATCGTGTTGGGCAGGACGAAGTAGCCGTCGGCCAGGCCCTGCATCAGCGCCGAGGCGCCGAGGCGGTTGGCACCGTGGTCGGAGAAGTTGGCCTCGCCGGTGACGAACAGGCCGGGGATCGTCGACTGCAGGTCGTAGTCGACCCACAGGCCGCCCATGACGTAGTGGACGGCGGGGTAGATCCGCATGGGGACCTCGTAGGGGTTCTCCCCCGTGATCCGGGCGTACATGTCGAACAGGTTGCCGTACTTCTCCTCGACGGCCGCGCGGCCGAGTCGCTGGATCGCGTCGGCGAAGTCGAGGTAGACGCCCCGGCGGAAGTCTCCAACCATCGGGCCGACACCGCGACCCTCGTCGCAGACGTTTTTGGCCTGGCGGGAGGCGATGTCGCGAGGCACGAGGTTGCCGAACGAGGGGTAGATCCGCTCCAGGTAGTAGTCGCGGTCCTCCTCGGCGATCTGGCGCGGGTCCTTGTCGCAGTCCTCGCGACGCTTGGGCACCCAGATGCGGCCGTCGTTGCGCAGCGACTCGGACATCAGGGTCAGCTTGGACTGGTGCTCACCCGAGACCGGGATGCAGGTCGGGTGGATCTGCGTGTAGCACGGGTTGCCCATATAGGCGCCCTTGCGGTGGGCGCGCCAACTCGCGGTGACGTTGGAGCCCATCGCATTGGTCGACAGGAAGAAGACGTTGCCGTAGCCGCCGGTGGCGAGCACGACCGCGTCGGCCAGGTGAGTCTCGATCTCGCCGGTGACCATGTCGCGGGCGATGATCCCGCGGGCCCGCCCGTCCTGCACGATCAGCTCAAGCATCTCGTGGCGCGTGTACTCCTCGACGGTGCCAGCCGCGATTTGACGCTCCAGCGCCTGGTAGGTCCCGATGAGCAACTGCTGACCGGTCTGTCCACGCGCATAGAACGTCCGGGACACCTGCACGCCACCGAACGAGCGGTTGTCGAGCAGTCCGGAGTACTCCCGTGCGAACGGCACGCCCTGGGCCACGCACTGGTCGATGATGTTCACGCTCACCTCGGCGAGGCGATAAACATTGGTCTCGCGCGAACGGTAGTCACCGCCCTTGACGGTGTCGTAGAACAGCCGGAATGTCGAGTCCCCGTCGCCCTTGTAGTTCTTGGCGGCGTTGATGCCGCCCTGGGCGGCGATCGAGTGCGCCCGACGTGGGGTGTCCTGGTAGCAGAAGGACTTCACGTGATAGCCGGCTTCGCCGAGCGTGGCCGCAGCAGCGCCACCGGCGAGGCCGGTGCCGACGATGATGACCGACAGCTTGCGGCGGTTGGCCGGGTTGACCAGGGAGGCCTCGAATTTGCGGACGGTCCACATCTCGTCGATGGGCACGTCAGGCGCCTTGGTGTCCTGGATGGGCTCACCGACGGTGTAAAGACCGAAGGTCTGGTCGTTCTCGATGGTGGTCAACGTCATCGCCTCACTTCACGAGACCGAACTGGATGGACAGCGGCGGGATGAGGAAGCCGACGACGACGAGGGCTGCGACCAGGTGGGCTACCCCCTTGGCGCGCATGCGCTTGGCGGCATTCCCGGTCCACCCGAACGTCTGGCAGGCGCTGAACACCCCGTGGGAGAGATGCAGGGCGAGCGCGATCATGGCCAGCACGTAGATCGCGGTGACCCACCAGACCTGGAAGCTCGCGACGACCAACTGGTAGGGGTTGTGCAGCACATCGGGACCCTGGACGTCGGGGTTGACGTTGACCTTGGGGACGGTGAACTGGACCAGGTGCCAGACGATGAACAGCAACAGGGTCACCCCGCCCCACCGCATGACCTTGGAGGTCAGGGCCTGCTTGGCCAGCGCGTACTTGGTCGATCGGGCGCCGCCCGATCGCGTCCATAGCATGATCGCGGCATCGACGTGCCCGATCACGGCCAAGATCAGGACGATCCGCAGGATCCAGAGCACCCCCCCGTAGGGGAGCATCGGCTCGCCGATGGTGCGGAGATGCTCGGCATACGAGTTGAACGCCTCTTCGCCTGCCAGCACCTTGAGGTTGCCGTACATATGGAGAAGGACGAACCCAGCGAAGATCAGCCCGGTCGCTGCCATGAGCAACTTGAGGGCGACCGTAGTTTTCCGAGCGAGCGGAGGGCGGGAGACGGTCGTTGTGGCCACGGGGCGAGGCTACCGGCCAGGCACCTGGCGTGGGGGGACTGGGTGCGGCATGCCGGTGTGACATTCACCCGTTACCGGCCGGTAGGGCATCCGGTGATGGCGAGTGGGTGAGCGGGGCAAGTCGGTCCCGGATCAGCGCGCCGCGATGGCTGCGTTGTAGAGGTCCTTGCGGGAGAGGCCGAATGCCGTCGCCACGTCGGCGCTGGCCTCCTTGAGCCGCTGCCCACTGGCGATCTTCTCGAGCACCTGCTGGACCGCCGTGTCCAGATCGGCCACGACAGGAGATGCGCCCCCGACGACGACGGTGATCTCCCCGCGGACTCCCTCGGCGGCCCAGGCGGCGAGCTCGCTCAGCGGGCCGCGCCGGACCTCCTCGTAGGTCTTGGTCAGCTCCCGGCAGACCGCAGCCGACCGGTCGGTGCCGAACGCCTCCGCCATCGCCATCAGCGTCTTGTCAAGCCGGTGCGGCGCCTCGAAGAACACCATCGTGCGCGGCTCCTGCGCGAGCGCGGCGAGCGCCCGGGACCGCTCCCCCGGCTTGCGCGGCAGGAATCCCTCGAAGCAGAACCGGTCGACCGGCAGTCCGGACACGGCCAGCGCCATCAGGACTGCCGACGGGCCGGGCACGCAGGTGACCCGAATGCCGCCCGCCACCGCCGCGTTGACGAGTCGATATCCCGGGTCGGAGACGGACGGCATTCCCGCGTCGGTGACGACGACGACCCGGTCCCCGGCGGCGAGCCGGGCGACGAGGTCCGGGGTCCGTTCATGCTCGTTGTGTTCGTGAAAGGACAGGACCCGACCCGTGATGGTGATGCCCAGCTCGTGGGTGAGCCGCTGCAGGCGACGCGTGTCCTCGGCCGCGACGATGTCGGCTCCGGCCAACTCGGCGGCCAGCCGGGGTGCGGCATCACGCACGTCCCCGATCGGGGTCGCGGCGAGGACGAGGACACCGGCAGACATGCCGCCGAGTCTGGCATGACCACCGAGAGACCCGCACGAGCCATCACCACGCTCCCGACACCGTCGTGGGACAGGGTGAGCATGTGCGGGCCGGGAGCCGCAGGACGTCGGCCCGATCGCCACTTACGATGGCGGATATGCCGGTGACCGACGAGCTCGACGCGCCCGCGGCGGCATTCCCGGAGCAGCCCCCCGCCCCGACCCGCACGGAGATCCTGCGGGCCCGGCTCCTCGAGCCGATGCCGCGCGACGGCTGGATCGGCTGGGCCGTCCCCGGGATCATCGCGGTGCTCGGCGGCATTCTGCGGTTCCTCAACCTCGGGCGCCCGCACAAGCTGGTCTTCGACGAGACGTACTACGTCAAAGACGGCTGGTCGCTCATCCAGTACGGCGTGGAGGTCAGTTCGCGCCTGGAAGCCAAGAAGGCCGACGAGCTCTTCACCGCCGGCAACGCCGACATCTATGGGACGACCGGGTCGTATGTGGTCCACCCGCCCGTCGGCAAATGGCTCATCGGGATCGGCGAGTGGATCTTCGGGATCGAGTCGTCGTTCGGGTGGCGCTTCGCCGTGGCGCTGCTCGGCACGATGTCGATCCTCATTGTCGGCCGGGTCGCCCGGCGGCTGTTCCGGTCGACGTGGCTCGGCGGCGTGGCGGCATTCCTCCTCGCCTTTGAGGGCTTGCACCTGACAATGAGCCGCACCGGCATCCTCGACATCATCGTCATGTTCTTCGCGCTGGCGGGTTTCGCGGCGCTGCTCGTCGATCGGGATCGGTCGCGCGAGATTCTGGCCCAGCGGGTGGGCGCCCTGCCCCCGGGTGAGTATCCGCGGTGGGGGCCGTGGCTGGGCTGGCGCCCCTGGCGTTGGGTGGCCGGCCTCTCCCTCGGACTGTGCGTGTCGACGAAGTGGTCGGGGATCTTCTTCATCGCCGTCTTCGGGCTCATGACGGTGCTCTGGGACCTGGGAGCGCGGCGGGCGGCCGGCGTTGATAACTGGTTCGGCACGGCATTCTTGACCGACGGCCCCTTTGCGGCGGTGCAGCTCGTCGTCCTGTCCGCGGTGATCTACCCGGTGAGCTGGGCCGGCTGGTTCCTGTCGGACCGGGGCTATCTGCGGAACTGGGCGCAGGACAATCCGGAGCTTGGCGTGTCCTGGCTGCCACCGGCGCTCCGGTCCTGGGCGCACTACCACCACGAAATGTGGAGGTTCTCCACGACCCTGACGACCGAGCATTCCTACATGTCCAACCCCTGGGGCTGGATGGTGCAGGCCCGGCCGACGTCGTTCTTCTACGAGGGTCCGACACTCGGCGACAACGGCTGCCACGTCGACCAGTGCAGTCAGGCCGTGACAACCATCGGCACGCTGCCCCTGTGGTGGGGCGGCACACTGGCGCTCATTGTCGTTCTCTACCAGTGGATTGTGCGCCGCGACTGGCGGGCGGGAGCTGCACTGTCGGGGATCGCCGCGGGGTACCTGCCGTGGTTCAACTGGCAGCACCGGACGATCTTCACGTTCTACGAGGTCGCCTTCGAGCCGTGGGTCGTGCTCGCGGTGACGATGTGTATCGGACTGTTCTTACGATCGGCGCGAGACGCTCCGACTCGGCGCCTGTATGTGTGGGCGGTGGCGGGATTCCTCCTGCTGGAATTGGCGCTGTTCGCGTGGAACTACCCGATCCATACCGCCGAGGTCATCCCGTACACCCAGTGGTATCTGCGGATGTGGTTCCCGAGTTGGATCTGAGTCGGGCCGCCGGCTCTGCCTCCACACCTCCCGGGCCGAAAGAACGTTTCGATACGAGTTTCGGCGGGCCTGGGAGCCCGCAGGCGCGCTGAAACTCGTATCGAAACGATTCGTTTGGCGCTGCGGCCACCGCACCGATGGGTGGCCGGCTGTCGGAAGGCCAGATGTCGCAGGCCTGTCGGCAGGCCCGGATAGGTTGCTGGCATGTTCCTCCTTGCCGACGGCGACCTCGTGGTCAGCGCGAGCGACCTGCGGCTCGCAGCGACGTGTGAGTTCGCCACCGTGACGGCACTGGATGTCACCGTGGGCCGGGCGCCCCGGACCGAGGATGTCCGCGACGCGATGACCCGACGGATCAGCGAGCTCGGCAACCAGCACGAGCAGCGTGAGCTCCTGCGGCTCGCGCGCGAGCACCCCGGACGCGTCGTCCAGTTCGCCCGACCCCGCTACACACGCGACGGACTCGTCGCCGCCAATGACGAGACTTTTGCGGCCCTGAGGTCCGGGGCCGAGGTCGTCGTCCAAGCCACCTTCTTCGACGGCACTTTTGTCGGGCACGCGGACTTCCTCGAGCTCACCGATGAGGGGTGGCTGGTGTGTGACACCAAGCTGGCTCGGACCGAGTCGGTGCCGGCCCTGCTCCAGATCGCCGCGTATGCCGCCCAGCTCACCGCAGCCGGAGTCCCCACCGCCCCGGTGGCGCGGCTCCTGCTCGGATCCGGGCTCATCACAGACCATGCGCTGGTCGACCTGCTGCCGGTCTACCGGGCACGGCGGGCCCGCCTTGACCAGATGTTGGCCGAGCACCGCGCCGATCCGGGAGTGGCGCAGTGGGGCGATCCCCGTTGGCTGGCGTGCGGGCGGTGTGAGGACTGCCTGGCGGCCGCCGAGGCGGCCCGTGACGTCCTCCTCGTCGCCGGGGTGCGGATGCCGACCCGTCACAAGCTCTTCGACGCCGGGGTCACGACCATCGAGGAACTAGCCACCCGCAGCCTTCCGGTCCCGGGAGTGCGCAATGCCGCACTCGACCGGATCCGACACCAAGCAACCCTGCAACTGCGCCAGGACCACGACCCTGACGGCACGGTCTATGCGGAGGTCGTGGCCGCCGACGCCTTGGCCAAACTGCCGGTCCCCTCACCGGGAGACCTGTTCTTCGACTTCGAGGGCGACCCCCTGTGGGCCGAGCGAGGCTCCCAGGATTGGGGCTTGGAGTATCTGTTCGGCGTCGTCGAGGTCGACACCGGCACGCCCGTGTACCGCGCCTTTTGGGCCACGGACCGCGCAGAGGAAAAGCAGGCCCTCGTGGACTTCCTGCGCTACCTGGCCCAGCGACGCCGACAGTGGCCGGACCTGCACGTCTACCACTACGCCGACTACGAAAAGGCGGCGCTGCTGCGCCTCGCCGTCCGGCATGCCGTCGGTGAGGAGGAGGTCGACCAGCTCCTGCGCGAGGGCGTCCTGGTCGACCTGTTCACCATCGTCCGGGCGGGGATCCGGATCTCCCAGCGCTCCTACTCCATCAAAAAGCTCGAGCCGCTCTACATGCCAAGCCGGGAGATCGACCTGCAAAGCGGCGGCGACTCGATCGTCGTCCACCATGAGTTGGTTTCGGCACGCGAGTTGGGCCAGGCTGCGCGCACCCAACAGTTGCAACAGGAGATCAGCGACTACAACCGCGACGACTGCGTCTCCACCTGGCTCCTGCGCGACTGGCTGCTCGCCCAGCTGGCGAGCGCGCAGGACGGTGCACCGCTGGACTCGGGGCTGATCTCGACGGACCCGACGCGTGCGCCGGTGGATCCCGGTGATGCCACCCCGCCCACCCTCAGCCCGGATCGGCAGGCCCGGGTCGACCTCGAGGACGCCCTACGCGCGCTTATCGCTGAGGTCAAACCCCATGAGCGGACGCCGGAGCAGCAGGCCGTGGCGCTGGCGGCCTCAGCCGTCCAGTTCCATGCACGCGAGGACAAGCCCTTCTGGTGGCGGCACTTTGACCGGCTGCGCTCCCCCGTCGATGATTGGTTGCACGACCAGGGCGTCTTCATCGTCCATGGGTCGCAGCAAGAAGAGCCCTGGCAGGCAGCGACGCCGCGGCAACGCCCCCGGCGCCGGCTGCGCCTCATCGTCGAGCCGCTCGGTGGGGTCGCCGCCTCGCCCGGGGCCGAGGTCAGTGCCGCGTATGCCGCGCCGCCGCCGCCCGGGATGGAGGTCGAGCCGGCCTTCCACCACGCCAAGTCACCGGCCACGGTGCGCATCGTCGAGGCCGGCGAGACGTCCGAGGTCGACGGTCAACTCCGTCAGGAGCTCGTCATCGAGGAGCTCATGCCCAAGGATGGCGAGCGGCACGAGGCGGTCCCCGTCGCGCTGGTTCCCGGTGGGGTCATCCCCGCGGCCTCCATCGACGTCGCCCTGAGCGACCTTGGCCGGGAGGTCCGGGCATCGTGGCCGGATCTGCCTCGCCGCCCGGCGATCGAGCTGCTCCTGCGGCGCCCACCGCGGGGGACCTTCCCTGAGACGAGCACGACGGTTGGCACGTCGGCTTCCCTGGACGGCTCGACACGATCCGGTGCGACTGACGGCGCCGGACAGGCGGTCGGCCTGGAGGACCCGGGACTTCCCCCCGTTGTGGGAGGTGACTACATCCGCGCGATCACGCGCGCAGTGCACGGGCTGGACCGCTCCTTCGTGGCCGTCCAGGGTCCCCCGGGCACGGGCAAGACCTACGTGGGCGCCCGGGTCATCGCGGCGCTCGTTCAGGACCACGGCTGGCGAATCGGTGTCTGCGCCCAGTCCCACGCGGCGATCGAGAACCTCCTCAAGGCCGTCGTCGACGCGGGGGTGCCGGGGTGTCAAGTCGCCAAGATGACCAAGGAGACCGTCGACCCAACCTGGACTCCGCTGGACAAGGCCGATGATCTGGCCGACTTCGCGAGCGGACAGGCCGATGGCTACGTCATCGGCGGGACCGCCTGGGACCTGACCAACACCCGCCGAGTCGACCGTGACCAGCTCGACCTCGTGGTCATCGATGAGGCTGGTCAGTTTTCCCTGGCCAAGACTCTGGCCGTCTCGGTGGCCGCCCCACGCTTGCTCCTCCTCGGGGATCCGCAGCAGCTGCCGCAGGTCACCCAGGGCCAGCACCCCGACCCCGTCGACCTGTCCGCCCTCGGCTGGCTGATCGGCGACGAGCCTGTGCTGTCACCGGATCTCGGCTACTTCCTCGACACAACCTGGCGGATGCATCCCGCCCTGACTGCCCCGGTATCCCGGTTGGCGTATGCCGGTCAGCTCCACTCCCGGGACGAGGTGACCGCGGCCCGCTCACTCCAGGGGGTCCAGCCTGGCCTACACCTGCGCCTGGTCGAGCATCACGACAACAGCAATTCGTCGCCGGAGGAGGCCTCGGCTGTGGTCGGGCTGGTCGATGACCTCCTCGATCGCACCTGGACGGACCCTCGTGATGAGGCCGCGGCCCAGGGACGCCCACTGGAGCAACGCGACATCCTCGTGGTGGCGGCGTACAACAACCAGGTGGCCACGATCGCCGCAGCGCTGGCCGATGCCGGTCTGGACGAGGTGGCCGTCGGCACGGTCGACAAGTTCCAGGGGCGCGAGGCGCCAATCGCGATCTTGTCCATGGCCGCTTCGGCGCCCAGTGACGTCAGCCGCGGGATCGGCTTCCTGCTCAGCCGCAACCGCCTCAACGTCGCCATCTCACGAGCCCAGTACGCGGCCTTCATCGTCCACTCGCCGTTGCTGGTCGACCTTGCCCCGCGGTCCCCGGCGGAGCTGACCACCCTCGGCGCCTTCCTCGGCCTCCGAGACGAGGCGATTTCGGTGACCTACGCACCTCAAAGGAGTGAGGTCGAGCTCCCCACGTTGCCATGCTCCCGCAGCAGGTTGAAGAAGCTGGGCAAGAGCCTTCAGACCCGAGTCCCACTTGAGGAGGCTGATCGAGCACTTTGGGGCGATGTCATGCAGGCATACGCAGGCGCCTCACAGATCGCGAGCCGTCGCATCCGAGGTGTCTTGCGGGCAATGCTCTTCGATGCCGCCAGTGCCTCGATAACCGACCGTCCGGCGAAGACACGCATCTCCATCGTCGAGAAACTGATCCGTGAACCCGGCATGGGCCTCCATGTGATGCAGGACATCGTCGGGGCCCGAATCACCGGTGATCTGACACTGAGCCAGCAGGCAGAACTTGCAGAGATGCTTCGAGCGTCTTTCGAAGACGGCGCATACGCACCAAGGGTCCAGTCCCGAGGAATGGATACTGCCGGAGTTACCAACGCCGGCGACGGCTATCGAGCCTTGCACGTGGTTGTCCACATCGGTCACATCCCGATGGAGATTCAGGTCAGAACTCTGCTTCAAGACGCTTGGGCGCAGGTCTTCGAGAAGTTGGGTGACGTTTGGGGTCGTCAGATCAGGTACGGTGGCCAGCCCCTCGAACCCCATCGTCGCTCCGCCGACGCCCGGACACGAAGCCAAGTCCTCGCGGACCTGAAGGCCCTCAGCGCGACCGCTCGCGACATCGAGATCGCCGAGGATCAGCGAAATCTGCACGAGTGGGATCCAGTTAGACGCCCACATGATGAGGAAGGCTGGGACACGGGCAGCACCCCGTCTCCGGTTCGTCCCGGGGTCAGCCGTCAGGACCTCGAACGACTCCACGACCTACGCGGTGACTACTTCGATCGGTTGACGAGTATCCTGCAAGCAGTGAGCGAGGAGGTGGAGCGACCGTGAAGTACTTTCTGATGACCTACCACCGTCCCAGTGGAGCAGTCGATATCGTCGAGACGTTCGAAGAGCAGCGCTACGCAGAGGCAATCTCTCGAAGGCTGGACCTCGAAGACTCCCTGGCCTCGCAGCCTGACGTAGAGATCGTCATCCTGGGTGCGACCAGCGAGGCGGACCTCCACCGGACCCACGCGCGCTACTTCACCACCCTGGCTGACCTACTCCACGGAGCATCTGAGGCCTCGTAGGCAGAAATGCCTAGGCGTGATCCTGGACGTCAGAGGTCGCGGCGGGCTCCGTCGGCGGGGGTCACGGTGAATGATGCTGGCGCCGCCCAACCCTGAGCCGCGAATGCCGCCGCAATAGCGGCCTGCACGGCGCCCACCGCGACCACGGGAACTAGCGCAATCGACGAACCCCCGAAGCCACCCCCGGTCATCCGCGCCCCCAACGCACCCGCCGATCGGGCCGCCTCCACTGACACGTCGAGCTCGGCGCAGCTCACCTCGAAATCGTCCCGCAGCGACGCATGCGAAGCGTCAAACAGGCGACCCACCTCCGCCAGGTCGCCCGATCGCAGCGCCCCCACACAAGCCACGACCCGATCTATCTCGGTCACGACATGACGTGTGCGCCTGCGCAGCTCGTCATCGGGCAGCCGATCGAGCGCATCGGCCAACTCCCCCAGGGGAATCTCCCGCAACGAGCCCACCCCGAGGAGCGCCGCCGCCCGCTCGCAGGCGGACCGGCGCATGGCGTACTGCCCATCCACCAAAGCATGGTGAGCCCGGGTATCGGTCACGAGGATGACCTGCTCGACGCCCGAGGCCGTGAGCGACAGGGGCACCTGTTCGGTGGACCCGTCGCGGCAGTCCAGCAGGAGGGCGTGGCCCGCCCGACCCAGCATCGACGCCGCCTGATCCATGCCACCGGTGGGTGCCAACGCGATCTCGTTCTCGGCCCGCACGCATGCCGCTGCCAGCTCAGCCCGGCCCGAGGGTGAGTCCAGCAACCCGAGACCCATCAGGTCACCGACAGCTGCCGCGACCGCGCACTCCAGCGCTGCCGAGCTCGACAGGCCAGCGCCAGTCGGCACATCGGAGTAGATGACAATATCGAGGCCACCCACGTCATTCCCATTCTCCCGCAACGCCCAGAGCACACCGGCGACGTAGGCCGCCCACCCTCCGGGCACCGTCGGGGAGATCCCGGCGACCTCGACCTGCACGGTGTCACCCACGGTGGCCGAGTGGATGCGCAGCACCCCGTCGGCGCGCGGCGCCGCCGCCGCCCACGTCCGTCGCGGGATCGCCATCGGGAGGACGAGGCCGGCGTTGTAGTCGACGTGCTCACCGATGAGGTTGACCCGCCCGGGCGCCGACCACACTCCCACGGGATCGGATCCATAGGTCCTGCGAAACAGGCCTGTGGATGCCGCCGCACTCATGCCAACTCCCGAAGTCGCGCCGCCACCGTCTCGGGCGAGACGTCGACGACCCATCCTCCAACACCGGACTCCGAACCGGCGAGGTACTTCACCTTCGTCGCCGTCCGCAGGATCGACATCACCTGCAGGTGGAGCCGGGAGACATCCCGGCCCTCCCCGGCGGGGGCCTGCTGCCAACCGGCGATGTAGGGCAGGCGGATCGGCTCCCCCGCATCGCTCACGTAGTAGCGATCCAGGGCGCGGAGCAGCCGCAGGTAGGCCACCGCCAGGTCGGCGCGTTCGTCCACCCCCAGGGCCGGGAGGTCCGGAACGTCCCGGCGCGGCACGAGGTGCACTTCGACCGGCCATCGTGCGGCGAAGGGCACATACGCGACCCAGTGCTCGCTCTCCAGGACGATGCGCCGCCCGTCGGCGAGTTCGGTGGCCAGAATGTCGGCGCCGAGCAGGCGCCCGGTGCGAGCGGCATACGCATGCGCCTGGTCGAGCAGGGCCGCGGTGCGGGCCGGCAGGCGCGGGTAGGCGTAGATCTGGCCGTGCGGATGCGACAGGGTGACACCGATCTGGTCACCCCGGTTCTCGAAGCAGAACACCGACGCGATGCCCTCGAGCGCGCTTAGCCGCTCGGTACGCTCGGCCCACACGTCGATCACAGTGCTGACGCGGTCGACAGAGAGGTCGGCGAATGTTACGTCGTGCGCGCTGGTGAAACACACGACCTCGCACCGTCCCCGGGCGGGCGCCCTCGACAGCAGGTCAGGCGCGGCATTCGGGCCTGACGGCCCAGGATCGGCCTCGGCGGCATACGACGGAAACCGGTTCTCGAACACGACGACGTCGTAGTCGGCCTCGGGGATCTCGGATGGAGCGCTCCCGATTCCGCTGGGGCACAGCGGACATTCATCTCGAGGCGGCTGGAAGGTGCGGTGCTGTCGATGCCCCGCCACCGCCACCCAGTCCCCGACCAGCGGGTCGCGCCGGATCTGCCCGGCACGGACCCGAGGGCCGAGGTCCCGGGTGTCCGGGGCGAGCCTGGGCGTGCTGCTCACGTCGTCGTAGTAGATGATCTCCCGGCCATCGGACAGGGTTCGGCTGGTGCGTCGGGCCCTCACGAACCGACCCGCTCGGCCCGGATCAGGACCAGCTCGTCGACCGGGAGGGCAGGCGCCTGAAGGCCGACCGTGCCCAGGAACCGACCGCTGAGGTCGATGGGTTCCCGCAGCCACTGCGGTCCGGTCGACAGGCCTGGCACGACCTGCGGTCCTGGGACGGTCACCTGATAGGTCGCCCCCTCGTCCAGCCCGGGGAGGGCGATCCGTCCGGGCGGCCAGACCAGCGAGTGGTCGAGCATCGAGAAGCGGTACAGCGCCTCACTCTGGTCGAGAGCGACCACGCCATCAAGCTGGGTCGCGTCGTTGGCCATATCCGCGTGGACGACGGTGCCCGAGTGCAGCAGCGCGCGGTGGGCCTTGTGGAAGGCGACCCAGGCCGCGAGCCGAGCGCGGTCCTCCTGCGAGGCAGCACTGAGGTCCCACTCGATCCCGAAGTGCCCCCAGAGGGCGGTCCCCGCGCGGAAGTCGAGCGAGAGGTGCCGTCCCGTCGTGTGATCGGCACCGGAGCCGATGTGAGTGCCGAGCAGCTCCGGCGGCAGGATGAGACCGGTCCCTCGCACCAGCCGATGGCGTTCGTGCGCGTCGATGCAGTCCGATACCCACACCCGGTCGGTCACCTCGGCCGTGCTGAGGTCGATGCGGCCCCCTCCACCGGCGCAGGATTCGATCTCCAGCCCCGGATGCCTGCCCTTGAGCTCGGCCATGAGGGCCTGACTGGCGACCGCCTGCGCATGCACGCCGGGCTCGCGCCCCTCCCCGTGGCCGGCGTCGAGCAGTGGACGGTTGTGGTCCCACTTGAGGTAGGCGATGTCGTACTCGGCAATGAGCGCACTCATCTGGTCGCGGACATGGGCGTAGGCATCCGGGTGGGTCAGGTCGAGCACGTGTTGGTGACGCGAGGCCATCCCCGGGCCGTGCGCGCTCTGCAGGACCCAGTCCGGGTGGGCGCGAGCCACGTCGGAGTCGAGGTTGACCATCTCCGGCTCGAACCAGAGACCGAACTCCATGCCGAGCCCATGGACCCGATCGACCAGCGGATGCAGGCCCTGCGGGAGGATCTCGGTCGCGACGACCCAGTCCCCCAGCCCTGCTCGGTCGTCGCGGCGCGCCCCGAACCAGCCGTCGTCGAGGACGTAGCGCTCGACCCCGATCGCCGCGGCCTGCTCGGCGAGGTCGATGAGGTGGGTCAGGTCCATGTCGAAGTAGACCGCCTCCCAGGTGTTGAGCAGGACCGGCCGGGGTCGTTGCGAATGCTGGGGTCGCGCCCGCAGCATCCGATGCAGGCGCCCGCTGGCGTCGTCGAGCCCTTCGCCCCAGGTCCCGACCAACCACGGCGAGGTGTAGGTCTCGTCCTGCGCAAGGCGGACCTCACCTGGCAGCAGTCGTTCGCCGCCGCGTAGGAGCCGCCAGCCGGTGACGGCCCGCTCGGCATACGTCACCTGGTTGCCGCCCCAGGCGACGTGCGCCCCCCATACCTGTCCCCGGCGGAACCCGAATGCCGTGGTGCCGGCACACAGGAGGGTGGCGGAGTCGTGCCCCGGCCGGCCGCCCCAGGACTCACGCACCCAGGAGCCGATGTCGAACGGGCGGCGCTGCGGGTGGCGCTCGTGGGCGTGTCGCCCGGTGAAGTCGAGCAGTTCGCTGGCCTGTGACGGGACCGGCAATGCCGGCTCGAGATGATCGACCTGGTAGGGCTCGGCGCCGGTGTTGCGCACCCAGGCGCGGACCCGGACCACACCCTGCTCGGTGAGCTCGAGGTCGGTGCCGACGACCAGTCCGCTGACCGAGTCCACGCCCTCGCTGGACAGGGTCAGCGGGCCGTCGCCCAGCCCATCGGCATTCGACATCGGGTCCGCGGAGCCGCCCCGCAGCACGTGGGTCACCGTGTCGAACGTGGTGCTCCAGTCGCGTCCGTTTCGGCTGCCGAGCAGACCCGGCCGCCCGAGCCATCCGGCGGAGTGCTGGGGCAGGATAGCCACGCTCTCCTGCGTGTTGACGGTGCTGTCGGCCAGCGGCGTTGACAGTGCCGCCCACAGCGCCGAGGCGTCGGGAGGACCGTCCAGCGCAGGCCCCCAGTGCACGATGCAGGGCAGCGCGCGGGCCGTGAGCCGAAGCAGAAGGGCAGTCCCGGAGCGCTGCAGGAGCAGCGGCACGTCCCCCTGGGCGGTGTCGATCGGGGTCGCTGCGGGCCGGGGGCCGCCGGTGACGTTCGTCGGGTGATCCTGAATGCCGTTCACGGTCACTCTCTTATCGGGTGGGGTGCGGTGGGGTCGGAATACCGGTCGGGGCGGCGTGGGTGTCCGCTCGCCCCGACCGGTAGGCGGCCGTCAGGTGCGGCCAGCCCACGTCACTTGAAGAGGGCGTTCACCTGGTCGTTTGCCGCCGTCAGCGAGTCGACCGGGTTGGCTCCGCTAAGAACCCCGTCCATGGCCGGCTGCATGATCGCGTTGATGTCGGCCGCGTGGTCGGTGATCGGGAAGAGGAATGTCGTGCCGTCATCGACCTGCATAGTGAACGCCGTGACGTCGACACCCTTGGCCTGGAATGCCGTCGTCGCTTCGGCGACCGCGGAGGTGATGGCCGGGAAGACGACGCCTTCCTTGGCGACGATCGACTGGCACTCCGCGGACCCAAGGAAGGCCACCCACTTGCCGGCCAGCTCCTTGTTGTCCGTCCCGGCGTAGATGGAGTCAGCGAGCCCGTTGAACATGCTCGCGCGCTCGCCCGAAGGGCCGACCGGGGTGGGGGCGATGCCGAGCTCGACGCCGTCGTAGCTGGTGTACGAGCCGATCATCCAGGAGCCGTTAGCGTTGATGGCCGACTTCCCGGCTCCAAAGTTGTCGTTCATGCTCGCGCCGACGGTCTGCTCCAGCGGCGGCATCAAGCCCTTGTCGATCAGGCTCTTCCACCAGGCAATGGAATCCTGGAAGCGGGAGTCGTCGTAGTTGTACGAGGTGCCCCACGGGTTCTTGTCGGTGTGTGACCAGCCCGTGGTCTCGGTGAAGTAGCTCCATTCGGTCTGGCCGTTGCCGGCGCCCGCACCGGGCAGACCCAGGCCATAGACAGCGACATTGCTCTTGTCGAAGCCGGGCTGGTCTCCGTGAACGCCGTTGGCGTCGACGGTGAGCTTGGCGATGACGTCCTCGTAGGTGCCGCCGTCCGCGGGGTTCCAGGTGAGGTTCTGCATCTCGTCCTCGGTGAGACCCGCATCGGCCACCATCTTCTTGTTGTAGAAGAGGGCGATCGTGTCCCAGTCCTTGGGCAGGCCGTAGCGCTTGCCGTCCTGGGCGACCCACAGGTCGGCCAAGCCATCGGCATACTGCGTCGTGTCGATGTCCGTCACCACGTCGTCCAGCGGCAGGATCACCTTGTTGGCCACGAACTCCGGGTACTTCGAGAGGTGGTCGGTGAAGACGTCCGGCGCGGTGTCCGACTGGAACCCTGTGGTCAGCGTCGACCAGTAGTCGTCCCATCCCCGCTGGGTGATCTTCACGGTAGAGCCCGGGTTCGCGGTCGCGAAGGCATCGGCGCATTTCTGGTATGCCGGCTGCTGGTTGGCGTCCCAGAGCCAATAGTCGATCTGGGAGCCACCCGAGGAGGCTGAGTCGCCGTCGCTGCCGCTGCTGCAAGCAGCCACGGCGAGGAGGGGCGTGAGGGCGGCCAACGCGATCACGCGAGCCTTCGTGCGAGACATGAGTGTCCTTTCAATGGGGGGTGGGGACCCGCCGGGTGGGGTGGTGCGGTTACTTGATGCCGGTGAAGCCGATGGAGTTGACGATCCGGCGGCCGAAGATGCCGTAGAGGACCATCACCGGGATCGCCGAGATGAGGGTGGCGGCCATGAGCCCGGCCCAGTCGGGCGACCCTTGTGGGGTTTGGGACCGGAAGACGCCGAGGGCGACGGTCAAGACCCTTGACCCCTCGGACTGGCCGACGAGCAGGGGCCAGAAGTACTCGTTCCAGGCCGCGATGAACTGCAGGATGGCCAGGGTGAAGATCGGCGGGAGCGACATGGGCAGGATGATCCGGAAGAAGATCCGGAAGTGCCCGGCTCCGTCGATCATGGCGGCCTCGTCGATCTCGCGAGGAATGCCGAGGAAGAACTGCCGGAGGAAGTAGATCGCAAACGGCGTCATGAAGAAGAACGGCAGGACGATCCCGGGGATCGTGTTGAGCAAGCCCAGCGACTTGATCGTGAGGAAGTTGGGAAGCGCGGTGAAGATCGGCGGCACCAACAGAGCGGTGAGGAAGAGGCCGAAGACGACATCCCTTCCGCGCCAGCGCAATCGGGCGAATGCGTAGGCCGCCATCCCACTGAAGATGACCTGACCTGCCGTGATGAGGGTGGCCACGAGGATCGAGTTACGCAGGTAGAGCCAGAAGTTGATCGAGGCTCCAGAGCCCCCTTCGGCCTGCGCCTCAGCGACAGTCGCCAGCCCGAGGACCCGCTTGAAAGCCCCCCAGGTGAAGTCGGCCGGGAGGAGCGAGGTCGAGTTCGCGGCCAACGCCCGGTTGTTGGACAGCCCGGTGCGCAGCATCCAGTAGAAGGGGAAGACGGTCAGGAAGACGAAGAACCACAGGACGAGCCAGGCGGCGATCCGCCCAAGGTTGAGCGACGATGCGCGACGTGGAGACTGCACACCTGTCGGGGCGGAAGGGCGTGTCTGAGAAGCGAGAGACATGGAAAGCAGCTCCTAGGCCAGGTCGGATTCATTGCCGCGGAAGACCTTGTTCTGCAGGTAGGCGACCGCACCGAGGATGATGAAGAGGATCACGGACAGGGCCGAGGCATAGCCGAAGTCGCTGCGCTCAAAGGCCCGCTCGACGATGTAGACCTGAATGACGCGGGAGGCGTTGCCGGGGCCACCGCCCGTGGTGACGGCGACGGTGTCGAAAACCTGGAACGAGCCGGTGACCGTGATGATGAGGACCAGGACAAGCACCGGCCGCAAAAGCGGGAGCGTGATCCGCCAGAACGTCTTCCATTCGCTCGCTCCATCCACGGCGGCGGCCTCGTAGACGCTCGTGGGGATCGTCTGCAGGCCGGCGAAGATCAGGAGTGCGGTGTAGCCCATGTGGCGCCACACATTGACGAAGGCGATGGTCGGGATCGCCCAGTCCTCACTGCCGAAGAAGGGGATCCGGTCCAGGCCAACGGCGTCGATCATCGCGTTCACGATGCCGATCTGGTAGTCGAGCATCCAGAACCACAGCAGGGCCACGACGACATTGGCGATGAGGAACGGCAGCAGGATGGAGCCGCGGATCCAGGTTGACTTGGTGAGGCGATGCATGAGGACGGCAACGGCAAGCGCGATGGTGGTCTGGAAACCGATGTTGAGCACGACGTACTCCAGCGTGACCTTCATCGAGTTCCAGAACAGCTCGTCTTGGGCAATGGCGGCGTAGTTGTCCAGGCCGACCCACTCAGGGGCCCCGAACAGGCTGTACTCGGTAAAGCTGAGATAGATGCCACGGATCGTCGGCCAGAGGAAGAAGGCGACAAAGCCGATGGCCGCGGGGGCGATGAAGAGTAGGGCCGGGGCAAGGTCACCTCGCTGGCTGCCACCCGACGGGCCCTTCGCGCGGGGCCGTCGATCTGTTCCCACGTGTCCCACCGCCGGTTCGATCGACGTTGGTGCTGTCGTCACTACGCCCTCCCAGAGCCTGTCGACCAGGAGCCCTCACGGGACTTCCCTGTCCGGTTTGTCACTTTTTCGTTCAAGTGCTTGAACGAAACAGTGGCAGACACCGTCCAGAACGTCAAGAGGTGATATCAACGTGGGAGACGACAGCGGGGCACCCTCCGCGTCGCCCATCGCGAGGCCGCACTGAGGCGGCTGGCCCCCAGCCGAGAGGTTCGACACCATGCCCAAGGGCCCAGGACCGCAACGCCGCGCGCGGATTGTCGATGTCGCTCGAGCCGCCGGGGTGTCCGCCCAGACAGTCTCCAACGTCATCAACGAGCGCGGAGGCTTCACCGAGCCGACCCGCAAGCGCGTGGCGGACGCGATCGCTACTCTCGGCTTTCAGCCCAACCGATACGCCCAGAGTCTGCGCTCCCAACGCACCGGCTTGGTCGGCTTCGACATGGTGAGCGACCAGCTCGATGGCACTAACCCGTTCACCGTCTCACTCCTTGGCGCCCTGATCAGAGCGGCCGAGCATCACGGTCAACGCATCCTGGTCTTCACCCACGGGTCGGACCAAGCCGACGACTTTCGTGCGACCGCGACCTCGGGGCTCGTGGACGGCTTCGTGCTGTCGGACTCTGCGGTGGGGGACCCGCGAGTCGGCATTCTCGATGAGGTCGGGGCCCCGTACGTCGTCTTCGGTCGCACAGACAACGATGCCGACCACACGTGGCTCGACATCGACAACCGAGCCGCGATGCGTCGCCCGATTGACCTCCTCGTGAGCCAGGGCTGCACCGATGTCGCGTATGTCAGCTACTCGGGCAGCCAGCACTGGACTCGGGACCGGCGTCGCGGCGCGCGCGAGGCGCTGGCCGCCCACGGGCTCTCCCTCCCCCGTGAACGCGTTCTGGTAGGCCCCTCGCTGGATGCCCTCCGGCCACGCCTGACCCACCTCCTGCAGGGGCCTGATCGGCCCGATGCCATCGTCACGGCGAGCGACCCCATCGGGGTGCTCACGATCGGGATCGCGACCTCGCTCGGCCTGCGCGTCGGGCACGATGTCGCCATCACCGGATTCGACGCCGGCCCGCTCAGCACCATGGTCAGCCCCGCCCTGACCAGTGTCTCGATCCCGGTCAACCCCATCGCTGAGCGCCTTCTGACTCTGCTCGGCGACCGGCTCGAGGGCAATGCGTCTCACGTCAGCGAGGTTGCCGAGACCGAGCTCGTCGTGCGCGACAGCAGCGGCTTCACGCCCAAGGCCCGCCGGTAACCTCGCAAACCCCCGCGGGGAAGGCCCCGCGCCTTACATCCCGGCGCTCTCGTCGGGCTGGTGAATGCCGAACGTGTTGCCCTCGGTGTCGACGTAGTAGCCCTGCCACGCCATGCCGGGGAGCGCATACTTCTCCATGGCCACGACCCCGCCCGCCTCGATGATCTTGGCGTGCGTGTGGTCGAAATCCTCGACCCCCATCGTGCAGACAAAGGCGTTGGTCCCCGCGCCCAGCCCGGGCGCCGGCACCGGCCGCTGGAGCAGTCCGCCGTTGATGCCCATTTCGCCGTCCTCGCCAGTGATCACCCCGAAGTACGGGGAGCCGGTGAACTCGCTGTAGTCCTCATACGCCCAGTCGAATGCCATGGCGTAGAACGCCTTGGCTCGCTCGAGGTCATCGGCCTGGATCTCGAAATGGACAACTCGTCCCATGGCGACGCTCCTTGTGGTCGGGATAGCCCCTCACCCTGCCACCTCGGACGGGCAGCCGAATAGGTCCGCCGGCGACCTGAGGGCGTTGCTCGGACAAGCAGCACAGGTGACATCCGCGAACTGTCGTCCTCGACAGGATGGCCGGTCGTTACGAGCGGACGAGGCGGGCGATGGCGTCGGAGGCTTCGGTCAGCTTGACCTCGGCGGCCTCGCCGCCCTCTTTGGCCGCGTCGATGACGCAGTGCCGAATGTGGTCGTCGAGCAGCCCGAGGGCCACGCTTTGCAGGGCGGAGGTCAGCGCGGAGATCTGGGTGAGGATGTCGATGCAGTACTTCTCCTCATCGACCATGCGGTGAATGCCGCGCGCCTGCCCCTCGATCCGCTTGAGCCGCGCGAGATAGCGGTCCTTGTCGGCGATGTAGCCATGGGAGTGTGACCCCTCGCAGGCCTCACACGAGCCCTCACCCACCGGGCCGCCGAGCCCTGCCCCGCCCGGAGCCGAGGACGCTCTCGTGGAGTCGATCGGCGTCGACTCGGTGGTCGTGTTCGGGATCATGATCAGGCTCCTGTCGTGGTGCGGGACACCGCAGAGAAGGATCGCAGCCGCAGGCTGTTGCCGACGACGAACACGCTGGAGAAGGCCATGGCCGCGCCCGCGATCATCGGGTTGAGCAGCCCCATCGCCGCCAGCGGTATGGCCGCCACGTTGTAGGCGAACGCCCAGAACACGTTTCCCTTGATGGTGGCCAAGGTCCTGCGGGACAACCGGATCGCGTCGACGGCTCCCATGAGGTCACCGCGCACGAGGGTGAGGTCGGAGGCCTGGATGGCGACATCTGTGCCGGTCCCCATCGCCAGCCCGAGGTCGGCCTGCGCCAGGGCCGGGGCGTCATTGACACCGTCGCCGACCATCGCGACAACCTTGCCTTCAGCCTGCAGGCCGGCCACGACGGACACCTTGTCGGCGGGCAGCACCTCGGCGATGACCTCGGTGATGCCGACCTCGGCGGCTACCTGGGCCGCGACGGTGGCGTTGTCGCCGGTCAGCAGGACGGGCGTGAGTCCGAGGGCGCGGAATCGAGTGATGGCTTCGGCGCTGCTCGACTTGACGGTGTCGGACACCGTGAGAATGCCGCGCGCCTGCCCGTCCCAGCCCACCGCAACAGCGGTGCGCCCAGCGGCCTCAGCATCCGCCTTGGCCTGTGCCAGTGCGGCATTCAGGGGCATTGACCAGTCCGCGAGGAACGAGGCGCGACCGACCACGACGGCCCGGCCATCGACGACGCCCTCGACTCCGCGGCCCTCGACGTTGGCGAAGGACTCGGGCGTGGGCAGAACGCCGAGCTCATCCGTGGCGCCCCGGGCGAGGGCGGCGGCGATCGGGTGCTCCGACGCAGCCTCCAGAGCACCGGCATACCCGAGCACGTCGGCGCGCGACGTGCCGTCGGCGGTAACCACGTCGACCAGGCTCATCCGGCCCGTCGTCACCGTCCCCGTCTTGTCCAGGACGATCGTGTCAACAGTGCGCGTGGACTCCAGGACCTCCGGGCCCTTGATGAGAATGCCGAGCTGGGCGCCACGGCCCGTCCCGACGAGGAGGGCCGTCGGGGTGGCCAAGCCGAGCGCGCAGGGGCAGGCGATGATGAGCACGGCGACCGCGGCTGTAAAGGCCATTGCGGCCGAGTGCCCGGTGACGAGCCAGGCAATCAAGGCGCCGAGCGCGATGAGGATGACGATCGGGACAAAGATCCCCGAGATCCGGTCCGCGAGTCGCTGGACTTCGGCCTTGCCGGACTGGGCGTCCTCGACGAGCCGCGCCATTTGCGCGAGCTGGGTGTCGCCACCGACGCGGGTGGCACGGACGACGAGTCGGCCACTGGCGTTGACGGTCGCGCCAGTGACGGCGTCCCCGGGGACGACCTCGACCGGGACCGACTCCCCCGTCAGCATCGCCTCGTCGACGGCGGAGTTGCCGCTGACGACCACCCCGTCGGTGGCGATCTTCTCGCCGGGACGGACGACGAACTCGTCGCCAACGACCAACTGCGAGATGGGGATCTGGGTCTCGACACCCCTGCGGAGCACGGTCACGTCCTTGGCTCCGAGCTCCATGAGAGCCCGCAGCGCGGCACCCGCCTCCCTCTTGGACCGTTTCTCGAAGTAGCGTCCCGCGAGGATGAACGTCGTCACGCCTGCGGCGACCTCGAGATAGATGTTGCTCGCGCCATCGGTCGGGGTGACGGTCCATTCGAAGCCGTGTGTCATCCCCGGCATACCGGCGTGACCGAGGAACAGGGCGTACAGCGACCACAGGTAGGCCGCGCCGGTGCCCATCGAGATCAGCGTGTCCATCGTCGCGGCGCCGTGCTTGAGGTTGGTCCACGCCGCCTGGTGGAAGGGCCAGGCACCCCAGACGACGACCGGCGACGCCAGGGTCAGCGATGCCCACTGCCAGTATGTGAACTGAAGTGCCGGGATCATCGCCATCGGGATCACCGGGACGGAGAGCGCAGCCGAGACGATAAGCCGCTGCCGCAGGGCCGCCAACTCGGGATCGGCCGGTTCACCTGCCGGACCCGACTCGTCGGTGCCCAACGCAGGCGGAGCCGGGAGCACTGCCGAGTAGCCGGTGTTCTCGACAGTCTGGATGAGCAGGGCATCGTCGAAGTCCGCCGGCACCAGCACCCGAGCCTTCTCGGTCGCGTAGTTCACACTCGCGTTGACGCCGTCAAGCTTGTTGAGCTTCTTCTCGATCCGCATCGCGCACGACGCACACGTCATCCCCCTGATCTCGAGATCGATACTGCGTTCGAGGGGCTGCGGGGGTGTGGCGGTGGACATCAACGTTCCTTACGTTCTTCGGGGTGAGACCGAGGCACCCTGGGCAATGCCGCGCGGCATTCACCGGGCGGGTGAGGCGCGGGATCGGTCAGGTGCGGGGTCGGTCAGGCGGGCGTGGCGGCATACCCCGCCTCGTCGACCGCCGCGACGACGTCGTCCTGGATCAGGGGGGCAGCGCTGGTGATGATCAGGCGACCGGTGGACGCGCTGACGTCGACGCTCTCGACGCCAGGGAGCCGGGAGACCTCCTCGCGCACGGCGCTCTCGCAGTGGCCGCACGTCATGCCAGTGACGGAGTAGGTCACGGTGTGGGTGCTCATGGGCGTATTCCTTTCGACAGGCATACCCTCAGGGGGTACCACTAGGGACCACGATATACCCCCCTTGGGTATTTCACAGGCCGGAGTGGGATTGCCCTCGGATCCCGAATGCCGCCCGCTCCCCACGGGGCGCACATCACGTGGCGACCGCCTTACCCGCTGGTCACCAGTAGTCTTCGGGACCAGGCCAGGGCCACGAACGGCGCCGCGAAACCGGCCCCGAAAACACCCCCGAAGGACCCCACTGTGACCTCCACCCCCCATCGTTCGCGCGATGCCGCCCTCATCGCGATCTTCGCGGGGGTGATCGCTGCCCTCGGCATCGTCCCCGCGATCACCGTGCCAGTGGTTGCGGTCCCGATTACCGCTCAGACGCTGGGGGTGATGCTCGCCGGATCGGTGCTTGGTGCGCGCCGCGGGTTCTTTGCTGTGCTGCTGTTTGACGCCCTGGTCGTTTTGGGGCTACCGCTGCTCTCCGGTGGGCGCGGAGGCATCGGAGTCTTCGCGACGCCCAGCGTGGGCTTCATCGTCGGCTTCCCGATCGCCGCCTTCGTCGTTGGCTGGCTGGTGGAGCGGTTCGGCACGCCCTACCGACTCCTGCCCGGCATCATCGCCTGCCTCGTCGGCGGCGTCCTCGTCCTCTACATCGCCGGCATCCTCGGGATCAGCCTGGTCACCCGCACTGACCCGTGGCACGCCTTCCTCGGCTCCATGGCGTTCCTTCCCGGCGATGTGCTCAAGGCCGTGCTCGCGGCCGTCATTGCCCGCGGCGTCCACCAGGCGATCCCCGGGCTGCTCGGCGCCACCAAGGCCGCCAAGGCCGTCCCGGTCGGGTGACGCGCGAGCCGGTCGACGTCACCGGCGCCCCGGATCCGGTCGCCGCGTGGCACGAGGCCGATCGGACCGGCCGGGTCGTCGCGCTGGCCACCTCGGGCACCACCGACGCACCCCGGCGGGTCGTCCGCACGACGAGGTCGTGGTCGGTGCACTTCGAGGCGGTTTCTGCCCTCATGCGGGTCGGGGTCGACGCTCGCGTCTGGGTGCCCGGGCCGCTCACCGGCACGATGAATCTATATGCCGCCGTCCACGCCGACGCTGTGGGGGCCGCGTGGTCTGCGCACCCCGGCCAGGCGACCCATGCGGTGCTCACGCCGGCCGTCCTCTCGCGGACGCTGGCTCAGGGGATCGACATGCAAGGAGTCCGGGTGGTCGTCGCGGGCGACCGGTTGCCCGAGGCTCTGGTGGCACGAGCCACCTCGGCAGGCATCGTTCTCGACCACTACTACGGTGCGGCCGAGCTGAGTTTCGTCGCGTGGGGGCCGGGGCCTCAGCGCCTCGCGCCCTTTCCGGGCGTCGAGGTCGAATGCCGTGACGACCGCGTGTGGGTGCGCTCGCCGGGGGTCGCGCTCGGCTATGCCGGACTCCCCGGACCATCGGGAGCGGCCGGACCAGCGGGGCCGCCGGGAGTGCCGGGGCCGCTGTGTGTCGATGCTGACGGCTGGGCCACCGTGGGCGACCGCGGCTCGGTCATCGCGACGCCCGAGGGTCCCCGCATCATCGTGACCGGCCGCGACGATGCCGTCGTGACGGCAGGAGCGACCGTCCTGTTGGCCGACATCGAGGACGCTCTGTCACCGATTGCCCAGGGTGAGGTGGTCGCGGTGCCCGTGCCTCATGGTGATTTGGGGGCTGTCATCGGGGTGGTTCTCACTGTGGATGCAGACCTCGAGAGCGTTCTGGCGCAGGCCAAACTGAGCCTGCCTCGCGTGGCGTGGCCTCGACTCGTGGGTGTCGTCGCTTCGCTCCCCCTGACCGCTGGCGGCAAGGTCGACCGAGCAGGGCTGGGGCGCGAGGTCGCCGCGGTGCGGGCCGGCGGGGTGTCGGCGCACGGCATTCGGATCCGTCCTGCCCACTCCACGCGCGAGGGTGGACCGCATGAGTAAGGGCCCGGGCGGCATCGTGGCAGCCGCCCGCACGCCGATCGGCACGGCGG
>JAGOME010000021.1 GCA_017993715.1 Phycicoccus sp.
CGCTTCGCTCCCCCTGACCGCTGGCGGCAAGGTCGACCGAGCAGGGCTGGGGCGCGAGGTCGCCGCGGTGCGGGCCGGCGGGGTGTCGGCGCACGGCATTCGGATCCGTCCTGCCCACTCCACGCGAGAGGATGGACCGCATGAGTAAGGGCCGGGTCGTCATCGTGGCAGCCGCCCGCACGCCGATCGGCACGTCGGGCCACGCGTTTGCCCATCACGGTGCCGGCGAGTTGGCCGCGCCCGTCCTCGCGGACCTGGCTGCGCGAGGGGGGCTGCGGGACAGGGCGATCGACGAGGTCGTCCTCGGCAATGTCATGGGCCCTGGGGGCAATCTTGCGCGCTATGCGGCCCTGGCGGCGGGCTTGGGTTTCGCTGTCCCGGGGGTCACGGTCGATCGTCAGTGCGCGTCCGGGCTCGCGGCCGTGGGCGTCGGGGCTGCGCTGATCGCCGCCGGCGCCGGCGTCGTCCTGGCCGGCGGGGTTGAGTCCGCATCAACAGCGCCATGGCGGTCGTGGCCGCCGGTGGATGGCGCTGCGCCGCAGCGGTATATGCGTGCACCGTTCGCTCCGTCGCCCTTGGATGATCCGGACATGGGGCCGGCCGCGGACGAAGTATCGCGCCACTTTGGCATCACCCGGGAGCGTGCGGATGCGTATGCCGCACGCTCTCACGCTCGGGCCGTGGAAGCGCGCGGGGCAGGTGCCTTTGACGGCGAGACCGTGTCCATCGGGGGCGTGACGCTGGACGAGCGGCCCAAGCCTCGGCTGTCCGTCGAGACGTTGTCGCGTCTGCGTCCGCTGCATTCCCCGGCGGGCATCGTCACTGCGGGGAACTCGTGCGGCGTCAATGACGGCGCGGCGGGGGTCGCGCTCGTCAGCGGACAGGTCTACGGGGAGCTCGGCGCGCCCTATGGGCTGGAGATCCTGGCGGTGGCGAGCGCAGGCGTTGATCCGGCACTACCGGGGATCGGGATCGTGCCAGCGGCTCGGATTGCCCTGTCCCGGGCCAGTATTGGACTCGATGAGGTCGATGTCGTGGAGTTCAATGAGGCCTTCGCCGGCCAGGTTCTCGCGTGCGCGGACGCGCTGGGAGTGCCTGACGAGCGCATGTGCGTGGAGGGGGGCGCACTGGCGCTCGGCCATCCTTGGGGTGCCTCGGGAGCGGTGCTGCTCGTCCGGCTGTTCAGCCAGTTGCAGGGTCTGCCTCGAGGGTCGGTCGGGCTAGCGGGGATCGCTGCAGGTGGGGGTCAGGGCGTGGCCATGGTGCTGCGATCGTGCCCGTAATTTCCCTGGATGCCGTGGGGCATGTCTATGGCCACGGCGCCGCTGCGCGGCGAGTGCTGGTCGATGTCACGATGACGTTGTCGGAGAGTCGAATCGGCGTGGTCGGGGCCAACGGCTCAGGCAAGTCGACGTTCGCGCGCTTGCTCAACGGCCTGGTCCTCCCCACGGAGGGCACGGTCACCGTCGACGGGTTGAGCACGGCCCGGGACGGGGCGGCAGTCCGGCGACGCGTGGGCTTCTGCTTCACCGATCCCGACGCCCAGATCGTTATGCCGACGGTGGCCGAGGATGTGGCATTCAGTCTGCGCCGTCATGGATTGTCTCGCGAGGAGGTCCAGGCGCGGGTGACTGACCTGTTGGTTGAACTGGGCTTGGCTGATCATGCCGATCACCCGGCCCACCAGCTCTCCGGCGGTCAGAAGCAGCTGCTCGCCCTGGCCAGCGTGCTCATCCTCGACCCCGACATCCTCGTGCTCGATGAGCCGACGACGTTGCTCGATCTGCGCAACTCGCGGCGGTTCGGTGAGCGCCTGGCCGGGCTGCGACAGCAGGTCGTCCTGGTCACCCACCAGCTGGACCAGCTGACGGATTTCGACCGGGTCATTGTCTTCGAGGAGGGTCGGGTCATCGCCGATGGAGAGCCCGATGTGGCCCTGGCGGCTTACCGCGAGGTCGTCGGGTGAGTGAGGGGCTGCGTTGAGCGTCGTCGCCACCTATGCACCCGGGGACTCGTGGCTGCATCGTCTCCCGGCAGGGGCCAAGCTCGTCGGGGTGGTCGTGGTCGGGGCGGCATCGATCTTTGTCCGCACTCCGGTCGTTGCCCTGGCTGCCGTGGCGGTCGTGACCGGTCTCTGCCTGTCGACGCGGGTGCCCGTGCCGCTCTTAGCCCGACCGCTGAGGTCGCTGTGGCCGTTCCTCGTCGCCATCGGTGGCTATCAGTGGTGGGTGTCGGGGTGGCCGCAGGCGGTGACCGTCATCGGGGTCATCCTCACCCTTGTGCTCGCATCAACCCTCGTTGCGGTGACGACCCGGATGACCGCCATGCTCGATGCTCTGACCACCGGGCTGCGCCCGTTTCGGAGACTTGGGGTCGACCCGGACCGGGTGGCTCTCCAGCTCGCCCTCGGCATTCGGGCCGTCCCGGTGGTCATCGGGTTGGCGCAGACGGTGCGTGAAGCCCAGCACGCCCGAGGACTGAGTTGGAGCGTGCGCGCCTTCGCGGTGCCGACCCTGGTGCGTGCCATTCGGCATGCTGACACCATGGGCGACGCCTTGCGCGCCCGAGGCTTCGACGACTGACCTCGGCGCCGCTCCACCTGGTTCAGGCTCCTCGCTTCCCTGGCTCTCCCGCATCCCAGGCTCCACGGCATTCCTGACTACCCGGCACGGCAAACGATGGCGCAGCCTCCATCTTTGAGCACGGTCAACTCCGCGGTCGGGCCTCGGTGCGCCCATTGCCGTGCCGACGGCGCAGCCTCAGGTCCGGTCGGCGGCGGCGGGCTGCGCCAGTAGCGTGAGTACTGGGTGGTCTCCGACCTGGGTAGATGCCACCCCGCCTGTTGATTGGCCGGCTAGGCGTCGAACAGGCCTGTCGCGGAATCGGAATCCAATGCCCGAGCCCCGAGGTGGTTGAGGAGACGGCGTACCCATTCGTCGGCAATGGCATGATCCGCAGCTCGCACGTGGAGGGCGAACGAGGTCAAAGGAGCGCCATCGGCGAAGCACACCTCGATATCCGCGCCGGGCAGAGAGACGTGCACCCACGCGGGATCAGTCAGGTCTGCTTCGGGAGCAAGCGCGAGGACAACTGCCAGCACCTCGGCCTGCCCGAACGGGAGAGATGTCGGCCGCCAGTCACTAGGGATCTCGTCGACACTGGCAATCCCTTGGGGTAAGTCCTGCACGAAGAGGTCGCGGCTCACCTCGACGAGGATGCCACCCTGGGCTCCCTGATCGCGTCTCCCCCGCACGACAATCGATCGTGCATGCCGTCACCCTGAGCACGAGCGCCCCTTGTGCTGGCGCCCCCGGGCGTCCATTGCCGTGCCGACGGCGCAGACTCAGCGGCGGCGCGCGCTTGCTGGAGCTGAGGGGGGACTGCGTCGCAGAGGGCGCTGCGCGCCGAGCGCGACCTGACGCACGCGGATGAAGGCACGAGCGGCGCCGCGACTGCACCTCCCTGTCAAGCGACAGTGGGAGCTGCCCGGCTGCGGACAACTGGCCTGCCCGCTGACGGTCCCGAGAACTGCCCGGTGGTGGCCGGGGGATCTCCGGCGAGCATGCTCTGGCGCATCCGAGCGGCTGTCGGGTGGGGAAGGGATGGCGCGAAACCGACGCCGTCGCTACGCCCCCTCTGCGGCGGCTGCTTCAATCCAGTTGCAGAACTCAATGGCGAGATGCCATCGGTGACCGAGCCAGATCGTCGGCGGGATCGCGAGCGGAAAGTCGATGCCAAGCCGGGCGTGCAGACCGGCGACGTCGTCGCGGAACTGGTGTTTCGCGCCGCCGATGCGACGGCCGCTCGGCAGAACGGCGACGCCGGAGATGGCGTACGGATGGTCGGCCAGGGTCGGGATGCTGATGCCGTGAGGGTCGGTGAAGTCGATCGCAAAGGCGGAGACGAATGGCGCGCCACCGAGGGTTTCGAACACCTGTTGACCCTGAGCAGTGTTGTAGATCGCGTAGTGGTCAGGGTGCGCCGCCAGGAGGGCGGGCTCATTGTCGGACAGGGAAATCTGGTGAAACCAGTCCACGAAGGCACTGCCAGAGATCCCTGTCGCCGAGATTTCAATCCAGGCGGGATGGCGGCGCCCGAACGAGGCCGCCGCCAATGTGGCGGAGAAGCGGGCGGATCCTTTAGCCTCCGCCGCAACCATGGCGGTGAGGTAGTCCCGGCCGAGCTCAAGCTTGCGGTTCAGGACTGCCTGACGGATTTCCGCCGAGGTGCCAGCGACGGGCGGAGCCCCCAGCCTGCGCAGAACGCGACGGGCTCGCACCATTTCCTTGGCCGTGACTTCGTCGCGGGTGAATGTCTTTCCGCCGAACGACACAGTGATATGTGGCGGCTGTCCGGTCATGAGATCTCCTTGCGGGTTGGCCGTCGATCGGATCCCAAGGAACGCGATGCCCCAAGGGCGCCATGCTGGTGTCGATGCGCGCTACGCCGGGGCAAAGGCGCTCCATTCGGTACTCGTCACCGGATCTGGCCGACGTGAGAGTCTGCAGTCTAATCGGAATCAGAATTCCGATTATGGTTTCAAGGAAGTACGGTCCGTCGCGCCCTCTCCGTCAAGACACGTGGCGCGCCTAGGCAGTGAGAGGATCGGTTCGTGTCGCAAGCCCGGACGGTTGAGCAGGGAGCGGGTTCGATCACGCCGGGAGACGGCTCGGCCGCCTATCGCGCCCCTCAACAGGCCCGAACGCGACGCGTACTGGAGGACGTCCTCACCGCGGCATGTGAGTTGTTGGAGTCCGAAGGACCAGACGACTTCAACATGGCTGCGGTCGCCGACCGAGCCGGCGTCTCCATCGGCGCCATCTACCGCCGATTCCAAGGCCGCGAACAACTCCTCACTGCAGTCAAAGCACGGCTCCTGGCCGAATTCGAGGCTACCCTCAGCGCCGATCTCCACCGCCCGCATACCGACCTGGCGAGCATTATCCGCACCTTCACAAATGCCATGGCCGACGGCGTCTCGCGCCACCCCCGGGCATTCCCGACCCTCCTCCAACCCATCGGCAAGGAAGCCACAGAACGGGGCCACTCGGCTCTCATCAACATCCGGCTGCTCTTCCTCGACGCGGCCTGCGCGCATCACGACGAGATTCGTCGCTCCGACCCCGCGATCGCACTGACGACCGTCCAAGGAGTCATCACCAGCGCCTGCGTGCACCGAGGCATGCTCGGCCCAGACCTCAACGACGGGCTTTCCTGGCCAACTTTTGCCCACGGGCTCGCCGACATGGCGGTCACATATCTGCTGACAGCCGATTCCCGAACAGCGTTGTCCGCGACGAGGCCGTTGCCCTGAACGCCGTGGTGCGGGCAGTCTCCATACGCGGAGTACGTCACCGGAGCGACGCCGCTTATCGGCAGGATCGATATCGCCCTACCTGCGGCGTGTGCGCGCGAGCATCCCATTATGGGATGCACAGAGGTAGGCTCTGTTGCATGAGCACGCAGATCGCCGTCCGCCTTCCTGACGAGATAGTCGCCTTCCTGGACCGCAGCGTTGCGACGGGCAAGGCACCGAGCAGGGCCGCGCTGGTGGCGTCGGCAGTGGAACGCGAGATGCGTCGCCTGGCTGCCGAGCAGGACGCGCAGATCCTTCGCACCCAGGGTGCGGCGGACGAGCTCGACGACCTGGTCGAGTGGACCGGCACGCACGCCGTGCTCGAGGACTGATCAGGTGCGAGAGATCTGTTTGGTCCGCCTGGACAAGAGGCGGCCCGCGCTCATCCTGACGCGGGAGGCTGCTCGGGGCGCGATGACCAAAGTGACCGTTGCCCCGATCACCAGCACCATCAAGGGCCTGTCCAGCGAGGTCCTCGTGGGGCCCGACAACGGGTTGGATCACGACTGCGCGGTTTCCCTGGACAATGTCCTCACCGTCTCAGTAGATGCACTCGGACGCACCGTTGGGTATCTCAGTGGCGATCAAGAAGCGCAGCTGGCCCGTGCCGTGGTGTTGGCCTACGACCTCGAGATAGCCCTACTCGGCTAGAGCCGAAGACACGCGCGACCGGCGGCATGAGAGTTCGCTTGGGCAGGGGACCCTCGTGCGTCTCGTGCAGGATGGACGAGTGGCCTCATCGTCCGAGAATGCGCCGTCTTTCGCCGAGGCTTAGAACGACTTGTTCGCGAAACACGAGGTGGCGAGTTTGCTGCCTCCAACTGGCTGGTTCGGCCGGCCGCACGACAACTGGCGTCAGCTGACGGAGACCGCTGTGGAGGATGGGCGGCTGCTGATCCGGCTCGATGATCGTCAGGTGCTCACGCTCGAAGCGGAATCGGTGTCGACCGACGGGAACGTCCTTCGACTGGCGATCCGACAAGGGCGCTGGGATTGGACCGAGTACGGCAGCGACCAGGAACACGGCGAGGTACTTGCGCCGGACAAGGTCGAGCTTCACGCCCCCCTCACTCCTGAGTCACTGCGCACCTTCGGCATGAGCGAATCGACCTAACTGCGGCATGAGGGGAACGTTCATAAGTTGTGAGAGTGATGGACTCCGTGTGGAAGTAGGCGACCACCCGGCGGCCTTAGGTGATGACGATGACATCGCCTTCGCGCACGAGGTAGGGCCCGTCGCTGTCGACCACCAGCCATCCTGCATCCGCAGGCGATCGCCAAGCGGCTCGGTCTTCGGCGCGAAGAACCACAGACGCGAGACCGGTCTCGGCGGTGGCCGGTGGCACATAGCCGGTTGTTGCGGAGTCCTGGTCGACTGAGGTGCGAGAGGGCCCTTAGACTCGGCCACCCTTGTTCGCGGGTCAGCCACACCACGTGTCCGGGAAACGGCAGATGACCTCCGATTCGCACGATCCTGACTGTGCAGAACTGTGGAGTTGCGCCGCATCAACCTGGTCGCCGGATGTCCGTGCACCACTTACCTCGACGATCCCCACTCGGCGTGCCAATACCGAGCGTCGTCACTCCCTATCCGGACGATCGCGTCGGGCTCGTGCGTCGCGGGCCAGAGCTCGAGTAGGTAGTGGTCCACCACACCCTCGGCGAACTCGTCCGCCGCGCCGGCATCACGTCCACGAGCGCTGACTCGAAGCCGATACGAGGTCGCTGGAACCACCAAAGCCCACGCGGACTCGCCGGCCCAGGAGGTCATCTGAACCTTGCTCTGCGGAGGGATCGTCACCGGCACCTCGACCACGTCTTCCCACGACACTTCCGGCTTGCCCGGTGAAGAGTCCGAAAGGACGACTTGAACATGCGAACCGCCTGAGCGCCGCCCCAAGTGGAGGTAGACCCCGTTGGCGTCCCCACCGCCGACGAGACCGTTGACCTGACCGGCGAAGTAGCGGTCCACGTCGCCGTCGAACCCGCCGTCCTCGGACCACACCAGGTCCAGTTGGCCGTAGTCGGTCAACACGACTTCATCCATAAGCAAGCGCGACATGGCCGAACAATAGGTGCGCAGCGGTGGCGCGTGCGCCAGATCCATCTGCGGCATGAGCGCAAAACCTGCCGCGGGTTGATGACCTCGTGACTGATCCCGAAGAGACCCCCAACTTCTTCGCCAATCGATGGCTCGCGTGGTGGACGCGGCGAGCCATGCGCCGAGCGGCTCGGCACCTCGTCGCAGAGCTCAAGGACCAAGGCGTCACCGGGGATTACTCGTTCCTCGGCTTCCACTGTGATCCAGTGGTCTGGCTCGTCACGCGGGGCGATGTCGAACGAGACAAGCTCCTGAAGTCAGGCCTGCTTAGGGACCTAGTGGTCCAGCGGCTGAGGGAAGCAGGAGTCAGGCTCGACCTGGCTGAGCAAGCCGGAGCAACCGCGGAATCGCAGGAGACGGTGGACCGCGACTTCGACGGCAACTGGCGTCACGCGATGCAGTGAGTCGTCAATCAGTAGTGCCGCGGTCATGGCTCCCCAAGCGGCATGAGCGCACGTCACGAGTCGATCGCGACGACGAACCGGTACCTGCACTTCCTCGGGGCGGGGGTGGACCGGCTCAACGCCACGTCGGGGGCGCCGCGGGGGCACGAAAGGGCGTCGGCGGTGGATGACAACGAGAGAACCTCGCCCGGGCCGGCGCGTCGGCGCTGGTCGGACGGGGTTCCCATCGGGTGGAGCTGAGGGGACTCCGTCGGGCTCGTCCCTCGCCCTCCTCCTCGAATCACCGAGTTCGATAGAACACGTAAGGACCGGACGAAAAGCGTGTCCGGTCCTTACGTGTTCTGTGGAGCTGAGGGGAACCGTCCACTGCGGGCGCTGCGCGCCGGGCGGTCCTCCCGAATCCCCACCACGTCATGCAGAACGCATGAGAGGGACCCACGAAAAGCGTGTGGGTCCCTCTCATGCGTTGTGGAGCTGAGGGGACTCCGTCGGGCTCGTCCCTCGCCCTCCTCCTCGAATCACTCCGTTCTATAGATGCACGAAGGACCCGGCGAAAAACGTGCCGGGTCCTTCGTGCATCTGTGGAGCTGAGGGGAACCGTCCACTGCGGGCGCTGCGCGCCGGGCGGTCCTCCCGAATCCCCACCACGTCATGCAGAACGCATGAGAGGGACCCACGAAAAGCGTGTGGGTCCCTCTCATGCGTTGTGGAGCTGAGGGGATTCGAACCCCTGGCCTTCTCATTGCGAACGAGACGCGCTACCAACTGCGCCACAGCCCCAGAAGCGAGAGAAACGATAACACCGGGGGCTGCCCCCACCGAAACTGGAGGCAGCCCGGCCCACCGTCGGGCGGCATTCAGGATCGCCGGCCCGCGCCTCACCCGACGCCGACGCGCCACCAACCCGCCCCCCGGAGCGAGCGCGGAACGTGAGACACCTTCGCGGCAACCACCTGGGACCCTCCAGAACCGACACTAAGGTGCAGACATGAGCCAGTCGCAGGGGACGGACGAGCACGACGACGCATCGGGTGGGGACCATGCCGCTGGGGGCACCACACCCCGAGCCACCCACGTCGCCCCGCTTGCGGTGACCATCGCAGACGACCAGGTCGACAGCGCCGACCTGCGCTACCAAGCCTCCAAGTACTCCGTCCCACACTCGGTGCGCGCCGCCGCAGCCTGGTCGTGGCGCGGGCTGGTCATCGGGGCGGCGACCTTCGTCATCGTGTGGGTGCTGGCCTACTTCTCCGACATCGTCGTTCCCATCGTGTTGGCCCTCTTGCTCACCGCCCTGCTCCAGCCGGCCAAGAGCTGGCTCGCGCGCTGGCTGCCGCCGATCCTCGCGGCCATCACCACGGTCGTGGGCATGCTCGTCGTGGTGACCGTCATCCTCTCGATCGTCGGGGCGCAGCTCGTCGACCAGTTCTCCGGCATCAGCAAACAGCTGAGCGAGGCGTACGACCAGATCCGCACGTGGGTTCAGTCCACCTTCGGGGTCTCCGACGACCAACTCCAGCAATGGCTCAACAGCGGCCTGGACCAGCTCGGCGCCTCACTGAGCAACATCGGCGCCGCCGCGGCCTCAGCCGGCTTGACGGCCACTCACTTGGTCACCGGCTTCTTCCTCATGATGTTCACCCTCATCTTCTTCCTCTACGACGGGCAGAACATCTGGCATTGGGTCGTGCGCCTGTTCCCCCGCACGGCGCGCGGCAAGATCGAAGGCTCGGGGCGCGTGGCATGGGCCCAGCTCACCGGCTTCACCCGCGGCACGGTCATCATCGCGATCATCGACGCGGTGGGGATCAGTGCCGTCGCGGCCATCCTCGGCGTCCCCTTCGTGGCCGGGATCGCCGTCATCGTGTTCTTCGGCGCCTTCATCCCGATCATCGGTGCCACGATCTCCGGCGCTGTCGCCGTGCTCCTCGCCCTGGTCGCTTTGGGCCCGATCAAGGCGCTGATCATGCTCGCCGGCATCATCGCCGTCCAACAGATCGAAGCCCACGTCCTGCAGCCCCTCATCATGGGCAAGCAGGTCCGCCTGCACCCCCTCGCGATCATCGTCGCCATCGCGGCTGGGGTCTCGCTGGCCGGAGTGGTCGGTGGCGTGATCGCCGTGCCCCTGGCCGCCGTGGTCGACTCCGTGTGGCACTACCTGCTCAACTCGAGCGATCCGGCCGACGCCGAAGCCCTCGACGGCGCCTCCCCGACCCCCGACTAGTCCGGGGCCAAGGCCTCCGGCTCAGCCGTTGGCGGCGCGCGGACGCAGTGGCACCAGGTCGTCGTCCCAGGCCTCGACCTCGGCGACCGCCGCGGATGCCGACTCCCTCGACCCGGGCTCATCAAAGACCCGACGCTCGGCTCGCGCCTTCATCGCGTACGTCGGCAGCGGCACCGCACGCGGCTCCCACGTCAACGGCAGGTCGTCATCATCGACCGTGCGCACGGACCTGCGGCGCGGCGCCACCTCGGTCTCGGCGACCGTCGATCCGGGCCCGAATGCCGCTGACGTCACCTCAGCGGGACGGCGCGCGGCCGGGGCGTTGTCGAAGACGACATCGGCACGGGCGACGACCTCGACACGCGCAGCCTCAGTGACCTCGAGATCGGCGGCCCCACCAACCCGCTGGCCAGCTGCTGAGGCACCTGGCACCGACGAGCGTGAACCTCCGCGGCGTGCCGCCAGCCTGCGTGCTGCCGCGCGGGCTCGCGCCTCCTGCCGGACACCGCGTCGAAGCCAGACATAGCCCAGGAGCGTCATAGCCACGGGGACGGACAGCCCGACCCACTGGATGACACCGGTCAGTGCGAGTCCCGCGAAAACCAGGGTCCCGAGGAACCCGACCACGAGCATGATGCCGCGCAACGTGCGACGAGGACTCATCGCCACCTCCTGAAGGGGACGACGAATGATGGGTGCGTCCGCGGGGGGCGCCGGGACCGCCAAGGGCGGCCGAGCGCGCAACGGACGAGCGGCCACCGGGGCCACCTCGCGAGCTACCCCGCGGGCCACCTCGGGTGCCACGCGACGCGTCGGGATGTCGGCGTCCCGGCGCACGGCCAGCACGCGCATCGTCTCGCTGAAGCGGTCGACGGTGCGGGCGGTCGCGATCATCTCGCGGCGGCGCATCCAGAACTGGAGAAAGAAGGCGGCCCAGACCCCGAGGATCACCAAGAAGATCAGGGAAGAAGGCTGCACGCCACGACCGTAAGTTGCGAGCCCGACGCGACGGCGGAGGTGGAGCGGTGTGTCGCCAAAGTGACGGCTGTGACGTGTGGTCTCAGCCGAGGCGAGACCTCACCGACCCGCCCTGCAGGTCCTCGCTCGTCAGTGCGAAGGAGCGGTGGTCACGCCAGTCTCCGTCGATGTGGAGCATCCGCAGCCGCATCCCCTCATCGCGGAACCGCAACTTGCGCACCACCGCGAGGCTGGCGGCATTCTCGGGCCGGATGTTCACCTCGATGCGGTGCAGTCCGAGCGTGTCGAAACAATGGTCGGCGGCCATCGCCAGGGCGGTCGGCATGATCCCGAGGCCAGCACTGGAGCGCGCAATCCAGTAGCCGGCCGAGCAGGACCGGAACGAGCCCAGCACGATCGAGCTGACCGTGAGCTGGCCGACGATCACCTCGTCGCGGGTCACGACGAAAGCCAAGGCCCGGCCGGCCCGGCCGTCGGCCTCATAGAGGTCGACCAGCTCGGCAAAAGTCCGCGGACTGGCGTGACCCGCGGGGGCCGTTGCATCCCAGGGTGCCAGCCACGCGGCATTCACGCGGCGGACGTCGAGGAACTCCGTCGCGTCGGCGTGCGCCAACGGACGCAAAGCGATCGGCGTCCCATGCGGCGTCCGTCCCGCCAACACCACCGGCCATCCCGACGCGGAATGCCGGGTGGCACTGGGATGGCGACCCCGCGCGCCGACCCGAGCCAGAGTGCCCGGGCGATCGTCCCGTCGCCACCACGGCATCAGTGGTCCCCGCCCTCCGCCTGGGACAGCGCGTGGGTCAGCAGTCCGCTCAGCACCGCGAGCCCATCGCGCACCCCGCCGGTCGAGCCGGGCAGGTTGACCACGAGGGTGCGTCCGGCCATCCCGGCCAGCCCTCGGGACAGGGCCGCTGTCGGAATGCCGCCGCTCACCCCCTGCAGCCGGATGGCCTCGGCGATGCCGGGCACCTCCCGGGTGAGCAAGGGCCTGGTGGCCTCCGGCGTGCCATCCGTGGGCGTGAGACCGGTGCCCCCCGTGGTGAGCAGGAGGTCGACATCGTCGGCGAGGGCGGCAGCCAGCGCTTCAGCCACCGCGGGGCCGTCGGGCACGACTGTGGCATCAGGCACCTCGATGCCCCACTCGCGCAACGTGGTGACGATGAGGCTGCCGCCCCGATCGGGATAGACACCGTGGGCCGCGCGCGTCGACGCGGTGACGACGCGGGCGGTGCGGCCCTGCAGGTCGGGGGCGCTCACGGCTCGACCCAGTCGCCGGACCGACCGCCGGACTTGGCGGTGACGCGCACGTCGGCGATCCGGGCATGCCGGTCGACAGCTTTGACCATGTCGATGAGCGCGAGGCCAGCCACGGCGACGGCCGTCAGGGCCTCCATCTCGATCCCGGTCCGGTCGGCCGTGCGGACCGTCGCCTCGATGGTGACGCCGTCATCGTCCACGCGCAGGTCGACCACGACGCCGTGGACGGCGATCGGGTGGGCCAGGGGGATGAGGTCGGGAGTGCGCTTCACGGCCTGAATGCCGGCGATCCGAGCGACGGCGAGGGCGTCACCCTTGGGGACCTCACCCTCCCTGAGCAGCCTGATCACGGTGGGAGAGAGCAGAACTCGACCTGTGGCGGTGGCCTGGCGTGCCGTGATCGCCTTGGCGGACACGTCCACCATCCGGGCCGCTCCGCTCTCGTCGACGTGGGTCAGCCGGGGCCCGGGCTGCTCGTCAGCCACGGGGATCGTCCTGACCGAGCAGGGGGAGGTACGCGAGGACATCGCCAGCCTGGACCCGCGCCACCTCGGGCGGGACGACGGCCAAGCCGGTGGCCGCCCCGAGAGCCCCGACCATGTGCGAGCCCTGCCCCCCTGAGGGGGTCGCACACCCGGCTGCGACCACGACGCGCGTGAACTCAGTCTTGCCGGCCACCGAGGCCCAGTCGGTCCCCGCGGTCACGGTGAACCGGCGGTCCCGGTCGGGGGCGCGCCCCGCCAGCCAACGCAGGAGCGGGAGGACGAACACGTGGAAGGACACCAGGGAGCTGAGCGGGTTGCCGGGGAGCGTGACGATCGCGACCTGGCCGTCGCGCAGCGTGCCGGCGCCTTGCGGCATTCCGGGACGCATGGCGACCTTGACGAAGTCGACTCCGCCGACCCGGGTGAGGACCTCTTTGACAGTGTCGTAGGCCCCCATCGAGACGCCGCCGCTGGTCAGGACGACGTCGGGATTGCCAGGCAGGTCGGTGAAGAAGCGACCGACAGCCCCCGCCTCGTCGGGCAGGTGGGTCCGGCTCACGCAATCCGCACCCGCCGCCTCGACCAACGCGCGCAACATGATCCCGTTGCTCTCGACCACCTGACCACGGGCGAGCTCGCTCCCCGGAGGGACCAGCTCATCCCCGGTGGACACGACCGCGACTCGGGCGCGGCGGTGGACCCGCACGGTCGGCGCGTTGGCCGCCGCGGCCAGCGCCAGCCGGCCGGGGTCGAGCAGGGTCCCCGCCGTCAGGACGGTCTCTCCCGCGCGGATGTCTTCTCCGCGAGACCGGATGTGTTGTCCCACAACCGGTGTCGCCGTAATAGCGACAGCCTGCACTCCCCCATCGGTATCCTCGACGGGCACCACGGCGTCGGCGCCCTCGGGCATCGGCGCACCGGTCATGATCCGCATGGTCGAGCCTGGCTCCAGGATGTGGGCGCGGGTGTCGCCGGCCGGGATGTCGCCAGCCACCGGGAGTGTCACGGGAGCGGTCGCGTCGGCGCCACCCACCTCGGCAGCCCGCACGGCATACCCATCCATGGCCGAGTTGTCGACGCCTGGCAGGTCACCGCGGGCGACGACATCGGCGGCCAGGACCAGTCCGTGGGCCTCGGCAACCGGCACCTCGACCGACAGTGGGCGGGCGATCAGGTCGAGCACGATGCGTCGGTGCTCGGCCACGGTGCGCAATCCAGCACGTGCGTCACTCATGGGCGGGTAGTCCTTTCACGTTGCCGGTCACGGTCATCCCGTCGGGGACTCTCACCGGCACATCGGCCACGATGGTGGTCGCCCCCTGGACCACGACATCCCGGCCAAAGACTGCATCAGCGGCTTCGCCGGCGATCGTCAAGCTGTCCGCCTGACACAGCGACGGCGCCCCCTGTGGGAAACGCTCCTCAAAGTCTGCGATCAGCCGGTAGCGACTGCCGAGATCGATGAACGGCTCCTCGTGGTCGATGAGCGACTCGACGCGGTAATCCTCATCGAGGCGATAAATGTCCGAGCGCACCAGCAGCAGCTCGTTCGTCGTCTTCACCGGCCGGAAGCGAGAACGAGGCACCTGCAGCGCGCGCGCACCATCGAAGACCTCAACGGCCGCCCCCATCGCCGACTCGAGCTGGACAACACGGGGCGAGTCCGGGAGCGCCGGGTCCACGATCTTGCGGTTGACGATGATCGGCAAGGGCAGCACCCCGTCGCGCGTGGCGAGCTCACGGGTCAGGACGGTGAGGTCGATCCAGAGATTGTTGACATGGAACAGCGGATGGCGCGTCACGTCCTGGAAGGCGTCCTCGTCCTCCGGGGCGACCTGGGCGCTGTCGCGCAACACCAAACGCCCATCGGCGCGACGGACCGCGAGATGTCCGCCTTTGCGGTCGTTTCGGGTGCGCTCAGTGACCTCGGCGATGTAGGGAATACCGTGGGCCGCCATGTAGGCGGGGATCCGGGGCTCACACGTGGCGCCGAGATTGTCCGCATTGGATAGGAAGAGATAGCGAAATCCCCTGTCCTGCAACGTTGTCAGAATGCCGGAGCTCTGGAGCGCGATATAGACGTCGCCGTGGCCGGGCGGGCACCATTCGAGCTCGGGGTCCGCTGGCCACTGCACGGGAGTCAGGTCGTCGGCACGTAGCCGCGGCTCCGTGCTCTGCAGGAAGTCCGCGGGGACGCCATCGACAGGCAGATCCGGATAGGCGGACAGCGTCGCCAGGGAAGGCCCGCGGGTGTGCTCGGAGTCCATGAGGAGCAGCGGCAGCTCGACACCGTGACGGCGCCGCAGCGCGAGGATCTGGCGGGCGGTCACATCCAGGAAGCTCAAACCGTCGCGGACCAGCAGGGTGGACTTGGGTCCGGTCATGCCCATGCTCGTCCCGAGGCCCCCATTGAGCTTGACGACAACGGTCGTCGCGAGGGCGGCCGCCAGCGCGGCGTCGTCGACCTCGATCTCCTCCAGTTGCGGGACCTCACGCAGGGGTTCGATATCGTCCTCGTGGACGAATCCTGTCTCCGCCCGGGCCAGGATCCCGTAAAACCGCTCGAATGCCGCTTGCGCCCGCGGATCCACCCCACGGGCCTGCATGGCGGCCAGGGCCTGCGCTAGTCCTCCGTCGGGCATGCGCCCAACCCTACGATGTGCACGTGACCCGTCAGGAGAAGCGTTCGCTGCGATCGGCCCGACGTGACCTGCGCAGGGTGATCGCGGGCCAGCGCGACCTCGACATCGATGGGCCAGCCCTCGCGGCCCAGGTCCTCAGCGTGCTCGACGCGGCCGACGTGCAGCGCGGCGACACGGTCACGTTGTACGAGTCGGTGCCGGCCGAGCCGCCGACCGCCCCGACACTGGCGGCCCTGGCGCAGCGCGGCATTCGCGTCCTGCTCCCGATCACCTTGGCCGATCTCGACCTCGACTGGTTCTTCGCCGATGACCCGCAGCGGACGGCGCAGGGTCGGGGAGCGATCGCTCAGGCCCGGGTCGTGCTCGCGCCCGGCCTCGCGGTCGACACCCGAGGTGGGCGGCTCGGGCAGGGCGGCGGTTGCTACGACCGTGCGCTGCTGCGCCGCCGTCCCGGCGCGGCCGTGCATGTCATCCTGCATCCCGGCGAGCTGCTCGACGTCGGCCTGCCGACCGAGCCTCATGACCAGCGGGTCGACGGGGTCATCACGGCCGAGGGCGCCCGCCTCGTGGGCTGAGCGCCGTGGTGGTGAACCCGTCCCGGACGGGCGGCTTAGGACGAGGGCGGTTGCAGGAGAAGGATCTGGACGGCGGCAGCCTCGATGGCGGTGGCCGAGGAGGGCCAGGCCAGTTGGGCGCCTGAGGCCCAGACATCCAACTGATCGTCCCAATGACCCGAGGCCGGGTGACCACTCGCGCCCGTCGAACTGACCCAAGTCGAGTCGTCCAGCGCCCCGAGGTCGACCACCATGCGTGCTGAAGGGATCGTCGTGACAGCGAAGCCCTCGGCGGCATCCCACCCGTTGGCGTCGACTGTCGTCGACCCACCGGGCAACGGGACCGGCCCGACCTCGAACAGGCTGCGCACCCAACCGCTGCGGGTCGGGGCACTCATGACGGGATGGCGTCCGTCGAGGCGATGCACCAGCCCCCAGTGCCAGGTCGTGGGGTCCTTGCCCACGCTGCGGGTGAGCTCGAGGCGGGCCTGAATCAAGGCCTCGCGCAGCATGGCATCCCGGCCCTCGACGACGCCGGGAGTGGATTTGTCGTCCCACCAGACACTCGTGGGGTTGGCCAACAACTGGACGATGACGGCCTGCCAACGCGCACCCCCATCCGGCCAGAGGTCCGTCGGGAGCTCATCGTTGAAGACGATCTCCAGGAGGTTGGCCCACACAGCGTGGTAGTAGGCCGCCGCCGACGACTCCTCACCCTCGACCGGGTTGGAGTGATCCCACGTCGTCAAGAGGTCCCGTGCCTCCGCGGTGAAACTGTCCGAGCCGAGATCCACCTCCAGCAAGGCCTCGACCAGGACGGGAGCGAAGGTGTCAACGTCGTCGGTCTGGATCCCGGCCATGGCAGCTGGATCCAGGGAGCCCTGGTCGGCGAGCAGCTCGGCGATCCTGGTCGCGCGGAAACCTTGGTCCGCCTCGGTCGTCAGGAACGGCGTCGCCGTGCCCGTGACCGTCTGGTTCGCCGCGACGATGACCCCGTCCGCGGGATCGACAACCTGGGGCAGGCTCTCGAAGGGCACCGTGCCGGTCCAGTCGTAGCGGCTCTCCCAACCCGGCACCGGCCAGAAGCCGGGGGTCGTCCCGATCGCAGGCTCGCGCACCGGGATGGCGCCGGCGCTCTGGTATCCGATCTGGCCGTCCACCGTGGCATAGACGATGTTCAAGGCCGGAGCGGTCAGGAGAGCGGCCGCGCTGCGCAGATCCGCTGGAGTGGTGGCCAGGGCCAGATGGGTCAGGGCGTCCGCGCTGGTCCCCGGCGTCAAACCCGTCCAGCGCAACGTGACCGCGTAGGCCCGTCCGACATCATCGGGGTCGGGAGTTGGAGGGCGTTGTGAAGCTTCGCTCACCTCTGAGAGCACGTCCGAGAGGATCGGCCCGTTGCCGGTGGAGCGGACCGTCAACGTCACCTCGCTGCCTCCGCGAACGGTGATGGTCTCGGTCCGGGTCTGGGGCTCGGTCCATTCTCCGTCGACGAGATACTGCCCGGAGCTGTTCATCCGCTCGAGGGCGAAGTCGGTCACGTCCGGGGCCAGGCTGGTCAGCGCCCAGGCCATGGAGGCGTTGTGGCCCATGACAATCCCGGGCATCCCTGCCACCGAGAACCCGGCGGTATCGAGGGGGCACTGGGTTGTCACGTCCGAGCAGTGCATCCCCATCTGGTACCACATGCTCGGAGCGGTCGCCGCCAGGTGCGGGTCGGCGGCCAGCATCGGCTCCCCCGACGCAGTCAGGCTCCCCGCAACGACCCACGAGTTGGAGCCGATGCCGGCCCCTCGGCCGGCGAGGGCCGGAATAGCGGCCAGGGCCCGCGCGACCTCGTCATACGCCGCCGCGCTGGCGAGGGTCGCCACCGCTCCCTCGATTGAGGACCCGGACGACACGGCGGCGGCCTGGGGCGACCACTCGTCGGGCCCGAGGATCGGCGGGCGGCTCTCGAGGTCGGGGCTCGGGTAGAGCTCGAGGATCTGCTCCTGGGGCATCCGCGCGGACAAGCGGGCCCGGGTGAGCTCGTCGGCGTAGTCCGCCTTGAGATCCCAGGCAAAGGCCTTGAGCCAGACCAGGGAGTCCACCGGGGTCCACTCCTCGATCGCATGGCTCGGGAGGTCGAGGTCGAGCACGGCATACTCCAGCGCTGCATCTGAGCCGCTGTGGGTGGAGATCCAGGCGTTGACGCCCGCGGCATACGACTGGAGGAACTGGCGGGTTGAGGGCTCCAGGATCGGCAGCTCGGCCTCGGCCACCTGCCGCCAGCCGACAGCCCGCACGACCCGGTCGCTCTCGACGCCGTCGGCCCCGATGAGCTCGGCCAGACGACCGCTGGCGAGGTGGCGGCGCAGGTCCATCTCGAAGAAGCGGTCCTGGGCGTGGACGTAACCCTGGGCCATCGCCAGGTCACCGACGCTGTCGCCGTACAACTGAGGAATGCCGTGGTCGTCGCGCAGGACCCGCACCGTTGCGCTCAGACCCTCCAGGTCGATCTCGCCCTCGGTCTGAGGCAGCGCTCCACGGTACATCGACGTGGCCGCCACGCCCGCGACGACCGCAAGGATGGCCAGCGACGCCAGGGCGACCAGGAGGACTCGGCGGACTGCGGTCGACCGCGCCTTCCGAGGTGTCTGACTCATCCTGCGAGACTAGGCCTTCTGGGACGGCGTGGCGTGCATCGGAAGGGAGTGTGTCCGTGACATCGGTGTTCGTCGGCGCCGTACATCCCGAGTGGCCCGGGTTCGACTTGATCGACCTGCGGCAGGTCTTGCTCGTCGGCGCCTTGGTCGTCATCATCTGCGTTGCCGCGGTGCGGTGGACGGCGCGATCTGGCCTGCCGACCCTCCTGCTCTACCTCGGGATCGGCCTCCTCCTTGGGGAGGCCGCGATCGGTGTGGAGTGGGAAAACACCGGCCTAACGATGGTGCTCGGGTATGCCGCGCTCGTCCTCATCCTCATCGAGGGTGGGCTGACGACGTCGTGGGACAGCATTCGCTCGTCGGTTGCTCCCGCCATCACGCTGGCCACTGTCGGCGTCCTGGTTTCGGTCACGGTCGTCGGCCTCGCCGTGCACTTCGTCCTGGGCTGGCCGTGGCAGCAGGCCGTCCTCATCGGCGCCATCCTCTCCTCGACAGATGCCGCAGCCGTGTTCGCCGTCCTGCGACGAGTGCCGTTGCCCAAGTCCATCTCGGGGATGCTCGAAGCGGAGTCCGGGTTCAACGATGCCCCGGTCGTGCTGCTCGTGACGAGCGTGGCCATGTCGATGACTCCCGGGGAGAGCCCGGGGCCGTGGTGGTCCCTCGCGCTGTCCGCGGTGATCAGTCTCGCCGGCGGAGCAGCCGCCGGGTATGCCGTGGGCTGGCTCGGCGGTCGCGCCATGCCTCATCTGGCGACCGGGTCCGCGACCCTGTTCGCGATCGGCGTCATCGCTGTGGCCGTCCTGTCGTATGCGCTCGCCGATCTGGTCGGGACGTCGGGATTCATGGCGTGTTACATCTGCGCCCTGGTCCTGGCGAACTCGGGGTTGCCACACCGCCCCGCGACGGTCGGCCTGTCCACGGCCTTGGGGTGGCTCGCGCAGATCGGCTTGTTCGTCCTCCTGGGCCTGCTCGCGTCGCCAGCTGGCTTCCTGGCCCAGTTGCTGCCGGCGCTGGTCATCGGGACCGTCCTGCTCCTGCTGGCCCGTCCGCTGTCCGTCATGGTGAGCGCGACGGCATTCCGGATCCCCTGGCGGACCCAAGCCTTCCTGTCGTGGGCCGGCCTGCGCGGGGCCGTCCCGGTCGTCCTGGCCACCGTGCCGCTGACCCTGGGGACGCCTGGGGTGCCCTGGATTTTCGACCTCGTCTTTGTGCTGGTCGTCGTCTTCACGCTGGTGCAGGCCCCGACGCTGCCCTGGGTCGCCCAGCGCCTGGGCCTGACGTCCCAGGACCACGTCATGGACCTCTCCGTGGAGATGACGCCGCTCGACGAGCTCGGCGCCGACGTTCTGGAGATCACGGTCGGCGACGAGAGCCTCATCGGTGGGGTCACCGTCGCTGAGTTGCGCCTGCCCGTTGGCTCCAACATCGCCCTCGTTGTCCGCGGCGGCACGTCCCTGGTCCCGACCGGTCACTCGCGGCTGCGGCACGGGGACCAACTCCTCGTCATCGTGCCGGCGCACCAGCGCAAGGCCACCCTCCAACGGCTGCAAGCGGTCTCCCGAGAGGGCCGATTGGCCGGCTGGATCCGGGCCACCCCCCGGTCACCGGGACGGCCTGACTAGTCGCCGCCCGGACGGTCACGTGGGGTCGCCGTCCTCGCGGACCCGTATCCTGGAGGCCGATCCCCACGTCCGCCAGGAGGTACCCCGTGCCGACGTATGCCTATGCGTGTACTCAGTGCGATCACCGCTTCGAGATCGTCCAGTCGTTCAGTGACGACTCCCTGACCGTGTGCCCCGAGTGCGACGGTCGGCTCCGCAAACTCTTCAACTCGGTCGGCGTCGTCTTCAAGGGCGGCGGCTTCTATCGCACGGACAGCCGGTCCGAGACTGGATCGGGCAAGAAGGCCTCGACGACCTCGCCCGCCAAGGACTCGTCGTCGAGTTCTGCGGCCGGGTCATCGAGCTCGAGTGACACGGCCTCGTCGCCCTCGTCGTCGAGTTCTGCGGGGTCGTCGTCCACAAGTGCGGCGGCCGCGTCGGCGTCATCCACAACCTGACGACTACCCTGGCGGCGAATGCCGCGGGGCTGCCAGCCTCAGGGACATGTTCGGTTTGTCGCGCACCCCGCGCCGTCGCACGGGAGACCCCCCACCGGTCCGCTCACGACGGTCACGGTGGCGCCGCCTGGTCCTGCGGCGGACCGCCGCGCTCCTGGCCCTCGCGGCGGCGCTTGCCCTGACCGCGACGCGTTTGGCCCCGGACACGACGATCGCCGTGGTCGCGAGCGCTCGGAGCCTTCCAGCGGGCCACGTGGTGACGGCGCAGGACCTGACGACCGTCCAGCTGCCCACGCGACTGGCCTCCAGAGTGCTCACCGTCGCTGACGACGCGGTGGGACGTCGCCTCGCTGGCCCGGTCGACGCCGACGAGCCACTGCGCCCTAGCCGACTCACCCCGCTGGCGGACGCCGACCTCCCGCCCGGCACCGCCCCGGTTCACGTCGTCGCTGCGGACCCGCTCGCGCTCGACCTGCTGCATCCAGGCGAGCTCGTCGATGTCTATGTCTCGGCGATGTCCACAGATCCGGCGATCCCGAGCGGGGCCTGGCGGTCGGTCACGGGCCCGGCGGGCACGGTGGTGCTGTCGATCGATGCGGTCGCGCCGACCTCGGTCTATCAACCTGACGCGGGGTCGCGAGGGCTGGTCTTGGCCCTGACCCGCGAGCAGGCTCGCTTGCTCCTCGCGGCCACCGATCCCGGCCAGCCTCTCGTGGCGCACCTGCTCGCCCATCCGTCGTGACCGGCGGCCAGCGCGAGCGCGTCGGGGCGGCTCAGCACTGGCGCAGCAGGAGCACCTTGGGCACGCAGGGGGACATGGCCCACGCGCCGATCGGCTGTCCCTGGGTCAGGCTCTCCTGGATTCTCGGGCCAACACCTTAGACACGAGACCACAGCACGTGAACTGGCCCGTTAGGGTATGCAGGCATCATCCATGGGGGGCACCTCCATTCCACTGACGTAAAAAGGACTGACCCACATGAAGGGTTTCAAGGAGTTTCTGCTCCAAGGCAATGTCGTCGAGCTCGCGGTCGCTGTGGTTATTGCCGGCGCCTTCGGCAAGGTTGTCGAGGCGATGGTCACGGTGATCATGGACCTGATCGGCAAGGCCGGTGGCACTCCGGACTTCTCCGACTGGAACCCCGGCGGGGTGTCGATCGGCGCCTTCATCACCGCGGTCGTCGCATTCATCGTCGTGGCCTTCGCGGTCTACGTCTTGGTGGTCAAGCCCTACCAGGCGGCCAAGGCCCGCTTCGGCACGGCCGAGGAGGCCGCTGCGGCCGACCCCAACACCGAGCTCCTCAAGGAGATCCGGGACGCGATCCGCGCCCAGGGCTGATCTGGCTCACCCGCACGCTGCTGGCGCCCGTCTCACTCCCAGTGAGGCGGGCGCTGCTGTTGCAGCCAGCGATCGTGGGTGCCTTGAGCGTCATCGGCGCTCTCACCCCACCCGGCGTCGGTGTCGTCGCGGGTCTGAGACTCGGCTTGAGCCGGCCCTGTCGGTTGTGCTGAGGCTGGCGGGCCGGCCGGCTCGATGGGCTGCCCATCACGGGTGGCCGGCGCGACCGCCCGCCGCGGTCCGGATCGGCGCGGTCCCGATTGGGGCGGTCCCGGTTGGCGCGACTGGCCGTGCACCGAGCTCATGACTCGTCGCCCGCCACCACGCGTCCGGCGGCCCCGTCCACCTCACGCATGACGCGCGAGAGCTCCTGAGCTGGATCCCGGAACAGGTCGAGCAAGAGGACACGGGTGGTCCGCCAGCCGAGCCGCTCAAGGTGCTCGGTCCGCAGCCGCTCCCGATCACGACCCGGAGGTCGGAGGGCATACGCCGGACCATCACTGTCCACGGCAACGCTGTAGCGGCCACCATTGTCCGCCGCGGCGACGGCAACCTCGACCTGTCCCAGGCCCGAGCCAAGGTTGGTCAGGACGGTGGCGCCTTCGTGCCGTATCCGCGCCTCCAAGTCCTCGAGCAGCCCCGAGCGGGGTTGCGGGGAGGCGCTGCTGGCCTGGGGGTGGGGCGGCGGCTCGGAGGCGGCATAGGCCAGGAAGTCCCGCAGGACCAGCGCGCCGGGCGCCCGCAGCCGGGCCGGGTCGAGGTCATCCGCGCCGATCGACGAGACGACGGTCATCCGCCGGCGGGCACGCGTGGCGGCCACGTTGAGGCGACGCTCCCCGCCATCCCCACTCAAGGCACCGAACCGGTGCAGGACCCGCCCATGCGGCGTCTTGCCGTAGCCGATAGCGAGGATGGTGGCGTCGCGCTCATCGCCCTGCACGCGTTCGAGGGTCTTGACGAAGAACGGGTGCGGACTCGACTCGTCGAAGAAGGCGGCGGTGGCCGGGTCGGCGTCGGCCAGGGCCCGACGCAGGCTGTCCTCGATGCGCGACGCGTGGGGCTGACTGAAGGCGATGATGCCAAGCGACTCGTCGGGGCGGCGCCGCGCATGCTCCAACGCCAGGGCGACAACGGCGTCGACCTCGGCCGGGGTCGACGCGACCGCGTCGCCGCCTCCGACCACAAGCCCGACGCCCTGGACCAGATGATGGGTGACGACCGGCTCACCGCCCGTCCCTGGGAAAGTCGCCAACGCATCGTCATAAAAACGGCTGTTGGAGAACGCAATCAACCGCTCGTCGTAGGAGCCATAGTGACAGCCGAGGCGCATCGTGGGCAGCGTGGGCGCGAGGAGGTCGAGGATCGAGGGCAGGTCGGCCGCCGCGGAGTCTTCGGCGGCTGAGGCCTCGTGCTCGTCGACGATCGTGCTGTAGTTCGCGGTCGGAGGCAGTTGCTGGGCGTCACCGAAGAGCACGACCTGCTGACCGCGGCTGATCGCCGAGACGGCGACCGCGGGGCGGATCTGCGAGGACTCGTCGAAGACGACGACGTCGAATAACCGGACCGGGGGCAGGACCGACGCAACGACCAAGGGGCTCATGACCCAGCAGGGGTGGGCAGCGGTCAGCACCTCGCCGGCCTCGGTGAGCAAGTCTCGCAGCGCGATGTGTCCAGAGGTCCGGTTCGCTGCAGCCCGAATCCGGGCGACCTGCTCGGGATAGGCCCGGGCCACTCGGCTCACGCGGCGGTGCACGGCATTGCGCACCCGCGTCGCGCCGTCTTCGATCACCTGACGGTCCGCGGCGGCATACTCGGCAGCGACCCCGCGCAACTGGTCGCCGGAATGCTGCCCGATGCGCGGGTCCTCCTCGGCAATCGCCACGGCGATCGAGGCCCACCAGGCAAGCTCAGCCTCCGACACCACCGACTCGGGGCCGATCTCCCGGGCGGCGAAGTCGGCAATGAGGGGACCGAAGCCCGCGGCGTCGAGGGCATCGAGCGGACCGCGCACCTCAGGGAGCACGGCCAACCGGTCGATCCGGGCGGCCAGGACGGCCAGGCGCTGGCCCAGGGTCGCGCGATCCTCATCGACCAGGGACGGCTCATCGGCGGAGGGGAGCCGGTCGGCGAGCCACTGCAGATCGGCGAAGAGGGCGGAGTACTCGGCGCGGGCGAGGTCCAGCTCGGCGGGGATCTCCGGGCGCCCACCGGCGCCGGCCAACTGTCGCCACGCCGTGCGTTGGGTGGCCGCGTCAACGACAGCGGTGTGCAGGTCGCGCGGGGGCACGCCGGGGCGCAGCAGCCGCCGGATGCTGGCCTTGATCCGCCGTCGTTCCCACGCACCGGGACGGTCTGCGCGGGTCCCTCCGGGCGCGGTCGCGGCGACGGCGAGGTCGAGGGGCTCATCGAAGATCTCGGGGCGGAAGGTCTCCAAGGTGGCGCGCACGGCACCGAGCGTGGCCAGGGTGCTCCCCCACTCACGCACCGTCGCCTCCTGGCCGACGGCCAGTCCGTCGAGGGCAGCGACGACGCGGGCGGCAACCTGGTCCACGCCAGTTCCGGTGAGACGCTCCACGATGTCGCGGGCGCGCTCGGCCTCCTCGGCGGTCCCGATCCGGGCGCCGAACCAGGGGTCGCCCTCGATCGCTGGCTCCGGCGAGTCCGGGCGGGCTGGCGCGGGCGGCATTCCGGCGGTGGGCGGCTCCGCCGACGCGGACGGCTCCGCCGACGTGAGCGGCTCCGCTGGCGTGAGCGGCATTCCCGCCGCGTCGGTGACGTCTGGCTCGACGGTGGCGCCCGGCATTCCAGGCTCATCGGCGGGGGCGACAGGCCGGAGCCACGCCTGCAACTGCGCCAGCCTGACCAGCTCGTCCCGGTGGCGCTCGAAGGTCGGCCGATCGAGGCCGGTGAGCATCGCGCCGCGGAAGCGGACCCGGGTGCGCGGTGGGGTGGGCCCATGGGCCAAGGCGGAGATGTGCTCGAGCACCTGGGCGGCGCTGACCCCAAAAGGTGGCCGCACGTCGTGCATGGCCCGGGCATGGCCATCGAGGGTGGCTTGGGCGGCATCGCGCCGGTCGCGCACGGACTGTGGGGCCGGGGGCCGGGGCTGTGGGGCATCCAACGTCTCGACGGCCTGGCCGATGATCCGACGGTGAGCCCGCGCGCCGTCGTGGACGTCGAAGACCACATCGCTCAAGCCCACGTCGTCGAGCCGGCGTAGGACGGCTTCGAGGGCAGCACGCTTCTGTGAGACGAAGAGGACCCGTCGGCCGTCCCCGGCCAGCGTCGCCAGGAGGTTGGCGATGGTCTGGGACGAGCCGGTCCCTGGGGGGCTGTGGACCACGACGTGCCCACCGGCTCGGACGCGCTCGATGACCTCGTGCTGAGCGGAGTCCGCGTCGAGGACAAGGAAGTCGGGGCGGATCTGCTCCTCGCGGATCGCGAGCGGGGCCTGCTGTGGCGTGGGGTCGGCGCCGTCGGCGAGGGCGGTCGGGTCACCCGCGAGGGCGGCGATGATGTCGTGGTCGGCGAGCTGCGCACCCTGGGCGGCCAGGTCGGCGACCATGGGCAGCTTGGCGTAGGAGTAGGTGCTGAGCACGATGCGCGGGGTGATGGTGAAGCCCGACAAGGCTGCGCACTGGGAGGTGAGGGCGGCGTACGCGGGATAGGGGTCAAAGCCGGAGGCGCTGCGCGCGAGCGCTTCGATCGCGGCCTCGTCGATGCCGATCTTGGCCTGGCTGCGCAGATAGTGCACGAGGACGGGGTTGAGCTCGACGTCGTCGCCGAGGTCGATGACGAAGTCGGAGAGCGCCGGGCCGAGGGGCTTGAGCGTGACCGCCCGCAGGAAGATCGGGGCAGCCGGGCCACGGGAGGCCTCGGTGCCGGGCTCGGTGCCGGGCAGAGTCCAGGTGGCCATCCCGAAACCCGCGAATGCCGCCTGCAGGCCCCACTCCTCCTGCAACTCGCGCGCCTTGGCGGCGATCGCACGGACACGGGCGCGGCCCTCCTCGAGGGCGTGGTCCTCGCGCAGGATGTCCGTGAGGCGGGCCGGGTGCCCGCTCATCAGCCGGGCGACGCCACTCGGGTGTGCCGCGCTCAGCTCCAGGGTGCTGTGGGGAAGGTCCCGGAACCACAGCAGGTTGTTGCGTCCACCGAGGTCGACGAGTTGCCGAGTCCACTCAGTGGCAGCCTGGCGCACCTGCTGGACTCGGGGTTCGACGGACGGCGGTCCGTCCTGATCGGCCTCGGTCACGTTGTGAGGCTAACAACTTCCGCTGAGCGTCACGGCTTGTGGGCGGGCGCGCCGACGCCGCGTCTGGTCAGCAGGGCCGCCACGCCGGTCACGGAGGCGAATCCGACGGCGACGAGCGCGAGGACGGCGAAGCTGGCGGTGTCGACGATGACCCCCGCGACTGCACCACTGGTGGCGGCCGTCAGCCCCATGACGAGATCGGAGGCGCCCTGGGCGGCGGCTCGACGCTCAAGCGGGACCGCATTGACCAGCAGGGTGGACCCCGAGACCAGCGTGCAGGACCAGCCGAGGCCGAGGAGGAACAGGCCCAGGGCGAGCGACCAGGAGGAACCCTGCGGAGACACCGCAGCAAGCACCGTGGCAGCGATCTGGATGAGGGAGCCGGCGATGGCCACCCGTCGGCTGCCGTAGCGGTCAGCCGCCCAGCCGGTGATGGGTGAGAACGCGAACATGCCCAGGATGTGCACGCTGATGACCAAGCCGATGATCGTCAACTCGGCGTGACCGTGGCGCATGTGCAGCGGGGTCATCACCATGACGCTGACCATGACCGCGTGGCCAAGGGCGAGGACGAGGAGGCCGAGCCGGCCCGCGGAGGTGGCCAGGATGCTCGTCAGGCCGGCGCGGACGCCGCTGTCGGATCGCTTGATGTCGGTGGGGTGGGTGCCGGCGCGGCGGTGGGCTTCGAGGAGGGGGTCCGGCCGCAGTCGGGTCAGGACGACGATGATCGCCAGGGCGAGGCCGATGACGGAGAAGACGAACGGTCCGGTCAGGATCGGAATGCCGAGCCAGCGGGCGACTGGGGCGCTCGGCCCGACGAGATTGGGGCCGAGGACGCTGCCGATGGTGGTGGACCACACGACGATGCTGAGTTGTCTGGCCCGATGGTCAGGCGGGGCCAGGTCGGTGGCGACGTAGCGGGCCTGGCTGTTGCTCGTGGTCGCGCCGCCCAAGAGGATGCTGCATGCGAGCAGGAGGGCGAATGAGCCGATGATGCCTGAGACGATGAGGCCGATGCCGCCGACGAGCGCCAGCGTGTAGCCCATGGCCAGGCCGGGACGGCGACCGTGGCGGGCCATGAGCCGGGCGACGGGGATGGCGATGAGGGCAGACCCGAGGATCTGGAAGGTCGAGCCGAGGCCTGCGTACTTCGGGGAGCCGCTGACCTCTTCGGCAAGAAGAGCGCCGACGGCCACTCCGGCAGACAGGCCGACGCCGCCGAGGATCTGCGACGTGACCAATGTGCCGATGGTGCGGCGCTGGATGGGATCGCCGACCACGGCGGTTTGGGTCGGGTCGGCAGTCATGGGTGGTCAGTATGCCGCGCGCTGGGTTGCGCACGCGGCTGCGGGTCACAGGGATCACGCCGGGTGGCCTCAGCCGGCTCGGTCTCGCCGGGAGCTCCTGGGCTGAGACTCTCGATTGGGGCTCTCGGCTAAGGCCGGTTGTTCACGGGCGCGGGTTGTTCGCGGGCGCGGGTGTTATAGCCGGCGCGCTCGTGAAGTTCCCGCGGACCCCGCGGATTGTTCACGGGCGCGGGTATTATAGCCGGCGCGCTGGTGAAGTTCCCGCGGACCCCGCGGGTTGTTCACGGGCGCGGGTGTTATAGCCGGCGGGGCGGTGAAGTTCCCGCGGGGACGGGGAAGGTGGATGTGGGCGCGGCAATTGCCACGCCCGGGACACCTTCCCCACCTCGGCTCACTTCCCGAGTCCCACTGCAGCTTCCGCGTCCCACTGCGCATGACGCCGAATGCCGAGGGTCGACCGCGCGTCCCCTAGGCTTGTCCGCGGTTCGGGTCACGCCTCGATCCGCCCTCGTAGCTCAGGGGAAGAGCACTTCTCTCCTAAAGAAGGTGTCGCAGGTTCGAATCCTGCCGGGGGCACGCAAGCCGCAGCGGAGCAAGGCTGCGTGACCCGGGAGGGATGACGGGGAGGCTCGAACGCAGCGAGAGCCGGAGTCCCGCCGGGGGCACGCAAGCCGCAGTGGGGCAGGGCAGCGAACCAGATGGGTGGGGCGGCATTCACCGGCAGGTCGCGGATCTTGCGTGATGTCGCCCGAACTCGCGCGACATCACGCAACTACTGCGACCTGGCTGTGAATCTCCACGCGACGACAGCAACACTTCGACCCCGGCATTCGATCTCGATCTCGGCATCGATCCCAGCCCATCGCCGGCCTCGGCGGACACCTCACCCCGCTGCCGACAGCGCGCTGCGCACCGCTGCCAGGTCCCAGTCCGGAGTGGGGACACTGGCCCGCAGTCGCTGCGAATACGGATGCTGCGGGTCGTCGAGGACATCCTGAGTGCGGCCCCGCTCGACAATGACCCCGCGGTGCATGACCACGAGTGTCTCGGTGAGCTGCCGAATGCTCGCCAGGTCATCACTGGGGGTGGCGCCAGTCTGACCGTCGCCTCAAGCCTCGCCGCCTACCGCTGGGCTGGGCTGCCCTGAGCCAGGGCGGCATCGCGACGAGGTGTCCGATCGGAGCATGAGATCGTCCGTTGGTCGGCAGCGCGTGCACGCGGCCAGGCCAAGGATGGAGGTGACAGGCACCCGGCCCGACCCAACCCCCAGCGAGGCTCCATGTTCATCGCCATCGTCGATCTGAGGACCACCGCCTCCAATCGCCCCATCGCCCTGAACGAGCTCGCCGACCAGTCGGCTGCCGTACGCGCAATGGCCGGCAACCGCCGCTTTGCGGTCCTGGTGCCGCCCGGAGATGACCAGAAGCTCACCGTCCTCCACGAATGGGACGACTACGCCCAGTTCCAGGGCTATCTCGCCTCGGATACCTTCGCTCGCTTCGCCTCCACGGTGCGCACCCTGGCCACGGAGCCACCGGTCAGCCGGCGCTTCGAGGCCCACCTGGTCGAGCAGACCGCCTAACCTGGCCGGGCCGGGAAGACACCTGCCGGAAGGACCAGCCATGCGAGCCGCGTATGCCGTCGCCCGCAGCTTTGGTGCCGATGCTGACCGCCGGTTCGTCCCCGAACGCCACTCCCTGGTGTGCGCATCACGCGGCGTGCTGCGCCTCCAAGGGGCGGGCTCGCGCTGGCTCCTTCCGCCGGCCCGAGCGGCCCTGGTGGCGGCCGGGCAGCCGGTGGTGGTCGGCGTCCCGAAGCCGGTGATGACCGCGTCGATCTTCATCGACAGCCACCGCTACCCGCCTCCGACCTCACCCTTGGCCGTGTTCGACCTCACCCCTTTGGCGCAGGCCCTGGTCCGCGAGGCTGCGACCTGGGCGGCCCCACAAGAGCCCATGACCGGGCACGACCAAACCGTTGCCGATGCCCTGGTCGCCGTGGTCTGGCGCCTCGCCGCGAACCCCAACGGGGTGGTCATGCCGGTCGGCCGCAGCCTTGAGGTCATCGAGGCCCTGTCGCACACTGAAGATCGCCCCGCAGGGCCATTGACGTTTGACGAGGTCGCGGCCCATGTCGGCCTCGCCCCACGCTCGCTTGCGCGCCGGTTTCAGGACGAGCTGGGCCTCACCTGGCGAGGGGCTTTGCGCCGATCGCGTATCCAGCGCGCCGTCGAACTCCTTGCGGTCGGCGAGGCCAGTGTCGCCCGCGTCGCCCATGACGTTGGCTATGGCTCGCTCTCGGCATTCTCGGTCGCTTTCCGCGACCTCACGGGCCATGCCCCCTCGAAGTACCGCGACACATTTGGCTCCTGACGTCGACCCGGATGCCGGGCCTCCAGCGCACCAAACTGCACAGGTGTGCATTATGCTGCACCAATGATGGACGACGCTCAGCACTTGGCTAAGGTCATCGGTGCGCGGGTCAGACGCCTGCGTCTCAGCCAGCAACTCACGCTGGATCAGCTCTCCGACAGGGCCGATATCAGCCGTCGTGCCCTGGTCAACGTCGAGCAGGGCGCCGTCAACCCCAGCGTGGGCACACTCCTGCAGATCAGCGACGCACTCGGTATCGGGCTGCCCTCTCTGGTCGCACCCCCATCGCCCAAGCCAGTCTCGGTCACCCGAGCCGGCGATGGTCCGATCCTGTGGACTGGGGAACACGACGGACGCGGCAGGCTCGTCGCGGGGACCGAGCCGCCCGACGTCGTCGAGTTGTGGGACTGGTCCCTCGGTCCAGGAGACCGGCACGCGAGCGAGGCCCACTCCGCAGGGACCAAAGAACTGATCCAGGTCCGCGAGGGCCAGGTCATCCTCGACGTCTCCGACCAGAGCATCACCCTGAATGCCGGTGACGCCGTGTCGTTTCCTGGCGACGTCACCCACGCCTACGCCAACCCCGGCGCCGAGCCTGCGGCATTCGTGCTGGCGGTCTTCGAACCCGGCGTCGGCTCCACCACGACGGAGGTCAGCCATGGCTGAACACCCCATTCTGACCGCAGCCGACGTGGACACGGCGGTGTTCGCCCTGCGGCCCGACTATCGCGCCCTGCTCATCGACATCGACGGGATCCCACCCGGAGACAGCGACGACACCTCGGAGGCTCTCCTGCGCCGGGCCGAGACCACTGCGCAAGATCTGTTGGGGCACAGCGCAGTCGAGGACCTCCCCCACATCGGTGCGTGGCGTGAGGCCTATCGCGCGTTCGGCGCCAAGCCCCAACGCACCCGCAACAGCCTCGAGGCGCTGACCCGCCGGGCCGCCATCGGGCTCCCCCGCGTCAACCGCCTCACCGACATCTACAACGCCATCTCGGTCATCCACCAGGTCCCCATCGGTGGTGAAGATCTGGCCACCTACGTCGGCGGGCCGCGCCTGGTGCGCGCGACCGGGACCGAGTCGTTCGCGACGATGGCCAACGGGGAGAACGTCATCGAGCACCCGGAGCCCGGCGAGGTCGTGTGGTGTGACGACCTCGGCGTCACGTGCCGACGATGGAACTGGCGCCAAGGACCCCGCACCCAGCTCACCCCGGACACCACGTCGGCGCTCTTCATCCTCGATGCCCTGGCGCCGATGTTGGATGACGCGCTGTCGAATGCCGCCGGCGACCTCATCGGCCAGCTGCAGGGCCTCAACCCGGATCTCCACGTCTCCACCCGCCTCATCTCCGCCGAGGAGCACCCGTGATCTGCTGCCAGTTCATCTTCAAACCCGGCACCTACGACGACGACTTCCACCGCCTCGACGGTCAGATCGATGCTCACGCCCGCAGCCTCGCCGGCTTCGTCAAGGTCGAGACCTGGAGCGCGCCGGAGGCCGGCCTGGTCAACGCCATCTACTACTTCGAGGACATGGCGGCGGTGCGTCAACTCGCGCAGTTCCCGCAACATCTGGAAGCCAAGGGCCAGGTGGCCCGCTGGTACGACGGGTACCGGATCGTCGTCTCGCAGATCACCGCCACCTACGGGGACGACCGACTGCCGTCCTGAGCTCCGCCGGAACCTGCGCGAGCCGATCGCCTCGACACTAGGGCGTGTGCGACTCCGACGCCCGAGTCATCTTGAGCCGATCCACCTTGGATGCCACCCGTCCCAGGAACGCCCGGGCGTCCCCTCGAGTCCGGATCGAGGCATACTCCGTGTCGACCAGGGCCCGCTCCTCCTCAGTCGTCGCGTAGCTCTCGTAGGCAGCCTTGACGGCGAGGCCGAGGAATGCCGGGAGGTTTCCTCTGTCCGACACCGGCATCAGGTCATCGGCTGCCTGTTCTGCCGCCGACAAGGTTGGGCGCGGGGGCGGGCGCACCGGGGACGGGAGCACCGTGGGGCAGTCAGTGCGCGGCAAGGTCAGCTTCAGCAGGCCCCTTAGGTCGTTGGCCTTGCCGTCGCGGCCGGTGAGGGGCCGCATTCCGAAGAGGCGCTCGAGGGTGGCCACCACCGACGCGTGGTCGTAGACCGTGTGGTCGACCGTCTGCGCGGCGATGAGCGGTGAGACGACGACTGCGGGGACCCGCACCCCGTAGAGGTCGAACGGGAAGTGAGTGCGGTTGAAGTCGAATCCGCTGGCGTCGTTCGGCGGTGGGGCCGGTCGCGGCGGGACGTGGTCGTAGAAGCCACCGTGCTCGTCGTAGGTGATGACCAGCAGGCTTGTCGCCCACAGCGGGGAGTTCCGGATCGCCTCATATACCCCCTTGATCAGGCCTTCCCCGCCGTAGACATCGTCCATGGGGTGCTGGGAGGAGCCGCCGACATAGGTGTCCGCGGTGACGTCACCGTAGTTGGGCTCGATGAAGGTGTACTGATAGGGATAGGCCCTCTCGAGGTCGGAAGCGAAGTGCGACAGAGAGTTCACGTCCAGCAGAGTGACGCCCTTGAGAGCGGTGACCTGCGGGAAGGCACCGAGCTTCGAGCCTTTGCCGGGGTCATCGCTGTAGGCGTCGGTGTCGTCGTTGTAGATGCGCCATTTCAAGTGATCCGACGACAGGAGGTGGTAGATGCTCCCATGAGGGAAGGCGAAGCCTTTGACCAACTCCCAAGCGAGGATTTCGGCCGTCGTCGGACTGTGGTCGAGTCCCGCCGATGACGCGGCGTGGACGAACATCCGATTGGGCCACGTCGGTCCCGGCATCGAACTGAACCAGTGATCGCAGACAGCGAACTCGGTTGCCAAGACATACGACGCGGGAAGCTGCGTCTTCGTCGCGAACTCGAGCATGACGTCGCCGATGTGCGCCGCATCCGGGGCGGGGAGACTTTCGTCGTCGACGGTTGCGTAGCTCGCGGCGAAGCCCTCCATGGTGATGGGCCGATATGGCCCGCCGACCGGGTAACCCGCCTGCCCCGTCAGTTGCAGCACCGTGTCGCAGAATTCATGGCCGGGATCGGACGTTAGTGAGGTGGGTGCCGGCGACGTCACTGGATACCGTTTGTCGTTGTAGGAGTTGCTTGTTCCCGCCGCGGGCACCGTCAACCCGGGGATGCCTGACGCTCCGAAGATATGGTCGAAGGACCGGTTCTCCAGCATGAGGACGAAGACGTTGGTGATCGGGGAGTAGTCGGACAGCTTGCTCATGGCGTCGGCGCAGCCCCCCGAAGCGAGGTTGATCGCGAACTGTGACGTGCTGACCTGGAGGTTCAGGCTCCGATCCACATCCCGTTGCTGCAGTTGGCATTCCTTGCGATACGGGAATGCCGCGGTGCCCCGGTTCAGGTAGATGCCCGGCGCGGAGCCATTGGAGACGACCAGGCTGACTGTCCACCAGTCGAGGATCCCACCGGTACCGAACCCGGTCTCGAAGACGACAGTGAGGGGACCGACGACCTGCCCGGGAGAGGCCGTCCACGTCCCCCACTGCCTCCCATTGGACTCGTTCTCGTGGATCAGCGTGACTCTCGCATCGCCATCGGACGTGTTCTTCACGTAGACGCTCGCCTGATGGGTGGTCGACATGGCGCACTCCCTGCCTCGACGCGCCTTCGTCGATCCCCGTCTTCACGGTGATGGGTACCGGCTCTGCAAGGCCCCCTGCAAGCCTCGACCGGGCACCGTTCCAGTCTCGACCGGCCAGGCCCGTCCCGCCACTCGAACCTTGAGTCTGCTAACCGACAGCGCCTGAACGGCTCCGCCGCGCGACGGCATTCCCTCGTATTCTGAGCCGAGTGAATGCCGGCCCGGGGACCTTGGTCCACAACGTCGGACGCCGCCGTGCCTGGGTCATCTGGGCCGTGGTGATGGCCGTCTATGTCCTGGCCATCTTCTATCGGACCAGCCTGGGTGTCGCCGGCATCCTCGCCGCCGAGCGGTTCGGGATCAACGCCTCGCAGCTCTCGACGTTCACCGTCCTCCAACTCGCGGTGTATGCCGCCATGCAGGTGCCTGTCGGGATCCTGCTGGACCGCTACGGCTCCAAGCTGCTGATCACTGTCGGCCTCACCCTCATGACGGCCGGCATGGGTGTGTTCGCGCTCACCGCGAGCTACGAGGGCGGCCTGATCTCGCGCGTCATCATGGGGATCGGTGACGCAATGATCTTCACCTCACTCCTGCGCCTGGTCGCTCTCTGGTTCACCGTCCGACAGGCGCCGATGGTTACTCAACTCACCGGCGTGCTCGGGCAACTCGGCGCGGTGGCGGCCGCCTCCCCGCTCGCGCTCGCTCTGCACGATTTCGGCTGGGAGCGGACATTCGGCCTGGCGGCATTCCTCGGAGTGGTGGCGGCGGTCCCGATGCTCGTCTTCGTCAAGGACAGCCCCTACTCCGGCCAACCGGTCGAGAAGATCAAGATGCGTGCGCTCGCCACCACCATGCGGGAGGTATGGGGCAATCCCGGGACCCGGATCGGGCTTTACGCCCACTTCACCTCGCAGTTCGCCGCAACGGTGTTCTCCCTGCTCTGGGGATACCCGTTCCTCGTTCTCGGACAGGGACTCTCCCCGTCGACAGCAGCCAACCTGCTCATCCTCATGACCGTCACAGCCATGCTGTCGGGGCCGCTGATCGGCCGGTTCACGGCCCGCCATCCGTGGGACCGCTCGACCCTCGTGCTCACCATCGTCATCGCCATCATGGCCGTCTGGGCGGTGCTGCTGTTGTGGCCAGGGCCGGCACCGTTATGGCTGCTCGTCGTCGTTCTCATCATCACGGCGATCGGCGGCCCCGGATCGATGGTGGGCTTTGACCTGGCTCGCACCTTCCATCCTCCTGAGCTGCTGTCCCGGGCCAGCGGGGTGGTCAATGTCGGTGGCTTCGTCGCCGCCCTGCTCACGATGGGCGCCGTCGGGATGATCCTGGACCAGCTCGCGCCAGGGGGCCCGTCAACGTACACGCTGGGGGACTTCCGGATCGCGCTGTCAGTGCAGTTCTTGGTATGGGCGTTCGGGCTGGTCCAGATCTGGCGCTATCGACGACGGGGCCGTCGCCTCCTCCAGGGCACCCCCGGCGCCGTCGAGGCGCTGCGCGGCGGCAGCGCTCTAGTCCCTGGCTTGTCGCAGCCGGTCGGGGACAAGCAGGCCGAGCCCGATTCCTCGACCTGATCCCTCAGGCCTGGATCCGCGTCGGAGCACAAGCTCTCGTGGGTGATCTGACTGGGGCCAGGACCCCACCCAGGTCACCCGCGAGATCCACCCCAGGTCGGCGCTTGGCGAGGCGGCCCGCGACGTCGGGTTCGCCTGGGGGGCCACAGGTGGCACACCCCCTCTTGGGACGTCCGGATGCACCAGGAGCCAGGCAAGGCTGGGGACGGTGGCACGTCAGCGGGTGCATCCGGACGTCCCCGCACCCACCTCCAGGGATCGCTGGCGGAGCCCTCAAGAAACGAGCCGGGCGTTCGCCCAGCGGTTCTCCCTGCGGTCGCCCTCGATAGGGCTGGGCTCCCTAGCCTCGGCATCGTCCCAACTGGGACGACTCCAAGGGAGAGAAACCCTTCGCATGTCTCGTAAGACACGACGCCTGGCCGCCGTGGCCGTGGTGGCCGCCGGCGCCCTCACCGTCACCGGCGCCGCAGTTGCCGCACCACGGGCGACCGCACGATCGTCGTGGGCCTGAGCGATGACGGCACGCAGAACGTCGATGCCAACCGCGACGCCGTGCTCGCGCTGCGCGAGACACCGGCGCAGGAGCGGTTCGTCAGTACGGTGGCGGATGGGGTTCGTTCCTCGCGGGACTTCGACAAGGGTGAGATCATCCTGAGCTCGGCCTGCGAGCCCTGAGCCCCTGAGCCCCTGAGCCCCTGAGCCCCTGAGCCCCTGAGCATCGCGTCGCCGCGGCGTGCACGGTGGCCTACCAATTGGGTTACCCCTCAGTAGAGGGGGCCTGGACCCCGTCTACTAATGGGTAACTCGATCGGTAGGCGCCAAGATGGCGCCAGCGCGGAGCCCATCGCCTCCGAGCGACCAGCCACAATGCCGGCGGTACAAGGCACGGGGCAGGATCGCAGGCATGACCCGGATCGAAGCCATCCTCGGCGACCTGACGACACAGCAGGTCGACGCCATCGTCAATGCCGCCAACAGCACCCTGCTCGGCGGCGGTGGCGTGGACGGCGCGATCCATGCCGCGGCCGGCCCGCAGCTCCTCGAGGAATGCCTCCGCCTGCGCCGCACGACCCACCGTGACGGACTGCCTGTCGGCGAGGCTGTCGCCACCGGCGCCGGGGATCTGCCGGCTCGCTGGGTCATCCACACTGTCGGCCCTAACCGCAACCGTGGACAGAGCGATCCGTCCCAGCTCGCCTCCTGCTTCGCAAGCAGTTTGAATGTCGCCCGCTCCCTGGGCGCCCACAGCGTCGCCTTCCCGGCGGTGAGCGCCGGTGCCTACGGCTGGGCCGCCGAGGACGCCGCCCAGGTGGCGGTCGGCGCTGTACGGGCCGCCACGAGCCCGACCGACCCGATCATGCTGGTCCGGTTCGTGCTGTCCTCACCCCGGCTGCTCACGGCATTCGACGAGGCCCTCACATCGACCTAACAGCCATGTCGAGATGACTCGACACGCCGACGATGATCGACAACGGCCAGCGTGTCGCGTCATCTCGACGGGGCGCAACGCGCCTCGCCCGCCCTGAAACGCACGAGCTCCCCCACGGCCAGCTGGCCGCGGGGGATCTCGGTGGACCGATCAGAAGCGGCCGTAGCTGACGTCGGTGGTCCAGACGTCGCGCACGCCGATCTGCGTGCCCGTCTTGAGGGCGTCGATCATCTGGTTGTTCCCGATGTAGATGCCCACGTGGTAGGCCGGGTAGCCGAAGAAGATCAGGTCACCCGGCTGAGGGTTGGAGACCGGAGTCGCCGCGGCCTGCTGGGCGGAGGAGGTGCGGGGGATGCTGATGCCCGCCTGGGCGTAGACGTAGGAGGTGAACCCCGAGCAGTCGAAGCCCGCCGGAGTGCTGCCGCCGTAGACGTACCAGATGCCGGTCAGCGAGGCGGCGATGCCGACGATCCCGCTGTTGGCCGGGATGTTGACCGTCGCCGTGGGGGTCGGCGCAGCGCCACCAGCCACGGAGGCCGCCTGGGCCTGCGCGACCGCGACAACGGGCTCGGGCTCCGGGATGGCCTCAGCAGTGACGCCGGAGACCGTGGCCTCCGCGTCGGCCGGGGCGGCCAGGGCCGGAGCGGCGATGGCGGGAGCCTCAGCGGCGACAACGCCGGCGGCAGAGCGCTCGGCGGGCGACTTTTCGAGAGTCAAGGTCGCGGTCGACGGGCCCGTGCTGTCGGGAGTGGCGGGTGCGGCCTGAGCCGGCAGGGCGAAGGCGGCAACCAGGCCACCGGAAGCGGCCAGCACGGCCGAAGCCTTGACGCCCGTGTCGCCGGCACGAGCCATGATGCCCTTGATCTCGGTCAGGGGGTTGTGGCGGCCGGACGAGCGATGACGGCCTGCATCAACGATCTGAGTCACAGTGAACCTCTCGTCGCCTACGAGGTGAGCTGTCGGGTTCGGGCGAGAGGTTCGCCCGGCCGGCGGCTAATGCCACTCGGCTTCACCCCAAGGGCCGTCTCACGACGACCCGGAAGTGGGTCCCCCGCTCCTGCCAGGCGGTGGTGCGGATGACTCGACGGCGGTGGCAGGACTCGGCGTCCGCCGTGAGAACTCGGTCGAGGGGACCGGGTCATCGACAACCGTACACACCCCTTGCCGGAAAGTCACATTTCGATCACGAGGGAGTCAGAACGTTTCCACAGTGCAGACACCAAAGGCTCAGTTTGGCCTCAGATTCGCCGGGATTTCGTGCTTGACCATGGCCCTCACGTCGACATTCTCGGAGGCCTAGAGGGTGTGATGTGACTCTCCCGGAGCGGGGCGCACATCAACCGAGAAGGCACCCAAGCGCCGCAACATCCGGGGCTGGCGGCCGTCGCCACGGCATGGCGCGGGCCATCACTCGGCATTCGGGGCCTGGCATGGACAGGCCGAGCCCTGCGGCGTCCCGCAGCCTCGGCGGGCCGGGAGAGGCCCAGCCGGCTCAGAAACTCAGTAGACCGAGACGTGGACGTGGTCGTAGTGGTTCTCGGTGATCGACCCACGGTCGGCCATCCACTGCCAGCCGCCCCCTGGGAACCAAATGCGCTGCTGCCAGATGAGGTAGTTGATGTTCAACTCGGCCGCGTGGGCCTGCAGGAACGCGGCAACGGCATCGCCGGTTGCTGAGTCGACCATGACGTCAACCGCCCTACCGGCGCCGTGGTCGCCAGTGTCACCGGCGCGGTATCCGCCCATGGTCAACTGGCCGAACTGCGCGACGATGGCCGAGTAGACGCCCTGGGCGTTGTAGCCCAGGCCCAGGGCCGCACCGGCACCGGCGTAGGAGGAGGTGTCCAAACCGGCCGTGGCCGTCACGCCGGCGATCGCGACCGGGGTCGCGGCGACTTCGACAGGCTTGGCCTCGGCGGTGATCCCGGACACGGCCTGACCATCGGTCGCCAAGGGCGCCACCGGGGCGCTCACGGCGACGTCGGTGGTCGGGGTCACGAGGCCATCGACGCCCAAGGGCTGCCGCTCGGTCGTCCGGGACGCCACCTGACTGCCGGCGTCACGCGGAATGGCGAAGGCGACATTGGGAGCGGCCTGGGTCGTGATGCCGGTGTCCTCGATCGCTGGGACCGCGACCGAAGCCGCGACCGCGGCGACGAGACCGCCGCCAGCAGCCAGTTTGATGACACCGCTTTGGCTCAGCGTGACGGCCAGCTCGCCGCGCAAGGAGCGCCGAGCGCCGCCATGACGGCCTTTTGCATGGGTGCGTGGAGGCACGAAGAAACCTAACGTCGCGTATAGAGGCTGGGCCCACCGTAAGGGAGGCGGACCCGAAAAGTCACATTCGGATAACGCTGAGACCCTCAGGTCGCCATGTGCTCGTCACATTTTCGCCACCGCACGGCCAACGCATCGTCAGGACACGCCGCATGCTGGTCGTCAGTACGCCACCCGGCAGTGCGGCGACCTCGGCCCTCACGTCCGGTCGTCAACGAAGACGTGCGCGGCGATGCTCGTGGGGAGCGAGACACCAGTGGATTCCGTTGCCCCGGAACGGAAAACGATGATCCGGTCATCTTCGGACCGGACTTGGGCCAGCTGCCCGGGGAGCAGCCCGGCGGCCGTGAGGAGCGCCAGCGCCTCGTGGTCGGCCTGCAGCGGCTCACCGATCCGGCGCACGACAACCTCCGACTGCTCAAGGCCGGCGACGAGCGGCAATGTGGTCATCCCTGTGAGGAAGTCCACGGTCTCGCCGTCGGCGCCGAGCTCGTCAAGTCCGGGGATCGGATTGCCATAGGGCGACTGCTCGGGGCTCTCCAGGAGAGCGAGGATCTTGCGCTCGACCCGCTCGGACATCACATGCTCCCAGCGGCATGCCTCGTCGTGGACGTATTCCCACTCCAGGCCGATGACGTCGGCGAGCAGCCGCTCCGCGAGGCGGTGCTTGCGCATGACCCGCGTGGCGAGCTGGCGACCCTGCGCGGACAGCTCTAGGTGGCGATCCCCGGCGACCCGCACCAGCCCGTCGCGCTCCATCCGGGCCACGGTCTGCGAAACCGTCGGACCGGAGTGGCCCAGCCGCTCGGCAATCCGCGCGCGCAGAGGCGTGATCCCCTCCTCTTCGAGCTCGAAGATGGTCCGGAGGTACATCTCCGTGGTGTCGATGAGATCGGTCACATCGCCCAGCCTAGCCAGACTCTCGGGGCGCAACGCCGCGCGCTGACCCCGCGCCAGCGCGCTCCACGGCGCGGGTGGCACCCGCCCGTGGGTCGTACTGCGGCACCCAACGGGCCAACCACGCACCCCCGATGATCGCGAGCGAACCCACGGCGACGCTCGCTACCCCGATCGTCGCGACGGCGGCCACAGCACCGATGACCACGGCGGCCCCGTTGTGCCCCACAAGCGAGATGAGTCGCCAGACCCCGAGGAACGTCGCGCGTCCGCGCTCCGGTGCAGCATCGGCGCCAAGGGTCATGACGATCCCCGAGCCGAGGCCGTTGCCGACCCCCATAGCCACCGACACGGCCGTCACGCCCACGAGCGAGTTGGTGAGCGGGAGAACAAGTAAACACATCCCCAGAACCGCCGCGACCGGCACCGCCACCCACACCCGCCCAAAGCGGTCCATGATCGAGCCCGCCGGGTAGAACAAGAGCACTTCGACGGCGAATGCCGCCGCAAACGTGAGGGAGGTCTGGGCCGCCGACAGGCCGATGTGTTCGGCCCACAGCGGCACCGCCACGACCCGGGCCGACCTCGCCAAACCGATGGCGATGACCCCGATCCCGACGGTCAGGAAGACCCTGGCGTTCTCGCGCACCACCGTGCGCAGGCGCACCTTGATCTTGGTGCTCTCGGACTCCTCGACCACCAGGTCCGAGCTGAACACGGCGATCGCTGCCGCGGCGAGCCCCCCGACGGCCGCGACGGCATACCCCCCGGCAGGTCCCCACGCCGCGACGACCGGTGCGCCGATCAACGGCCCGATGAAATAGCCGATCCGGGTGACCCCGCCCAACGTCGACATGGCACGCGCCCGGATCGGCACCGGCGCTGCGGCGGTGAGGTACGACTGGCGGGCCAAGAGGAACACAGCCCCCGTCGGTCCCATGAGGGCAAGGGCGACAGCGAGGACAGAGAGATTCGGCGCGAGGAAGGCCAGCACACACGCACCCGCATCACCGAGCCCAGCGAGGATCAACGCGCGTCGCTCCCCAAATCGGTCCACGACGATCCCGGCCGGCACGGCGAACAACAGCTCCGACGCCGCAGCGATCCCCACGAAGAGCGCGGCGACCCCGACCGAGGCGCCAAGGTCGCGCGCAGACAGGGCAATGACGGGGAGGATCGCCCCGTTGCCGATGGACCACAGGGTCGACGGCCCGAAGGCAGGGACGGCGATGCGGCGGAGAGAGAACTCCTGCGCCAGACCGTCAGCCATGCGGTCATGCTGCCACCGGAACCCCGTGACACCGGGCGACGGGACGGACATCACGCCGAGGCCCCGCCGAAGTCCTCAGCACAGTCCTCAGCGCGCGCGTCGGTGTCATCCGAGATCAGGACGGCGGTGACCGCTTTGGGGAGAACGCCGAACGCCGTGGCCCCAGGCCAGGCAATCGTCGCCAACCCCGCAAGGCACAGCGGGGCGGGCCTAGGTTGAGCTCATGATCCTCACCGTCGATCGTCGGCATTGTGGCCCGCCGGAGTCCGGCAATGGTGGCTGGACGGCTGGCTCGCTTGCGGCATTCGTTGCCACGACCACGGATCTGCCCGCGGTCCGGGTCCGGCTGCATTCCCCGCCGCCTCTGGACCGACCGCTCGTGGTGAGTCAGCAGGACGACACAACCGTGCTGTTGGATGGCGAGCATGTCGTCGCTTCGGCCTGGGCCGCCCTCCGGCCGACGTCGGCAGGGCTGGGGGCGGTGCCCTTCGACGTGGCGACCGCGGCCGCGGAGCGTTACGAGGGCCTGCACGATCACCCGTTCGCCACGTGCTTCTCGTGCGGACCGGATCGTGACCCCGCTGATGCCCTCTGCCTGCGGCCGGGCCCTCTCGAGGACGGCTCGGGCCGGTATGCCGCCGCCTGGACCCCCCGCGCGAGCGAGGCTCTTGACGTCTGGGCTGCCCTGGACTGCCCCGGCGGCTGGTCTGCCGGGATCGCTGGCAGACCCATGGTCCTGGGCGAGATGACCGCTGTCATCGACCGACTCCCCTCAGCGGGCTCAGACCTGGTCGTCATGGCCACGGCGACGGGAGGCTCAGGCCGCAAACACACATCGGCCACCGCGCTCGTCGACGCGGCGGGCGACACCCTGGCGATCGCGGCCGCGACGTGGATCGCGGTCGACCCCCAGGCGGTCCGACCACGGCCCTGAGCCCGGAGTGCTGTTTCGAGGAACCCGCTGAGAATGCCGTGCCGTCGCGGCGGCAATCGGGTCGCGCTGGGCCATGACCACTTCTACGGTGGAGCGCGCCGGGCAGCCGGACCCGCCTGTCCAGGGGTGCGGTCGCGGGGCGTGCCGTCGCCGCGCAGATCGCGCCCGCGACCAACGGGGACATCGGCAACACCGGTCGCGGACAAGATCCGATGGATGCTGTACGAGCCGCAACCCTGCAGCGCCCCCGCCCCCGATGCGTTCGACCGGGATCGGATCTATCGGGGTCGCGTCGAGACCGCCCCGGGGACACTTCGCCGCGGGACTCACCCGGTAGCCCCCGACGCTTTGGGGCACGGCGGCGAGCGGCCGCGCTAGGTCTTGGGTTTGTCGTCCGAGTCCCGCCGCCAGAGCGCCCAGGCGGCAACGAGGAACAACAGGGCACCGAGGACGGCACCGACCAGGCTGCCGCCGCGGAAGCCGGGCCCGTCGACGTCCAAGACGCGCTCGCCCGCATGGGCCGAGTTCCCGGTGCCCCACACGATCCATAGGGTCATGAGGTTGGGGAAGGCCGTGGCCAGGGTGCCGATGAGCAACACCCACAGCAGCCAGCCGCGTCGTCTGGCCCGGACAGCGAAGAACAGCAGGAGCAGCGGGACGATGGCGCACACAAAGCCGACGAGGACGCCGAACAACGACCCATAGGTGATCCGGCCGTCGATGAGCTGGCCGATCTGCTGTGCCCACCACCGCGGCAACAGCGCGGCCAGGAAGATCCCGACCAGGACAATCGCCAGCAGGCTGAGCCCGACCTTCTTCAAGGTGCCGACGAGGTCGCGTGAACTCTCGCCCGTCCCGGTGGTGGTTTGACCCGCGCTGTCAGCCATGGCGCGAGTCTCGCAGAGCGAGGACCGTGGCGCAGCAACTCCGCTCAGGTGGGCTGGCGGCGGCCTATGGCTGGCGGCGCGACACCGCCCAGCTGGCCGCATCGGCAAGGGTCCCGTGACCCACACGGGTCAGGACGATCCGGTCGTGCAGGCGGTTGCGCCGCCCACCCCAGAACTCGATCTCACTCGGGATGATGCGGTAGCCGCCCCAGAAGTCGGGGACGGGGACATCGGCGTCGTCACCGGTGTCAGGGAAGCGGGCGGCAAACCCCTCGTAGGCAGTCTCGAGCTCGGCTCGGGAGCCGATCGGCTCGGATTGGCGGGACGTCCACGCCGAGATCCGCGAGCCATAGGGCCGAGAGTCGAAATAGGACTCGACCTCGTCGCGATCGACCTCGACGGCCTTGCCGCGGAATCGGATCGCACGGAACATCGACGGCCAGACCAACGCGGCCGCGACGTGGGGGTTGGCCAGGATCTCGCGGCCCTTGGCCGAGGTCGTGGCGGTGACGAACCCTGGCCCTCGCTCGTCGAGGAAACGCATGAGCACCGACCGCACGTTGGGGGCGCCGTTCTGGTCCACGGTGGCCAGGGACAGCGCCACGGGCTCGGGGACGTCCGCGTGCTCGGCCTGACGAGCCAAGGCAGCGTCAACCCATTGCTGGATCTGCCCCAAAGGGGTGGGGGCTAGGTCGGTTTCGTCGAGGCCTTCGCCGGTGTAGTCGATCCGCTCGCTCACCCTGCGATCGTATGCCGTGGGCGCACGAGCCGTCGGGCGTCAGGGCGTGGGGTGGCGGGCATCATAGCGCACGAAGCCACGCTGGTTGACGGCCAGGGCAACGATGAGGACCAGACAGACGCTTCCGCCGACCACGGCGGTCCAGCCCTCCCCCAGTCGGTGGGCGAGGACGCCGCCGAGCAGGTCACCCAGTCGGGGACCGCCGGCCACGACGACCGTGAACACTCCCTGGAGGCGTCCGCGCATCCGATCTGGCGCCGCACTTTGCAGGATCGTCGTACGGAAGACCGCCGAGATCGCGTCGGCGCCGCCAGCAAAGGCCATCGAGGACATGGCGGCATACAGGGCAATCTGCTGGTCCACGACGTGACCAGCGGCCAGCAGCGCCACGCCCAGGCCAGCGACACCGATCGCCCACCCGGCGATGCTCACCATGATCGCCAGTCCCTGACGGCGCACGTGACCCAGCCGGCCCGAGAAGGCCGAGGCCAGGACAGATCCGGCGGCCGCGGCGGCATACAGGTATCCCACCGTGCTGGCCCCGCCCCCGAGGATCAGCGCTCCGGCCGCCGGGAACAGCACACGTGGCTGCGCGAAGACCATCGCGACGATGTCGACGACGAAAGTCATCCGCACGTTGGGCGCGGTGCTCAAGAACCGGAAGCCGTCCAGGACGGAGGCGAAGCCGGCGGTGCGGGCAGGCTGCGCGTCGTCGTCGTGCGGCAGCGGCGGGATCGGGCCCAGCCGACTCAGTCCCCAGAGGGCGGCCAGGCTGATGACGACGTCCACGCTGTACGCGGCACGAAAGCCGCCCCAATCGACGAGGAACCCCGCCAACAACGGGCCGAGCAGCATCGAGGTCCCCATGGCCAGGACACTGAGCGCGTTGGCGGCCGGGAGCTTGTCGGGCGGCAGGATCCGCGGATAGATGCTCGTGCGGGCCGGCGCCGTGACGCCGTAGGCACCGGACCAGACCGCGGCCAGCGTATAGAGGAGCCAGACGTTGCCAATCTCGAGGAAGGCCTGCGCCGCCGCCGCAATGCTGGTCACCCAGGCAACAAGGGTCGAGACCATGGCCACGGTCCGCCGGTCGAAGTGATCGGCCAAGCTCCCGCCGTAGAGACCGAAGATGATGAGCGGCACGAGGGCGAAGAAACCCACCAGACCCACCGAGGCCGTCGAGCCGGTGACGTCGTAGACCTGCAGCCCAATGGCGACGACCGCGAGTTGGCTGCCGATGCCCGAGAGCGCGAATCCGGACCAAACCCGAGCGAATGCCGGGTAGTCGCGAAGGGGCGACAGGTCCGGGAGCAGGGATGGCACCACCGCATCATGCCGGTCATTTCGGTGCTGCCCCCCTGTCCGCCTGGCGGAAGGGGGGACCCAGGTCACTGCGCCATCCCCGGCCACGTTGCACAATGACAGCGCCCGGACGAGGACTCGGGCACACCCCCGCACGACAGGGAGCCCATCCATGGCCCAGCAGACCGCATCGGTGATCGCCGACCCCGACTTCCGCCCGGGACTGGAGGGCGTGATCGCCTTCGAGTCGGAGATCGCCGAACCCGACAAGGAGGGCGGCGCCCTGCGGTATCGCGGCGTCGACATCAACGACTTGGTCGGTCGGGTGTCCTTCGGTCAGGTGTGGGGGCTCCTCGTCGACAACGAGTTCGACCCCGGTCTGCCGCCGGCGGAGCCGTTCCCGCTGCCTGTGCACAGCGGCGACATCCGGGTTGACGCCCAGTCGGCGCTGGCGCAGCTCGCGCCCGTGTGGGGATTCAAGCCGCTGCTCGACATTGATGACGAGGAGGCACGCGACAACCTGGCGCGGGCATCGGTCATGACGCTGTCGTTCATCGGGCAGTCCGCACACGGTCTCAACCGCCCCATGGTCCCCCAGAGCGAGGTCGACAAGGGGTCGACGATCGCCGAGCGGTTCATGATCCGCTGGCGCGGCGAGCCGGACCCCAAGCACGTCGAGGCCATCGATGCCTACTTCATCTCGGCGGCGGAGCACGGCGTCAACGCCTCGACGTTCACGGCGCGGGTCATCGCCTCCACGGGCGCGGACGTTGCGGCATGCCTCTCCGGGGCCATCGGTGCCCTGTCCGGACCGCTGCATGGTGGGGCTCCGTCGCGGGCCCAGCACATGATCGAGGGCGTCGAGCAGCTCGGTGACGCCCGCGCGTATGTGCGGCAGGTGATGGACCGCAAGGAGCGGCTCATGGGCTTTGGGCACCGGGTCTATCGGGCCTACGACCCACGTGCCGCGGTACTGCGGGAGACCTGCCGCCGGCTTGAGGCACCCCGCTACGAGGTCGCGCTGGAGCTCGAGAAGGCCGCAATCGCTGAGCTCGCAGAGCGCTATCCGGAGCGCAAGATGGAGACCAACGTCGACTTCTGGGCGGCCGTGCTGCTCGACTTTGCCGAGGTGCCGGGTTCGATGATGACGCCGCTGTTCGCGTGTGCCCGCACCGCCGGCTGGTCGGCCCACATCCTGGAGCAGAAGCGCACCGGCCGCCTCATCCGTCCCTCGTCGCGCTACGTCGGACCGGGGCCGCGGCCGATCGAGGACGTCAAGGGCTTCCGCGCCTGACGGCTGGTGGCTGTCGGCGGCGCTGTCGCAGGCACCTTTGTGGACCGGAAGGGAACGCCTCCGGGCGGTCCCCGCCGCCATCGCCATTTGTGTAGGCCGGCTGCCTCAACCGTCCTCGGTCTGCGATCGCCGCCGCGGCCTTGCGTCTGGGCCGCACCACCAAGGCGGACCTCACCGACGCCAGCAGTCGGTTGGCGCGGCGGGCGGGTATCGGGCCGACGAATGCCGCACTCAGCATCGCGGACGGACGCCACGAGTCGCCGGGCGAATCCCTACTGGCCCTGATCCTGCACCAATCGGGGATCGAGGTCGAGCCAGCAGTTCAAGATCCCGGACGGGGGCACCACGTGGCGAGCCGACTTCCGGGTGCAGGGCCACCGAGTCCTCATCGAGTTTGACGGCAAGAATAAATACGCTGGCCGGGAGCAGGTCTGGCGCGAAAAGAAGCGCGAGGACCGGCTCCGGGACCTCGGCTGGGAGGTCGTCCGCGTCACCTGGGCCGCCCTGTCCCGACCCCACGTCATCGGCGAACGGATCCGGCGGGCCATCACCCGCTCGACCCGCGCCGCAGCGTCCTAGCCAGAACACCATCCCCGCCCTGGTCACCGCGCCACGACCAGCGATGCCCCGGGCGGGCGTGACGAGAACTGACGGGCCGACCTCACCCCTCTGCGGACCCTCCAGGACCCCATTCGGGGATGGCGCACCTCAGGGGCGGGGCGTGCGCAGCAGCGCCTCCAAGCTGTCGACGGTGACCAACCCTTCGTGCACCACATCGGCACCGGCCACGGTCCTCGTGGGCAGACCCGCAACGCCGACGTGCTCGACGACGGTGGCGGCCTGCGGGAAGGCGTCGTCATGCGTGAAGTGACTGAGCGTGACCAGGTGCCGCAGGCCGGCCGCTGCGGCTGCCGCGGCACCCGACTGCGAGTCTTCGACCACGATCACGAGTTCTGGGTCCACCGCGAGGGTTTGCACGGCCAGGTGGTAGATGTCGGGCGCGGGCTTCTTGGCTGCGACAACGTCGCCGGCGAAGATGCCGCTCAGCCGGCCGAGATCCGCGGCGTCCAGCACGGCATTCGCGACGGCTTGGACGCTGGCCAAGGCCGAGGTCGAGGCGATCGCCACGGCCCACCCCGCGTTGAGAGCCTCGTGGACGAGCCGCGCGATCCCGGGTCTGGCCGGCAATGCTCCCGACTCCACCAGGTCTACGTAGATCGCGCTCTTGCGCTGGTGGGCCTGCGCCACGAGGTCAGAAACGGTGTCGTCATCACCGAGGTCGAGTTCGGGGTGGGCCCCAAGGTAGGCCCGAAGCCGCTCCTTGCCCCCACCGATGCGCAGCAGATCGCCGTACTCATCGGCCGTCCACGCAATGGGCAGGCCCAGTTCGGCGAAGGTCTGGTTGAAAGCCACAAGGTGCCCATCGAGCTCGGTGTCGGCCAGCACCCCGTCACAGTCGAGAATCAGCGCGCGCCCGGTCATGCGTTCGCCTGACCCGCGGACCCGAAGAGCTCGGCGTGCTCGCGGACCACCTGTTCCACTGCCGTGGTGACATCCGCAAACATCTTCACCGGCTCGTGGACGCCACTGGCGCGGGCCGCCTCCAGATGGTCTTGGCACGCCTGAAGGTAAGCCAGCTTCAGTGCCGTGGAGATGTTGATCTTGGAGATGCCCGCGTCGATGAAAGCCCGGAAATCCTCGGCAGCGAGCCCAGTGCCGCCATGCAGCACGATCGGGATGTCACTCAGGGCTGCCAACTGGCGCACCCGATCCACGCGAAGGACCGGCTCCGCTTTGTACAGCCCGTGGGCCGTGCCCAGCTGGGGTGCGATGAGATCGCTTCCTGTCTCCTCAGCGACCTCGATCAGGGTGGCAACCGAGTAGGCGTGCGTGAGGTCATCACCCCCGACACCATCTTCGACGCCGACGATGTTCTCGATCTCCGACTCGACGCTGACTCCGGCGGCATGCGCCTGCGCGACGACCTCGGCAGTCTCACGGGTCGCGGCGGCCAGGTCCCGGTCGGAGGCGTCGAAGAGCACCGACGTCCAACCCGCCGCGATGGCCTCCGTAATGACGGCCCGGTCGGGGCAGTGGTCCAGGTGGAGCGACACCGGAACGCTCGCGCGATTCGCCAGGCTCCGGGCCACAAAGGCCAGAATGTCGCTCCCGAGCATCCGGACGGTCTTGACCGAGGTCTGAATGATGACGGGAGACTCGACGGCCTGCGCGGCCGCGACGGTGGCCCGCATCGATAGCTCGTCGGCGACGTTCACGGCCGGGACGGCATACCCGCCGGCACCCGCCGCGAGGACGAGATCGAGAGTATTCACCAAAGGCATGAGATGACCTTTCTTTCCCGGCGAGCCGGGCTCACAGGCCCAAGTGGCCCGGGTTGAGGACGGCTGTGGGGTCCAAGGCGTGTTGGATCCGACGCAGGACCTCGTGTTGCGATCCGAGGTTGGCGGGGATGTACTCCTGACGGGCCAGCCCGGCGCCGTGATGGTGGCTGAGTTCACCGCCGACGCGCGTCGTGGTCTCCATGGCAACCTGCCAGATCTGCTCCAGCCGGCGCAGCGCCTCTTCGTTCGAGGGGGCCTGGCCGAGGAGGATGACATAAAGGGAGGCACCATTGGTGTAGACGTGGGAGAAGTGCCCGAGGACCTCATCGGCGAGCGGCGCAAGGGCAGTGGTGAGCTCGGTATACAGCTCGGGCAAGCCGCTCCAGAGGTGGGCCACCTCGACGGTTTCGGCATATCCGCCCTCCTGCGCCAGGAGTTTCTCGACGGTCGAGAAGTCATATCGGCGGGCGTACCACGCATCGACCGGCCCCGCGCCGAGGCTGGCACCGCTGTGGGCCGCCACGATGGCACTGGAGGCGGCGTGTTCGGCGCGCGCCACGTCCGGCAGGCCGTCGTGACTGAGGAAGAGCACCGGCCCAGGGTCTGTCCCAGGCACCGCGTGGCGGGCCTCCGAGGCGTCGTAGAGGCGCATGAGCGATGGCCGCAATCCGGCCTGGTATGCCTCTCGCAAGACGGCGAGTCCGGCGTCAACCGTGGGGACGGTGAAGGCTTCCGAGATTGTCGTGGGTGCCTGGCGGTAGACCCGCAACGTCACCTCGAGGATGACACCGAACATGCCTTCTGAGCCGAGGAACATCTGCAGGAGGTCTGGTCCCACGGCGGCCCGCGGACGCTGCCCCAGCGTGATGATCGATCCGTCAGCCAAGGCAACCCGCGCCCCGACCGCGGACACCTCAATGCCGCCGTACTTGGAGCTGAGCTGCCCCGTGGCCCGGGTCGCCAGCCAGCCTCCGACCGAGGAACGAGCCATGGACTGCGGGGTGAAGTTGTGGGTCAGCCCACGCTCCTGGAGCCACTCCTCCAGATCCGAGCCGCGGACACCGGCGGGCACCGTCACCGTAAGGTCGGTCTCGCTGAGGACCGGCTCCCCCACGAGTCCCGCGAGATCGAGAACGATCCCGCCACGGGTGGGCAAGGGCTGTCCCGTGACCGACGATCCCAGGCCCCGGGCGGTCAGCGCGACCGAGTGCTCCCGGGCGATCTCCAGGACGGCCAGGACGTCATTCTCGGTCGCGACCTGGACCACCACGTCCGGGCGATGCTCATGGCGCCCCAACTGGCTGGCCACGGTTGAGAGCGGCCACGTGTCATGGCTGTAGTCGTCGAGGACCGCGGACGCGGTCAGGACCCGGTCCTCGCCGATCGCGAGCCGCAAGGCTGCGGTGGCCTGACCGAGAGTTGACTGAGCCACTTCAGGGCTGGTTGACATGCAGGTCTCCTGAGTTCGCCATCGGCTTCACGAGAGACGTGAAGCAATCTTCAATTTCCTGATTCCTGCATACTGCCGGGAATGCCGCTCACCGTCAAGCCCCGCTTCGACGGAGAGAACCCGCCACATCTGGGGGGTTGACGGCCGATGACAATCGCGCCATGCTGATGCAGCAACATGCCGCAAATTGCTTACTGTCCTCCAGGACAGACCGCGCGGCACGGCCAACGACAACGAGGTGGTGGCAGATGAACAAGAAGTTTGCTGTGGGAGCCCTGGGGGCACTCACGCTGACGGCGTCAATCGCTGGATGCTCCAGCGGGAGCGACACCAGTAGTGGTGCACAGAGCCCCGACGGCACGCTCGACACCGTCGCCCTGATGGTGTCCGACTTGTCCAACCCCTTCTTCAGCGCGATGCAGGCATCGGCAGAGGAAGAGTCCAAGACCCAGGGGTTCACCCTGACCGTCCAGGACGGACGCCAGGATCTCAACACCCAGAACCAGCAGATCGACACCTTCATCCAGCAGGGCATCGACGTCCTGCTCCTCAATGCGGTCGACTCCACCGGCATCCAGCCGGCCGTTGAGCGGGCGCAAGCGGCCGGCATGATCGTCGTGGCGGTCGGTGACGACGCGGGCGGAGCTCAGGCCCTCGCTGCGGTCAACAACACCCAGGCCGGCGAGGCCGCCTGCACCGCCATGGCAGAGAAAATGGGCAACGCTGGCGATGTCGCCATCATCGACGGCACCGCCGTCACCGCGGTTCAGCAGCGGGTCGAGGGCTGCAAGGCAGCCCTGGAGAAGATCTCCGGGATCACGATCGTCGCGCACCAGAATGGTGACAACTCCATCGGCAAGGGACAGCTGATCGCCACCGATATCCTCACCGCGCAGCCGAACCTCAAGGGCATCTTCGGCATTAACGACCCGACCGCTCTCGGGGCGCTGATCGCCGCGCAGGATGCGGGCAAGACGGACCTGGTCATCGTCGGCGTGGACGGCAGCCCGGACGCTGTCGCGGAGCTGAAGAAGCCGGACTCGATGTTCTACGGCACCGCGACCCAGGACCCTCGGGCCATGGTCGTCGAGGGCCTCAAGGCTGCCAAAACACTGTTCGACGGCGGCACCCTGACCGATCGCGGCATTCTCCTGGACTCCAAGTGGGTCGACCGCTCCAACCTCGCCGAGTACACCCCTTGGTGATGGCCTGACGCCCTGTCCGACGAAGGGGGTGGCGGCACCCCTATCCGTGCCGCCACCCCCGACCTAGGAGCAATCCATGAACGACGCATCCACGCCTGAACCACTGCTACGGGTCAACGGAATCGGCAAGAGCTTCAACGGGACCTGGGTCCTGCAGGACGTCGATTTCGATATCCGTCCCGGTGAGGTCCATGCCCTCATGGGCGAGAACGGCGCCGGGAAGTCGACGTTCATGAAGATCCTGGCCGGCGTGTACGCACCCGATGACGGAGTCGTGACCGTCGGCGGGGAGCATGTCCGCTTCAGCTCCCCCGCCCAGGCACTGGCCAGCGGGATCGGCATCATTCATCAAGAGTTGAATGTCATCCCGGACATGAGCATCGCCGACAACCTCGCCCTCGGCGAGGAGCCGACCCGTGGGCTCGGGATCCTGGATCGACGCAAGGTCCTGGCTGATGCGCGGGCCAAGTTGGCTCGCGTGGGTGCGGACATCGATCCAACCCAACCCATACGCAGCCTGTCCATCGGCATGCAGCAGATGGTCGAGATTGCCCGCGCCGTCGCCGAGGAGTCCAGGATTCTCATCCTTGACGAGCCGACGGCCGCCTTGACCCAGGCCGAGTCCGAACGGCTCTTCGAGCTCATCCGGACAATGCGGTCGTCGGGAATGGGCCTGATCTACATCTCGCATCGCATGGAAGAGGTCTGGGAGATTGCCGATCGGGTCACCGTGTTTCGGGACGGCCGGCTGATCTCGACGCGTCCACGAGCGCAGGTCACACCCGAGGGGGTCGTCACCGACATGATCGGCCGCGTCCTGGACGACCTCTACGCACAGGGTGAGCGCCACCGCCTGACCGAGCCCCTCCCCGGCCTCCAGGTTCGGGGATTGACCGACGGCCGCGGCATCGGGCCAGTCGACCTCGACGTCGGCGCGGGTGAGGTCGTCGGCATGTTCGGGCTCATCGGTGCCGGACGGACCGAGATTGCTCGCCTGATCTTCGGGGCAGATCGCCCCACCGCAGGCACCATCACGATCGACGGTGAGAGCGTGACCATCACCGAACCCGCCCACGCCATTGCCGCCGGCATCGCCCTCTTGACCGAGGACCGCAAGGGCCAGGGCCTGATCCCCGACGGGGATCTCGTGGACAACATCGGGTTGCTGGCCTTGGATCGTGACCAACGGTTCGGTGTCCTGCGTCGCAGCGATCTGCGGGCCTCGGCCACCGCCATGGTGCAGCGCCTCAGTGTGCGCAGCACCTCGTTGCGTCAGAGCATCCGCGAGCTGTCCGGCGGCAACCAGCAGAAGGCCCTGATTGGCCGATGGCTGCAGACCATGCCGCGCGTGCTGATCCTCGATGAGCCCACGCGAGGCGTCGATATCGGCGCCAAGAATGAGATCTACCGCACCGTCAACCAGCTGGTCGCTCAGTCAGCGGCAGTCCTGTTGATCTCCAGCGACCTGCCCGAGGTCATCGGCATGAGCGACCGCGTGCTCGTCGTCCGTGAGGGTCGGATCGTCGCTGATATTCCGCGGGCCCAGGCCACGGAGGAAGCCGTCATGTTGCACGCCACGGGCGTCGCCAAGAAGGAGTCGCAATGAGTACCACTGCCGGCCACGAGGCCGTCACCACGCCCACGCCACCCCCCTCCCCCCGCAGCTCGCGGGGAGCCCAGCTGTGGGAGCGGTACGGCATTCTCGGGGTGTTGCTCTTGCTGGTCATCTTCATGGCCCTGGTCGCCCCGAACTTCCTCACCGTGCGCAACGGCTTCAATGTGGCGCAATCGGTCTCGATCAACGCCGTTCTCGCCGCCGGGATGACGATGGTCATCATCACCGGCGGTATCGACCTGTCGGTGGGCTCGATCGTCGCCGTGTCGGGGGTCGGCGCCGTCATCGCGATCAACGGAGGAGTCAATCCGATCGTGGCGGTGGTCTTCGGGCTCACGCTCGCCGCGGTCGCCGGATTGATCAACGGGGCGGCCATCGCCTATCTCATGCTGCCGCCATTCATTGTCACGCTGGGTGCCCTGACGTATCTGCGCGGCGTGGCGTATTCGCTGACCGACGCCAAACCGGTGCCTATTGACGGCAAGTCCCCGCTGGACTTCATCGGCAACGGCGCGGTCGCCGGCATTCCGAGCACGGTCATCATCATGATCATCACGTATGCCGTCTTCTGGTTCATTCTTGAGCGCACCCGGTTCGGGCGCCACGTGTACGCCGTCGGGGGCAACCCCGAGGCCGCCCGCCTTGGTGGCGTGAAAGTCAAGCGGGTCCTCCTGCGCGTCTATGTCATCTCCGGAGTCACGGCGGGAATCGCCGGGATCATGTTCGCGGCGCGGGTCCGATCCGGCCAGGTCACGGCTGGGGAGGGCTACGAACTGGATGCCATTACGGCAGTCATCCTCGGTGGCACGAGCCTTTTTGGCGGGAAGGGACACATTTTCGGGACGATGATCGGGGCGCTCATTATTGGAGTGCTCAGCAACGGCCTGATTCTGATGGGAGTTCCGTTCTACACGCAGTTGATCGTCAAGGGTGCAGTCGTGGTGCTCGCAGTCGCGGCAGACTACATCCGTACGCGCCGCACGGGGTGATCCCCGACTGAGAGGGTCTGCACCATGAATCAGGACGTCGCTCGTCTCCGCCGTCGAGCCGATGAGCGCGCTCTCCTCGAGGTGGCCGACGACCTTTTGCGCGCGGGAGTGGGGTCCCGGATGTCCACCACCTTGCAATTGCAGGAACGACTCGAGGTGGGCAGCGGCACAGTTCAGAAGGCTGTCCGCCATCTCGTCGAGGTCGGCGCGGTGCGACTGCGCGTCATGGGGCACCAGGGCACGGTCATCGAAGAGCTGGATCCCAGTTTGGTCTGGCACGCCGCCGGACTTCCTCCGCTGCGGATCGTGCTGCCTCCACCGGGGGCGATCGAGACCACGGCCATCACGCTGGGTGTGCGCGACCAACTGGCTATTGGTGGCGTGGGGGTTGAGCTCGACATCATTCGTGGTGCTGGGCGGCGGGCTCAACGCCTCGCAGAGCTCGACCAGCCGGCCGCCATGCTGGTCTCCAAAGGTGCCGCCTCAGCGCTGGGCCTATTGGATCCGGACCGCTATTCGTGGCTCGATTTCGGCCCGCAGACGTACTACCAACATGACAGTGTCGTCGTCCTCCAACGACCCGCAGCCTCCGGCCGCCTGCGCGTCGCTCGGGATCCGGACTCTCATGACCACATGCTCTTGACGGACTTGGCTTTTGCTGGTCAGGACGTGAGTTTCGTCGATTGCCCCTTCGTCCAGGTCCCCGGCGCTCTGCTCGACGGCCTGGCTGACGCAGGGGTCTGGCATCAGGTCGTCACCGCCATCTCCCCGACCCAAGCGGGGCTGGAGGCAGTGCCGTGGCAGGCCCGTGGCGACGTCGACACGGACGCCTTCGACGCGGTTCTGGTGTGGCGGTCCGAGTTCGACGGGGTGCGCTCGCTGCTCGCCACCCTCGATGTGCCGATGATCGTCGGCCGGATGCGCGAGATGGTCGCGGTAGGTGTGAGCTCACCAGAGGTGCGCGACATCGTTCCCTGGCTCTAGCCGAGTACGCGGGCCGCTCAAGGCCTCACTCACCCGCCGAACGCGGGCAGGCCACCGACAGCGGCAAGCGCGGCTGCATACCGCTGTCGGAGAACGGCGTACGTCCGCGCATGGTCGTGATTGGGCGTGAAGATGCGTGGGCTCGGCAGGGTCGCGCGGACAACCGCGGGAAGGTCCATGAGCTCCCCGACCGCTTGGGCGCCCAGGAGCGCGGCGGCCAGCGCTGCCGGGGTGATGTCTCCGAGGGAATGGAAAGGCACCCCCGCGACGTCGGCTCGGATCTGTGCGGCGACCTCGCTGCGCGCCCCGCCGCCGTAGCCGATGATGCGGTCAGCCTCACCAAGAGGGCCGAATGCCGTTGCCGCCGAGGCGATCTCGAAGGCGATCGCTTCCATGACCGAGCGGGCCAAGTGCGCTTGGCCATGCTCCCAGCCCAAACCCAGCCAGCCGCCCCTCATCGCAGGTCGACTTGGAGCTCCCTGGCCCCCCAAGTGCGGCAGGAACAGCAGTCCATCACTGCCCGCCGGGGCCTGCGCGGCAAGGGCATCGGCGCGACCACGATCGTTCGGCGCAAGTTGGAGGACGTTGTCGCACAGCCAGGCCCAGGTGAAGCCACCCCCGATCGCCACCACCGACTGCTTGACGTAGCCGGTTCCGAGGGCCGAGGGAATGACGTCGAAGTGACCGCCGGGGTCCGGAGCGAAGTCCGTGACGCTGCGGCCCACCACCTCATAGGTACCCGAACTATCTCCGATCACGCCAGGGCGAAGGACATCTGCGCCGAGGAAGCCCGCCATCTGATCGCCACACCCGGCGACCACAGGGGTGCCGGAGCGCAACCCGGTCCGAGCGGCGACCTCGGGCGTGATTCCGCCAACGACGGTCGTGCTGGGGACGACCCTGGGCAGGACGTGCTCGGGGATGTCCAAGGCCTCGAGCAACTCTTCGCTCCATCGCAGGGCTCTCGTGTCGCTGAGTCCAACGGCCCACAGCACCGTGGGGTCCACGAACGCATCCTCCGCCCGAAGGCCGGCGAGATGGCCGCCGATCAGGCCCCCGGCGAGGACGAATCGTGCGGTGCGCGCGAAGTCCTTCGGGAATCGGTCGCGATACCAGGCGATCTTGGCGGCCACCACCGGCGCCCCACTGCCGCAACGCGATCGGATCGCATCAGCGTGCCGGAGCATCCGGTCCAGATCGTGGTTGAAGCGGGTGTCCAACGTCGTGGTGTACGCGGTCGAGGGCGTGCCGTCCGCAGCCAGGCCGACCGCGCCCGAGATCATCGCGTCGCAGGTGACGGCGACGATGTCGCGGGGGCTCACTCCCGAGGCTCTGATGGTGTCCCGAATGCTGCGTTCAGCGGCGGCGGTCAGCTCTGCGGGGTCGTATTCGGCCACGCCCGGCGCCGGTTGCACGGGGACGTAGCCGACCGACGCCGAGCCGACCAGACGCCCGTCGAGCGCATGAATGGCCGCCTTGGTTGATGAGCCCCCGACGTCGACTCCGACGGCATACAGCGTTTGCACGAGTTTCTCCTTCAGAGGTATCCGCGGGTGGTGAGCTCGGCGAGGAACCGCTCGTGGGAGTGGGCCGCCTGCTCCGCCAGATGCGGATCGGGATCGAAGGTCGCGGCTCGGCGGACCAAGTGTTGAGCCGCGGCCGTGATGTCACCATCGATGGCCGCGGCCACGACCGCAGCCCCGAAGGCGGAGCTGGTGGCTGCGGGTCGGGCCGTCGGACGGCCGAGGATAGAGGCTCGCACGATCATCCAGGTGTCGTTGGCGGATCCGCCGCCCATCGTGAGCTGTGGGCCCGTCACTGCGGCACCGGCCTCGGCCATGAGATCCAGGGAGAGCCGCTCGACATGCGCGACTCCTTCCAGGTAACCCCGGAAGCGATCGGCGTCGTCCTCAGGGGCGCCGACCTCGAACCCGCGAGCCTGCGGCGCTCGAAACGGGAAGTACTCCCCCACCGTGGCCAGGGGCAACACCAGCAGCGAGCTGGGGGTGTCAC